>DASRJL010000238.1:0-36455 GCA_035649495.1 Burkholderiales bacterium | reverse complement strand
CGCGGACAAGGGATCGAAGATCGTGCTGCAGCCTGACGAGGGCGCCTCGTACTGGCAGCCCAGGCCGGCCGACGGCTACGTCACGATCAAGGTCAGCCCGGACAACTGCACGTCGAACCTGGTAACGATGGGAGTCCAGGTAGTCGCGCCGGACGGCTGTTACGTGCGCGAGCACTGGCATTCGCGCAACGAAGAGATCCTGTTCTGCTTCGAGGGCCGCGGCACGATACTGGTGGATGGCGCGCCGCATGCGTTCGTGCCCGGCACGACGGCGTACCTGGGCCGCTGGGTCAGGCACAAGATCGTCAATGACGACGCGGAGCGGCCGCTCAAGTTCACCTGGACCTACCTGCCGCCCGGCCTGGACCAGTTCTTTGCCTCGATCGGACGGCCGCGCCAGGCGGGGGAGCCGACGCCGGCACCCTTCGAACGGCCCGCCGACGTTCTTGGAGTGGAGCAGCGTACGGGGTTCGGTCCGCCCCTGGACCGCGCGTGATCACGGCGCCGCAGCAGGCTCAACAGCAAAAATATTGAACCGCCAAGATACCGCCAAGGCCGCCAAGAAAAGCAATATGAAACCGCCGATGAACGCCGATTCACGCCGATGAGATCAAGAGCAGATCGGCCACGGAATCACACGGACGTTAGAAGTACTGTAGAACAACGTTTGGCGTCATAGACAGGCCTTCGGGATCTGTTACGAAACGTGAAAGCGTGCAGTTGGAGGAACCGAGACATGGCGCGCGATGTTGATCTGATCGTCAGAAACGGACGGGTTGTCGATGGAACCGGAGCCGAACCGTTCGAAGCCGATGTCGCCATATCCGGCGATCGCATTGTTGAGGTCGGGAAGCTCTCGGCTCGTGGACACGAGGAAATCGACGCGCGAGGACTGATCGTCACTCCTGGCTTCGTCGACATTCACACGCACTACGACGGGCAGGTCACCTGGGACAACCGACTGGTGCCTTCGTCAAGTCACGGCGTGACAACCGTCGTGATGGGCAACTGCGGGGTGGGCTTTGCGCCATGCCGGCCTGATCAACACGAGATGCTGATCGGGCTCATGGAAGGTGTCGAAGACATCCCTCACCCGGTGCTGGTGGAGGGCTTGCCTTGGACTTGGGAGACGTTTCCCCAGTACCTCGAATTCCTCGCGACCCGACGGTACGACATGGACATCTGCGCCTACGTGCCGCACGCCCCCGTCCGCGTCTATGTAATGGGCCAGCGAGGCGCCAACCGGGAGCCCGCGACGCCCGCCGATCTGGAGCAGATGGCCAAAATCGTGAGCGAAGCTGTGGCGGCGGGTGCGATGGGCTTTTCCACATCGCGCACGTTCTTCCACCGTTCCGCCGACGGCAAGTCCACACCGAGCTTCGAGGCGGCCGAGGGCGAGCTGATGGTACTCGCGCAGGCCCTAAGGGCCTCGGGCAGAGGCGTCATGCAACTGATCACCGATTTCGACGACCCTGAACAGACCTTTTCTTTGCTGCGCCGGCTTGTGCGGCGCGCGGGCCGGCCGTTGTCTGTCTCGCTCCTGGAGGGTAGCTACGGCCCGATGACACTGCGCTGGCACGACGTGCTCGACTGGGCGGCCGAGTCGACAGCCGCAGGGCTCCCTATCAAGGCCCAAGTCCTCAGCCGGGCGATCGGCGTGATGCTCGGACACGAGTTGACGCTGAACACTTTCTACACCTGCGAATCCTATGTCAGGCTTGCGCAGCTACCATTCGACGAAAAGATTCGCGAACTGAAGAAGCCCGAGGTTCGCGCCCGGATCCTCGCGGAAGCGGCCGATCCCGATCCGACGATCGTGCTGGGACGCCTGGCGCGGGAGTTCGACCACATGTTCCTGCTCGGCGACCCGCCAGACTACGAGCAACCGATCGAGCAGAGCATCGCGGCTCGGGCGAAACGTCTAGGCGTCACCCCGGAAGAGCTTGCCTACGATCTGATGCTCGAGCGCAACGGGCAGAACAATCTATACGTAACTTTGTGCAACTACGAGCATGGTTCGCTTGACTCGTCTTTGCGCATGATGAGTCACGCCGGTTCAGTACTCGGGCTGGGCGATGGCGGCGCGCACTGCGGGACGATCTGTGACGGAAGTTACCCGACCTTCATGCTTACGCACTGGGTGCGCGACCGGACTCGCGGCACGCGTCTGCCCCTGCCGGTAGTGGTGAAGTGGCTCAGCCACGATACGGCACGAGCGGTGGGTCTCGAGGACCGCGGGCTCATCGCCCCCGGCTACAAGGCGGATCTAAACGTTATCGATCCAGCTCGCCTGTATCTGCACGCGCCAGAAGTGGCCTATGATCTGCCGAGCGGCGGACGACGCCTCGTACAACGCGCGGATGGGTACACGGCCACGATCGTGAGCGGCGCAATAGTGTATCGAGGCGGCGTGCCGACCGGTCTCCTGCCCGGGCGGTTGGTTCGAGGGCCGCAGGCCGATGCCTCGCACTGAGTTCGCACGCATCGTGAGACGACACCCAACAAACACAATCGAGAGGGACGCGCGCAAGAGCGGCGCGCGTCCCTCATTGTGAGCGTCTAGCGCGGCGATTCGCGACGCCGAGTGAAAATCGAGTCCGCTTTCGCTTTCCGTGTGTTTCCGTGTGATTCCGTGGCTGAATTGATCTTGAACTTATCGACGTCCATCGGCGGTTCCATTCTTGTTCTTCTCGGCGGTCTTGGCGGCCTTGGCGGTTCGATCTGAAACTTGAATGCCACAGACAATAACTATTCCCCGCCGCTTCTGCGGCCCGCCCGATTCCGGCAACGGCGGCTACGTCTGCGGGCGGCTCGCCTCGTTCGTCGGCAATCCGGCAACCGTCCGGCTGCACGTGCCGGTCCCGCTGGACGAGGCAATGGAGGTGAGGCCGGTGAATGGCGGCGTGGAGATGATGAGCGGCGATGTCGTGGTTGCGACCGCGCGGCCCGCGCAACCACTGGAGCTGAACGTCCCGCCGGCCCCGAACATTCCAGAGGCGGAGATCGCGTCCCGCTCATACGTGGGGTTCCGTTTCCACGCCTATTCGACGTGTTTCGTCTGCGGCCCTCAGCGCGCGGAAGGCGACGGGTTGCGCATCTTCCCCGGTGCGCATGCTGGCACGAAGGTCGTTGCGTCCCCCTGGATCCCCGACGCCACGCTCACGGATGCGTCTGGCAAAGTGCAGCCGGTATTCCGGTGGGCTGCCCTCGATTGCCCCGGCGCGTTTTCGTTCAAGGTTTCACAGGGAATGGGCATGCTGCTCGGCGAGCTCACGGTGCAGTTGAACGGTCAGATCGCGGCCGGAGAGCGCTGCGTCGTGATCGGCTGGGAATTCGCCCGGGATGGGCGCAGGCACTACACCGGGACGGCCTTGTTTTCCGCGTCCGGCGAACGCCGCGGAATGGGAAAGGCGACGTGGTTCGAGGTTCCGCTACAGCAAAATGCAACCGCCGATGAACGCGGATGAACTCGGATAAGGTCAAAGGCAGATTGGCCACGGAAACACACGGAAGCACACGGACGTCAAGAATACTGCCCCCTCGGGGGAGAGCCCTCGAAACACGCGACCGCCACTTCGTAGCGCTCTTCCGCGACGTCCTTCAGCACCGGCGGCTCGCCGGCGGCGCCGGCATCGAGCGGGCTCCTCACCCCGCGGCCGCCTTTGTTCAGCACGTGGGTGTAGATCATCGTCGTGGACACGTCCGAGTGGCCCAACAATTCCTGCACCGTCCGCGGATGACAGCCTCCAGTAATCCGGTGTCTAATTGATCACCAAATCGGAAGTTCACATTACGTTAGGCCGCACGCACAGATGCCCGACATCCGTAAAACGGACCCGAATGCCCGTCGAAAGGTTGTGCTGATTCTCGTCGTCGGCACGTGCGCTGGCGCTCTATTGATCGCCGCCTTCGAACGATATCGCATCCCGTTAAGCGACTGGGTGTTGGCCGACCCAGGGGCCTCGGCGCAACGGGCGAGGTCGGTTCTTATACTTCTGGCCGTACTTTTGCTAGCGCCGCTGCTTGCATTCGCCGCCTATCTTTGGTCGTTGGGTGAAAGGGTTGTCCGGGCGCGAGAGTTTCCACCCCCGGGACTTCGGGTTATTCGCGATACTCCCGTCATCACCGGTGAGAGCGCGGTATCCCGAGGACGTTTACTCAAAGTGCTCGCACTTGGCTGCGGTATCGCTGCTGCCGCATTGGGCCTTCTGCTCTGGCGGTTCCAGTCGTTGCTGAGCGACCATGCGGCCTAACCACGCGTTCGAAAGCGGACGCGCCGAAGAGCGGCGCGCCGCTCAATAAGGCGTTAGGTGCCGCAAGGCCACAACATGCGCTGCCAGCCACCTTTTATGCTCGCGTTCGGTCTACTCTTACCGTTGCTTGCGCACGGACAGCCTGAATCATCGCCTTGCAGGTTTTCGCCATACCAGGGTGCAACCGGGCCGCAGGGTGCGGTTGCCACCGTTGAAATGGCTAACCGTGGCTTGCCCTGTGTCCTACCGAACTACGGGTTGCCCGCGGAGCGCGCCAACCCGGCAAGCGGGGGCCGCATAATCAGAGCTCCGCGCAACGGTACGGCGAGCTTCGTTCCACCAAATGCTTCGTACTTGCCGCAGCCTGGCTTCGTCGGTGAAGATGAGTTCCAATACGAAGCATGGGCCCCGGGTGCGTCCGGTCAGCAGCTCAGACTGCTGGTCACTGTCAAAGTGAAGGTCAGCGCTTCGAAGTGATGGCACCCAACAACGCGATGGACAGCGACGTTTGGCAAGCGCTGATCGCACTTGCGTGCGCGCGCCATCGCACACGTTATACGGCCGGAGTCCAGAATCCTGAATCCTGAGTTTGACCTTGTCCGTGTGTTTCCGTGTGTTTCCGTGGCCAAGGTGTTCTTGATCTTATCTATCAAGGCAGGGCCAGGTGTTCGCCGCGCCGCTGCTGCAGCGCCTCGTCCTTGTAGGTCATCAGGTCCGGGCGGCCCTTGCCCAGCATCACCTGCAGATACGCGGGCTCGAGCCCCACGTTCTGAAACCCGTGAAGAACGTCTGCGGGGCACGACACGCAATCCCACGGTCCCAGGACGGTCTCCGCGCGGTTGCCTGCCCCGTCCTCGACGAACACCAGGACCTTGCCGGCGAGTATGAAGAACACCTCCTCGACCTCGTGCGTGTGGAGAGCGTTACCCTGCCCGGGCGGAATGAATATGACGCTCAACGTGAAATGCTCCGCCGGGATGGCGCTCGCGTCGGGCTTGCCGGAGGCGCCGCTGCCGATATAACGGTGCTGGGCGCGCCGGAAGCCCTCCACGCGCGCGTCGGCAAAGGCGTCCCAGTCGCCCTTGCGCTCGACGAAGCGCGCCACTTGCCTCGATAGAAGCTGCTGTACCGTTTCAGCCATCACCGGCCTCCCCGTTGCATGCGTGGATACATCTTACTCCGTCGCGATCTGGCGGTTAATATTCGATCTGAGGTTTCTTGGCGGCCTTGGCGGCCTCGGCGGTTCATTTTTTGGAGCAAAGGAGTCGAAATGGAAACGGACAAACTCACGGGAAGCTGTCTCTGCGGCACGGTCAAGTTCGAGATCAAGGCGCCGCTGACCGGTTTCAGGTACTGCCACTGCTCCCGCTGCCGCAAAGCCTCCGGCAGCGCGCACGCGGCGAACATCTTTCTGCCGAAAAGCCAGTTCGCGTGGCTCTCCGGCGAGTCGGCCGTGACCCGCTACAAGCATGCGGGGTCGCAACGCTTCGCGGTCTGGTTCTGCAGCCAATGCGGCACGCGCGTTCCCCACGAGATCCCCGTGCGTGGCGACATGCTGATCCCGGCCGGAGTCCTGGACGCCGACCCGGGCATGCGCCCGGAGATGAATATCTTCTGGAACTCCAAGTCGCCGTGGTACGTCGAGCCGCACGAGGTGCCGAAGCACGCGGAGTATCCCTGAGGGATGAGGGATGAGGGATGAGGGATGAGGGATGAGGGATGAGGGTCGAGGGTCTAGGTAGGGCTAGTTCGATTTTGCCATGCCGAGCTCCGTGAGTATCGCCTTGAACTCCTGGAACTCGCGGTCGAATGCCCGCCTTGCCTCGGCCGCGGGCGCGTAGGTGTCGACCCAGAAATTCGCCTCCAGGTCCTTCTTCCATTCCTCGGTCTGCACGAGCTTCTGGAACAACCGGTCCCAGAACGAGAGCTGCGCGGCGCTCATCCCTTTCGGGCCCTGGATGCCGCGCCAGCTGCCAGCGTCGGCCGGAACGCCCTGCTCACGCCACGTCGGCACGTCCGCGAACGGCCCCCACAGGCGCGTCGGACCCGATACCGCCAGGGTGCGCAGCTTGCCCGCACGCAGGAACTCCACCATGTTGCCGGGGCCGGTATTGATGACCTCGACGTGCCCGCCGAGCAGCGCCTGGGTCGTCGCGCCGCCGCCCTGGAAGATCACCGTCTTCACGCGCTTGATATCGATTCCGCCACCGCGCAGGCAGATCATGAGCGAGGTGAAATTGCCTCCCGAGCGGCTGGTGGAGATGCCGAAGGGCAAACCTTCCGGGTTCTGCTTCAGCCGCGCGATCAGGTCGCGCCCGCTCTTCATGGGCGAGCCCGCCTGCACGTTGATGCTCATCCATTCGTCGAACAGCATCGCCACCGACGTGAAGTCGTTGTGGTTGAACGGCACTGTGCCGGTGATGAAGTTGCTCACCGAGCCGCTCGTGCCGATGATGATGTAGTGGCCGTCGCCGGGATGCTGGTTGAGGTACGTATAGCCGATGGTGCCGCTGCCGCCCGGCTTGTTGACGACGTTGACCGGCACGTCGACGAACTTGTACTGCTGGATGACGCGCGCGATGACGCGCGCGGTGCGGTCGGTGGTGCCGCCCGGACCGGAGGGCGCGACGATCTCGACCGGCTTGTCGGGCTTCCACTGCGCGGACGCGGGGGGCGTCCCGATGAGGATCGTTGCCACCAGCAATGCCGTAACCGCGACTCGCATGAAAGTCATCCTGTCTCCAATCGCTCCGAGTATAGCAAGCGCCGTACCAGCGCCTTGACCGGTGCGGACCGAGCCGCGATACTCGCGGCATGGGCATGACGGCGGTGGAAAAAATTCTCGCACGCGCGAGCGGCGTGCGCGAGACGCGCGCCGGCGACATCGTGTATCCCGCGGTGGATCTCGCCATGATCCACGACGGCGTGGTAATGGGCGCGAAGCAGGAGCTGGACGCGCTCGGCATCGACCGGCTCTTCGACCCGGACCGCGTGCTCATGGTGACCGACCATGACGTGGTCTATAACAACGACCGGGCAGTGGCCCGTGGGGCGTTCAACCGCAAAGCCGCACAGCTTTGGGGCGTCAAGCACTTCTACGACGCCGGCCGCGGCGGGCACGGCCACATCTTCCCGATGGAGCGGGGCCTGGTGTCGCCGGGCACGTTCTACTTCGACAACGACCGCCATTGCACCAACGCCGGCGGCATCGGGGCGCTCGCGATCCGCGTGGGCGCCGAGATCGCCGGCGTGCTCGCGACCGGGACGACGTGGACGCTCGTGCCGAAGACGGTGAAGCTCTCGATCAAGGGCCGTCTCAAGCCGGGCGTCTACGGGCGGGACCTCGGCTACCAGATCGGCAAGCGGCTCCGGCCCGGCGGCGAATTCGGCGTGGACATCGACTATCGCATCCTCGAATTCGCGGGCGAGCTCGACCAGTTCTCCCTCGCCCAGCGCATCGCGCTGTGCAGCACGCCCACCGAGATGCGCGCGATCGGCGTTTTCTTTCCACCGTCCGACGAGATCGTCGCGTACGCGCGCGAGCGCGCCGTGCGCCCGTTCACGCCCGTCTATCCCGATCTCGAAGCGAGCTACGAAGCAAGCATCGAGATGGACGTTGGCGCGCTGGAGCCGCAGGTCGCGCTCCCCGGCGGCCCGCATCGCGCGGTCGATCTCGCGGAGGTCGCCGGCACGCGCGTGGACCACGCGTTCATCGGGTCGTGTGGTTCGGGCATGTACGACGACCTGGCGCTGACCGCGCGCATCCTCAAAGGGCGCCGCGTCGCGCCGGGCGTCCGGCTGCTGATCACGCCGGGCTCCGAGGACTCGACGCATCGCATCCGGCGCGAAGGCCTGCTGGAGATCTTCCAGGAGGCGGGGGCGTTCGTGCTTCCCGCCGGCTGCGGGGTGTGCGCCAGCGGGCGCATGGGGCTCGTACACTCGGGCGAGATCTCAATCTCCACCGCCACTGCCAACGCCACCGGCAGGTTCGGCGCCAAGGATGCCGACCTTTATCTCGGCAGTCCCGCGACAGTCGCCGCCTCGGCAGTCGCGGGGAAGATCACTGATCCCCGCGAACTACTGAGAGACTAGAGACCGGCGACTAGAGACTGGTGTGCTCGCGAGATCGTGAGGCCTCTGGTCCCTAGTCTCTTGTCCCTACTCTCTGGGGCTCACTTCGTGAGCCCCAGTTCGGTCATGATGGCCTTCAGCTCGTCGTGCTCGGTCTTGAGCTGAGCCCGGGTCTGGGCGCTCTTCAGGAAGTCGCCCTCGAGGGAATCGCGCTCCAGCATCTGCTTCCATTCGTCGTTTTCCACCACCCGCGCCAGCACGTTTTCCCAGAACGCGACCTGCGGTTGCGTCATGCCGCGCGGCCCCACGATGGTGCGCCAGTTGGAGAGCACCGCGTTCGCGCCGAGCTCTTTCCAGACGGGAACCGCTGCAAGCGCGCCTTGCAGGCGCCTGGGCGCCGTAATGGCGATAAAGCGCAGCCGCCCCGCCTGCACGTGCGGCAACGCCGTGGCGGCGGGCGTGATGACCATGTCCACGTGCCCGCCCAGCGCGGCGGTAATCGATTCCGCGCCGCCGTTGAATCTCACGATCTTGAGCTTCCTGACGTCGCCGCCCGCGGCGCGCGTGACGAGCGCGATGGCGATGTGGTTGTGGTTGCCGACGCCGCCCGCGATCGCCGTGCTGATCGAGGACGAATCGGCCTTCAGGCGCGCCAGCAGATCCTGCCCGGACCTGATTACCGAATCGGGTCTGACCGCGAAGGCGACCGACTCGCTGAAGAGCTGCGCGATCGGCGTGATGTCGCCCGGTCCGAACGTGCTCCGGCCGGTGACGTAGTCGCCCATGAACGTCGCCGAAATGATGCCGATATAGTTGCCGTCGCCGGAATGCTGGTTGAGATAGGTAAGCCCCATGACGACGCCGGCGCCGGGCTTGTGCACGACGTTCACGATCCCATCCAGGAGACGGTTTTCCTGGCTGATCTTGATGACCAGGCGGACGATCCGGTCGTTGCCGCCGCCCGGGGCACTGGGCACGACGAGCTCGACGCGCTTGTCTGGCCGCCAGTCGGCTGCCGCAGCGCACCCGCAAGCGAATGCCGCCAGCGCAGCGACCCCTGCCGCCACGCGACGCGCCCTTCGAGCTTTCACGTTCATGATGGCTATCCTCCGTGCTCTCAGTGTGCCGAGCGCGACCATTCGCGTCCACCGCCTTGACGCTGTCCTGTGCTCTGGCTACGCTCCGAGCCGTACTACGATTGCGCCAGCCACCGGAAGGTCCGCAACATGAACGAGTTTCAATGGCGCCTGAAAGGGCGCTGCTACAAGCTGGGGCACGACGTGCCGCACGCGGGCGGAGTCATTCCCAACGCAATGATCGGCGGCCGCTATTTCGATCCCAGGGACCTCGTTCCCCGGCTTTTCGAGGAAACCGACCCGGGCTTCCACACCCGCGCGCGCCCGGGCGACATCATCGTGACCGGCCGCAACTTCGGCATGGGACCGAAGATGAACGGCTACATCGCGATGCAGGCACTCGGGCTGGGGCTGGTGTGCGAGTCCATGCCGTTTCTCGCCTACCGCGCCGCGATCGGCGTCGGACTGCGGACGATGACCGACTGCCCGGCGGTCACGGATCTCTGCGAGACGGGCGACGAGCTGGAAGTGGATTTCTCCGCGGGCCTCTTCGTCAACTGCACGCGCAACCTCACCCGCGAATACCCTCCGCTGCCCGGAGCGCTGCGCGATCTCGTCCGGCTGGGCGGCACCAGCGGGTGGCTGAAGCAGTGGTGGGAAACGAAGCAGAAGGCGACGACCTAGTCCTTTCTTCAATGCCGGGCAGGAGCCGGTCGCGCCCGCCACGGCCAGCCCCTCATCACCAGGTCGGCCAGAAACAGGACCAGCGCGATGCCGGCCAGCGCCCACCAGCTTTCGTGGCCGCGGAAGGCTTTTCCCGGCAACGGCGTGTAGAGCCGTCTCAAGCCCGCCGCGAGATTGTCCGGATCCAGCATCTCGCCGCCGGTATCCCCGGCAAGACGGCCGAGCAGCGCGAGATTGGGCCGCAACTCGCGGTATTCCTTCGGATAGGGCGCGACGTACGGGATGGTCACCACGGATGACGGCGCTTCCCCCGCGCCGCCTTCGGCGAACAGCGTTACGAAATGAATGCCCCGCCCGGCCGGCACGAACCTGCCTTCGTAGCGGCCCGGCGCGCTCTGCGGCAAGGCGTGCTGTTGCGTGGTTCGATTCGGCGCCGTGACGTTGCCGTGAAGCTTCAGATGATTCACGAACCGGCCGTCCCCGGAGACGAAATCCGCGACGATCCGCACCGCGTCGGCCTCGGCATGAAATTCCGCGCGCACGCGCGTTTCGACGACTTTCCGCATCGTGTCGCGCGCCAGCTGACCGGCCCATTGGGGCAGGCCCTGCCATGCCACCCATTCCCGGCCCCAGCGCCCGCTCAGGTCCGAAGTGAAAGCCATGACGCGCCCCAGCCCATGGCGCCAGGAAACCAGCAGCGGATCTTCGCCCGCTTTCATGTACAGCTCGGAGCGGGGCTTGGGATAGGTGAGGACGTAGCCGCGCAGGCGCGGCAACGACCCCTGGGCGATTCCCCGCAGCGGTCCCGCCGCCATCGCCACGCCCGGCGCGAAGGTTTTTTCAACCAGCAGGTCGCGCGAGATCAACAGCGTCTCGCTGGTGAAGATCTGCGGGATTGCCTGCGGATCGACGGCGACGTAGTCGCGGCCCTTGCCCCCGCGCGCGATCTCCGCCATCAATTTCGCGTCGGCGTCGTCCCCCACCGAAACCGTCGACACCGTGACGCCGGCGCGCGCGAACTCCTGGACCAGTGATTGAAAATCCGCCTTGTCGGAGAGACCGTCGGACAGCACGATGACGTGCTTGATCGCCGCCTGCTTCGCGACGATGGCGCGCCGCGCCTCGACCATTGCCTTGTACAGGTCCGTCCCGCCGTCGGATTGCAGCGACGCGAGCTTGTCGTTGATCCACTCGCCCTTGCCGACGGGGCGAAAGGGCAGCGCCCAGTGCCACGCCGCGTCGAATGCAAGAATGCCGACCTGGTCGGTAGGATTCATGATATCCGCCGCGGCGACGGCCGCGGCTTTCGCCACATCAAGTTTCGTGCCGCCCTCCGGACCGGCGCCGCCGCCCATGCTGCCCGACTTGTCGATCACGAAAAGCAGCGCCACGTGGGGAAAATCGAGGCGCGCCGGAGGGCGCATGTCCACCGGCAGGATGCGCTCCAGCGGCGTCCGGAAATAACCCCCGGCGCCGTAACTCTGGGAGCCCCCGACGACGAGGAGACCGCCGCCCAGGTCGCGGACGTAGGTCTCGATGCTTTCCATCTTCGCGTGGGTCAGGTGAAAGGCGGGGACGTTGTCCAGGATCACGAGGTCGTAGGATGACAGCTCGGGAAGCGCCAGCGCGCGCGCCTCCGGCGCGGATTCCGTCACGGTGAAACCCTGCACCCGCAGCGCGCGTGCCAGAAAGCGCTGGCTGTCCGGTTCGGACGAGAGCAACAGAACTCGCGGCGGCCCTTTCACCTCGACTACGCCCTGCAGCAGGTTGTTCTCCGCGAAGTTGTCGTCTTTCGATTCGACGAGCAGCTCGTAGCTGTGGCTGCCGCCTTCGCCCAGGCTGTCGCGAAAACCGACCTCGTTCACCCCGGCCTTGAGCTTGAGGTCGCGCTCGCCGGCCGGCGCTCCGTCGCGCAACAATTTCACGCGGGCGGTGGCATCGCGAAGGCTCTCGATCCTGCCGAGCACCTCGAATGCCTCGGCGCTGTCCACCTGGCGGGGCAGCACCAGGTCGCTCAGAAAAATCTCGTTGCGCCCGCGGTCGAGGCTCACGGGCAGCGTCCAGACCTGCGTCCCCTGCGAGCGCAGGAGCGGGATGATGCGCGAGCTCGAGCCGCGATTTTCATTGCCGTCGGACACCAGGAGCACCCTCCCCTGGCGCCCTTCGCCGATCTGGGCCAGGCCCGCCTGTAGGGCCGCCTGGATATCGGTTGCATCGCGGTCCATGCGCACGGCGAAATCCGCAGCGGGAAAGTCGCGGCGCGGCGGAAACTCCCACTGCGGCGCGCGCCCGAAGGTCATGAGGCCGGTGCGCGTGTCGGCATCCTTCAAACGAGCCGCCGCCTCCAGAACCTCGCGGGCCTTGTCCGCCCCTTCCTGTCCCACGCTGCGGGACACGTCGACGCTCAGTACGACGTCGAGCGCTTCAACGGCCTGGAAATTTTTCGGATTCACGCACGCGAGAACCAGTGCCGCGACCGCGCCCGCGCGGAGCACCAGCGGCGGGAGCAAGAGCTTCATCCGGCGGGCCAGGATCAACTCCATGGCCAGCAGCAGGATCACGGCGGCGAGCAGGAAAGGCCAGAGCGGGAAACCGGCTTCGGCGACGCCGCCGTCCTGTCCTGCCGGTAGCGCAGCCGCTGCAGCCTTGGCGCCGGCCCGGGCGCCGATATCGGATTCCTCTTCATCCAGCAGATTGACCGCAAAGCGTCCTTCGCGGCTGGCGCTCTTGTATGCGTAGACGCCCGCTTCCAGCGTATCGCCGAATACCACGGGATTGCCGGTCACTTCCAATCGCTCTTTCCGTCCCGACGGCGCGGTGATCTCGAGCTCCCGGTCACCCGGCGGAACAAAGATCGGGATGGAGGCGCCGGCGCGCACGCCGTTGGCGGGAAATTCACGGCGTGCCGGCTGAAACCACTCGAAGACGTTGTAGAACAGGACCGGAAAAGCCACGCGGTAGGGCAGGTCGGAAGCCATCAGATCGAAGCCGATGTAGAGCGCCCGCAGCCGCGCGCGCTCGAAGGCAACCAGCAGCGGGTCACCCGCCGCCCGCGCCAAGACGACGGCGTCGCCGCCGGCCACCACCCGCAAAGACTGCTGCACGTGAAGATCGCCCAGGCTCAAGCCCGCGGTAACCGGGTGCTTCGCCAGCCGCGCGCTCACTCGCGGCGCTCGCGCTTCACCCTGGAGGTTGAGCGGAAGATTCGGCGCCACCGTGTTGATGAGTATCACATTGCCTTCGGCAAGCTCGGGAACCGCCACGCGGTCGAAAACAACCACGTCGTAAGCGCTTTCCCGGCCGCCCTCGCGCTGCCCGGCGTCCCAGCCCGTCACGGACGTCAATTGCACGCCGGGGAAGAATCGCAGCAGGTTGGCGAGGGCGGGGTTGCCGGGACCGACATAGAGCACCCGCATCGGCGCCATGGCGCTCACCGTGAGCGTGGCGCGATTGTCCGTGGCGAAATCATCGTCGATCGCGAGTTGCGCGGTGAGCGTGCCGAGGGGATCGCCTTCATAGGGGTAGACGAGGACGCGCCGGCCGCCGGGCTCGATCGTGATGTCCTCGCGCGCCAGCACCGTTTGGTTGAGCGCCAGCGTCAGCGGTGCGCGCGCCGCGCCGGTGCCAAAGTTGCGAACCTGCGCCATCACCTCGTAGCGCTCCGACCCGTCTGAACGGCGCCTGAGATCGAGCCGGACGATGCCCAGGTTTTCCGCACCGCCGGGGACCCTGATCAGGCGCAGGCCGGCTGATTCACGGTTGAATTCCTCCGCGCCGGCGAAGGCGCCGTCGCTGATGACGACCACACGGTCGCGGCTGCCTTTTTTCAGAAAGGAATGGGCAAAGAGGATCGCGTCTTTTACGTCCCCGGAGGCATCGGTGGGCAGCAGGTTCCGTCCGGCCTCCCCCAGCCGCTTCTTATCCGTGGTGAAAGGCACGATCAGGCGGGTTTCAGGGCCGGCCCCGATGAGCATCATTTTCCGGTCGGCGGGCAAGGCGTCGACCAGGGAGAGAAGCTCCCGGCGCGCGGCGTCGAAGCGCGTGCCCGCCGGCCGCCCCCTGGCTTTCATGCTGGCGGTCAGATCCATGACCACGACGGTGTCCCCGGCAGGGGCGCCGAGACGGGTAAGCGATGGATCGGCCAGAGCTGCGATCAGCAGAATCGCGGCGAGCAGCTGCAGGATCAGGAGCAGGTTCCTGCGCACGAACCAGCCCAGCCGCGTCGCCAGCGGGCGCTCCTGCAACACCCGCTCCCAGATAAAGAGCGCCGTGGTGCTGACCTTCAATCCCCTGGGCCTGAGACTGTGCAGAAACAGTATCAGGGGCACGGCCCCGACGAGAGCCAGCAACGCGAATGGCACGCCCCAAAGCATCGTTCAGGCCACGCTCGCCACCTGGCGCAGCGATTTCAGCACGAACTCGTCGAAAGGAACGCTGGTCGTGGTGCGCAGATAGTCGATCCCGAGGCTCGCGCAAGCCGTCTCGATGTCGCGAAAGTAGCCCGCCAGCTCCTCTTCGAAACGGCGCGCGAGGTCCGCGTCCACGATCAACCGGCGCTCGCGGCTTCCCTCCGCGTCCACCAGCGCCACATCTCCCAGCAATCCCGGCCGCAGCTCGTTCTCGTCGAGCACATGGATCACCAGGACCTGGTACTTCTTTCGCGCCAGGTCCTCCACCGCCGCGCGCCAGCCCGCAGGATCGAACAGGTCGCTCACGACCACCGCGAGACCGGGATGAGGAAACAGGGTGGTAAATTTACGCATCGACGCACGGAGATCAGTCGGACCGGCGCAGGAAAGCCGGTTCAGGAAGCCGAAGAGTCGGAGAATCTGCGTACGCCCCCGGCCCAGCTTGAGCGGCGCCTGCAAGGTGGAGGAAAACGCCGCGCCCCCGACGCGGTCGAGGTTCTTGAGACCGATGTAGCCAAGGGCCGCGGCGACTTTTTTTGCGTAGCCGAACTTCACCGCCCCGGCTTCCGCCGTGGCGGCGGCACAAGCCATGGACGCGCTCGTGTCGACCAGGAGATAGATGTTCAGCTCTTCCTCGGCGGTGAACACCTTGAGCAGGAGCCGGTCGAGGCGGCGGTAGATATTCCAGTCGACGTAGCGCAGATCGTCGCCGCGCTGGTAGCGGCGGTAATCCGAGAACTCCAGGCTGTAACCCCTGCGCGAAGCCGCGTGCTCGCCCCTGGCGCCCGCCCAGTCGAGGCGCTTGGCGATCAGGTGCAGCCGTTCCAGTTTTTTCAGGAAATCGGCGTCCAGGAGCGTGTCGACGCGCGCGGGCGCAAACCCCGGACCCCGGACTCCTACCTCTACGCTCATGACTCTCCTGACCAATGAGGGGATGCTCCCCTCATGCTCCCCTGCATCGGGGCGCCTATCATTCATCGTGATAGGCGCTCTAACTGACCTCCGGCACCTGCCGAACGACCTCGGCGAGAATTTTTTCCGGGCTGATCCCCTCGGCATCCGCCTCCAGGTTGAGAATCACGCGATGGCGCAGGCTGGGGGTGACCACCGACCGGATATCCTCGAACGAAACATTGGGCCGGCCGGACAGGAGCGCCCGCGCCTTGGCCGCGAGAATCAGGCTTTGCAGCCCCCGCGGGCTGGAGCCGTAGAGCACGAAGCGGCGCGCGATCTCGACACCGCTGCCGTCGGTTTCCGGCCCGGCGTGGGTGGCGAGGATCAGGCGCACGGCGTAGTCTTTCACCGTCTCCGCGAGCGGCACTTCGCGCACCCAGCTGCGGATCTCCAGGATCGCCGCGCCGTCCAGGATCTCCCTCAACGCTCCTGGCGGAGCCGCCGTGGTGAGATCGGCAATCCGGGAGAGCTCTTCGCGGCCCGGATACTCCAGCAGCAGCTTGAAGAAAAAACGGTCCACCTGCGCCTCCGGCAGGGGGTAGGTGCCTTCCATCTCCAGCGGGTTCTGGGTCGCGAGCACCATGAACGGACTTTCCAGATGGTGCCCCTTGCCGCCGACGGTAACGCTCGCCTCCTGCATCGCCTCCAGGAGCGCCGACTGCGTCTTGGGCGTGGCGCGGTTGATTTCGTCGGCGAGCACGATATTGGCGAAGATCGGCCCTCTCTGGAACTCGAAGATCTTCCGCCCCGACGGGTCGTCGGCGAGGAGATTGGTGCCCGTGATGTCCGCCGGCATGAGGTCCGGCGTGAACTGGACGCGCGAGAAGCTCAGGCTCAGGATCTCGCCGAGGCTGCGCACCATCAGCGTCTTGCCCAATCCGGGGACGCCCTCGAGGAGACAGTGGCCGCCGCACACCAGGGCGATAAAAACCTGCTCGATCAGCGCTTCGTGGCCGACGATCCGCCGCGCCATCTCGGCTTTCACCTCCGCGAACGAACGGCCCGCGCGCGCTATGCGTTGCTCGATGTCTTCAACGGAATCCATTTCTTCGTTCCTTAGAGCGCCTATCAAAATGAAGGATAGGCGCCCTGATGTAGGGGAGCGTGAGGGGAGGATCCCCTCATATTGTTTCTTACTGCGCCTTTTCCAGTGATAGAAAATAATTCTTGATCGTGTCTTTCAGCTGCTCGGGAATCTTTTCCGTGTTCAACTCGGCTTCCGCCTGGCGCCGGTAGCTCGCGATCACTTCGTCCTGGGAAAGCCCGCTCGTGCCGGGAGCGGGTTTGCCCTTGAAGAAGATGCCGCTGCGCTCGCCCTCGCCGATCGAACCCTTCACCTGGGTGCGCAACCCGCCTTTGACATCCGGCAGCGGCTGCGCTTTTCCCGTGTTCGTTCCGGGCTCCTCCCCTGCCGTGGCGCCGGGACCGGCTTCACGCTTGCCGTCGTCCGGGCCGTCCTCCTCCCTGTTCCCGTCGGGCCGCCCCCTGGCATCGCGTTGCAGGCCCTGGCCGCGCTGCATAAGCTGCTGCAGGAACTGTTCGGTTTCCTGGAGGCTACGCCGGTCGAGCTCGCCGGCAACTGCCTGCTCCAGCTTGTCCAGAAATGCCTGCATCTCCCCGCGGTTGAGCGCCCGGGCGCTGAGTCCCTGCCGGTCCAGTTGCTTCTCGATCTGCTTTAGACCGGAGAGACGATCCTGCCAGGCTTCGCCGTCGGCCTGTTTCAGCAATTCGCGCGCGGCTTCCACCTCGGCCCTGAGATCTTCGAGCTGCTGGCGACTGTCGGCCGGCCCGAACGCTCCCTTCCCGGCAGCGTTCCTCTCCGCGGCCAGCTTCTTTTTGATGCCGGCCAATTCGCTCCTGATTTGCTCATCCGTGGTCCCGGCAGCCATGCCCCGTTGCGCGATCCTCTCCAGCTCGCGGGCTGCTTCGAGCGTCCGTGGCAAGCCTTCGCGTTGCGCCTTCTCCTGGAGCCGGCGCGCGAACTCGCGCAGGTTTTGTGACAGCGAAGGCGGTTGTCCCGGCCCGGCGCCCTGGGGCTCGAACCGGGGATCGAAATAGAGCATTCCCAGCCACAGCAACGCGAGCGGCGCCAGCAACCAGCCGCGCCAGCCCCATGACCGTGGAAAGAGCGCCCGCGCGTCGAGATTTTTCAGCCGATCGCTCGCCTGGCGCAGCACCAGGAGCGCAACGGCTTGCGTCTCGTTACGCCGCAGGAACTCCCAGGCAGTGGTGGCGCGCTCATCGAGATGGAGTGCCCGGTCGAGAGCCGCCAGCGCCCGCGCCGTATCCCGGTCGCGCCAGCGCCGGGCTAAATACAGGCAGGGCGTCAGCAGGATGAAAATCGCCACCGGCGCAACCCAGGCCCAGCCGCGCGAAACAGAAACGAGTAGCGGCACGGCGAGCGCCCCCAAGAGCGCATAGAACAGCGCCACGGTGAGAATCGCTTCACACCGTTTGCGCTTCTCCCAGCCCAGCAGCCGGGAGAGCCGGGTTTCCAGGGCTGCTCTATCGGCGTCCAAGACTCGTGTCCCGATTCACTGGAGAACCTATGTCAAAACACCAGAAAATCAGCCACAGAGATCACAGAGAGCAAAGGGCGTCTCATACCCCGCGTCCCAATGGACTCTGTGTCCTCTGTAGTCAAACGGGGCTTACGACTAACGTCAGTCTACAGCCATCTCGGAACAAGGATCAGCTATGAAGACCTTGAGAACACAGAGGGGAAATGGCCGTACCCTCTGTGAACTCTGTGTTCTCTGTGGCTAAATCGCGTTTTTTGAGACCACTGCCAGCCTCCGTGCCAGCGCCCACTGGTAGGCGACCAGCCCGGCGGCGCCGAGCACCAGATGAAATCCAAAATGGACGCTGTCAGCCGGCCACGTCACGGCAGTGATGCTGGGCGGCTCCTGCTGTCCGACAATCGCAAGCATATAGATCACGGGGTTGAGGGGCAGGTAAACCACCAGTGAAATCACCACCACGAAGCCGATGAAACAGCGAACAGCCAGCTCGCGGTTGTCCGGCTCGCGCTCCCACAAAACCAACGCTACCAGACCCCAGACGCCGTAGCAAAAGGCGTAAAAAGGTATCAGCGCCAGCGTCGCAGCCAGGCCCGCGAGCGGCGCGCGCGCGATGGCAGCCGCCCATATCAACAAGGGCGCGGAGAGGATCAGCAAACAAACGATATTAACGACGAGAAACAGCACGCGGCCTTCCACCACGGCGCCGACCGATAGTCCACCTTCGCGCAGCCAGTGCTCGAGCGGCTTGAAGCGCCCTGGGGCATATTCCTGGTTCGCCACCCGCATCGCGAAATAAGCGATCAACAGCACGGCGACGGACGAGCAGTTCTTGAAGAGATTGCCCGGACCGCTCCACATCTGCTCGCCCAGCGTCGGCATGTAGAGCGACAGAAACTCCACCGGCGCGAGAATGATCAGCAGGTAGAAGTAGGCCGGAAAACCGCGTCCTTCGACGAAGAAAACGTCGAGGCCTTCGCGCAGCACGGGATTCATTCTTCCTCCGTTGCCAGCGGAACGATCGCGCGGTAGAGCGCGTAGTTGCGCACCGTGATACGCGGCTCGCCGACCTCGAACCGCGGTTCGGGGTCTCTCAGCCAGCCGAAAAAGAGCGCCGCGCCGCTACGCCAGGGAGCATCCGTACCGTCCTGTTGAAAAAACGAAGCGTGAAACAGGATATCGTGGACGCTCTCCTTGAACGTGATACTGCGCAGGCTCGCGTTCCCGCGATTCTGCCCCCCGCTATCGCCGCCACCGGTACCCAGCGGCAGTGTCCTGGTCCAGCTCTCACCCCTCGGCAAATCACCCAGCGCGATGCGCGTCCCCGGCGCCACCAGCCAGCAGTCGGTCAGATCCCGGCCGCTCCGATTTTCGACCTTGAGCAATAGCTGTTCTCCCTGCCGCTCGATGGCGGCGCTGAGTCCCACACGCTCCAGGTGACGCGCGCGCAGGAGCTTGAAATCCCACTCCTTGAGCGGCAGTTGCAGGCGCGTGGCGCCGCCGCCATGCCGATACACCAGCGACTGCCCGGGTTGTCCGGGAGCCGGCGCGGCATGCGGCATCAAATCCATCCAGCCTCGCCCCGGGGCAAGACTATACTCGCGGCGCTGCGTCGAAAACAGCGCCAGGTTGGTCTGCGTCTCGACGTAACCGTCGCCGGCATTGTCCATCACGGCCGCGGCCAGCAGAACGCCCTCCGGCGCCTGGCCACCGCGGCTGAAGAAGAGATGGCCGGCGGCCGCGCTGCACAAGATCCAGCCGCAGCACGACAGTACCAGCGTGCGTCGCGCAATGCGCCGGCGCCGCCATAGCTTCGACAGCACGATGAAGCCGGCGAGGTAGCCGACGACGGCAACCAGCAGCGGGCCGGCCGGAATATAAGAGGACATGAACGACGGCGTCACCAGGAGCCGGGAGAAGATCGCCTCGTTCCACTGCGGGCGCAAAGACGCCTTCTCATCCGCGGCCGGCGCGAGGAGACTTTGCAGAAGCTTCGGCAGGCCGCTCCAGGTCGACAACGGCGGCCGGCCGGCGTCCAGCGCGAGATAAATGACCTTGCCCCTGCCCCAGTCGCTCTCGACCAGCACCGGCAGGCCTTGCGACTCGGCTACGACCGTGCCCCTGAGGACGGTGGCTGTCTGAGCCCACGCGCCGGCGACAGCCTTGCCTTTGCCCGCTTCCCCGTGCGGATCGAACACGGTTTGCCTGACTCCGGTAACCCGCACCGGCAGGTAGCGCGAGAGCTGCGGCTCCTGGTACAGCGTGAAATTCAGGCTGCCGATGATCACCATCCTGCCGCCTGCCGCCAGCCAGTCATCGAGCGCAGCGAGGTGCGCGCGGGACAGATCGCGCAGCGACTGATCGTAAAGAACGAGGTGGGACACTCCGAGCAGGGCGCGCGCTTCCGGCGGCAATTCCGCCAGGTTGAGCGCCACCATCCGGTTGGGCAACGCCAGGCCCAGGGAGGTCAGGGGAACCGCGCTACCCTCGCTGACGGACAGGACCACCGGCGCGGGTGAAAAGTGACCGCGCAAGTCCAGCTCTCGTGTTGCGGTGGCCGCCGGACTGACGAACCGGATCAGCAGCGGGCGGCTCAAGTAATCCGGATCGATGGTGAGCTGCACGGTCCGGCGCGAGCGCGCCGGCAGGAACACGTCCTGGCGATGAAGGCTGGCGTGCGGAGCGCCGCCCTGGGTCGCGCCGCGTTTCCAGACCTGGACTTCCAGGACGCCGTCGGCAGGCCGGCCGATATTGCTGAGGTTCACCTCCAGCGGAAACGGACGGCCCAGCTGAAACACGCCGTGGAAACCGACTTTGGGCTCGATCAGGATCTCTGCCGCCGCCGCGGCGGGCAACAGCAGAAGCAGAAAAGGCAGGAAAGCGGGAAGAACGCGGGAAGTCGATCGGCGCCGGCGAATGGACAAGCTCACTCCCGCGCGACGGCCAGCTCGGCCCGGCGTCAGCGGGCCGTTGATGCTTCCCGCACCCCGATAAAGCCGTGATCGCAGAACCCGGGGTCGGAATTGTTCTTCAGCGCCTCGTAGACCGTGTCCGGATCGCGCAGCACGCGGGCGTCGAAGTGCCGCGATTGCGTCGCGCCATAGGTCAGGCACATTCCCTGCCTGTCGTGGTCTATGCAGCCGTAAACCGTGGTGAGCAGGTACATCCCCGCCAGCTGGTCGATGAAGTGGAGGTACTTGTCGGTCCGCACGACGCGCACGTCCCGCGCGCCCGCCATGCGCGTCGAGATCTGCCGCGCGTGATCGCCCTGTATCCCCTGGAAGTGCGTGAGAGAGTTCGACCGGCCCTCGGTCAGCACGAGATCGCCCGTGACCTGGTCCACCTCGTAGGCCTTGTAGAACGCGCAGTGGACGAGCCGCGCCTTCACCAGTTGCGCGAAGACGGGCGTACTTTCCGCGCTGAATCCGCCGGCCGGCAGCAGCGCCAGCACCATGGCCGCCGTGGATCGCTGCAATACGCTCCCCATGCGACCAAGTTTGATCCCTTCATTCCGGCGTGTCCACTGCCCGATCGGACCCGGCGTGACGCAGGTCTATCTTCGGCGGGCGCTCTCCACTATGGTTTCCAGCAGCCTGCCGTATGGCACCCCGGCAAAGCAACCGCTGCGGTTGAGAGCGTGGGGGTCGAGATCGGGATTGGGATTGGCCTCGATAAAATACAGCCGGCCCTCGTCTGTCAGCCGGAAATCCAGCCGCGCATAGTCTCGCAGCTTGAGCGCGTGAAAGATGCGGCGGCTCGCGGCCGTGAGCGCTTTCAGGGTCCGCGGATCCAGGCGCGCGCGGCGATAGTGGACGCCCCACTTGCGGCGGTAGCGCGGATCGCTCTTCAGGCGGTAGGTCGCGATGCGCGGCGCAGCGCGGTGGCGGCTGCGCACCACGAGCTCGACGGGGGGCAGAACCTCGGGCCCGGCTCCGAGCAGACCCACGTAAAGGTCACGCCCCGGGATGTATTCCTCGCAGACCACCGCATCGCGCGTGCGCGCACGCACCGTCCGCACCCGCGCCCGCAATTCGCGCGCGTTCCGGACCACGGACGCTTTGGTGATTCCGTCCGACCCGTCGCCGAATCTCGGTTTCACGACGACGGGGAATTGAACCGGGCCGCCGTGCGAGCGCCCATTCATGCCGGTTGAGCCCGGCACGGGGAAGCCCAGTCCGCCCACGATGCTCTTCGACAGCACCTTGTCGCGTGCGAGGCGCAGCCCGTCGGGGCCGGTCCCCGTGTAACGGACCTTCATCATGTCGAGCATTCCCGCGATCGCGGCATCGAGCTTGCGGTCGCCGTCCACCCACTCGGTGAGATTGAAAACGACGCGGGGCCTCAACTTGCGCAGATGCGCGACGGTTTCCACGACGGTCGGCAGGAACGGCACGACTTCCACTCGCCGGTAGAGCCTGCGCAGGGCGCGCGCCACCTTGTCTTCGACATCGTCCGGCTCCGGCACGAAGCCGCCGGAGGGGTGGTGCTCGCCGGTTTCCTCGTCCACGAGCAGCGCGATGTCGCAGCGCGGCAGCCGTTTCTTCTTCATGCAGAGATTTTAGCGATGGAACCACACGGAAGGCCAGATGCGCTATCCTGCGAGGATCAGCGGAGAAATCATGGCTGACGAGAAAATTACAGTACGCGTTACCGAGACGCGGCAAACGCTGGACGTGGTGGTTTACACAAAGCGGGCCGACCGGATAGAGGTTGTCCTCGGTGAAGGCGTCCACAGCGTCAGGTGCGCGCTGACGCCCACCCGCAACGGGCTCGCTTACGCCGGCAACGCGCTGGGCCGCGAGATCGTCTACGAGCGCAGCCGCGACCAGGTGCAGGCGGATATCGACCGGCTCAACCCGGTAGTGCGCGGCCCGCGGCGGCGTTGATACGGGAGGCTGCCATCGCTACCTTTTACGATTTCCAGGCCAGGACGCTCGCCGGGGGAGACGTGGATCTCGCCAGCCTGCGCGGAAAGGCGGTCCTGGCGGTAAACACCGCGAGCGAGTGTGGGTACACGCCGCAGTACACCGGCCTGGAGGCGCTGCACCGCAAGTACAAGGATCGGGGGCTGGCGGTGATCGGCTTTCCGTGCAACCAGTTCGGCGCGCAGGAACCCGGCGGCGCAAAGGAGATCGCGGCCTTCTGCCAATCGCAGTACGGCGTGTCGTTCACGATGTCGGACAAGATCGAAGTAAACGGATCGGGCGCGCATCCGCTCTATCGCTGGCTGAAGGAAGCTTCGGGCAGCGGCGACATCGAATGGAATTTCGTGAAATTTCTGATCGGCCCGGACGGTACGCTGATTCGCCGCTATCCGCCCAGAGCCCGCCCCGAAGACATCGCCGCAGACATCGAGGCAGTCCTGGCGGCCTGAGCCACGCTTCCGATGCATGCTCCTGCCGGGCGGTGCTATCGTTGGCGATCGTTCAAATAATGGAGGCGGTGTCATGAAGGGGTGCTGGACCGCAGGAACTCTAGTAGTGCTGCTTTTCGGCCTGGTCCCGGCGGCCATGGCAGCCGAGCAGGCCTATCCCAACCGGCCGGTCCGCATCATCGTGCCGTTCCCGCCTGGCGGCGGCGTCGATATCTCGAACCGCATCGTGATCACCAGGCTCACCGAGTTCCTCGGGCAGCCGATCGTGATCGAGAACCGGGCGGGCGCGTCCGGCAACCTCGGCGCCGAAATCGCCGCGAAATCGACGCCGGACGGCTACACGCTGTTCGCCACGAGCATCGCGCAGCACGGCGTGAGCCCGGCCCTCTACAAGAAGCTGCCCTACGACGCAATCAAGGATTTCGCCCCCATTTCGCTCTACGGCACGACACCCAACGTGCTGGTGGTGCATCCCTCTGTGCCGGTGAAATCGGTGGCGGAGTTCATCGCGTATGCGAAGGCGGGCGGCGGCAAGATCAACTACGCTTCGCCGGGCGTGGGCACGTCCCCGCACATGACGATGGAGCTGTTCAAGCTCTCCGCCAAGATAGAACTGGTTCACGTCGCGTACAAGGGCGGCGCGCCCGCGCTGCAGGACGTCATGGGGGGACACATCCCCACCTTGTTCGGCAATCTGCCGGAGCAGCTCGGCGCGATCAAGGCGGGGCGCACGCGGGCCCTTGCCGTGTCCTCGGCGAAGCGCAACCCCACGCTACCGGACGTTCCGACCGTCGCAGAGTCGGGTTTTCCCGGATTCGATGTCAGCTCGTGGTACGGACTGGTCGCGCCGGCGAAGGTGCCGAAGCCGATACTCGACAAGCTGAACGCCGATCTCGTGAAGACGCTCAACCTGCCGGACATCCGCGAGAAGTTCGCCCAGCAATCCGTCGATGTCAGGCCCACGACGCGCGAGGAATTCGCCGTCTGGATCAGGAACGAGATCGCCAAGTGGACGAAGGTGACCAAGGCGGCGAATATCACCGTCGACTGAGCGCTGAACTGCAAAGGGCTATTCAGCCACGGAATCACACGGAAACACACGGAAAGTAGATGTTGATGCTTTTATGTTTTTCTTTGCGCTGTACTGCCGTTAAACGTCCGTGCCCTTCCGTGTGTTTCCGTGGCCAATGATCTTGACCTTGACTGAAAGGACGACATCATGAAAGTCGAAGGCGGATGTCACTGCGGCAGCATCAAGTTCGAAGCAGACGTCGATCCGGAAACGACGTCGATCTGCCACTGCACCGATTGCCAGACGCTCTCCGGCTCCGCCTACCGCACCAACGTGCGCACGACCAGGGGCGGATTCAAGCTGCTCGCCGGCCAGCCGAAGGTCTACGTGAAGACGGCCGAAAGCGGCACCAAGCGCGCGCATGGATTCTGCGCCGATTGCGGCACGCCCATCTACGCGACGTCCATCACCGACCCGCAGATTTACGGCCTGCGCCTGGGAACCATACGGCAGCGGGCCGAGCTCAAGCCGAAGTCGATGGGCTGGTGCCGGTCCATGCAACCGTGGGTCACCGATTTGAGCGGCCTGGAGCGCAGCGAGAAGCAGCGAGCGTAGCGGGAAGGAGTGACCCGTGACTCGTGACTGGTGACTCGTCCCCACCGCTCCGCGGAAACGACCACCTTACGTGTCACGTGTCACGTGTCACGCAGTTCCATATCGAAGGAGCCATCGATGAAGGTACAGGGCGGTTGCCATTGCGGAAACATCACCTACGAAGCCGAGATCAACCCGGAGGCTGTCGGCATCTGCCATTGCACCGATTGCCAGACCAGCTCGGGTTCCGCCTACCGCGTGAATGTTCGTTGCGCCGAAGGCACGTTCAGGCTGCTCTCGGGACAGCCAAAGATTTACGTCAAGACCACTGCCGACAGCGGCAATCCGCGCGCGCAGGGGTTCTGCCCGGAATGCGGCACGCCGCTCTTCTCGACCACCGTCACCGATCAGAAGGTGCACGTCCTGCGCGTGGGATCGATCAGGCAGCGCGCGCAGCTGAAGCCGAAGGCGATGGGCTGGTGCCGGTCCATGCAGCCCTGGGTGACGGATTTGAGCGGATTGGAGCGGGCCGAGAAGCAACGGGCCTGAAGCATTACAGCCACGGAATCACACGGAAACACACGGAAGAAAACGAGGGAGTAACGAGATGACCCTCTGTCCCATCGCCATCGTGGCTGGCTGCGGGAATGTCCGGCATTCACGGTATGCCCGCTGAAAGGCGTCATCGGGGACTACAAGAAGCCGGATGAGACTGACGCGAAGCAGCAAGCCGAAAAGCCAAACAGCGGCGACCGAAACCGGTAGCGTGTTTCCACGGGGAAGTCATGAAAATCACCGACCTCAGCGTTACCCTGTTCAAGTGGGACAGTGCGGCCTGGACGACTGGCAAGATGGCCTTCGGTGGATCACGACGCCTGGGCCTGGTCACCGTCCATACCGACGAGGGTATCGAGGGCCACGCCTTCCTCGGGTCGGCGCGGGAAAGCGCCGATGTGTTCTGTGGGCCATTGGTTGAGTGGCTGAAGCCAACGCTGGTAGGGCGCAACCCGCTGGACACCGGGGCACTTTGGGCAGCCATGTGGACGCACAAACGCTATGTGTCTATCCGCGCCATCGGCGCCGTGGACGTGGCGCTGTGGGACCTGGCCGGAAAAGTGGCAAAGCTGCCTATCCACCGTCTCCTCGGCACCTGCCGAGAGAGCGTGCCCGCGTACGCGAGCTCCGCTCACTTGCCCACGCCGGAGGCATACGTTGAAGAGGCGCTGCACTTCCTCTCCCTGGGCTGGCCAGCCTACAAGATACATCCCCATGGGACGTTCAAGGAGGACGTGGACATATGTCGTGCGGTGCGTAAGGCGGTGGGCGATCGGATGGTGTTGATGCTCGACGCCATGTGGGCCTACAACTACGAAGAGGCGCTGCGCCTGGGACTCGAAGTTCAGGACCTGAATTATTTCTGGTACGAGGACCCGCTGGCCGAGGATGACATCTACGCCTATGTGAAGCTCCATTCCAAGCTCAACATCCCTATCCTCTCCACAGAGTACGTCCCCGGTGGCTTCCACGGCATGGCCACCTGGATTCTCCAGGGTGCGACGGACATGCTGCGCGGCGACGTGATGGTGACCGGCGGCATCACGCCGCTCATCAAGGTGGCCCACATGGCGGATGGCTTCCGCATGAAGTGCGAGATTCACCACGGTGGAAACTCCCTGGGCAACGCCGCCAATCTGCACGTCACCATGGCCATCAACAACTGCGACTACTACGAGGTGTTCCCCGCCAGCGGCGCCAACAAGTACGGCCTGGTGGAGGACATCGAGGTGGACAAGCAGGGGTTGGTACACGCGCCGCAAAAGCCCGGCCTGGGGTTTGAGATCGACTGGGAGTTGGTGAAGCGAAACAAGGTAGCCGTGCTCAATTAGACTCGGTCCTCGCGAACGGCCGCTAGAAAACCGGCCGGCAACGGGCTCCTCCCGGCCCACAACCGGTCGGTCACCAGTCTGCTACGACGCCCGATAGCTGCCGGTTGCAGACTTGGGCCGCCGCCCAGGTGTGAATATTCCGCAGACTCCAGGTGTAGTGCCTCGCAGGTCTATCGTTGGATAAGCGACTAGAATCGCCTTGGCGTCGATATCCAGGGAGGCACATGAAGACCGTCTATCGCCTGTTTGCCATAGCCATGACTGCCGCCGCCTTTTGGACGCTCCCGGTGCTGGGCGCCGAGTACCTGAAGACCAGTCTGGCGACGACCAAGGTCGTCGACCTCACGCATCAGCTGCACGACGAGATGGCGTACTGGCCCGGGGGCGTGCCGTTCAAGAAGACGCTGCTGGTCGACTATCGCGAGGGCTATCTACTCCACAAGTTCGAGATGGGCGAGAACACGGGCACGCACGTCGACGCGCCAGCGCACTTCGTCCAGGGCCGGAAGACGATCGACCAGCTTGCGCTCTCGGAGCTGATCGTTCCAGCAGTGGTCATCGACGTCAGGGATAAGGCGCAGGCGAACCCCGGCTACCAGCTCTCGGCCAGCGACGTCGAGGCGTGGGAGGCGAAACACGGAAAACTTCCCGCGGGATCGCTGGTCATCCTCAATACGGGATGGCACAAGCGCTTCAACGACCCGAAGCGCTACATCAACATGGATGCCGACAAAGTGATGCGCTTCCCCGGTTTCGGCCCGGATAGCGCGAAGCTGCTCGTCGAGCGTAACGTGGCAGGCATCGGGATCGACACGCTGAGCATCGATTTCGGGGCCTCGAAGGATTTTCAGGCCCACCGGATCGTGCTTGGGGCGAACAAGTACCAGATCGAGAACCTCGCCAACCTCGACGCCCTGCCACCGACGGGGGCGACGGTGTTCGTGGGCGTGCTGCCGGTGCGGGGCGGCTCGCAGGCCCAAGCACGGATCGTTGCGTTCCTTCCCTAGCGGCGCCTCATAGGACGGCGAAGTTACGGATCATCATGCCGAACAGCAAGCGCCCCCTGTCGAATAGTTGGCGCGAATGACCGCTATGCAGAAACGTGACCGTCTGCAACGGGTCCGGGTGCCGCCTCTGACCAGTTTTTGCGCAAATCAGAGGCACTGACTGACATTGGCGTCCGCCACCGGCCGCTACCTGGAAAGCTGGGGGCCAGGAATGTGGGACCGGGTACGGCCAGAAGCGGTCATTCCCGTATACGCCTCTTCCGCGAATCTAGAAGGCCCCTCTTCTCATGCGGCCGCGGGCCCTCGCTTCCGAGGCGATTACGAGCACGTTCCACAAGCCCAAGGCCCATCCGCGCAGGAATGCTGCGCAGCGGTCCAAGGCAGCAGCTTCAATACGCCGGATTGCGTGCGACGTCATATCGATCTCCCTGAGAATTTAACCACCAGTCCGGGGCGCAAAACGCATTCATCCCGCGCCGTTGCGCAACAATGCCGTCCGGGCGATAATCAGTCAATTCGATTGTTTTTATCAAATTAATAAGCATTTTCTTTAGATGCGCCGGCTGAACCTGGACCAGCTCCGCGCGGTAACCGAGGTGATGCGGCTCGGGAGCTTTTCTGCTGCTGCGCGTAGCCTGAACCTCACGCAGCCCGCCATCAGCTTCCAGGTGCGTGAGCTGGAGGAGCGGCTTGGTCTTGAGCTCATCGAGCGGCTCGGCAAGCGTGCATACCCGACACCGGCCGGCGCGGAATTGATCGAGTACGCACATCGCATCGACCGCGACGTGGACGACGCGATGGACGCGATGCGCAGGCGACGCGAGGGCGGGCTCGCCCGTGTACGTATCGGCACCGGCAGTATTCTCCTCGCCTCCCTGTTACCGTCGGTGCTGCGCGAGGTGCAGCGCAAGCGTCCGCAAATCGAGCTCGTTGTCACCACCGGCACGTCGGACGAGATCAGCGCGCACGTTGCCCAGAACAGCGTTGATATCGGACTCGTCTCGTTGCCGATCGCGGAACGCTCGCTTACTGTGATGCGCGTTCGTGAGGATCCGATGCTGGCTGTGCTGCCGCCGAGCGAACGGCGCGCACCGCCAGTTCTCGACCCGGCGACGCTTGCGCGGTATCCGCTGATCTTCGATGTAGGCGGCACCCGTATCCACCAGCTTGCGCGTGACTGGTTTCGCGCGGCTGGCATCGAGCCGCGCGCGACGATGGAGATCGGCCACTTCGCGATACGCAACATCGTGAGCGCCGGGCTGGGAGCATCCATCCTGACGATCGAATCGGTGCTCGCCGATGCAAGCGCACCCGTCATACTGCGCGCTCTCGATCCTCAGCTCACGCGCGAATTGGCCATTGTTCGCCGCAGCGACAAACCGGATGACCCAGCGCTGATGCACGTGCAGGATGCCCTGCTTGCGTTGCGCAACCGCAATCTGATGCCGCCTGGAATCCGCGTCGGGCCCCGTCGCGGCTCAGGAGGTCGAGGCCGAGGCGGACCCGGTGGAGATGGCAAATAGAGTGCGTGGCAGATAGGGCAGAGTAAGATTACTCTTCACCCGTCACTCGTCACTCAGCACCTGTCACGCCGTTGATCCTGTCCGTGTGCTTCCGTGTGCTTCCGCGGCTGATCTGCCTTCTCGCGTGGGCGGCAGTCGCTGCGCACGCGGCGACTGGTGAGACCGTCCAGATTCCCTGGCGTCCCGGCAACGCCGGCAGCTTCCAGGAAGGCGCGATCGAGGAACAGGGCACGCGTTCGGCTACCGGCTCGCTGCCGGTAACGATTTACAAACCTGAAGGCGCGGGCCCCTTCCCTTTCGTCGTGCTGCTGCACGGCTGCGGCGGGCTCAGGGCCAGGGCGATGTGGACCCTCTGGGTCGAGCCGTGGACCGGGCTGCTCCGCGAGCACGGCGTCGGCACGGCCGTCGTGGACAGGGAGCAGCTTCAACGCACCCCTGCTCGTCCTCATCGGGAAGGGCGACACCACGACTCCGGTGCGCTTCTGCGAGCAAATGAAGGCCGCGCAACCGGCAACCGCACCCGAGCTGAAGCTCGTCGTGTATTCGTACGCGCCGCACACCTTCGACATGAAGCTGCCCGACCGCACGCTCCTCGGCATGAAGCTGGGCTACGACGCGGACGCCACCGCCGATGCGCGCCGCCAGGTCATCGAGTTCCTGGCCGCTCATGGTCTCACATCGAAAAGCTCCGGGCGCTGAACTCGAACCAGATTCATCCGCCCGGCGAACTTAGTGCGGCGGATTGAATCTCACCTTTCAACTCCAATCGCCCGGGTCCTGGCGCCATGCCGCCTGAGCTCGCCACCTCACCGCTATTCGTCGCTGCAATCGCGTCCGGCGCGGCGGGCGCCGTGCTGCTGCTCGCGGGACTGGCCGCGCTCGTGCGCCTGCGGCCGCTCAGGTTCGCGATCCGCTCCCTGCTCGGCCTTCTCCTGCTGGCGCTCGGAGCGCTGACCGCCACGATATCCGCGGGGATGATCGGCTACCGCGCGCTCACCCGCGAGGACGTTGCAGCCCGCATCGCCGTAAAACCCGCCGGCCCGCAGCGCTTCACGGCGGTCTTCCGGTTCCCGGACGGAAAAGAGACAACGTACGAGCTGGCGGGCGACGAGATCTACGTGGACGCCCGCATCCTGAAATGGCATCCGTACGCCAACATGATCGGGCTGCATACCGCCTACGAGCTCGACCGCGTGGCAGGGCGCTACCACGATATCGCGCACGAACGCGCCGCGCCGCGGACCGTGCACGCGCTCTCCCGGAGCAAGCCCGTCGACCTCTACGGCCTGTGCCGGCGCTACACGTTTCTCGCGCCGGTGATCGACGCGGAGTACGGCTCGGCGACCTTCGTTTCGGTGAGACGGCCCGCCGCGCTCGAATTGCGCGTTTCCACCACGGGCCTGCTTCTCCGCGAAGCCGCTCACGATTCGAAGCAATGACCGGATGCGCGGACCGCGGCACGCCGCCGTTCTCCCGTTGATGCGCTATCATTCTTTGACGCTCGACACCAGCCCCTCGACCCTCGGAAGGACATCATGGAATACCGCAGGCTCGGCAACAGCGGATTGAAGGTGTCGGAAATCTGCCTCGGCGCCATGATGTTCGGCGAGCGCACGGACGAGGCGATCGCGACGCGCATCGTCGATTCGGCGTTCGAAGCCGGCGTCAACTTCGTCGACACGGCCGACACGTACGGGAAGGGCGGGTCGGAGCGCATCGTCGGGAAAGCGATCGCCAAAAACCGCGAGCGCTGGGTGCTGGCGACGAAGGTACAGAGCGCCCATATCCCGGGCGATCCCAACTCGGGCGGCGGCGGCCGCAAGTGGCTGATCTACGAGCTGGATGCGAGCCTGAAGCGCCTGGCGACCGACTACGTCGATATCTACTACTTCCACCGCGACGACCAGGAGACGCCGCTGGAGGAGCAGGTCGGCACGATCGGCGATTTCATCCGCGCCGGAAAGGTCCGCTATTTCGGGTTGAGCAACTTCGACGGCTGGCGCATCGCCGAGATCGTGAATACCTGCCGCAGGCTCAACGTGCCGCAGCCTGTCGTGCTGCAGCCGGTCTACAACGCGATGAACCGGCTCGCGGAGGTGGAGATGTTCCCGGCGTGCCAGCACTACGGGCTCGGCATCGTCCCGTACAGCCCCCTCGCGCGCGGGGTGCTGACCGGCAAGTACGCGCCGGGGGCGAAACCCGCGGGCGATACGCGGGCGGGTCGCAACGACCGACGGATGATGGAATCCGAGTTTCGCGAGGAATCGCTCAGGCACGCGCAGCGCATCAAGGAGCACGCGGAGAGGAAGGGCATGACTGCCGGCCAGTTCGCGTTGAACTGGGTGCTCAACAACAAGCTGGTTACCGCGGTCATCGCCGGCCCGCGCACCGAGGAGCAGTGGCGCGACTATCTCAGCGCCCTGAAGCACAAGCTCGACGCCGCGGACGAGGCTTTTGTCGACGGTCTCGTCACACCCGGGCAGACCTCCACGCCGGGCTATACCGATCCGAAGTTTCCGATCCTCGGCCGCATTCCACGGGCCTGAGCTTCGCGGTGATGAGCGCTGCGGTGATGAACTCCGTGGTGACGAACTTCGCGGTGACGAGCTTCGCGGTCACGACCTGGCAGTATCGTCACCAGCGATAGCGTCGTCACCGTGAAACTCATCACTGCGTAGCTCGTCACTTCGGAAAGTTCGCGATTCGCCGCGCCTCCCCTGTCGGTTCGAGTATGTGCAGGCCGCTGCGGACGCGGTCTGCGATGTAGATGTAACCGCGATCGTCCACCTCCACGTTGTTGGTCACGATCGCGATCTTGCAGCGCGGCCCCTGCGCCGTCTTCACGCAGCTCGGCTGCGTGTGCTTGTTGCTCGCCGGGATGTAATAGCCGACTTCCCTCGGGTTATAGGGATCGCGGATATCGACCGCTCGCACACCGGCGTTGAACCACGCCACGAACACGATGCGCTTGTGATAGATGGGCGTGAGGTTTTCCTGCGTCTGGTGCGGGCCGAAGCGCCCGCCGCGGGTGCAGAAGCTGCCGTCCTTGTTCGGCACCTGGAAGTTCGCGACGCCGATCGGGTTGCGGTCGTCGGTGATGTCGACGACCACCATCATCTGCGGCCCCTCGTGGCACTCGTTCTCTATCGCTTCCGGCAGCACGAGGAGGAAATCGCGCACCCGGCCCTTCTCGTGGCGGCCGAACTCCGGGATCTCCATCCCGATCAGCGGCAGCACGGCGTGCACCGCCTGCATGGTGCCGATTGCCTGGAACGACACCTGCGGATAAAGCAGGTTCTCGGGCGTCGGCTCCTTCGGACCTTCGAGCAGCTTCTTGCGGTCGACGATCTGGAACGCGCCGTGGCCGACGTTGCCGTAGCCGAAGTAAAGCCGGTTGCCCGCGGGCCCGGTGGAAAACGGCCCGTGCCCGTCGTTCAGCCGGCGGTTGGCGCGCTTCGGCGCGCCCGGCTGCTGGCCGGGCAGGCCGAAATCCCGGATGTGCACTGGCTTCGCCGGGTCGGACAGGTCCCACACCTGCGTTAGGCGCAGCACCTCCCACCCCGGCAGGCCGGAATTGACGTAGGCGATGCCGGTATCGCACTCCCAAGCCTGCCGGTGCGTGGACAGGAGGTTGGTGACCACGTCGGCGATCTTCACCGGTCGCTCGGGCGCGGTCACGTCCCACATCTCGTGCGCCTTCCGCCCCTCGGTCCGCAGCATGTAGAACTTCGCGCGATCCCCCCTCGGCAGGTCGCGTCCCGCGCAGACCTGCAGCATCTGCGCGCCGCCGCCCTCGGCTCCGACGACCTCGGCATCGGAATCCGTCGGCAGGTGGTGCAGATATCTCGGGCGCGCCGGATCCGTCACATCGATGATCGACGTGCCGTTCGCCTCGTTTCTGCCGGTGAGCGGATTCAACGCGCTGCCGCCGGAATGTCCGACGTAGGCGATCCAGCGCTCGCCCTGCTTTAAGATCACCGGCTGGAACGCGGCGCGGCCCTGCAAATCGCTCATGCCCACCAGCCGCAGGTTACGGCTCTCGGCGCCGTGTCCCGAGCCGAGCCCATCCTGCGCCTGCGCCGCGGACACCAGTGCGCAGGCCGCGAGCGCCATGCAAAGTCTTGCCATCACTTTCGTCATCTCGTCACCTGAAGTTTGCAGCGTCGCGCGCCGTCCCCGTCAGCTCCAGTATGTGCATGCCTGTGTCCGCACGATCCACGACATAGACATAGCCGCGCCCGTCCACTTCCACGTTGTTGGTCTGGATCGCCCGCTTGCACTGCTGCTTCCCGTCGCGCTCGACGCAGCGTTCCGCCGTCTGCGGGGTAATCGCGGGAATGTAGTAGCCGATCTCCTTCGGCCGGTAGGGATCGCGGATGTCCACCGCCCGCACACCGGCGTTGAACCATGTCATGAACACGACGCGCTTCGCGTACATGGGCGGCATCGCCTCGTTCGAGGCGTGGGCGCCGAACCGCCCGCCGCGCGAGCAATAGCCGCCTGGCGTCTCCGGCACGTCGAAATTGGCAATGCCCATCGGCCGCCGCTCGTCGGTGATGTCGATGAAATACGCCTGCTGGCGCGCCTCGCGGCATTCGTTGCCGGTGGATTCGTTCACGACCACGATGAGGTCACGGTGTTTGGGGCCCGGCTTCGGGCCCCAGTATTTCGCGAGACCCTCCACCTCCACGCCAAGCACCGGCAGCACGGTGTGTGCGCCCATGTAGAGCGGCGTGTCGATGCGCGTCACCTGCGGCTGCAGCAGGTTCGCCGCCGTCGGCTCCTTCGGTCCGTTCAGCAGCTTCTCGCGGTCGAGGATCTGGATGACGCCGTTGCTCACGGTGCCGTAGCCGAGGTACACCCGGTTGCCCTTGGCGCCCGTGGAAATCACCCCGTGCAGCATGTAGAAGCTGTCCTGCTCCTTGGACACCTTTGCCGACGGTTCCTGCCCGGGCAGCCCGAAATCGCGGATGTGCACGGGCTTCGCGGGATCGGAGAGGTCGAACACCTGCGTCATGCGGCGCGTGTGCCAGCCCTTGACCCCTGACACGAGGTAGGCGATCCCCGTATCGCACTCCCACCAGCTCTTGTGCGTGTCCCGCAGACCGCGGACTACCGAGACGACCATTACCGGCTTCTCGGGCACGGTCACGTCCCAGATCTCGTGAGCCGACGTGCCGAAGGACCTCAGCATGTAGACCTTGTTCCGGTCTCCGCTGGGCAGCTCGCCCCCGTTGCAGAGCCGCGTCATCTGCGCGCCACCGCTTTCCGCGCCGCCTTCCTGGCCGGGTATGTGGGCCAGGTATTTCGGGTTCCGGGGATCGGTCACGTCGACGATGGAGGTTCCGTTGTTCTCCATCGCGCCGGTCATGGGGTTCAGCTTCGGCTTGCCGCCGTGGTGGCCGATATACGCGATCCAGCGGCCGCCCTGCGCGTGCAGCTCCGGCGCGTAGGCGCTGCGGTTCTGCAGGTCGTTGAAGCCCAGCAGCCGCATGTTGTTTGCTTCCGGCTGCTCCGCGCGATACTCGCTCAGCGTGCGTACCGGGCCGCCGCCCTGACAGCCGGCAAGCGATACGCACAGCGACAGCAGCCCGAAGGTTCCGATTCTCGTCATCCGCTCTCTCCCCCGTAGGTTTCGCCGTAACCGGTCACTGGTCACCGGTCACTGGTCACTTAAAGTTTGCCACGGCGCGCGCCGCACCTGTCAGCTCCAGGATGTGCATGCCCGTGTCCGCCCGGTCGACGGCGTAGACGTAGCCGCGGTTGTCGACTTCCAGGTTGTTGGTCTGGATCGCGGTCTTGCAGCGCTCGCCCGCCGCCGTTTTGATGCAGCGCTGGTCGGTCTCCGCAGTGATCGCGGGTATGTAGTAGCCGATCTCTTTCGGGCGGTACGGATCCCGGATGTCTACCGCTCGCACTCCGGCGTTGAACCACGAGAAGAACACGATGCGCTTGTCGTAGGCGGGATGCTGGTACTCGTTGGAGGCGTGCGAGCCGAAGCGCCCGCCGCGCGAGCAGAACCCGCCGCTCGCCTCCTCCACCTGGTAGTTGGCGACGGTGAACGGATTTTTCTCGTCGGTGATGTCGGCCACGTACACCATCTGTCTCGTCTCGTCGGTGCACTCGTTCCTCAACGACTCGTCGACGATGAACACGAAATCCCGTGTCTTCCCCTTCTCGTCCTTCGCGAATTCGGGCACGGCTATCCCAAGTACGGGCAGTACCGTGTGGGCGCCGGCAAAGGACGGCATGTCGAGGCGCGAGATCACGGGATACGCGAGGTTCGCGGGCGTCGGCTCCTTCGGGCCGTTCACGAGCTTCTCGCGGTCCACGATCTGCAGCAGCCCGTCGCGGTTGGTGCCGTAGCCGAAGTAGATCCGGTTGCGTTCCCGTCCCACCGAAATCGGGCCGTGGAGATCGTAGAAGCTGTCCGGCATGTCGGTCTTCGCGCCCGGCTCCTGGCCGACGTGGCCGAAATCCCGGATATGCACCGGCTTCGCGGGATTCGAGAGGTCGTAGACCTGCGTCATCCGGCGCGCCTTCCAGCCCTTCACGCCCGAGACGAGGTAGGCGATCCCCGTGTCGCACTCCCACCAGCTCTTGTGCGTGTCGCGCAGGCCTCGCACGATGACGGTAATGATCTCCGGCTTCTCGGGGTTGGTGACGTCCCACATCTCGTGCGCGGAGGTTCCGAACGACCGCAGCAGGTACACCTTGTCGCGGTCGCCCTTCGGCAGGTCGCTCCCGTTGCAGAGCCGCACCATCTGCGCGCCGCCCGACTCGGTGCCGCCCGTCTGGCCTGCGATATGGGCGACGTAAACGGGATTGCGCGGGTCGGTCACGTCAACGATGGACGTGCCGTTGTTTTCCACGACCCCGGTAAGCGGGTTCATCTTCGGCTTGCCGCCGTGGTGGCCGACGTACGCGATCCAGCGGCGGCCCTGCTGGTGTATCACCGGCTGGTAGGCGCTGCGCGCCTGCAGGTGCGTGAAGCCGACGAGCTGCATGTTCCTGGACTCGGCCTGGGCCGGGAGATACGGCTGCGATCCCGTTTCCGCCGTCGTCTGGCATCCCGCCGCCACCACGCACGCCA
>DASRJL010000237.1:0-18749 GCA_035649495.1 Burkholderiales bacterium | reverse complement strand
AAGCGGTACTTCAGGACCGTCCGCTATCGGGTATCTCAATTTTCCCTGATCTCGTTTAGCCACGCTTGGGCCCCCGTTCTGGGGGTCTCGTGACCGAGCCGGGCCCTACCTGCGCTCGTTCCGGCTTTTCGTTCCGACTAGCGTCTGAGCTGAATCGTCTGGCAGCGGACCCATGCGCTCGATTCAGACTTCGTCCTCGCCGATGAGTGGGCTCGCGTTGTTGCGGCGGGAACCACTATGTAACGTAATTGACCTGACTCATCTATCATTCCGCAGATAGCCGTGGACGAGTTGTCGACCGTTTTGGAGGACATCAATGCAGACTGTCAAGTTTGAGGCCAGGGATACGATTATTTCCGAGGGTGAAGACGGCAACACCGCATTCCTCATCGTCTCGGGCTCGGTCGAGGTCAGCGTCGGCCAGAAAGCAAATGCCAAGACCGTCGGGACACTCGGCGTGGGCGAAGTGTTCGGTGAAATGTGCCTGATCGAGCCAGGTCCACGATCGGCTACTGTCAAGGCGGTGACCAATGCGGAATGCGTCGCGATGTCTTACGACGAGTTCATTCCGTCGATGCAGAACGATCAGCAACAGGCGATCAGTTTCATGAAGAACCTCGTCCGGAGGCTGCGCGAGACGAACAATATGCTCTCCGTTGCACCAGCCGAGGTGCTGTGCCGGCGCATCCAGCAGAGCCTGCAGGTGATCCTCGTTGGCTTGGAAGAGCGCGACGCGCTTTCCGGAGCGGATCTGGAGGGCCTGGGGCGTGAGTTACGCATGTTGCTCGAGATCGACCGCATTCAGATCGCGACCGCCGAGATCGACAAGGCCGAGCAAGCCCTGCAATACATGCTGCGCCCGAATATTGAAGAGTGCCTCAACCTGTGGTTTGGTAAGTCCGAGCAGACGGACCAGGATATCCTGAACCGGTTCGGCACAGATGTGGTCCTGGCATCCAGGGGGCAGTACGACCACTGGGCCCTGAATGTCGAGCACCCGCGCCTGCTAGTGGCACTGGTGATCATGCTCGACCAGTTCACCCGCAATATGTACCGCGACACGCCCCAGATGTATGCCTGTGACGCGCACTGTCAGCGCCTGGTAAAGCGCGGGCTGCGCGCTGGCGTGAGCAGACACCTGCGCCCGATCGAGAGGGTCTTCCTGTGCCTGGTACTTACCCACTCCGAGGCGCTGGATGACCAGCTTTTGTGCATGGAGGAGTGGGAGCGGGCGATGGAAGAACTGGCGCCGGACGATCCGCTGAACGTCTTCCACGAGATCTTTCACCGACATGTGGCGGTAATAAAGCGCTTCGGCCGGTTTCCTCACCGTAACAAGATCCTGGAGCGGGCGAATACCACGTCAGAGGAAGACTTCCTGGACAACAGCTCGTTCCGCTTCGATCTGCCGCTGACCCGGCGGTCGGACGGCACATTCGCCTTTGCCGGCACGGTGAAGAGGCGCACCGTAAAGCTGCTCGACCACGAGTACGAGACCCTGCTGCCGGACATCGACGAGGTGGGGCACAGGGCGTTCGAGTACCGATATCTGGGGCCGGAGGGTGTCTTTACCAAGACGCAGGAGCAGCTGAAGAACCAGGGCTACGTCCGCATCGGTGATACGGTCCCCGACTTCACCGCCGAGACCAGCATGGGCCCGATCAACTTCCACGAGTTCATCGACGATTCTTGGTGTGTACTCTTCTCACACCCGGCGGACTTCACGCCGGTGTGCACCACCGAGTTCGGGATCACGGCGAAGCTCCGGGACGAGTGGAGTAAGCGCGGCACCAAGGTCATCGGCCTGAGCGTCGACAACGCCAACGACCACGCGCGCTGGATCGCGGATATTAACGAGACACAGCACACGCAGGTGAACTTCCCGATCATCGCGGATAAAAATCGCCGGGTGTCGATGCTCTTCGGAATGCTCGACCCCACTACCTTCCGCCACGGGTCCGGCTTGGGCGAGACCATGACCGTGCGCAGCGTGTTCATTATCTCGCCGTCGAAGCGAGTCGAGCTGATCCTCTCCTACCCCGCCTACATTGGCCGAAACTTCAATGAGATCCTGCGCATCCTGGACGCGCTGCAGCTCTCAGCGAAGTATCGCGTGGCCACGCCGGCTAACTGGCAGCCGGGAGATGACACCGTGGTGCTGCCCTTCATCTCAGATGAGGAGGCAGAGCGCATGTTCGCGGACCAGGGCGGCTTTCGCAAGGTGCGCTCCTACCTGCGCTACGTGCGTGATCCGTCGCTGCGTTGTCTCTAAGCTACCCGCTGCCACGACTACGAAGTGTTAGCACCGAATTCAGGCTCCGCACCGGCAGCTTTCGGCCCTCGTGGCAGACCTACTGAACGTCGCAAAGTGGCCGGGTTGAGCCGATCGCCGGTCGGCTCCAAATTGCCCGGAAGCGGACACTGCCTGTCAGATGTCAGATTAAGGTCCGACTACTCATTACCGCGTTAGCTCGTCACCGCGAAAGTCGTCACTGCGAAGCTCGTCACTGCGAAGCTCGTCACTGTTCCGGTCCAAGGCCGGCGGCCTTGACGACCTTCGTCCACCGCTCGGTTTCCTTCCTCACGTGTGCGACGAACTGCTCGGGCGTGCCGGCCGTGATGTCGATGCCCTGCTCCTCCAGCTTTCCCCTGAGCGCGGATTTTTGCAGGAGCTGCAGGAGATCGGCAGTGAACTTCGTGTGAACAGCCGGCGGGAGCGGGCCCGGCGTGCAGATGCCGTACCAGGAAGAGACGTCAAACCCCGGCACCCCTGCTTCGTTGAACGTCGGAATGTCCGGCGCCTGCTTGTTTCGTTCAATGGACGTGACGCCGAGCGCCCTGATCCGCTTCGACTTGATCGCCGCCAGCGCCCCGCCGACGAGATTGCCGACGTACGACTCGATCTCTCCTCCCATGACGGCCGGGATCGCCAGACCGGCGCCCTTGTACGGCACGTGAACGATGTTGATGCGCGTCTCGAGCTTGAAGAGCTCGATCGACAGGTGGGGCGACGCGCCCACGCCCGCCGAGCCGAAGTTGATCTTGCCTGGATTCGCCCTGGCGACGGCGATGAACTCCCGCAGCGATTTCGCCGGGAACGACGGGTGCACCGCGAAGACGTTCGGTAATACCCCGATCATGCCGATGAAGGCGAAATCCCTGATGTGGTCGTAGGGCAGCTTGTTCCGTGCCGGGGTGATCGCGTGCGACGCGATCTGGCACAGCATGGCCGTGTAGCCGTCCTTCGGGGACTTCGCCACCGCCTCGGTTGCAACCGAGCCGGTTCCGCCGGGGCGGTTCTCGACGATCACCGGCACGCCCCAGTGCTCGTTCAGCGCCGTGGCAACGAGCCGGGCCGCGGTATCCACCCCGCCGCCCGGCGGGAAGCCCACGAACATCCGGACCGGCTTGGCTGGAAAGCCGGGCGCGGGTGCTTGACCCATCGAAACCAGAGGCCAGCAGCACACGAGGCCCGCGAGGGCCGCAACGATTCGTTCTCTCATGTCCCCTCCCTCGATCGGTTTTCCCTCTGTTATCTCTGTTTTCTCCTGTTGAAGAGCTCTTCCAACAGGAGGTAACAGAGGAAACGGAGATTGAGATCTTATCGAATGGATGCGGCGTAAACCCGCTTCTTCTGGTTCGAGTCCCTCCTGTGCATAGTCGGGCTCGGCAGGTGGGAGCGCGCTTTGTGGGCGCTCGCGCGGCGCACCAGCAAACCCCGCAGCGTCTCCTCGTCCAGGTCCGAAGCTGCCAGCCGCCGCACTTCGCCTCCCTCCAGCGCCGCCATCGCCAGCCCGTCGTGGAACAGCACGCGGTTCTTCGCGATGGCGGTAACGCGCGCGCCGGGCGTCAGTATGCCGACGAGGTTGAGCGGATCGGCGCCGGACAGCGCGACCAGCTCGCCGCCCTTCTCCTGCCTGCGCACTGCGCGCAGCCGGCCCGCGGCATCGGGAAGCGCGAACTGCTCGCCGCCGAAGCCGCTCACGAAGCGCCCGCCGCGAATCTCCCCGCGCGCCTCGAGACGGCGATAGACCGCCGCCAGCTCGCGCCACGGGGGCAGGCCCGACTCGCGCGCGAGCAGCGAACGGAACACCACGCCATAGCGCTTGAGAAGCACGCGCGCCAGCGTTTCGACAGCCGAAACCCCCGCCTCCTGCCCGCTCTCCAGCAACGCCCATCGTCCCGCCGTATCGACACCGTACGCGGAACGCCGCGAGCTGGCGCGGCCCGAAAGGTCGCGGCGCTTCTCGCTCGGCGTCAGCAGCGCGCGCAGCCCGCTGAAACTGTCGGCGGTCACCAGGCCCGCGCCGGCCAGCTCGCCCAGCGCGCGTTCCACCTGCGTGCGCAGAATCCCGGTCGCCGCGACCAGCTCGTGGAAAAACAGCGCGCCGCGCCCGCGGAGCGCGTCGTGCACTGCACGAGCCTCCGAAGTCAGCGCATCGAGATGCTCAACGTCTTCCGCCGCTGCGCGCCACAGCGAGGCATGCTCCCGCAGCATGAGCGCGATCGGCGAGCTCTTGAGCGGCGCCTTGCCGGCGCTATCCATGGGCGTCAGGCGACCCCACGTCACGCGGCCGGAGAGGCACAGCATGTCGATAGCCTCGGGCGCGTAATCGCGCACCCGTACGGGCAGGACATCGTGCTCCCATGCCGCCGCCGCCAGCTCGTAGCCGTCGAGCTGTTCGACCACCGCGGCGAGGCCCTCGACGCCGTTTACGCCGTCGTCGCCGGCGACGTGCTGCCAGTGCAGCAGGAAGCGCATGAATTCCGCGCCCGTCGCGGGCTCGATCTCGGCGCGCAGGCGGCTCAGGGTGTAGCGGTGGATGCGCGCAAGGAGCCGGCGGTCACACCATTGCAGCTCCTCGATTCCGGGCAGGAATCTTCCACGCAGTATGCGACCTTCCGTCTCCAGCGCCAGCAGCGCGCCATCCACGAGCGCCGTATCAACCCGCTCGTTACCCGGATCGAGGAACGCGGCCAGCTCGCGCGCGGTGACCGGTCCCAGCACCTCCATCCGGCCGCGCACCAGCTCGCGGACCGCATCCTCGCGCGTCCAGGATTTCCGCAATCGCTCGGGGATGACGGGACTCGCGGCCTGCGTCACCACGGCGTCCAGTTCTTCGAACCGCTCCACGGCAACCCAGTAGCCGTTGGCGTCGAACGCGCGTCCTGCCGCCACGAGCGCTGCAAACCAGTTCGACCAGTCTTCCTGACCCGGTCGCGCGGACACCTCTTCGCGGCGGATGTATCCCGCCAGCAGCAGGGCATCGTGCAGTTCATCCGGCCCCGTCGCGGCCGGCCACGCTTCTTCGCGCACGCGCGCAATAGCGGCCGGGTCCAGCGCGCCGAGATCGTCGGCGTCCCGCGTCTCGCCCGCTCGCCGCGTGTAGACCGCCTGCGTGCGGCGCTCCTCGAGCGGCGCGTCGTCGAGAAACGTATAGACCGCCGAGTTGAGCAGCTCGTGGCTGAAGACGGACGGCTCCGGCGTCTCCCTCGCGAGGCACGTCACCTCGCCCCGGTGGATGCGCGCGAGGAGCGGCACGAGCCGCGGCAGATCCATCGCCTCTTCCAGCGAATCGCGCAGCGCCTGGTTCACCAGCGGATGATCGGGGACTTCGCGCGCGCCCTGGATGTTGTCGAGGCACGCGGCCGCATCGGGGAACACGCCCTGCAGCAGGTCCTCCGCGTACATGCGCTGCAGTTGCGCCGGTATGCGCGCGCCGTTGCGGTTGCGCGGCACCGCCAGCGCGAGCGTGGCGGCCCAGCGCCAGCGCGTCTCGAAGATCGGCGAATCGAGCACCGCCTGGACGAGCGTCTCGCGCACGGTGTTCGGGTGCAGGTAGCGGAACGCATCCAAGAGCGGAAACGAGTGCGACGAGCCGAGCGACAGAATGATGCCCTCGTCGGTGGCCGCAGCCTGCAGCTCGAAGTTGAAGCTCTGGCAGAACTTCTTCCGGAGCGCGAGGCCCCACGCGCGGTTCAGGCGGCTGCCGAAGGGCGAGTGCACGACGAGCTGCATGCCGCCGCTCTCGTCGAAGAAGCGCTCCAGGATCAGCGTTTCGGTGCTGGGTATCGCGCCCAGCGCGCGTTTTCCTTCGGCGAAGTACGCGGCGATCTGTTCCGCGGCGGAACGCGGCAGGTCGTAGTCCTGCGCGAGCCATTCGACGAGGGGCCCCGTCTCTCCGTCCGTCCGCAGAGCCTCCGGGCCGGGCAGCCGGGCGTCGGCACCCGCACGCAGGCGCGAGACGGCCGCGCTTACCTCGTCGCTGCGCGACGGCGCTTCACCCAGCCAGAACGGCATGGACGGCGGCTGCCCCTGAGCGTCGGCCACGCGCACCACGCCGCTGCCCACGCGCAGGATGCGCCACGACGTGTTACCGAGCTGGAAAATGTCGCCCGGGATCGATTCGATCGCGAAGTCCTCGTTCAACGTCCCGATGAACACGCCTTCGGGCTCCAGCATCACCCGGTAGTCGAACACCTCGGGAATCGCGCCGCCCGACGTGATCGCCGTCATGCGCGAGCCGCGCCGGGCCCGCAGCTTGCGGTTGACCGCGTCGTGATGGACCAGCGCGGCGCGGCGGCCACGCCGGGTCGTGTAGCCCGCCGCCAGCATCGCGACGACGTCGTCGAATTCCTCCCGGGCAAGATCGCGGTACGGGTAGGCGCCGCGCAGGAATGCGAGCAGCGCATCCTCGTCCCATTCCTCGGCGGCCGTTTCGGCCACGATCTGCTGGGCCAGCACGTCCAGCGGCTTCTCCGGGATCCGGATGCGGTCCAGCTCGCCCTCCCGGGCCGCGCGCACCATCGCCGCGCACGCGACGAGATCGTCCCGGGTGAGCGGGAAGAGCCGCCCCTTGGGCAGGCCCCGCACGGTGTGGCCGGAGCGGCCGACCCGCTGCAGCAGCGTGGCGATGCGCCGCGGCGAGGAAATCTGGCAGACGAGATCGACGTGGCCTATGTCTATGCCGAGCTCCAGCGAGGCGGTGGCCACCATCACCTTCAACTGCCCGCTGCGGAGCCGCTCCTCCGCGTTCAATCGCACGTCCTTCGAAAGGCTCCCGTGATGCGCCGCCACGCGCTCCGCACCGAGCTTCTCCGACAGGTTGAACGCCATGCGCTCCGCGAGGCGGCGCGTATTCACCATGATGAGCGTCGTGCGGTGCTCCTCGATCAGCTCGATCAGGCGCTTGTAGATTTCCTGCCAGACCTCGCCCGCCATCACCGCTTCGAGCGGGGACCCGGGCACCTCGATGGCGAGATCCATGCGCCGCCGGTGACCGCGGTCGACGATCGAAATCCCCCCCAACCCCCCTTTGTCAAAGGGGGGTGGTGCGATGGCACCGGGGGGATTTCCGACGAGAAACCGCGCCACTTCCTCGATGGGTTTCTGCGTGGCGGACAAACCGATGCGCTGCAGGCGCCGCCCGCAGACGTGGTCCAGCCGCTCCAGCGAGAGCGCGAGGTGCGCGCCCCGCCGCGATTCGACCACCGCGTGGATCTCGTCCACGATGACGATGCGCGCGGTCCTCAGCATCTCGCGCGATTTCTCCGCGGTCAGCAGCAGGTACAGCGACTCCGGCGTGGTGACGAGGATGTGCGGGGGCGTGCGCAGCATCGCGGCGCGCTCGGCCTGAGGCGTGTCGCCGCTCCTCACCGCGGCGATGATGCGGACCGGCGGGCAGCCGGACTCCTCGGCAATGCGGCGGATCTCACGGCGCGGTTCCGCCAGGTTCTTGTGTATATCGGCCGACAGCGCTTTCAGGGGTGAGACGTAGATCACCCGGACTTCGTCGGGCAGCTCGCCCCGGTCGAGGCCCTCGCGCAGCAGCTGGTCGATCGCCGTCAGAAACGCCGCCAGCGTCTTGCCCGAGCCGGTCGGCGCGGCGATCAGGGTGTTGTCGCCCCGGCGGATCGCCTGCCATCCGTCCAACTGCGCTTCCGTCGGTGGCAGGACGCTGCCGTCAGGCTCGGCGAAGCGCGTTTCCCACCAACGCTGGATTAGGGGATGGAAATCAGAAGGTAGCATCAGGATTTCTTCCATTCCCCCTGAGCTTGTCGAAGGGCGAACGCGGTGTCGGGCCGTCCATGCTTCGACAGGCTTAGCATGAACGGATTCAACGCGGTTACAAGATCAAGCTAGCCCAGAGCGGCGGTGGCGACGAAGTACAGTCCGGCGATGCCGATTCCCACGCCGGCCAGCCGATGGACCGGCAGTTCCGGACGCGCCCTGAACAACGCAACGGTGGCCGCCCAGGCCGCAGAAGCGATCACCATGAGCATCAGCGCCAGCCCGACGAGATACGCGGCCAGCGGCGTGCGCTCGGCTCCGACGATGCCCGCGGCGAGGGCATAACCGTGGATAGCGCCCGCGAGCAGGAAGAGAACTGCGATCAGGCTCCCGCGCGGGGCGCCGGCGACCAGCATGATGGAAGCCAGGACGAGCAGCGATCCCGCCACCCAGAACTCGCTCAGCCCCCCTTCCGGCAGCGCAACCCGGACGCATACCGCGAGCGTCGAAGCGATCACGAACAGGAGCGGGAGCAGAAATCCGCGCTCCACGCGCGCGGCCAGCACCCCTGCCCCGATCACGAAGATCAGGTGATCGACACCGATCACGGGATGGCCTATCCCCGACAGGAACCCCTCCAGCGCCGTGGCCGGCACCGCATAGTCCATCACGTGATGCGCATGGGCACTCCCCGTCGCTACGCATGCCAGGATCAGCGCTTGAACCCACCAATAGAGGTTAACCCTCACGCTCCACCCCTTACCGCGTCACTGGTCACCGGTCACTGGTCACCGGTCACTTCGAGCCGGGCTTTCTGGGCACAGCCACGCCGACCAGGCAGTCGCGCGTGACGAGCCCGGCGAGCTCTGCCTCGGTCATGTCCGTGGTCCCCTCGGGCCGCAGCGGCAGGACGAGGTAACGCAGGTCGGCGTTGGAATCGTGAACCCTGACCGTGACGTCATCGGGCAGCTCGAGGCCGAATTCCTTCAGCACCGCGCGCGGCTCGCGCACCGTGCGCCTGCGGTAGGCGAGGCTCTTGTACCAGGTCGGTGGCATGCCCAGCAGCGCGCGCGGATAGCACGAGCAGAGCGTGCACACGATCACGTTGTGCACCTGCGGCGTGTTCTCCACCACCGCGAGCTGCGTCGTCGTGTCCATGACATAGCCGAGGCTCTCGCACGCCCGCCCCGGATTCGCCAGCAGCTCCTGCTTGAATTCCGGGTCCGCCCACGCCCGCGCCACGACCCTGGCGCCGTTCTCGGGAGTGCGCCCGTCCATTTCCTCGATCCCGGCGCGCACTTCCTCGGCGGTGAATATCCCCTTCTCGATCAGCAGCTCGCGCACCGCGATCTCGAGCCTGCGCGGATAGGTCAGCGTGTCGTCGGCATCCGGCTGCAGGGGGTGACGGTACCCCGGCGGATGGGCATGGTCTTGATCGTGGTCGTGATGGTCGTGGTGGTCGCTCATGCTCCGCTCCGCGCATTTTCCAGCCAGTGCTCGTAGATCTCGACGTCCAGCGTGTCCTGCCGCGGCCCCGTGTAATCCGGCCAGATTTGCGTCTGCAGGAATCGCACGCGATAGAGCGCGCGCTTCTCGCCCTGGTAACGCCCGTAGGCGAGCTCCTCCGGGTTCCTGAAGTAGCCGACGAAGCGCTCGACCTCACCTTCCAGACCGCGCACGTAATAGGGAGTGCGGATATGCCCCGGCGCATCGACCTTGAGCACGCGCACCCGGTCGCCGGGAGAGTACGCGGGTTGCTTCACGGCGCTCGCTCCTTGCGCCCGACTCATGGCAGCTGTTCCCTGCGCTGCTCCACTTCAGCGAGCTTGCGGGCAAGCTCCTCAACCGTGATGACGCCCTTCAGGATGAGGTTGTTCGCGGCGGCCATGATGCGCCGCTCGGCGTAGGTCGAATTGAGGTAGACGTTCGCGCCCAGCGATTCGAGCGAGCGGCGGTTCTCGTCGGTTACCGCTATGCCCCTGGCCCGCAGCAGGACGAGTATCGCCTCGACGCGTTTCTCCCACAGAGCGAGCTCGTGATTGGCCGTGTCGATCGGGCCTGCGGGCTCGCCGCCCATGTCGTGATAGCCCTTCATACCCTGACGATTTTAGCGACCGCGGACGGCGAGGGTCAAACCAGAAAACGGTCCGGCAAGGATCCGGTCCGCGCGTCGCGGGGAAACGCGACAGCTCTCGCTACGACCCGCTGTGCCAGTTGTACCCCTGGTCCTCCCAGTAGCCGCCGGGGTACTCGTTCGTCAGGAATAGCGCGGTGATGTGCTTCGGGTTCTTGAACCCGAGCTTGGTCGGGATGCGCAGCTTCATCGGGAAGCCGAATTCGGCCGGCAGGACCTGGTCGGCGAACCTGAAGGTGAGCTGCGTCTGGGGATGGAGCGCCGTCGCCATGTCTATGCTGGTGTGGTACTTGTCAGCGCACTTGAACCCCACGTACTTCGCGGTCAGGTCGCCGCCTACACGCTGGAGGAAATCGCTGAAGCGCACGCCGCTCCACTTGCCGATCGCGCTCCAGCCCTCGACGCAGATGTGGCGCGTGACCTGGGATACCTGGGGCAGCGCGTAGAGCTCCGGCAGCGTCCAGGCCTTTTTCTCGCGCACCAGTCCGCCAACCTCCAGCTTGTAGCTCGCCGCGTCCACGCGCGGGACTTCGGACATTCTGTAGAACGCGTTGAACGGAAACGGCTTGGTAATCGCGGATTCCGGAAACTCCGGCGCGAGCCGGTTGGGATCGAAGATCCAGCCCTGCACGCGATCGTTCCAGCGCGACATCTTCCACAACACCTTCTGCACGGCTTCCTGGTCCGTCACGTTGCAGCCCGAGAGCATCGCCAGCGCGCCGAGGCTCAGGCCGCGTCCCAGGAACAATCGCCGCTCCAGCTGCGCCACCTGCGCACGCGGCTGGTCCTTGAGGCTGTTCGCCATGCCGAAGAGTCGTTTCATAGGTCCTCAACTGCGTGATTGGTGATTCGTGATTGGTGATGGGTGATTGGTCCAGGCAACGATTGACAAGCGGGCTTTCGCTCCAATCGCTATTCACCAATCGCTAATCACGCCCTTTGATTCGCGCGCGGCCGGTGAACATCGTCGCGAACGTGCGCGGCACGAGCGCCACCATCGCGACGTGCACGATCACGAACAGCACCAGCGCCGCCATCGCGAAGAAGTGCAGTAGCCGCGCGCCTTCGTAGTCGCCCATGATGACGCCCAGCGTGTAGAACTGGACCGGCTTCCAGATCACCAGGCCCGACAGGATCAGTATGACCCCGAGCACGATCGCGCCGAGGTATGCCGCGCGCTGCGCGGCGTTGTAAACCCGCAGGTCGTCGTGGGCCAGCTTGCCGCGCAACGCCGCGCCGACATCGCTCAGGATCGCACCCGGGGTAACCGGCAGGAGCTTGTGCCGGAAGTGGCCGGAGAAGATCCCGTACGTCACGTAGACGAGCCCGTTCAGCGCGAGGAGCCACATCGCCGCGAAGTGCCATTGCAGCGCGCCGGCGAGCCAGCCGCCGAGCGTCCAGGCGGCGGGGAACTTGAAGTCGAAGAGCGGCGAGGCGTTGTAGATCCGCCAACCGGACACCACCATGATGAGGATCGCGAGCGCGTTCACCCAGTGCGTGATGCGCACGATGAGCGGATGGATCCTGACCGTTTGCACGCTATCGGTCGCCATGCCCTCGCTCCTGGTGTCCTGGCGCCATCCCGATCTGCGCCCGCCCCTCGCTATTGGGACAGCTTACGTATTCCGGTGCGCTTTGGATGCACATACACTGGTCACCGGTCACTGGTCCCTGGTCACTCTGCTTTGATGTTCGCCTCTCGCACCACCTTGCCGATGCGGGCGAGGTTGGCCTTGATGTAGCTGCCGAATTCCTGCGGCGTGCTGCCTATCCATTCAAAGCCGGGCAGCTTCTCGCTCGTTTCAGGCAGTCTCGTGATGCGCACCACCTCGGCGTGGACCCGCGCGATGACCTGCGGCGGCGTGCCGGCGGGCGCGAGAAAACCGGTCCACGAATCCCAGTCGAAGCCCGGGACGCCCGATTCCGCGATGGTCGGGATGTCAGGGGTGGCTGCGGTGCGTTTTGCGGCAGTGGTCGCGATGATGCGCAACCGGCCCGCCTGGTGCAACGGCAGGGCGGTCACGACGCCGGGGATCATCATCGGCACCTGCCCGGCGACGACATCGTTGAAGGCGGGCGTGAGACCCTTGTACGACACGTGCACGATGTTGATGCCGGTCATGGACTTCAGCATTTCCATCGGGATGTGCTGCGCGCTGCCGACGCCGCCGGAGGCGTAGTTCAACTGTCCGGGCCGCGCTTTCGCGAGCGCCACGAGCTCCTTCACGTTCTTCACCGGCAGGGACGGATGGACGATCAGGCAGCTGTTGATCGCTGCGACGAGAGTGATCGGCGCGAAATCCCTCACGACGTCGAATGGCAGCTTCTGATACAGGTTGGGGTTGATCGCAAGCGTTGCGACGTTGCCCATGTAGAGCGTATAGCCATCGGCGGGCGCGCGGGCGGCGATCTCCGTGCCGATGATGCCGTTCGCGCCGGTGCGGTTGTCCACGGCCACCTGCTGCTTCCAGGTCTCCGTCATCTTCTGCCCGTAGATACGCGCCAGCGCATCCACCGCGCTGCCCGCGGCGAACGGCAGGACGAGGCGGATGGATTTCGCGGGATACGCCTGCGCGTATACGGGCGACGGGAGCGCCGGTACCGCCGTGAGGACTGTCAATAACAGGTACCGGAACTTCATCCTTGCGTCCTCCATACGTTGGCGCCGCGCCGCTGCGGCGATGATGCCAGAAATACAGCTACAATTGCAGCGGCGACGAAGGAAAGTACGTTTCGCGTCGAGTCACCAGTCACCAGTCACGAGCTCCCACTATGAATCTGCAGCTCAGCATCGCCATGGCGTCGAACCCGAGGACCTGGCCCGTGTTCGACGGCCGCGCCAAGCCCGACGGGATAGACCTGATACCTACCCGGCTACATCCCTCGGAGATGTTCTGGCGCCAGTTGCGGTTCGCTGATTTCGACGTCTCGGAAATGTCGTTCTCCTCGCTGATCATGGCGAAGTCGCGGGGCGACGAGCGTTGGGTCGGCATCCCGGTCTTCACCACGCGGAAGTTCTACCATGCCGCGATCCTGGTGCGCCGCGGCGCTCCCATCGCGGCGCCTGCGGACCTGAAGGGCAAGCGGGTCGGCGTGCCGGAATACCAGCAGACGGCGGCGCTGTGGGCGCGCGGCGTGCTGCAGGAGGAGTTCGGCGTGGAGCCCCGCCACGTGGAGTTCTGGATGGAGCGCGGGGCCTCGCACAGCCACGCCGGGGCGGTGGGCTTCACCGCTCCTCCCGGGGTGACGATACATACCGTGCCGCCCGAGAAGAACCTGGGCGGCATGATGCTCTCCGGCGAGATCGATGCGCTGCTGCACTACATCGTCGACACCAACCTCGTCGACCGCAGCACCGCCGACCTGTGGAATCACCCGGAAGTGCGACCGCTGTTCCCGGATCCGCTGGCCGAAGGGATCCGCTACTACCGCAAGACGGGCATCTTTCCCATCAACCACGGCATGGTGGTGAAGCGCGAGATCGCCGAACAGCACCCGTGGGCGGTGCTGAACCTCCTCAAGGCCTTCAGCCGCGCGAACGACATCGCCGACCAGGAGCGCATCGCTCACACCGAATATCATCTCGCGACGGGAGCGATACCGGGCGAGGCCGCCGCCGGACTGCGTGCCCCGATCGTGAGGCACGGCCTCAAGGCAAATCGCAAGACGCTCGAGACCGCAGCGCGCTATTCGCTCGAGCAGGGGCTGACGCCACGGCTTGTGAAGCTGGAAGAAGTATTTGCAGCCAGCGCTATGGAGCAATGACCTGAAGCTATGAGCCATGGCCTATGAGCTACGGGCTATCTGGCTCAAAGCTCAAGGCGCACAGCTCACAGCCGAGTGCTGAATACTGATGAGGCGCGCCGCCGCCATATTTGTTGCTTTGCCATTAATAGTTTTGAGTCAGGGCATCCTGGCTCAAAACTATCCGGTGAAACCGATCAGGCTCGTCGTCCTGATCGCTCCCGGCGGCGCTCCCGACGTGGCGGCTCGCGTGATGCAGCAGCCGCTGTCCGAGCGGCTCGGCCAGCCGATCGTGGTCGAGAACCGGGTCGGGTCCAACGGCAACATCGCCGGCGAGTACGTTGCGCGCTCGGCGCCCGACGGCTACACGCTCCTGTTCGGCGCGGACAGCCTGGTCGCAATCAACCCGCACGTCTACGCGAAGATGGCGTTCGATCCGCTGACAGACCTCGCGCCGGTCGCCGCCACCATTTCCTCCCAGCTCATCCTCTCGGTGCATCCCTCGCTGCCGGTGAAGAATTTCAGGGAATTCCTCGCGTTTGCGCGCGCCACCAGAGCGCCGCTCCAGTACGCCTCCGGCGGGAACGGCAGCCAGCACCATCTGTCGGTCGAGATGCTCAAGCAGCGGGCCGGCATCGACCTGACGCACATCCCTTACAAGAGCGGCGCCCCCGCCGCAGCCGCCGCGGTCGGCGGCGAAGTGCCCATCGTGATGTCCGGGACGTCCTCCGGACCGCTGGTCAAGGCCGGCAAGCTGCGCGCCCTCGCGGTGACCGGCCGCAAGCGCGTGAAGCTCTTTCCCGACGTGCCGACCATCGGGGAGTTCTTCCCGGGTTACGAGGTCAACATATGGCTCGGCATCTGGGCGCCGGCGGGCACGCCCGAGCCGCTGATCGCGCGGCTGCACGCCGAAATCAACAGAGTCCTCGCGCTGCCCGAGGTGGGCGAGCGCCTCGGCGCCGTCGGCGGGGCGGAGCCCTGGATCGCGACTCTCCAGGATTTCGGCGCCACGATACGACGCGACTACGAAAAGTACGGCAAGCTGGTGAAACAGGTCGGTGTGAGGATCGACTAGCAGGGTGAAGGATGAAGGATGAACGTGGAAGGATGACCCGGTCTTTTCCAATGAAGAAGCAAGATACAAAGCGTAGTGAGCTGAAAGGCTTTCAGATCATCCTTCATCCTTCCACGTTCATCCTTTGCTGCGCGCTGGCGACAGCTGCCGGCGCGCAGCAGTACCCGTCGCGGCCGATCCGTATCCTCGTCCCGTTCACACCCGGCGGGCAGCCCGACATCGTCGCGCGCCTCATCTCGCCGCGGCTCGGCGAGTCCCTGGGCCAGCAGATCGTGGTGGACAACCGGCCCGGCGCGGGCGGCTTGATCGGCGGCCGGATCGTCGCGAGCGCCGCGCCGGACGGGTATACGCTCCTCGTGATCTCCGCGGCCGTCGCGATCCAGCCCTCTACGCGCGCCAACATGGGTTATCACCCGCTGAAGGATTTCCGGGGCATTTCCCAGGTTGCCAGCGCGGCGTATTACCTGGTGGTCTCGAACTCGCTCAACGTGAAGACGGTGAAGGAACTGATCGCGCTGGCGAAAGCGAAGCCGGGGCAGCTCAATTTCTCCTCCGCCGGGACGGGGAGCGCGACGCACTTCGGCGCCGAGCTGTTCAAGTTCGCCGCCGGGATAGACATGGTGCACGTGCCCCACCGCGGGATACCCGAGGCCCTCACCGATACGATGGCGGGCCGCACGCATTTCTTCATGGCGCCCTATGGATCGACGGTGGGCCTCCTCAAGGAGGGAAGGCTGCGCGCGCTGGCGGTGTCGACCGCGCAGCGCTCGCGCGTGACGCCCGAGGTTCCGACGATCGCGGAATCGGGCGTGCCCGGCTTCCGCTACGACTCGTGGAACGCCATGTACACGCAGATCAAAACACCGCGCGCGATCGTCAACCGGTTGAACCAGGAAGTCGTGCGCGTCCTGAAGCTCCCGGAAATCGAGCAGCGGCTGCTGGCTATCGGGATGGACGCGACGTCGAGCACGCCGGAGGCGCTCGACAAGTTCACCGCGAAACAGGTCGCCGAGGCGGCGGATCTCGCGAAGAAGGCGGGGATCAAGCCTGAGTGACGCGTGACCGGTGACCGGTGACCGGTGACCGGTTGCGGGTTTTGCCCGCAGCTTCCACTCCCTACTCCGACATCCGGAAAAGGACTATATTGGCCTCGTCATCCACATTGTGGGGCGTGGATGGGAAATTGCGTACTCCAGCGGAGGTACGCCAATAACGAGCGACGGAGGAGAGTCATGACCCGCATCACCTGCGTTTCGCTGTTCGCAGCCTTGTTTGCCTTGTCCGCACTACCGGCCAGCGCGGCCGGCTATCCCGAGAAGCCGATCCGCCTGCTGGTTCCGTTCGCCCCGGGAGGCGGCACGGATCTCCTGGCCCGCGCCTTGCAGGACAAGCTCGAGCGGGCTCTCGGTGTCAGCGTGTTCGTCGACAATCGAACGGGCGCGGGCGGCACGATCGGCTTCACGCTGGCGGCGCGGTCGGCCCCGGACGGGTACACGCTCGTGGTCACGTCCGCGGCTTATACCTTCATCCCCGGTCTGTACAAGAATCTACCCTACGATCCGGTCAAGGATTTCAGACCCCTCTCGATGCTCACACAGCAGCCGCTCATCCTGGCCGTGCATCCCTCGCTGCCCGTGAAGAGCGTCAAGGACCTTCTGGCGCTCGCCCGCAAGCGCCCCAAGGACCTGTTTTACGGTTCCGCCGGTGTCGGCAGCAACCTGCACATGACCACCGAGCTCTTCAAGTACATGGGCAAGATCAACCTGGTGCCGGTAGCGTACAAGGGAGGCGGCCCTGCCTTGATCGCCCTCATCACCGGCGAAGTACAGGTGGGGTTCATGAGCGTTCTGTCCTCGAAGCCATTCAGGCAATCGGGCCAGGTTCGCCCGCTCGCGGTTACCACCAAGCAGCGGTCACCGGCCGTGCCGGATCTGCCGACCATCGATGAGGCCGGCGTGCCGGGCTACGACAAGGGGAGCTGGACCGGGATGTTCGCTCCAGCGAAGGTGCCGGATCCCATCATCGCCCACATTTACCAGGCGGTGGTCAAGGTCCTGAAAGATCCCGAATCCATGAAACGATTCGCGGAAGACGGTCTCGTCGCCACGGCCAGCTCACCCACGGAGTTCACTGCGTTCGTGAACGCCGAGATCGCGGAGTGGACCAAGCTAGCCCAGGAAATGAAGCTCCCGGTAACATCGCTTGGCAAGTGACGACGCTGTCGCTGGTGATGAGCTTCGCGGTGAAGTAGCACTTGTCGTAACCGGCGACAACGGGGAGAAGGCGAGGCGTGACAGGTGATGTGTTCAGGGGCGGAATCCCTCAGGATTTCGCTTTCTTCGAAGGTTTCGACTTGCCGGAACTGTTGAGGGCGACCGCCTGGCGAACGAGCGCCTTGAAGGCGGACTCGTCGACTGCTTCTCCTTCGTGGATGTCGATCGCGCGGCGTACGTTTCCGTCGAGACTCGAGTTGAAGAGACGGGCCGGATCCTTCAGAGACGCGCCCCTGACGAAGGTAAGCTTCACGACCTTCTTGTAGGATTCGCCAGTGCAGATGATGCCGTCGTGCGACCACACCGGAGTGCCCATCCACTTCCACTCCTCGACGACGTCCGGGTCTGCTTCCTTGATGAGCTTGCGCATTCTGCCGAGGGTTTTCCCGCGCCAGTCCCCGAGCTCGGCGATTCTTTTCGCGATGAGCTCCGAGGCCGACCGGCCCTGGCTCGCGTCCGACTTTTTCATGTTCTCATCCTGGAAGTATTGGTCTGCACTCCGATCCAGATATCGTTGACCGTCGTTCGTTCACCGCCCTCGCGCCTGGTATTCAGCACCCCTCGCGGTTCGATCAAGAGCAGCTTGACTTTCCGCTCCGCGCAGGGTTTGTGCTCGATGCCTTTCGGAACTACGTTCACCTGCTATCTGCCTGGATTTTGTTGTTGCGTAACGCCTGCGCTTGCAGAGCGTCTGGTTGTACCACTCATCCCGGCAGGCTTTGACCAGCGCCGGCACGTCGACGCGGGTGAGTGCAGGAAACTTAATATCCAGATGCGTCGCGTATGCATATTTCGGTTGAGCGCTCACAAGCTCCTCCTTTCGCTTTCCGGCATCTAACGTGTTCAGGCATTACCCAGGCGACCAACGAACCTCTTCCATTCTTCGATTTCGGCGACGTGCGCTTCGTCATGCTGATGCAGGAACGCAGGCATATCGCAAAGAGACACCGCACCTACACCCTCTTGCGTGCCGCTCCGAACCCAGGCCTCGGGCGGCAGCGCCTGAAGGATGCCGATGTTCGCTTCACGTGCAGTCTCGAACGCACGTAAGCCTTCAGCCAGCGAGAGAGAGCGATAGCCGCGTTCCGCCGCGATCCTTGTTCCGTCGAAGTCCGGAAGATGCGGATTTGCTTCCGTTTGCAGTCGGTGGATACGAACACCAAATCCCTCGCGTTCCAGGTCGGCGAGGTGCCAGACCTGCTCGACGGGGGAGAAGGAACCATCGAGGCCGGGCGTTCGCGCCTCTTCCGGAGTGAGTGAGCCAAACGCCTTGCGAAGGAACTCTTTCATTCCCGCAAGCGCCTCCATCAGCTCGTGTTGCTGAATCTCGGTGAGTCTCATGTACTGCATGCGACCTCCTCGATCTGTGGGTGATGCCTCGGGTCCGTCCTCCTCCAGGAGCAGCTGGGACCAACGCAACCATGCGTTTGCGTAGGTTAGGCAGCATGATCGTGCATCATCTGCGCGTAGATTTCCGCGACGCGCCGCTTCGAAATGCCGTTGCGTTGCTCG
>DASRJL010000236.1:0-7552 GCA_035649495.1 Burkholderiales bacterium | reverse complement strand
AGCGGTGCAGATGAAGCGGTGCAGATGAAGCGGTGCAGATGAAGCGGTGCAGATGAAGCGGTGCAGATGAAGCGGTGCAGATGAAGCGGTGCAGAACAAGCGGCTTAGTTGAAGCGATCCTTCACACGATTCAGGCATACTGTTGCGCATGCCAGCGTCGCCGTATCTGAACCGCGGTACCTGAATCGCACTATCTGAACCGCCGTACTGAACCGCATTTCAAGCATGATCCGCACCCGCTTCGCCCCCAGCCCCACCGGCTACCTGCACATAGGCGGGGCGCGCACGGCGCTCTTCTGCTGGGCGTACACCATGAAGCACGGCGGGACGTTCATCCTGCGCATCGAGGACACCGACCGCGAGCGCTCCACCGAGGAGTCGGTCAGGGCGATATTGCAGGGCATGGAATGGCTGGGGCTTTCCTATGAAGGCCCGTACTTCCAGATGGAGCGGCTGGCGCGCTACCGGGACACCGCCGAGCAGCTGGTGAGCAGCGGGCGCGCCTACCCCTGCTACGCGACGCGCGAGGAGCTCGACGCCCTGCGCGAGCAGCAGCGCGCGCGCGGCGAGAAGCCGCGCTACGACGGGCGCTGGCGGCCCGAGCGCGCGCAGGCCGCCGGGCTCAAGCCGCCCGCGGGCGCGCAGCCGGTCATCCGCTTTCGCAACCCCGACGACGGCGACGTCGCATTCAACGATCTCGTGAAGGGTCCCATCGCGGTGTCGAACGGCGAGCTCGACGACCTCGTGATCCTGCGCGCCGATGGCATCCCCACCTACAACTTCGGCGTGGTGGTGGACGACATCGACATGAAGATCACCCACGTCATCCGCGGCGACGACCACGTGAACAATACGCCGCGCCAGATCAATATCTACCGCGCGCTCGGGGCGGATCTGCCCGAGTTCGCCCACGTCCCGATGATCCTCGGCCACGACGGCGAGCGGCTGTCCAAGCGGCACGGCGCGGTGAGCGTCATGCAGTACCGCGACGACGGCTATCTGCCCGAAGCCATCGTGAACTACCTCGCCCGGCTCGGCTGGTCGCACGGCGACGAGGAGATCTTCACGCGCGAGCAGCTCGTCGAGTGGTTCGACCTCGGGCACATCAGCAGGTCACCCGCGCGCTTCGACCCGGAGAAGCTCGCGTGGCTGAACGGCCAGCACATGAAGAAGGCGAGCGATGCGCGGCTCGCGGAGCTGGTGGCGCCTTTCCTCGCGGCGGACGGCTGCGACACGAGCAAGGGGCCCCCGCTGGCCGGAGCGGTTTCGCTGCTCAAGGAGCGCGTCAGCACGCTGGAAGAGCTGGCCGCTGCCGCCGTCTATTTTTACAGGCCGCTGGAGGCACACGACGAGCTGAAGAAGCAGCACTACCTGCCGGAGGTGAAGCCGGCGGTGACCGAGCTTGCGGAGAAATTCGCAGGTATCGAGTGGTCGCGGGCTGCCATCAATGAAGCAATCAAGTCGGTGATTGCCGCGCACAAGCTCAAGATGCCGAAGATCGCCATGCCGCTGCGCGTAATGGTCAGCGGCAGTGCGCAGACGCCCTCCATCGATGCGACGCTGGAGCTGATCGGGCGCGACGAAGTTATTGCGCGCATGCAGCGCGCGCTTTCCAACTTCCCGGGATAACGCCCGGTGATGAGCTTCGCACGCGGATCGTGCGTCCTCGCCTGCTGTATCGGTGGAGCGATGGCGTGGTCGCCTGCGTGCGCACAGCAGTATCCCGCGAAAGCCATACGGATCGTGGTGGCGTACTCTCCAGGCGGGGGCACCGACGTGCTCGCCCGCGTGCTCGGCAGAAAGCTGACCGACAGCTGGGGCCAGCCCGTGGTGGTCGACAATCGCGTGGGGGCGGGCGGGATAGTCGGCACCGAGGTCGTCGCCAAGTCGCTGCCGGACGGCTATACGCTCCTGAACATACCGAGTACGCACGCCATCAACCCGGGCCTCTTCCGGAAGCTGCCGTACGATTCGATCAGGGACTTCACCACGATCGGACTGATCGCGACGAGCGCGAACGTGCTGGTCGTCCACCCGTCGCTGCCGGTGAAGTCCACGCGCGAGTTGATCGCGCTCGCGAAAAAGCGGCCCGGGGACCTTACCTTCGCGTCGGCAGGGGTCGGCTCCACCACCCATCTCGCGGGCGAGTACTTTCGCAGCATGGCGAAGATAGCCGCGCTCCACGTTCCGTACAAGGGCAGCGGCCAGGCCGAGATCGATCTCGCGATGGGCCAGGTGCAGTACATGGTCGACAGCACCCCCGCGGCGCTCCCCAACATCAAGGCGGGGCGCACGCGCCCGCTGGCGACGACGGGCAAGGAGCGCTTTTCACTGCTGCCGGATCTGCCGACCGTGGCGGAATCGGGATTGCCGGGCTACGAATCGATCTCGTGGTGGGGCATCGTGGGACCCGCCGGCGTGCCAGCGCCGCTCGTCGAGCGGCTGAACCGCGAGATCACGCGCATCGTGAGCCTGCCCGACGTGAAGGAGCTGATGCGCGGCCTCGGCGCCGATTCCCTGACGAGCACCCCGCAGCGGTTTCTCGAGTTCATCCGCGAGGAGACCGACCTCTACGGCAGGATCATCCGGGAAGCGGGCATCAAGGTCGAATGACGGGAATGCGTCTTAGATAAGGCGTGCCGGATGAAAGCCTGTTTCTTTGTGCTTGCGATTCTGTTTGCGGCATACGCGTCGCAAGCCTTTGCGCAGGCGTATCCCGCCAAGCCGATCCGGGTGATCGTGCCGTACCCGCCGGGCGGCGGCACCGACACCGCCGCGCGCCTCATCGGTCAGAAGCTCACGGCGAGTCTCGGCAGAGCCGTCATCGTGGAGAACCGGCCCGGCGCGAACGGCAATATCGGCACGGACGCCGCCGCAAAGGCTGCGCCGGACGGCTACACCCTCGGCATGGCGACGCCCGGACCGGTGACTGCAGGCAAGACTCTGTATCCGAGCCTCCCGTACGACCCGGAGCGGGACCTGATGCCGGTCATCCTGGTCAACGCGAGTCCCAACGTGCTGGCCATACATCCGTCGGTGCCGGCGCGCTCCGTGAAGGAGCTGATCGCGCTGGCGAAAGCAAAACCTCTGCGTGTGGGCGTCAGCGCGATTGCTTCGGTCCAGCACCTGCTGGCCGAGATGTTCAATCACACGACGGGCCTGAAGCTGCAGATCGTGCCCTACAAGGGCGGGGCGCAGGTTGCGACGGACGTCGTCGGCGGGCAGATCGAGTCGCTCTGGAGCGTCCTGCCGGTCGTCCTGCCCCCCATCCAGAGCGGCCGCCTGATCGCCATCGCGATCGCCAGCGACAAGCGCTCCGCGCTGCTGCCGAAGGTGCCGACGATGGCGGAATCGGGCTGGCCGGGCGTCGTCGCTACGGCGTGGAACGGCGTCGTCGCGCCCGCCGGCACGCCCCGGGCCATCGTCGATCAGGTGAATGCGGCGATAGGACAGGCGCTGCGGGCGCCGGATATCACGGAGCGCTTCGCGGCGATCGGCATGGAGGCGGTCGGCGGCACGCCGGAGGAGTTCGGCGCGTTCCTGCGGGCGGAGACTGCCAAGTGGGCCAAGGTGATCAAGGTCGCGAATATCAAGGTCGAGTGACGGGATTGATTTACAATCCTCAAGATTGAGCGGAGGAGACACACGTGGCACGCTTCAAGATCGTGACGTCCGCCGGCCCGGTGCCGGCGGACCATTCCCTGGAGATGGAGTCGCTCGCCGCCATCGGTGCGGAAATCGTCGAGGTGAAGGGCGGCGAGGACGAGCTCGCGGCCGCAGCCGTCGACGCCGACGCAATCTACGGCAAGGGCCGGCCGCGCATCACCGCGAAGGTGATCAATGCCGGCAAGAAGTTGAAGGTCGTGTCGCTCGCCACCGTCGGCGTCGATTCGGTGGATGTCGACGCGGCAACTGCACTCGGCATTCCCGTGACCAACTGCCCCGACACCTTCATCGAGGAAGTGGCCGATCATGTCATGACGCTGATCCTGGCGAGCTGGCGGCGGCTGGTGGTGCAGGACCAGATGGTGCGCAAGGGCGACTGGACCAAGGCGCGGCCGATGCTCTACCAGTTTCCGCGCCTGATGGGCACGACGCTGGGCTTCATCTCCTTCGGCCACGTCGCGCGCGCCGTTGCCAGGCGTGCCGCGCCGTTCGGCTTCCAGATGCTGGCCTACGATCCCTACATCGAGGAACTGGTCATGTCCGACTACGGCGTGCAGCCGGTCGGGTTCGACGAGCTTCTGCAGCGTTCCGACTTCGTCTCGATGCACGCGCCCGGGACCAGGGAGGCCCATCACCTGATGAATGAAGCGCGCTTCAGGAAGATGAAGAAGACGGCATTGTTCGTGAATACGAGTCGCGGCACCACCGTCGACGAGGCCGCGATGATCAAGGCGCTGCAGGAGGGCTGGATAGCCGGCGCCGCGCTCGACGTGCTCGAGACCGAGCCGGTCCGCCTCGAAAATCCGCTGCTCGTCATGGATAACGTCATCCTGACCGCGCACGTGGCCTCGGCATCGAACCGTTTCGACGTCGCGCGCAAGCGCCGGGTCGGCGCGGAGTTGGCGCTGGTGCTGAGCGGCAAGTGGCCGCGCGCCTGCGTCAATCCCGCGGTGCTGGAGAAGTCCAGGCTCGAGCGCTGGCAGCCCTACTCGATGGAGCGCGGACCCGGAAATTAGTGTCCTGAATCATCCCCCAACTAACAGGCCAGCTTCATGAATACGGTGGACGCATCCTTGAGGAATGCGCGGCGCAAGGTCATTCGGGAGCACATCCGGCAGGAAAGCACGCAGGATCTGAAAGGATTACTCGCCGGCATGACCGGGGATTGCGTGTGTGCGGTCAATATTTCTCCGAAGCCGTTCGTGGGCCCGAAGGCGGTCGCGGACCGCTACCTGCAGCAGTGGCGCGGCTTCCCGGATTTCAAGGTCCGGGTCAGGCGGATAATCGCGGAGGGCACCAACTACGTCGTAACGGAGAACGAGTGGCGCGGAACCCACCGCGGCCCGTTCTTCGGGTTTGCGCCCACCGGCAGGCGGGCCAGGGTGCGTGCATGCGTCCTGTGGGAATTTCGCGGCAGCCGCCTTCGAGCGGAGACCGTCTACTTCGACCTTGCAACCGTGCTGTCGCAGGTCGGCGCCATAGACTTGAAAAAACTGGCGGCCGCCTCGTATGGGCGGGGCCACATCCTTCCTCTCCGGTCCCGCAGGGGATCTAGTCCATCTTCACGCCGGAGAGCTTGATCAGCTTCGCGAATTTCGCGCTCTCTTCGCGCACGAATCTGCCCAGCTCTTGCGGCGTCGTGCCCAGGGGCTCCAGTCCGAGCACCAAGAGCTTCTCCTTCACGTCCGCCAGCTTCAACGTGCGGTTGATCTCCGCGTTGAGCCTGCCCACGATCGCCTCGGGCGTGCCCGCGGGCACGAAGTAAGCAAACCAGTTCGTCGCGACGAAATCGGACACCCCGGCCTCAATCATCGTGGGCACGTCCGAAGCAGCTACCGAACGCTTCGGGGAAGTGACCGCCAGTGCCCGGAGCTTGCCCGCCGCGACGTAGGGCATCGACGGCGGCAGGCTGGAGAACGTCATCGGAATGTGGCCGCCGAGGAGGTCGGGGATTACCGCGCCCACGCCCTTGTAGGGCACGTGCACCATGTCGAGCTTGAAGGTGACCTTGAGCAGCTCGCCGGCGAGGTGGTGCACGCCCCCGGTGCCGGCGGAACCATAGCTCAGTTGCCCGGGGCGCGCCTTGACCAGCGCGATCAGCTCCTTCACCGACTTCGCCGGCAGCGATGGATGCACGACGAGGATCAATGGCGACGCCGTGGCGAGCGAAACCGGGGCAAGATCCTTGAGCGGGTCGTACGGCATCTTTTGCAGGTGCGGCAGGATCGCGGTCTCAGCGGGCGTTGCGAGCAGCACCGTGTAACCGTCGGGAGGCGCCTTGGCCGCGATGTCCGCGCCGATCACCCCGCCTCCGCCCGAGCGGTTGTCCACGATGATGGTCTGCTTCAGGGTCTCGGCCATCCGGGCGCTTACCGTGCGCCCGGTAATGTCGGTCGCGCCGCCCGGTGCAAACGGCACGATCACGCGGATCGCTTTCGCGGGATACCCCTGCGCGAACGCGTCGCCCGCTCCCCAGGCGACGCCACAACTCGCAACCGCCAGAATCAGCCTGCTGCCTCGTAACATCCTGTTCCCCCTCCCTCGCCGACGCTGGTCACGACGATCTTACCAGTTGCTGGGTGCTGCGCAAGACGACCGAGGCCCTCAAATAGGGAGGCGTGCGTACGTTCGTTACAAAGGCGTGTGACGACCGATGTCGCTTCGCTACTGACGGTTGACGGCGATCACTTCTCCCGCTCTTCCGCCCTCCCGCTCTCCTGGCCCGTCGGATTTTATCGATCTTCGAATCGGTGGCGCACGAAGTCCGCCGGGGTGGTCAGGTCCAAATTGACGCTTGGATTGCCATTCCACTGCGAATTCGTGCACACTCATCACTGAAATCCCGTGACTTGGTGATGGAGACGACAATGGCGATCAGCATACGGCGGGCTCACCCCACCTTCGTCGGCGAGGTATCCGGCATCGACATCACGCAGCCGCTCATCCGCGAGCAGGTCGAGGCGATCGAGGCCGGCATGCACGAACATGCGGTTCTGGTGTTCCACGACCAGCCGCTGACCGATCAGCAACAGGTCGATTTCACCCGCAATTTCGGCGAGCTGGAGGTGACGCTGGCGGGCCAGATGGCGAAGCCGGAGCAGCGCAGGTTCCAGCAACTCGAGCTCGGCGACATTTCCAACCTCGATCACGGGGAGAGGCTGCGCGCCCGCGACGACAGCCGGCGGATGTATGCGCTGGCGAACCTGCTGTGGCATTCCGACGCATCCTTCCGGGCGATTGGCGCCGGCTACACGCTGCTGCACGCGCGTGTAATTCCATCCAGGGGCGGCAACACCGAGTTTGCCGATATGCGAGCGGCCTATGACGCGCTGTCGGCCGAGGACAAGGCCGAAGTCGAGCCGCTCGTCTGCGAGCACTCGATAGTCTTCTCGCGTGCGCAGATCGGCCTGGAGATCAAAAGCGAGGAACACTCCGACAGGTTGAAGCCGGTGCCGCACCGGCTGGTAGTGACTGATCCCGTGAACGGGCGGAAGTCGCTGTACCTGTCGTCGCATATCGGCGGGGTCCAGGGCTGGCCGGTACCCGAGGCACGCGCCTTCATCCGCGATCTGACCGAGCATGCGACGCAACGTCAATTCGTCTACGCCCATGAATGGCGGGTGAACGACCTGGTTATGTGGGACAACCGCACGGTGATGCATCGTGCCCGTCGCTTCAAGGACCTGCAGGAAACGCGCGACCTGCGACGCACCTCGCTCAAGGGCGTGGGGCTCGAGGTCACGCGGCAGCCGCTGGTGGCCGCTTAGCCTCGTCTGCGCGCCTGATTACGCCTTTCTCACCACTCGAGAGCCGATACCATGGATACAGCCCCCTTAGTCAGCCCCGCAGCCGCAGACCTCGCACCCAAGCCCGACACCGCCGGCGG
>DASRJL010000235.1:0-29153 GCA_035649495.1 Burkholderiales bacterium | reverse complement strand
GAAGTCCGCGGTCGCCTCGATCAGCAGCGCGTCACCGTCGCGCGTGGCGCCGACGGCGACATCCGCGGCGCGCGCCTGCAGACCCACGGCTACGCACAGCACGAGCAACGCGCGCGGCAGGGTGCGGACCATACGCCATAGCCTACACCCGCGGTGCGGAAAATGGAGAGGCCGGGTGCGCTCTCAGGACACCGCGAGCATGCGGTCGAGCGCGATACGGGCGAGAGCGGCTTCCTGCTCCGGGACCTTGATCTGGTTCACTACCCTGCCCGCTACGAGATTCTCCAGTGTCCACGCGAGGTGCTGGGGATCGATGCGCGCCATCGTGGAGCACATGCAGACCGTCGGCGCCATGAACTGCACCACCTTGCCCTGGGACTTGAATTGCTCGGCGACGCGGTTCACGAGGTTCAACTCGGTGCCGACCAGCCAGCGCGTGCCGGGAGGACTGGCGGCAATGGTCCTGATGATGAAATCGGTGGACCCGACATAGTCCGAGAGCTTGCACACGTCGAACTTGCACTCCGGGTGGGAGATCACCATGCCGCTCGGATTCTGCTCGCGCCAGCGCACGATGTGCTGCGGCTGGAACATCTGGTGCACCGAGCAGTGCCCTTTCCACAGCAGGATCTTCGCCATCTTGATCTGCTGCGGCGTCAGCCCGCCCAGCTCCTCGTCCGGATCCCATACCAGCATTTCCGCCAGCGGGATATCCATCATGTAGCCGGTCCAGCGCCCCAGGTGCTGATCGGGGAAGAACAGCACCTTGCCGCGGCGCGCGAACGACCATTTCAGGATCTCGCGCGCGTTGGAGGATGTGCACACGATGCCGCCGTGCTCGCCGCAGAACGCCTTCAGGTCCGCGGCGGAGTTGATGTAGGTGACCGGGGTGACGTGCTGATCGGGATCGAGCACCTGCGCGATCTCGCGCCAGGCGCGCTCGACCTTCGAGATATTGGCCATGTCGGCCATCGAGCAGCCGGCGCTCATGTCGGGCAGGATCGCGACCTGCCCTGGCTTGGACAGGATATCGGCCACCTCCGCCATGAAATGCACGCCGCAGAACACGATGTACTGGGCGTCCGTCTTCGTGGCAAGCTTGGAGAGCTGAAGGGAATCGCCGGTGAGCTGGGCGTGCTTGTACACGTCGGCCCGCTGGTAGTGATGGCCGAGTATCACGGCGCGCCCGCCGAGCTTCGCGCGCGCGGCAAGTATGCGCTCACCGCACGCATCGTCGGCGAGGGGCTTGAACTGGTCAAATGCAATCGTCGCAGTTTCCATGGCTGCAATCCCGGGAACTCACGGCTTGCGCCGCGTCCCCCGTCTGGAGAGTCGGTAATAATACATCAGTAACTTCTATGACAGATAATCGTGCATAAGTTCGCAAAGTCCGTAAACTGGACGAGGTTATTGCGTCGCAATACCCCGCGCGCGCTGCGGTAATTCCCTGATTGCATCGGCATTCGACCAGGAAAACACCTTCAACGCCGCTTCGGACCACGGGAGCCATTCGTAAGTCAGATGCTCGCGCGGCTCCAGGACGACGGGGAGCGGCTCCGGCACGAGCAGCGAGAAGACGTGCTCCGTATTGTGCGTGACATCGGGCGCGTAGCGGCTGCGCCAGCGCCGGAAGATCTCGTACTGGCTCTGCTTGCGCCAGTCCGTCAGGGCGTAGCGTTCCACATCCAACCCGGTTTCTTCCTTCAACTCGCGCGCCGCCGTCTGCGCGAGCGTCTCACCTTCGTCCTGGCTGCCGGTGACCGACTGCCAGAACCCGGGACGGTCGGCGCGCTCCATCAGCAGCACCTTCAGGTCCGGGGTATGCACGACGACGAGTACCGAGATCGGGATCTTGTAGGCCAATTCAACCGCCCGTGGCTATAAGACAATCTCACCGGTTAATTGCTTTGTTTCGGCACAGGAAAGCGCCGCATCTTCACATCCTCCGGCTCCGCATCCACCAGCAGGACGAAGGTGCTGCCGCGCTCCTCCCAGAACCCCGCCGCGTCCTGGAACACCTCCAGCGCCGTGGCGTAGTCGTCCGGCGCCGCGTCCGCGAACGCTTCGCAGTTACGCAGATTCGCCACGAGGTCCGCGCCGAGGTCCTTCAGGCAGTCCGCCAGCGCATCCCAGTTACCGCCGAACGACCTGGAGAACCGGAGCCCCTTGGCGCAGGCAGCCAGGAACTCCCTCTTGTTGCCGACCCGGCCGAGATTCAACTCGTGCCACGCAAGTCCCGCGGCCTCCGCGGCGGCGCGCAGCGCGTGCGTATCGTCCGGCGCGAGATACACGCCGGATTTTTGTGGTGCGAAAGAAGCGTTACTGGTCACTGGTCACCGGTCACGGGTCACTTCATTCACGCACACGCCGGAACGACTGGTAATGATCGTCGGTGTAATAGAGCTCCCCCCCGCCGCCGGCCACGATACGCCGCGCGCCGCGGCTCTTCACGCCAGGCGTGGGCACTGTGTACTCGCGGTAGTAGCTGCGCTCGCGGACCGGCAGGAGCTTCTCGAAATTCCCGAAGGCGATACCATCGCGCTCGTACGGGTACGGCCCGCCCTTGCGTATGAGCGCGATCGTCTGCCGCGCCTCCGCCGGTAACTGGGCGAGAGCAACCTCGGGCAACGCCGCCGGCGCTGCGCGCTGCGCGCCGGCTGTCCCCGGCAGAAACGAAAGAACAAGACACAGCGCGATCCAGAGGCGGTTCAGTTCTTCTGCTCCTGCTGCCGCAGGCGAATGTGCAGCTCGCGCAACTGCCTCTCGTCCACCGCGCTCGGCGCTTTCGTGAGCAGGCATTGGGCCCGCTGCGTTTTGGGAAACGCGATCACGTCCCGTATCGAGTCCACCCCGGCCATCAGCGCGACGATGCGGTCGAGGCCGAACGCGATGCCGCCGTGCGGCGGAGCGCCGTACTGCAAAGCCTCCAGCAGAAACCCGAACTTGGCCTGCGCCTCGTCCGGGCCTATCCCGAGCGCCTCGAAAACCTTTGACTGGACTTCCCTGCGGTGGATGCGCACCGACCCGCCGCCGATCTCCCACCCGTTCATCACCATGTCGTGCGCCTTGGCGCGCGCCGCGGCCGGATTCGACTGCAGCAGCTCCTCGTGGCCGTCGGCGGGCGAGGTGAACGGATGGTGCATCGCGTTCCACCGCTTCTCTTCCTCGTCCCATTCGAACATCGGGAAATCGAGGACCCACAACGGCTTCCAGCCGCTCGCGGCGTGGCCGCGCTCGTGGCCGAGCTTCACGCGCAACGCGCCGAGCGCGTCGTTCACCACTCTCGCCTTATCCGCGCCGAAGAACAGGAGGTCGCCGTTCCTCGCGCCCATGCGCTCGACAACCGCCTTCAGGGCGGACTCCGACAGATTCTTCACGATCGGCGACTGCAGCCCGGTCTCGTTCAACTGGCTCGCGTCGTTCACCTTGATGTACGCGAGTCCTTTGGCGCCGTAGTTCTTCACGAACTCCGCGTAACCGTCGATCTCGCTGCGCGTGAGCGCGCCTCCACCCGGCAAGCGCAGCCCGGCGACGCGTCCGCCGGGCTGGTTGGCGGGGCCGGAAAACACCTTGAAAGCGACGTTCTTCATCACGTCCGTCAGCTCGGTCAGCTCGAGCGTCACGCGCAGATCCGGCTTGTCGCTCCCGTAGCGCGCCATCACGTCATCATAGGCGAGCCGCGGGAACACCGGCAGCGCCACGCCGAGCACTTCCTTGAAAACCTCCCGGATCAGCTCTTCCATGATCCGCGTGATCTCCGTCTGGTCGAGGAAGGAGGTTTCGATGTCGATCTGGGTGAACTCGGGCTGACGGTCGGCGCGCAGGTCCTCGTCGCGAAAGCAGCGCACGATCTGGTAATAGCGATCGAAGCCGGCGACCATCAGCATCTGCTTGAAGAGCTGGGGCGACTGCGGCAACGCGAAGAACTCGCCCGGGTGCACGCGGGACGGGACCAGGTAGTCGCGCGCGCCTTCCGGCGTGGAGCGCGTGAGCATCGGCGTCTCGATGTCGAGGAATCCCTGGCTGTCGAGGTAGCGGCGCACGGCCATCGCGGCCCGGTACCTCAGGCGAATGTTCTTCTGCATGTACGGGCGGCGCAGGTCGAGCACGCGGTGCTCCAGCCGCACGTTCTCGTTCAGGTTCTCGTCGTCGACCTGGAATACCGGCGTGAGCGACGGGTTCAGCACGGCTATGGTCTCGGCCAGCACTTCCACCTCGCCGCTCCCCAGATCCGGGTTCACCGTTCCGGCCGGACGGTTGCGGACCCTGCCCTTTACTTCGATCACGAACTCGTTGCGCAGTCCGTCCGCCGTCCTGAACGTTTCGGGACGGTCGGGATCGCACACGATCTGCACGATGCCCTCGCGGTCGCGCAGGTCGATGAAGATCACGCCGCCATGGTCGCGGCGGCGGTGCACCCACCCGCAGAGCGTGAGCGTCCTGTCGAGGTGGGCGCGGTTTACGAGCCCGCAGTATTCGCTGCGCATGACCTGCTGCGGATAGATGGGAACTGCACTCGAACCCGAGTCCGGGTTATCGGTGCTTATCGGCGTTCATCGGCAGTTGCGTTGAACGCTTCGGGTTTACTGGTTGACGGCTTTTGCTGCGGCTGCGGCAGGACGGTCGGCGCCGGGCCGCTCTTGCGCGGCGGAACCGGGGACACGGCCACACCCATGGAGATGATGTACTTCAGGGCTTCGTCCACCGTCATGTCGAGCTCGATCACGCTGGAACGCTGCACCATCACGAAGTACCCGCCGGTCGGGTTGGGTGTCGTGGGCACGTAAATGCTGACGTAGTCGTCCTTGAGATGGTTCGCGACGTCGCCGCCGGGTTTCCCCGTCAGAAACGCGATGGTCCACGATCCCGGGCCCGGCCATTCCACCAGCAGCGCCTTGCGAAACGCCTGGCCGCCCGGTGAGAACAGGGTATCGCTCACCTGCTTCACGCCGGTGTAGATGGAATTCACCACGGGGATGCGCGCCAGCACGCCTTCCCAGAAGCGCACCAGCCGCTGGCCGATGATGTTCGCGGCGAACACGCCCGTCACGAACACCACCAGCAGCGTCAGCAGCGCACCCAGGCCGGGAATGTGCGTGCCGAGCCAGGACTCGGTATGGAAGTGCTTCGGCAGCAGCAGCAGCGACTGGTCCATCGCGCCCACCAGCAGGTCGAGCACCCATAATGTAATCACCAGGGGTACCCAGATCAGCAGGCCCGTGATGAAGTAGCGCTTGACGAGGCTTTTCTTCATTGCTGGTTTTTCGCTGCGGAAGCTAGCTGCCCGCCTGAGAAGCGCTGGCGGCGCTCTTGGATTCGGGTTTCGAGGATTCCTTGGTCGCGGAATCCTTGGCGCTGGATTCTTTCGAGGTCGATTCCTTGGCAGAGGATTCCTTAGCAGAGGATTCCTTCGCCGAGGATTCCTTGGCACCGTCGCCGGACTTCTCCTTCGTCTTTCCCTTGCCCCCGCTGTTCTTGAAGTCGGTCGCGTACCACCCCGTGCCCTTCAACTGGAAACCGGCCGCGGTCACCATCTTGTTGAAGGTCTTTTTGCCGCATTCCGGACACTTGGTGAGCGGCGCATCGCTGAGACGCTGCAGGTATTCCTTCTGGTACCCGCACTTCGCACAGCGGTACTCGTAAATAGGCATGCTGCCTCCGAACCAAAAAACCATTATACCTTAGTAAGTTAGCCCACGCCTAGGCGCAGGCCGCGGGAATGACAACCCTCAGCGGAAGTGGGGACTGGAGCGGGGAATTCCAAGCGCCGGCGCGGCGCGCGAAGGACCAAAATTCAAGGATGAAGGATGAACGTGGAAGGATGACCTGGCTTTCTCAGCCGACACCAGGCGGGTCATCCTTCATCCTTCCGCCTTCATCCTTCCCGTTCGTCAGAACGGAATGTCGTCATCCATCTGCTCGAAATTACCCCCACCCTTCTTCGGCGCCGCCTTGCCGCCGCTGGCGGAGGCCCCAGCGGTGACCGGCTCGCGTGGTTCACGCGACATGGGTTCCGAGCCCCCGCCACGGCTCCCGAGCAACTGCATGCGGTCGGCCACGATCTCGGTCGAATACTTGTCCTGCCCTTCCTTGTCCTGCCATTTGCGGGTCCGAATCCGGCCCTCGACGTATACCGGCGAGCCCTTCTTGAGGTACTCGCCGGCGATCTCGGCGGTCTTCCCGAAGAACGCGACGCGGTGCCACTCGGTGTGTTCCTGCTGCTCGCCGCCCTTGTCGCGCCACTTCTCGGTCGTAGCGATGCTGATGTTCGTTACCGCGTCACCGCTGGGCAGGTAGCGGGTCTCCGGATCCCGGCCGAGGTTCCCGATAAGTATCACCTTGTTTACAGAAGCCATTTGTTGTCTCTCCAGTTCTAAGTGAGGCGTGTGATAAGTGACAGGTGATAGGTGACATTTTGTGCGTCAAACACCGCCATGTCCACCGCCGCGCGACGCCGGTACTCGGGTTCCGGCGGCCGCCGCAAGCCAGATAACGATCAGCACCGCATTCAGGATGACAACGCCCGCCGTCCCCGCGCTGCCATAGAGAAAACCGCCCGCCGCGGCGCCGAAAAAAGCCCCGAAAAACTGCAGGCTGGCGAAAACTCCTATCGCAATGCCGCGGGAATCGCCGGGCGCAGTCCGGGAGACCAGCGTCGGCAGGTAAGCTTCCAGGACGTTGAACGCGGTGAAGAATACGAGCAGGAAGGCCGCGATCGCCCAGGTCCCGTCAGCCAGCCACGGCAGCGCGAGATGAGCGAGAAACAGCACGGCGATCGAGCCCACGAGCGCTGCCTTTTGCCGGCGGGGCCCCGGCGAACCGAGTACCGCCGGCAGCATCAGAACGAAAGACCCCGCCATCACGGGGAGGTAGACCTGCCAGTGCTGGTCGACGGGCAGTCCCGCGGCGCGCAGGTTGAACGGGACGGCGATGAAGAGGGCCATGAGCACCGCGTGCAGCGCGAACACGCCATAGTAGAGACGGGTGAGTTGCGGGTCGCGCAGCACCGCGGCGAACTGATCGAGACCGCGCGCGGCGGCGCGGACCGGCCGTTCCGGGGCATCGGGAACGAGCCCGTAGACGACGCCCATTGCGCCGAGCACCAGCACACCCGTCATCGCGAATATCCCGGGCACGCCGATCACCCGGTTCAACCACGGGCTCACCACGAGCGAGAGGGCGAACGCGGCGCCTATGGTGGAACCGATTATCGCCATCGCCTTGCCGCGATGCTCGTCGCGCGTCAGGTCCGCGGTCATCGCCATCACTGCCGCGGAAATCGCCCCTGCGCCCTGCAGGGTGCGTCCCGCGATCACGACGTAGATGTGCGTGCCGAGCGCCGCGACGAAGCTCCCCGCCGCGAAAATCGCGAGCCCCGCGTAGATCACCGGCTTGCGCCCGTAGCGGTCCGACCACCAGCCGAAGGGAATCTGCAGGAGCGCCTGGGTGAGTCCGTAGGCGCCGAGCGCGATGCCGACCAGCGTCAGGTTGTCGCCGCCCGGCAGGCCTTCCGCGTAAATACCGAACACCGGCAATATCACGAACATGCCCAGCATGCGCAGTCCGAAAATGCTGGAGAGGCTGATCGCGGCCCGCAATTCTGTCGGGCTCATGCGGTCCGGACGCGACATCAGCGGAAGCGACTAAAGGGGGGATTGGGAAAGAGAAAACAACTTGGGTATATTAGCAGGTTTAGCTCCGATTCTTCGCCCGGGATCCCGATCAAATGGCCATCCAGCGTCCCAGCATTGTGCGGCTCCCGTCCGGGCAGCAAGCCCGTCCGGAAAATGAGGAGGACGGGTCGGACAGGGAGCGCCGCGATCCCGGCCAATCCGGCATCGCGAACCTCGACTACATCCGCGTGCGCGGGGCCCGCACGCACAATCTGAAGAACATCAGCCTCGACCTGCCGCGCAACCGGTTGATTGTCATCACGGGCCTCTCCGGCTCCGGCAAGTCCTCGCTCGCCTTCGACACGCTCTACGCCGAAGGCCAGCGCCGCTACGTCGAGTCGCTGTCGACCTACGCCCGGCAGTTCCTGCAGATCATGGAAAAGCCCGACGTCGACTTGATCGAGGGGCTGTCCCCGGCCATTTCGATCGAGCAGAAGGCGACCAGCCACAACCCGCGCTCGACCGTGGGCACGGTTACCGAGATCCACGACTACCTGCGCCTGCTCTACGCGCGCATCGGCGACCCGCACTGCCCGGAGCACAAGACACTGCTCTCTGCGCAGAGCGTGTCGCAGATGGTGGACCACGTGCTCGAATGGCCGCCCGACTCGCGCGTCATGATCCTCGCGCCGCTCATCGTCGGGCGCAAAGGCGAGCAGGCGGATCTCTTCGACGAGCTGCGCGCGCAGGGCTTCGTGCGGCTGCGGATAGACGGCCGGGTCTGCGAGATGGATAATCTGCCCAAGCTCAACAAGAACGTGAAGCACACCATCGAGGTCGTGGTGGACCGCTTGCGGGTGCGCCCCGACGCAAAGCAGCGCCTGGCGGAGTCCTTCGAGACGGCGCTACGCCACGCCGACGGCAGGGTAATCGCGGCGCAGATGGTGGAAGAAAGCGGGGGATCCCTCTCCCCTGACCCCTCTCCCGGAGGGAAAGGGGAAGTAAGTAACGGCTCTCGCGGAGAGAAATGGATCGAGCACCTGTTCTCCGCGAAATTCGCGTGCCCGGTGTGCAGCTACTCGCTTCCGGAGCTCGAGCCGCGCCTCTTCTCCTTCAACAACCCGATGGGCGCGTGCCCGCGATGCGACGGTCTGGGCACGGTGAGCTTCTTCGATCCGAAGCGCGTCGTAGCCTTTCCCGAGCTGGCGCTCGCCTCCGGCGCGATCAAGGGCTGGGACCGGCGCAACCAGTTCTACTTCCAGATGCTGCAGTCGCTGGCGCAGCATTACGGCTTCGATCTCGAGCGCCCGTTCGGCGAGCTGCCGCCGGAAACGCAGGAAGTGGTACTGCACGGCTCCGGGTCCGGGAAGATCCGGTTCACGTACTCGGGAGAGCGCGGGAAGTCGTACGTGCGCGAGCACCCGTTCGAGGGCGTCATTCCCAACCTGGAGCGCCGCTACCGGGAAACGGACTCCGTCGTCGTCAAGGAGGAGCTGGCCAAGTACCTGAACACTCATCCCTGCCCCGAGTGCGACGGCACGCGGTTGCGGCGCGAAGCACGGCACGTGACCATGGCGGGCAGGCCGATCTACGAGCTTTCGGCGCTGACCCTCGCCCAGGCCACGCAGTTCTTCGAGACGGTCGAGCTTTCCGGCTCGCGGCTGGCGATCGCGGAACGGATCGTGCGGGAGATCCGCGCGCGGCTCGCTTTTCTCAATAACGTCGGCCTCGACTACCTGTCCCTCGACCGGTCCGCGGATACGCTCTCCGGCGGGGAAGCGCAGCGCATCCGGCTCGCGAGCCAGATCGGTTCCGGCCTGACGGGCGTCATGTACGTGCTCGACGAGCCCTCCATCGGCCTGCACCAGCGCGACAACGCCCGCCTCCTCGCGACATTGAAGCGGCTGCGCGACACCGGCAACACCGTGATCGTCGTGGAGCACGACACCGAGGCGATCGTCAGCGCCGATCACGTGGTCGACATGGGCCTGGGCGCGGGTGAGCGCGGCGGCACGGTGGTCGCCGAGGGCACGCCCGGCGAGATCACGGCGCACGCCGAATCGCTCACCGGCCAGTATCTCTCCGGCAAGCGCCGTATCGACATCCCGGCGCTGCGCCACCGCCCCAATCCCAAGCGCCAGCTTGCGGTGACCGGAGCGCGGGGCAACAACCTGAAAAACATCGACGTCGCGATTCCCGTGGGGCTGCTGGTGTGCGTGACCGGGGTGTCGGGCTCGGGGAAATCCACGCTCATCAACGACACCCTGTACAGCGCAGCGGCGCACGCGCTCTACGGAACCGTGTCCGAGCCCGCGCCGCACGACGCGATCGCCGGCATGGAACTCTTCGACAAGGCGGTGAACGTGGATCAGAGCCCGATCGGGCGCACGCCGCGCTCCAATCCGGCAACCTACACCGGCCTCTTCACTCCCATGCGGGAGCTTTTCGCCGGCGTGCCGGAGGCGCGCGCGCGCGGCTACGGCGCCGGGCGCTTCTCGTTCAACGTGAAGGGCGGGCGGTGCGAGGCGTGCCAGGGCGACGGGGTGCTCAAGGTCGAGATGCACTTCCTGCCCGATGTCTACGTGCCCTGCGACGTGTGCCACGGGCAGCGCTACAACCGCGAAACGCTGGAGATCCGCTACCGGGGCCGCAACATCCGCGAGGTCCTGCAGATGACGGTCGAGCAGGCGGCGGAATTTTTCGGCGCGGTGCCGATGATTTCGCGCAGGCTCCAGACCCTCCTCGACGTGGGGCTGGGCTATATTCAGCTCGGCCAGAGCGCCACGACGCTATCCGGCGGCGAGGCGCAGCGCGTGAAGCTGTCGCTCGAGCTGTCCAAGCGCGACACCGGCCGCACGCTCTACATACTGGACGAGCCGACCACGGGCCTGCACTTCCACGACATCGACCTGCTGCTGCGCGTGCTGCACCGCCTGCGCGATCACGGCAACACGGTGATCGTGATCGAGCACAACCTGGACGTCATCAAGACCGCGGACTGGATCATCGATCTCGGACCCGAGGGCGGCGACGGCGGCGGACGCGTGGTCGCGGAAGGCTCGCCCGAGGAGATCGTCCGCGCCGGCGTCGGCCATACCGCCCGCTACCTGCAGCGGGTTCTGGATCGTTAGATACGACCGCTTCCGTCGTTCCCTCCTGACGAAATGAGGGGATTCCTCCCCTCACATCCCCTACTTCAGGGCGCCTATCCTTCATTTTGATAGGCGCTCTTACTAACTAAAGACAAGCCCGCTACCGCCGTAACTCTACGGTCAGGAACGAATGCGCACGGGTGTCGGCGGCGGCAAGCGCCCACCCGGCGCACGATTACCCACGGCCAAGCCATTGAATCATGGGTGACTTTCTAAATTTTGTGACAGGGCCGCTCCCCGGAGCCCCGCTGCCAGCCACGTACCACGCCGGCCTCGTGGTGCTGTCCTATTTCGTCGCATCCTTTGCGGCCTATACCGCCATCGATCTTGCCGGCCGCGTGAGCGAGGTCCGGGCCGAAGGGGGCAGGCCTGCCGCGTGGCTCCTCGCCGGCGCGTTCGCCATGGGCGCCGGTATCTGGTCCATGCACTTCGTGGCGATGCTCGCCTACCAGTTGCCCATTCCGGTGCGCTACGAGCTGTGGACGACGCTGGCGTCCATGGTCGCGGCCATCGTCACCTCGGGTTTCGCCCTCTACATCGTGACGCACGGCGCCCTCACCTGGAAGCGCCTGATCGTGAGCGGCGCGATCATGGGGGCGGGCATCGGCACCATGCACTACACGGGCATGGCCGCCATGCGGCTCGACGCGCTCGTGATGTACAACATCGGGCCGTGGCTCCTCTCCGTCGCCAATGCGATCGTGTGTTCCACCATCGCCATCTGGCTCGTGTTCCGCACCGGGGGGAGCGGCGTTCTGAACAGGGTGCTGGCCGCGCTCGTCATGGGTGTGGCAATTGCGGGCATGCACTACACCGGCATGTACGCGACCATCTGCGTGTCGAACGGTCAGACGGCGGCCGCAAACACGGGGCTGCAACCCGAGCCGCTCGGCGCGGCAATAGCGGCGGTGACGCTCCTCATCATGGGCGTCACGCTCGCGGTTTCGCTGCAAAGCCGACGCTCCGCCGCGACGCTGCGGGACGCGGCGACGGCAACGCGCGGGAGCGACGGCGGCTTCCGGATGCTGCCCTACTTCTCCGTCGTGAGCCTGTGCTTCGTCATCGCAGCGACCGTCGGATTGAGCGGGCTCTACCGCCAGACCGCTCTGGCCGACCTCATACGCCTGGGTGAGGCCAACAACTCGGAACGCGCCGTGGTCTTTGCCAACACCGTCTGGCCGCGCTTCTCGGATGTCCTCGGGTCCTCCTCCGGACTTCCCGCCGATGCGGCAGCCACTCCGGAAATCCAGCCCCTGCACGACGCCGTGCACACCATGGTGCAGGGCACCTCGGTCGTAAAGGTGAAGATCTACGCGCTCGACGGCCGCACGGTGTATTCGAGCGAGCCGCAGCAGATCGGCGAGGACGAAAGCGCCAATCCCCGGTTCCTCGCGGCGCGCTCGGGCAACGTCGCGACCGAAATTGCGCGCCGCGACCATTTCGGCGCCTTCGAGCAAAATTTGATGGACCGGGAAATCCTGTCGAGCTACCTGCCGCTGCGGCGCGCGGGCTCGAACCGGATCGAGGCGGTATTCGAGGTCTACGACGACGTGACGCCGTTCCTCGAAGCCGTGAACCGCACCCAGATCACGGTCACCTCGGCGGTGGCCGCGATGCTTCTCGTGCTTTACGTCGTGCTGATACTCATCGTGCGGCACGCCGACCGTATCGTGCGCGGCCAGATGGAGGCGCAGCACCGCGCCGAACAGGCGCTCAAGCGGGCGCACGACGAGCTCGAAGCGCGGGTGCGCGCCCGCACGCTGGAGCTGGAGGAGCTGAACGACACGCTGCGCGGCGAGATCTCGGTTCGCCACAACGCGCAACGCGCCCTCCACGAGAGCAAGCAGCAGTTGAGCCTGGCGCTGGAAGGATCGGGGCGCGCGACTTTTGACTGGGACGTCGACTCGGGGACCGTTCAGCTCTCCGACATCTGGAACGAGATGCTCGGCGGGGAGAAGCGTCCCACCGTAACGACGTTCGAGGAGCTGGAGGCGCTCACGCACCCGGAGGACAGGGCGCGCGTGGGCACGCGGCTGCTCGCCACGCTCAAGGGAGAGGCCCTTCAGTACCGCGTGATGCACCGGGTCCGGAACCTCGCCGGGAACTGGTTCTGGATCGAGAGCCACGGCAAGGTGACAGCCCGCGACGCGCAGGGACGGGCAGCGCGCATGAGCGGCACCAACGCCGACGTGACCGATCGCAAGATTCGCGAGGAGGAGCTGCAGCGGGCGAAGGTGGAAGCCGAGGCGGCGAGCAAGGCCAAGTCGCAGTTTCTCGCGAACATGAGCCACGAGATTCGCACGCCGATGAACGGGGTGCTGGGCATGGTGGAGCTTCTGCTCGACACGCGCCTCGACGACGGGCAGCGCCGGTTCGCCGAGACCATCCACCGCTCGGGCGTGACGCTGCTCGGCGTGATCAACGACATCCTCGACTTCTCCAAAATCGAGGCCGGAAAGATGGAGATGGAGGCGATGCCATTCGACCTCCACCAGGCCGTGGGCGAGGTCGTGGAGCTGCTCGCCGAGCACGCGCACCGCAAGCGGCTGGAGTTCGCCTACGATCTCGCCGAGGGAACGCCGCTGCGCGTCGTCGGCGATCCAGTGAGGTTGCGCCAGGTCCTCACCAATCTCGCGGGCAATGCCATCAAGTTCACCGCGAGCGGAGAAGTTCTCATCCGCGTGGAGCCCGTCGCGGCATCGGCTGCGTCCGGCAAGGCCGCGTTGCGCTTCTCCGTCACCGACACCGGCATGGGCATACCCGAGGGCGAGCAGGCTCGCCTCTTCCAGCCCTTCTCCCAGGCCGATGGCTCGACCACGCGCCGCTTCGGCGGCACGGGCCTGGGGCTCGCAATCTCCAAGCAGCTCGTGGAGATGATGGGCGGAGCGATCGGCATGGAAAGCACCACGGGCCTGGGCTCGGAATTCTGGTTCACGCTCGAGCTGCCGGTCGCGCCGGCCGATGGGGAACCGGCGCCCGCTACCCATGAAGGCCTGGCCGGCCTGCGCGTGCTGGTAGTGGACGACAACGCGACCAACCGCCGCATCCTGGAGCACTATGCCACCGCGGCCGGGATGGCCGTGCAGAGCGCCGCCGACGGGATAGAGGCGCTGGTCGCCCTGCGGCAGGCTGCGCGTCAGGACCGGCCCTACCATGTCACGATCACCGACCTCCACATGCCCAACATGAACGGGCTGGAGCTCGCGCGCGCCGTCAAGGCGGATCCGCTCATCGCCGGTGTCAAGCTGGTCGTGCTCTCCTCCGTCACGTCGACCGGGGACGCGGCCGGGCTGCGCGCCGCCGGCGCCTCGGAGCACCTGTGCAAGCCGGTCCACCGCGTCGAGCTGTACCGCGCGCTCGGCCGGGCCATGAACATCTCCGGCGCCGTCGTCGAACCGATTACCGTCGACAGCCGTTACGCGCAACCGCAGTTTTCGGGGCGCGTGCTGGTCGTCGAGGACAACCCGGTGAACCAGGAAGTCGCCGCGGCCATGCTGGAAGACCTCGGCTGCACGGTGCTTCTCGCCAGCAACGGGCGGGAAGCGCTGCGCGAGATCGAGCGCGAGCGCCCGGACCTGGTGCTGATGGACTGCCAGATGCCCGAGATGGACGGCTTCGAGGCCACGCGGCAGATCCGCGCGGGCGAGGCCTGCGGCGACGGAAAGGCGGCCCGCCTGCCCATCGTCGCCCTCACGGCGAACGCGATGCAAGGCGACCGCACGAAATGCCTGGAGTGCGGAATGGACGACTACCTCTCCAAGCCCTTTACGCGCGAGCAGCTCGCCGAGGCACTGGAACGGCGGCTGCCCGGGCGCTGCGCCGCGGAAGCGGCGCTGGCGCCGGCTCCTCGCAGCGAGCCCCTGCCGGCGCAAGTCAACCCGGTGCTCGATATGACGGCGCTCGATCGCATACGCGCGCTGCAGCGGAGCGGCCCGTCACTGCTGCGCAAGGTGATCGACCTGTACCTTGCCGATTCCCGCGGATTGCTCGACAGCCTGCGGCTGGCGGCCTCCACGGCCGATGCCCCGGGATTGCAACGGGCGGCGCATACGCTCAAGTCCAGCAGCGCCAACGTCGGGGCTCTGGGGCTCGCCGAGCGCTGCAAGGAACTCGAGGCCGCCGCGCGCGATGGCGCGATCACCGGCGCCGGCGAAATCGTCCACGTAATCGAATCCGAGCATCGCTCCGTTTGCGCCGCGCTCGAGCGCGCGGCCGCGTAGCCCTGGAGTCGAAGTGGAACCCGAGGCCGCCCAGGTGCAACCCGAATCCAAGCGCCGGACGGCACTGGTCATCGACGACGACGCGATGATGCGCCTGCTCGTGCGGGAAAGCCTCGCGGGCATCGACGTCGACGTCGTCGAGGCCGAGACTGGCGAGGCGGGAATCGCCGCTTTCGCGCACAACCGGCCGGATATCGTGCTGCTCGACGTGATGATGCCCGGGCTCGACGGCTACGCGGTGTGCGAGCGGTTGCGCAGGGAACCGGCGGGGGCGCGCACCCCCGTACTCATGATCACCGGCCTCGACGATCACAATTCGATCACCCGCGCCTACGACGCCGGCGCGACGGATTTCGTCACCAAGCCCATCCCGTGGCCGATCCTGGCGCACCGCGTGCGCTACATGCTGCGCTCCAGCGAAGCGGCGGAGCGGATACGCTACCTCGCCCACTACGACGGGCTGACCGACCTGCCCAACCGCGTCCTGTTGAAGGAGCAGCTGCGCCACGCTATGGCGCAGTCCGCCCGCCACGGCCGCATAGTCGCGGCGTTGTGCCTCGATCTCGATCATTTCAAGCGCATCAACGACACGCTGGGGCACGCCCGCGGCGACATGCTGTTGAAGCAGGTCGCGCAGCGCCTTACGGACCAGGTGCGCCAGGGAGACCGGATTTTCCGCGAGAAAGGCGACCCGGCTTTTCCGAACGTGGCCCGCATGGGTGGGAACGAGTTCACCGTGCTCCTGACCGAGCTCGCGCAGGGACAGGACGCGGCCAAGGTGGCGCAGCGCATACTGGCAGCGCTAGCCCGGCCGTTCACGCTGGAGGGCCAGGAGGTCTTCATCTCCGCGAGCATCGGCATCGCACTCCATCCGACGGACGGAGAGGACGACGACACGCTGCTCATAAACGCGGACGCAGCGATGCACGACGCCAAGGACCGCGGCCGCAATACGTACCGTTTCTACAACCAGTCCATGAACGCCACGGCCCACCAGCGGCTCACGATGGAGAACCACCTGCGCAGGGCGCTCGACCGCAACGAGCTTCTGCTTCATTACCAGCCGAAGATCGATGCCAGCAGCGGGCGCATAGTGGGCGCGGAAGCGCTCCTGCGGTGGAAGCATCCCGAGCTGGGGCTGGTGTCGCCCGCCCAGTTCATACCGCTCGCCGAAGAGACCGGCCTCATCAAGCCCATCGGCGAATGGGTGCTCGCGACCGCCTGCCGCCAGAACCGGCAATGGCAGGACGCGGGCCATGCGGCGCTGCCCATCTCCGTCAACATGTCGGCCGCGAATTTCCGGGCCGGCAATCTCCCCGAGCTGGTCGACCGCGCGCTCGCGGCCAGCCGTCTCGCCCCCGGTCTCCTCGAGCTGGAAATGACCGAAAGCCTGCTGATGCACCACGTGGAGGAGACGACGGAGCTGCTGCACCGCCTCAAGGCGGCGGGCGTGCGCCTGTCGATCGACGATTTCGGCACCGGCTACTCCTCGCTCAACTACCTGAAGCGGTTTCCGCTCGACGTGCTGAAGATCGACCGCTCGTTCGTCACGGACGTCGCGACCAACGCCGGAGACAAGGCCATAACCTCGGCTATCGTCGCGCTGGCGCAGAGCCTGGACCTGGGCGTCGTGGCTGAAGGGGTCGAGACCCGGGTGCAGGCGGCTCTGCTGCAGTCGCTCGGCTGCCACGTCATGCAGGGCTTCTATTACAGCAGGCCCGTTCCCCCCGCGGATTTTGAAACGTTGCTCGCCACGCACGGCGGCACGATACTGAGGGCGTCCTCAGCCCCGACCCGGGAACCGCAGCGACTCATCCACGTCGCAGCCTGAAAACACGCCTCTACGTGTGCAACTCCCCTCCTTCATCTAGGAGGGGTGGCGCACGAAGTCCGCCGGGGTGGTCAAGTTCCCCGCTCGCTTACGGTACACACGCACTACCTTCGTTCTTGCGCGCACGATCTACGCGTACAGACACTGCTGAATCAAGGCAACGTGTCCGATGAATATGGCCTCGGGAAGACCGAGCGCGCCAGTTCTATGGCGATATCGGTGTTCCAGGAGATTCGACGCGCGAACGTCGCACCGACAGTCGCCGGGACGTCATCGCGGACTGAAGTCGGAGTTCAGGACTTCCCATCACGATATTTCATTCGATTGCTGGCCCGGACCGGGATAAACCGTATCGCGAAAATCTTACACTGACCCCATTTACCCGGCCATAATTGCCGGACGATGCAGCGGATGACGTGCAGCCAAAGCATTACCATCACGCCTATGTTTTCGACGGCGATGGACGAGCAGCCCGGACGAAGGCAGGGCTTGGAGTAATGACCCCGCGCGAACTCATGCTCGGCAGCTATCACGCTGCACTCGCCGCCGCCGATCCGCTGAAGATCGTCCCGGGACATCTCCCGCAACCGCCGAAGGGCAGGACCCTCGTCGTGGGCGCGGGCAAGGCCGCCGCCGCGATGGCGCTCGCCGTAGAACAGAACTGGCCGGCGAAAGCCCGGCTCGCCGGCCTCGTCATTACGCGCTACCGCCACGGGCTGCTCACGAACCGGATCACCGTAGTCGAGGCCGGCCATCCTGTACCCGACGCAAGCGGCGAGAAGGCCGCGCAGGAGATCCTGCGGCTCGTCAAGGGGCTCACGCCCGGCGATCGCCTCCTCGCGCTCGTGTCCGGCGGCGGCTCAGCCCTCCTTTCCCTCCCGGCCGAGGGCATCAGCATGGCCGATCTCAAGGCCACCACGCGCGAGCTGCTTCGCTGCGGCGCGCCCATCCAGGACATGAACGTCGTGCGCAAGCATCTCTCTGCGATCCAGGGCGGCCGGCTCGCCGCCGCGTGCCGCGCACCGGTCACCGCGCTGGTGATCTCGGATGTGACGGGAGATGCTCCGACGCACGTCGCCTCCGGGCCCTGCGCGCCCGACCCGACAACCTTCCAGGACGCGCTCGACGTGCTGAAGCGCTACGGGGTTAAGGCTCCCCGGGCAGTGATCGAACGGCTCGCGAGCGGCTCGAAGGGCGCGATACCGGAAACACCCAAGCCCGGCAGCAAGGTGTTCAGAAGGGCGGAAAACCGGGTGATCGCGAGCGCGCAGCAGTCGCTCGAGGCTGCGGCAAGATTTTTCATCACGCACGACATCCATCCCGCGGTCCTCGGCGATTCCGTCACCGGCGAGGCGCGCGAAGTCGCCAGGGTCTACGGCGCGCTCGCGCGCGAGATCAGGCAGCACGGAATGCCCTGGCAACCGCCGGTTGCGCTCATCTCGGGCGGCGAAACCACGGTGACCGTCCGCGGCAAGGGTCGCGGCGGGCGCAACTGCGAGTTTCTGCTCGCGCTCGCGCAGGACCTGGACGGGGCGGAGGGCATATACGCTCTCGCCTGCGACACCGACGGCATCGACGGCACGGAGGACAACGCCGGCGCTATCCTCGCTCCGGATACACCGAAGCGCGCGCAGAAGAAAAAGCTCGCCGCGGCGGTGCTCCTCGACAACAATGACGGCTATGGCTACTTCAGCGCTATCGGCGACCTCGTCGTGACGGGACCGACGCGGACGAACGTGAACGACTATCGCGTCATTCTGGTGACTGGTGACCAGTGACCGGTGACCGGTCCGCATTGGTATTGCTGGCCGCGGTGCTGATCGCCGCGCTACCTGGGACCGTCGGCGGCCAGCAATACCCAGTCAAGCCAGTGCGGATCATTTCGCCCTTCGTGGCGGGTGGAATGGGGGACCTGCTGCCGCGAGCGATCGCGCAGGGACTGACCGAAACGCTGGGGCAGCAGGTGATCGTGGAGAACCGCGCCGGCGGAAGCCAGATCATCGGCATGCAGCTCGCCGCCAAATCGCCGCCCGACGGATACACGCTCGTGTTCGCCACCGTGACGAGCCTCGCCACCAACGTGAGCGCGTTCAGGAACCTGCCCTACAACCCGGTCCGGGATTTCGCGCCCATAAGCCTGTGCTGCACGACGCCGCTCTACCTGGTCGTCCATCCGTCGCTGCCCGTCAGGACGGTCAAGCAACTCATCGCGCTGGCGAAAGCGCAGCCGGGCAGGCTTGCTTTCGCTTCCGGCGGCCACGGCACGACCAATCATCTCGCCGGCGAGATGTTCAAGCTGCTCGCGGGGGTGGACCTGCTGCACGTGCCGTACAAGAGCGCGGCTCCGGCAATGGTGGATGTCATGGCCGGTCACGTCAGCCTCATGTTCGGGGCTGCGGGGCTCACCGATGCCCAGACCGGCAAAGTGCGCCTGCTTGCGGTCACGAGCGCTCGTCGCTTTCCGGGCGCGCCCGACGTTCCCACGGTGCAGGAAGGCGGCGTCCCGGGGTTTGATGTCACCTTGTGGTGGGCCTTGCTGGCCCCCGCGGGAACGCCCGCCGCCATCGTCGCGCGGCTTTCCGAGGACACCGACAAAGTGCTCAGGCAGCCGGTGATGGCGGAGCGCTTCAACAGCCTGGAGATTACGCCCAGCACCCCGGAAGCCCTCGGCGAGCTCATCAAGCGCGAAATCCCGAAGTGGCGCAAGGTATTCGAGAGCGCGAAGATCGCGCCGGAGTAATGGATCACTCCGGCTGTGAAATGGTGATGGGATACTGGTGATGAGGTACTGGTGATGAAATACGGGTGATGAAGAGCGGTTCCATTACCATTTCTCGTCACCATTTTTCATCACCCTCATTCATCACTCCTTCTGCATGAGCAACTCGTTGCGAATCGCTGTCGTAGGCGCCGGCATCGGCGGGCTCGCCGCCGCCGCGCTCCTTGCGCGTGCGGGCCACAACTGGCTGCGCGGCAAAATCGACCCGGCGTGGGTCTACGGCTACGATGCGACCACGGCTACGCTGGGAAGGATGAAGGCGGAAGGATGAAGGATGACCCGCTTGGTGTTTGACTTGAAAAAAGCAGGTCATCCTTCCACGTTCATCCTTCATCCTTGGTACTTGTCACGCGTTCCTTGAATTCAGCTAGACTCCATTCCCACCAGTCGCGGAGGAGCCGGTCATGGCGCATCGCATCGTAACCGTCGAGGTCAAGGGCAGCCCGATGGAGATCTTCGTCTTCGAGCCGAAAGGCGCGGGGCCGCATCCCGGCATGATCGTCTGCCAGCACATACCCGTAGGACATACCGGCATAGAGAACGACCGGTTCACACTGGCTGTCGGCGAGCGCTACGCCGAAAACGGCTACATGGTCGCTGCGCCGTTCATCTTCCACTGGTGGCCCAAGTCGGCGGAGATGGACCTCAAACGCAACGAATTCCGCGACGACTGGACGATACCCGACCTGAAGGCCGCATTCGACCTCCTCGCAGGCATGAAGAACGTGCGCGCCGACCGCATCGGCATCGTCGGCCACTGCTGGGGCGGACGCGTCTCGTATGTAGGCGCCGTGTCCAATCCGAAGCTCGCCGCCTGCGCCATCTTCTACGGCGGGCGCATCCGCGCTTCGATGGGCCAGGGCAATCCGCCGCCCATAGAGCTCGCCGGCAACATCAAGTGCCCCGTGATCGGATTCTTCGGCAGCCTCGACCAGAATCCCTCGCCCGAGGACGTGAATGTCATCGACGCGGCGCTGACCAAGGCCGGCGTGGAGCACGTGTTCCACCGTTATGAAGGCGCTAACCACGCGTTCCAGGACAGCTCCGGCAATCGCTATCATCCGCAAGCGGCCGAGGATGGATGGCAGAAGGCGCTGGCATTCTTCGACGCCAAGCTTAAGGAGAAGTGACCCGTGACCAGTGACCTGTGACCAGTGTTGAATCCTGAATCCCTAATCTTTGGAACCTACTCCCATGAAAATCTCAGTTATCCACGACTACGCCGATGCCTTCCGCAAGACGAAGGCTTTTCCGAAGCTGAAAGGCCATGAAGTCGTCGTTCACACCGAGGCCTATACCGATCAGAACCGCGTCGTCGAACAGGTTGCGGGTTGCGATGCGGTGGTGTTCATCCAGCAGCGCGTACCGCTCACCCGCCCGGCGATCGAGAAGCTGCCGCAGCTCAAATTCATCAGCCAGACCGGGGGCAACGTCTATCACCTCGACGTCGCCGCCTGCACGGAGCACGGTATCGCGATTTCGGCTCCAACTCGCGGCGGGGGCGGACACAAGGAACCCTATTCCTCGACCGGCGAGCTGGCGTGGGGACTTATCCTCGCGTCGCTGCGCCACATCCCGTACGAGGTCGAGCGCATGAAGCAGGGGCACTGGCAATCGACTTCCGGGACACGCCTCTACGGCAAGACCCTGGGCATTTACGCGTTCGGCAATATCGGCGCGGCGGTGGCGCGCGTCGGCCGCGCGTTCGGCATGAAGGTGGTGTGCTGGGGCCGGGAAGGCTCCATCGCCCGCGCGAAGGCCGAAGGCTTCGAGGTGGCGGCAAGCCGCGAGGCGTTTTTCGAGAACGCCGACATCATCAGCCTGCATCTCATCGGCGGTAAGGAGACGCGCGGCATCGTGACGGCTGCGGACCTAGCGCGCATGAAGCCGACCGCGCTGCTCGTCAACACCAGCCGCGCGCCCATCATCGCCGAGGGCGCGCTCGTCGCCGCGCTGGAGAAGGGGCGGCCGGGTTTTGCCGGCATAGACGTTTACGACACCGAGCCGGTCGTCGGCGCAGCGCACCCGCTCCTCAAAATGAAGAACGTGATCTGCACGCCGCACCTGGGCTATTGCGAAGACGACGGGTACGAAGGCATCTTCGGGGGCGCGGTCACCCGGCTGCTGGCGTGGATCGAGGGCAAGCCTATCGATGTGATCAATCCGGAGGCGCTTGGCAAGAAGAAGTGACACCCGTCAGGCGTCATGGGTCAGGCGTCATGGGTCAGGGGTCAGGCGTCCGAGGTCCGCTCGGCCGCAGTGACACGCTGGCGATCAGCGCATCCCATTGCACGTGCTGGCCGGTTGGACTCGGACGCGATCCGGCGAACGTGTCATCGAGGATCTCGAGATCGGAGACCTTCGACAATATCGCCCACCGCCAGCCGGTCGCCGGCCTGGACCGGCTCTCGCCCCCGACCTGGTAGAAGAAAAGCCGGCGCTCTTTCTTGTAGATGCCGTAGTCGTGAGGCTCCGCGATTCTCTTGCACCCGTCCAGGACAAAGGCGACGAGCCGCTTTCCGGCGATGGCCGACTGCAGCAGTTGATCCTGCCCGACCAGGGGCCGGGCGGCGGGAAACGAAAGCACCTTGCCGGCTTTTTCAGTCATACCTTCCCGATCCGCAAAGAACGGAAGCCGCGGAGAAGCCAGGTTTCAGGCGTCGATGACCGCCACGCCCTGCACCTCGACCAGGATCTCGGGCCGGGCAAAGCCGGTCACGGTGATGAGCGCGCTCGCGGGAAAGCGCTCCTTGAAGATTTCCCTGCGCAGTTCGACGAACCGGTCGCCGAGCCGCGGGTCCTTGATGAACACGGTCATCGTGACCATGTCGGTGAGCCCGTTGCCGCCCGCTCCCTTGATCGTCGCGTCGAGCTTCGCGAACACCTCGCGCACCTGCGAGTCGAAGGCCGTATCCGGTCCGGATGCCGTCTGGCCGGCGAGCCAGATTGTCCGGCCACCGGAAGTGATCACGGCGCGCGAGAATGCCCGCTTCTGAGCCTGTGGATCGGGAGAGTAGTACTGCCTGGTTCGCGCCTGTTTCGACTCCGCCATGCCCGGGCCCTCCACTACATCTTCACTTCATTCACCTGGATGATCGGCTGAATATCGGTGTAGTTCGGAATGTCGCCCATGATGGCATCGGCGTGGGGCCCGAAAGCCTTCTGAAAAGCGTCCACGGAGTCGAAAAGCACGTGAGCGATGGCGACGAATGCCGGCTTTGATCCGGGTTCCGGACCACCCAATCCCTGGTCGACGTCGATCCGCTTGCACGCGGCGCCGAGCTTCTGCTTCACCATCGGTATGTGCTTGTTGCAGTAGTACTGCATATCGAACTTCCCGCCCTCGGCATTCTGATAGAGGACCGTTACCCTGATCATGGCTTCTCTCCCCTGTCGAGACCCCTGACACGCGTGCGCTATTTCAGCCGGATATCGACGCGACCGTCGCAGATCCGGATGGGATACAGGTCGAGCGACAGGCTTGGCGACGTGAGACATTCGCCGGTATCGAGACGGAACTCGTAGCCGTGAAAAGGGCAAATCAAGACGCCTCCGCGCACGGGCCCGCCGTCGAACGGCCATCCGCGATGGGGGCACTCGTTGGGCATGCACGTTACCTGTGGTCCATTGCGATAGAGGAGCAGGTCCTGCCCGCCGTGCAGGCGCGTCAGTATGCCGCCCTCGGGAATGTCTTCGAGCGAGCACAACTGTGCCCACTCCAGCGGCGGCACGGCAGAAACGTCGGCGACGGGAGCGGCAGCCGGAATCATGCCGCGGGCAGGAACGGAGTTCGCGCCGCCACACTGCGGCTCGTCATGGACATCCGAAGTCTGCTCGGGTGAGGGATCACTCATGCCGGAGGATGATACCAGCTTGAAGTGCGGTTCCATTATAGGGACTGGAGACTGCTGGCCTGAGGCTGTATTCTCCAAGAGTGGCCAAAGCCGGCGGGCTTATAGCAAAATGAGCGCAAGATAATGCAACATCCCGAACCCGTTCACTTTCGAGAGAATCGCCATGGATAAAGTCGTCGCATCGCCAACTGAGGCCGTCGCGGACGTGCCGGACGGCGCATCGGTCGCCATCGCCGGGTTCGGCGTCGCGCACCGCTTCGCGAACAGCCTGATCCTCGCCCTGCGCGAGAAGGGGGCGAAGAACCTCACGGTCGTGTGCAACTCCCTCGGCGACCCGGGAGCGATCCGCGGCCAGATCCTCGCGGAGAACAAGCAGATCAAGAAACTGATCGCGGCGTTCTCCGTGCGGCCCGGCACGCCCACCTCGAGCGAGGCCCAGATCACGGCCGGCGAGATGGAGGTCGAGCTGGTCCCGCAGGGCATCCTCGTCGAGCGCTGCCGGGCGGGCGGCGCCGGCATACCGGCGTTCTATTCGCCGACCAGCGTCGGCACCGACCTCGTGAAGGGCAGGGAAATCCGCGAGTTCAACGGCAAGCCGTACGTCCTCGAGCCGGCGATCAACGTCGATTACGCGCTCCTGAGGGGTTATCGCGCGGATCGCCTCGGCAACACGCAGTTCCGCGGCGGCAGCCAGAACTTCAATCCCAGTTTCGCGAAAGCGGCGAAGTGCGCCATCGTCGAAGTGGACGAGATCGTGGAGCCCGGCGTTATCCCTCCGGATCTGATCGACCTGCCCGGCATATTCGTGAAGCGCGTAGTGAAGACGACGCAGGTCTCCGACGGCAAGGCATGGCGCCGTCCCGAGCGCCGCCCGTCCGACAAGCCGCGCCTCTACGGCGACAAGCCCGCCGTCACCCGGCAGGCCATCGCGAAGAACGCCGCGAAACTGGTCAAGGAAGGCACCTACGTGAATCTCGGCGTGGGTATCCCGACGATGGTCTCGAACTATCTCCAGGGCCGCGACGTGATCCTCCACGCCGAGAACGGCGTCCTCGGCTACGGGCGCATGGTGTCCGAGGAGAACGAGATCGATCCGGACATCTACAACGCGGCCGGCCAGTTCGTCGCGCTGACGCCCGGCGCGTCGTTCTTCGACAGCGTGACCTCCTTCGAGATGGCGCGCGGCGGCTGGATCCACACCGTGATCCTCGGCGCCTACGAGGTCGACCAGACGGGCAGCGTCGCCAACTGGAGCACGGCGGACGCGAAGCGCGGCGGCATCGGCGGCGCCATGGATCTCCTCTCGGGCAAGGGCGACCTCATCATCGTGATGGAGCACACCGACAGCAAGGGCCGGCCGAAGCTGCGCAAGAAGTGCACCTATCCCCTCACGGGGCAGGGCTGCGTGAGCTACGTGGTGACCGATCTCGCGGTGCTGCGCTGGGACAAGACCCGCTTCGTCATCGACGCGGTGGCGCCGGGCTTTACGGCCCAGGAAGTCATCGCGCTGACCGAGATGGACGTCGTCGCCGCGCCGCACGTGCGCGCGATGGAGCAAGCCTGAGAATCCGTCAGGGGTAAAGGGTCAGGGGTCAGGCGGGTGAGAACCCGTCACGGGTCAAGGGTTGGGGGTCAGGCGTGTGAGAACCCGTCACGGGTCAAGGGTTGAGGGTCAGGCGTGGTTGTGCCGCCTGACGTTTTACGCCTGACGCCTGCCGGATCAGGCAGCGCCCGCGAGAAGCCGCGCCGCTTCCGCGTGGCCTTTGCTCCGGGCGAGATCCGCGGGCAATCCACCTTCGTCGTTCGCCAGCCTCGGATTTGCGCCGCGCTCAAGCAGCAGGCGGATCAGGGCGATGTTGCCATTGAACGCCGCCTCGTGCAGGGCGGTGTAGCCGCCGTTCTGTCGTCCGTTCGGATCCGCACCGGACTCCAGGAGCGCGCGCATCAGCGTGACCGCCAGCGCCGGGTCCGGGTGCGCCGCCGCGCTGTTCACCGGGCGCACCGCCATCGCGTTACTCGACGGCGCATTGACGTCGGCGCCGCGGGCTATCAGCTCACGCAGCAGCTCCGCATGGCCGAAGAAGGCGCTGTAGCCGAGCGGGCCGTAGCCATCCGGCGAGACTGAGTTCACGCGGTCCGGATGCTCAGCCAGGATGCTGCGCACACGCGCCGCATTCCCGACGCAGCTTGCCTCGAAGATGTCGAGATCGGCGCGCCGCTCCGCCAGCGCGTCGGCCAGCTTGCGCCGGCCGTAGTACACCGCGAGGCAGACGACGGAGACGCCCTGCGCGTCCCGCGCCTGCGCAAGCGCCGGATCGCGCTCGAGCGCCGCCCGCGCCGCCTGCTCGTCGCCCTTGGTCGCCAGCTCGATGAAGCCGCTCGCGTCCAGAGTCAGACTCCGGCTCACGCGCTCGCGGGCGGCGCGGTCGCGGCGAGGGACGGCCGCCGGGAGATCGGGTCGAACCAGTCACAGAGCCGGGGATGGCCGGGCCGCCAGCGGAAGTCAGGATTCCGCGCTTCGAGGCCAAGGGCGCAGGCGAGCGTGAGCTGCGCCAGATTCAGGTCGACGTGCATCAGCGGATGGCCGACCTCCCTCTCCCACACGTCCGCCATTCGCGCGCTGCGCGCTGCTTCGTGCCGGATGATACCGGGCGAGCGCTCCTCCGGAGGTCGATAGAGCTCGCGCAACCAGACGGAGAGCCCGTCAAGCCAGCTTCTCGCCAGTCCCTCGAGCCGGCGCGCCTCCCAGCCCTGGTCTCCGGCGGGCAGATCGAACGCCGGTTTGCCATCGAGGTGGTCGAGCCAGGCGCAGATCACGGAGGATTCTTCCAGGCCCGTGCCATCGTCACGCACGAGATACGGGACGCGGCCGGAAGGGTTGATGCGGTAGTACGGACTGTCCGCATGGCGCGTCTGCGCGGGAATGATCTCTACCCTGTCCGCAAGTCCCTTCTCGAGAACCATGACCCGCGCCATGCGCGCGTACGGCGAGCCCGGGGTGATGTAGAGCTTCACGGGACGCACACCTTTTCGCTTTGCGTGACCATCGCCGGGTCAGAAGGGGTGTCACTCGCCCGCGGGCACCGGTCGCCCGACACTCGGCGCCTGGGATCCTGCCATCACCCAGTCCCACAGCTTTCCTGCCCGCTCGACCATGGCGTCCACGTCCTCCGCCAGCGCGTGCCGGGCCGCCACCAGCTTCTGCGCGGCCTCGCGCACCTTCTCCAGGTACGCCGCGCGCGACGGGTAGCGTTCCTCGATCGACTTCCGGGGATCGCCATTCTTTTCCCGTTCCGTTCGGGTTCGTGGAAACGGCAATGTCGAGCCCATCATGGCCATGAGATCGCCGGGCGAGCCCTGGTCGGGATGACGCGGGTTCCAGCCGGTGAGGGTCGCGAGCGGCACCGCGATTTCAACGGGACGTATGCCCGCAACCTCGTTGCAGTCGGCGTCCACCGCCGACACGTAGGTCCGGTACGGTGCGCCGGCTTTCGGCGGGTACGCCGCGATGCCGCGATCGATGTCCGGTCCGAAATCGAGATGCAACGGGCGCACGATGCGGTCCGGAAAGCGCATGCCCGGAATCCTGCCGAACGACTCGGCAAGCGCTTCGCCCATCACCGCCGTACCGTCGGCGAGCCGCGGATACGCGCTCGCGGGAGGTTCCACGCCCGCGCTCACCCAGCGGTCGAGGTTGACGAGCGCCGCGCGCAGGAGCGGCCCGTAGTCGGTGATGTTGAAGCGCTGGAGCCCACGGCTGCCGGTATTGGGATCCTCCGCGAGCGGCGGCAGCGCCCCCGCCCCGTGCTGCGTGCCGCAGAAGTAATAGGTGCGCGCGAAATCGGGCAAATCCACGTCGCGGCGGCCCGCGTCGTCCGTGTGGATCAGCGAGGCATCGCCGCGCCAGTACTCGGCCGAGGTGTTGGTAGCGACGATCTTCGGCACGCGCCCACGCCGTGTCGCGCGCGCGAGCAGCTCGTCGTACAAGAACGGCGGCAGGCTCCCTACCGCCTGCTGGGCGTTCAGCGAGGGCTGGCCGAAGCGCAGGTTGAACTCGCCGCGCCGGCCGCCGGCGACGTGCGGCAGCACGGCATCGAAGACCATGCGTCCCTGCTCGTCCTCGTCGAGGCCCAGGTACAGCATGTTGCGGAGGAAGCGCCCGCTCTGCGACACGCCGAAGAGGTAGGCGCGCTCGATCGCGCCCGCCAGCGGGTTGCCGCTTGCCGCAGGCGCCCAGCGCAGCCACGCAGCCGAGTCCCGTATCGCGAGGAAGCCCAGGCCGACGACGGGTGAATCGGAAGAGCGGTACACGACATCGTAGAGCGCACCGGGCGTGAACCCGCCGTCCATCTGGACGTGGGATGCATCCGGGAAACGCCACTTCGAGCGCGGGATTTCCACCGGCACGGCATCCGGTCCCATATGCTCGCGCATCGTGATCCGCGCCTGCGGATCCGCCAGATCGGCCATGGGATGCGGAATGTGATAGCGGTCGGCAAGCGGCAGCGTATCCACGCGCTTGTTGGGATGCAGCTCGCAGCGGACGAACCCGCTCGCCCCTTTCGCCCGCGGCACGTCGAGCGCCATCAGTCCGTCCCTGCGCGGCACGTCCGGCTGCCACGCCGCCCAGGCGACGGTGTAGCCGTGCCGCATCAGGAACCCGTTGCCGAAATCGGCGGGAGTGGACGGTTCCGACACCTGCGCGCAGTCGTTGAACTTGCCGAGCGCAACCTTGCGGCCGCGATTGCCCACGTCGCAGAGCAGGCGGCCGTTGCCCTTCTTCATGTCCACCGGCTTCAGGATGTAGAAATCGCCGGAAAACTCGACACGGCCCGCACCGTTCTTCGGCGCGAGCGAGATGTCCGTGACGGCGCGGTTGACGGCGTTGGCCGGATCCGCCGCAAAGCGTATCGTTCCGGAAATCTTCTCGTAGGCACCGGCCGCTCCAAACGCCTGGCCTCCAAGCACGGCCTCGCGGCGTTCGATCTCTACCCCTTTGACGAAATCCAGGCGCTGCTCGGGCGTGTCCATGCGGGCTATCCTCTCGTTAGGGTTCTCCGGCGCATTGTAGTCCCATAGCGGCCGGGCTACCCCAACGCCGTCAGAACTTCACTTATAGTCTCCCGAGGCGCCGCACTCGCCAGACGTCCTGTTTCGGGGCGTCCCTGTAAAATGCCGGCCGATGAGTGACGATTCGACCGCACGGGCGCGCGCAACCGTGGAAGCGGTGTACCGCTCCGAATCGCGCCGCGTGCTCGCCACCCTGATCCGGCTGCTCGGAGACTTCGACCTCGCCGAAGAGGCGCTGCACGACGCTTTCCGCGCCGCGATCGAGCAGTGGCCGCGCGAGGGGGTGCCCGACAACCCGCGGGCCTGGCTGGTTTCCGCCGGCCGCTTCAAGGCGATCGACGGCATACGGCGCCGCTCCCGCTTCGATGCGCTGGAGGACGTCGCCGAGCAGGTCGAAGCCATCCCCGCGGACCCCGCGCCGGAGGAAGAGAGCATCGAGGACGACCGGCTGCGCCTGATGTTCACGTGCTGCCACCCGGCCCTGCCGCCGGACGCGCAGGTGGCGCTGACCCTGCGCGAGGTGTGCGGACTGACGACCGAAGAGATCGCGCGCGCCTTCCTGACCGGCGCGCCCACGCTCGCCCAGCGCATCGTGCGCGCGAAGTCGAAGATCCGCGATGCGCGCATTCCCTAT
>DASRJL010000234.1:0-23241 GCA_035649495.1 Burkholderiales bacterium | reverse complement strand
CGGGCCCGGCCCTAAAAATTGCCCGAAACTTCCCTCTCTCCGATTCATCGTACTCATGTGCCGCTCGGAAACACCCTTAGTAGGATCCGGCGGCCCCGGATCGGGACGGAATGAAGATGGCGAACCTCCGTCCTGATCCGCTCGTGCCCTGCGATGGTATTTCCTCCTTGAGTTGAGCGGGGACAGCCGGCAGGCGCGGTTACTTCAAACTCAGTTTCGCGAGCGCCTCCCGCGCGTGGTCGGCGCGCAGGTGCCCGTAATGTCGGTCGATCATCGTGACGCTCGTTCCTGAGAGCTTTGCAACCGTGAAGATATCGAGGCCCCCGACCACGAGATCCGTAATCACGCTGTGCCGGATCGTGTAGCCGACCGTCGCCTCCGGCAGGCCCGCCTTCTGTACGGCCTCCCACATCGTGTCGCGCCAATAGAAGCGGTCCCACTGTCCGGCGTCCGCCTTCGCCACCAGCCACGCGCCCGGCGTCTTTCCCTTGGCGCATTCCTTGAAGTGCGCGAGCGCCTCGTCCGGCAACGGGACTTCGCGGGAGCCCGTCTTTCCCGTCGGCACGTGCAGGATGCGATGCCGCACGTCCAGGTGCTCCACACGGCACCGCGGGATGTCGCCGGGGCGTACGGGCAGCAGCGCCCACGCGGTCACCAGCGGTTTGAACTCGGCGCTGGCGTTCTCGATGAGTCGCTGGCGCTGCTCGCGGTCAAGGTAGATGGTGCGGCGCCCCTGGGACTTGTCGAGCTTCAGGGGGCGCAGTGCCTTCGACCACGCGAAGTCGCTGGACACCTTGCGATCATCCAGGGCGAGGTTCAGTGCCGCACGTAGCGGCGTCAGGTTGCGGTTGAAGTAGCTCTTCGAGCCGCGCTCGAGGATCCGCTCGCGCCACGCCGTGAAGTGTGCCGGCTTCGCCTTCGCGAGCTCGACGCGTGCTATCGGATCGGCCGGCATCTCCCGCTCCGGGTCGCCGACGACCAACCGCTTGAACGTGCCCTCCGCATCCTTCGCCGCGGGCTCGCCCTTCTCCTGCCGCAGCTTTGCGGCATACGACTCACAGGCCGCCTTGACCGTGACTGAGGCGACCACGCCGCCCTGGTCGAGGTGCCGGAACCACTCCTCGGCCGCCGCCTTCGCGGCCCCGAACCGATGCCGCTCCTCGAGGTCGGCGAAGTCGCCCAGCCGCGTCTGCTCGTACTTCTCCCCGTTCCAGTAAAGCGCGAGCCAGTTGCCCACCGAACCGGTGGTAAGCTTGCGGAATCCGATCTGTCTCCCCTCCGCGAGCCGCTGCGTGTAGGGAGCGCGTCGGGGCGGGAGCTTCGACCGGGCGTCGACTCGGTCCAGGTTGTAGGCCATAGACGGCAGGGGCAAGTGAAGTATCGGACGAAGTATCGAATAACACGGTCACGAATGCAAGCGCAATCAGGCGTGACTGTCTACGGTTTCTCCTATGAATAGTAGGAAGACTAGCGAAGGGTAGAGAACCCCAAAACCGGGTTATTCAGCCTTCACACGGCAGGGGTCACTGGTTCGATACCAGTACCGCCCACCAACAATCAATCACTTAGGTAAGTCCCGGGCCTAGGTGTGTGAAGTATGGAACGATGGCTGGACAGCGGGCCGGCAGATGACAAGGGGCCCAGGACGCGCCGGGCCGCTCGGTAGGTCCGGAGCGCACGGACAGCGGTGCGAGCGCACAATGTGGGCGACTCAGGAGGGAAGGCTGAATGGAAGATCTCGACAAGGATTGGGCGTACCGCGCGGCCGCTACGCTGGCGATCGATCTCATGAAGGAGATGCCAGCTTTGGACGAGGGCCGCGCGATCACCATTGCGTGGATGTCCCACAAGAAGATGGAAATGGATGGGCCCGGGGCAAAGTTTGGATTAGAACAATACAGTGAAGACGTTGCCGCAGTGATGCTCGACATTCAAAGCGGGCGCAAGGAGCGCGTAGAAAACCTGGATGCCAGGGGAGCGGCGCGGGGCAGGCTAGGGCTCGCGTAGAGTTCTCAGAACGCGTCGCCCGACGGGAACGTCCAACAGCCCGAAGTAGCGGCGGACGATGAGCCAAGATACTGACCTCGGTCCCTGCCCGCGCTGTGCCAAGCGCCGGGGTGAGTTCAAGGATGGCGGATCGGGCCGCTTCCGCTACCTGGTGATCTGCGGCGCGTGCGCCTGGTCGGCCGGGCCCGCGCGCATGAAGGACCTGGCGGCGAAGCTGTGGAACGAGGCGAAGCCGATCGACCGGCCACAGGAGAAGCGCGGATAGCTCGTGCCGACGCTGACCGGGCTCACCGAAGCCGACTACGAAAAATCCCCAGCCCAACGTTGGAAGTCGGGCCGGGGAGCACTGCACCACCACAAGGAGAGGCAACGGTGCTGCTGTTGCCATCCCTATTACGGCACGTCGGATAAGCTACCTTAGAGACCCATCCTTCGCTCAATCCAGCGCGGCCAAGTTCTATTTCCACATTCCGCGCACCGCGACCTTCAGGTCCACGGTGAAGGGTTTCGGTGCGACGCCCGAGCCCGGGCTGGCATCCGGCGCCGGCCCCAGGAGGTCAAAGGCCGGAAGGTCCTGATCCTGGATAAAGCGGCTGCGGCAAGCGTAGACATGCCGGTCTGATCCTATTGCCTGCCCGCGCACGTAGAACCGCAGCGGCTGGATCAGGGCCAACTGGTCGCGAGCGCGCGTCATCGCGACATAAAGGAGCCGTCTCTCCTCCTCGATCTCCCCGGCTGTGCCGGTCCCCAGATCGGACGGTATGCAGCCATCGACGACATTCAGCACGTACACGGCCCGCCACTCCTGCCCCTTGGCGGAGTGAATCGTGGATAGCACCAGCCAGTCTTCATCCTTTACCGGTGCGCCCGCTTCGGCCGAACTCGCCTGCGGGGGATCGAGCGCGAAGTCGGTCAGGAACGCCGAACGCGACGGGTGCTGGACAGCGATGCGCTCCAGTTGATCGAGATCGCTCATCCGCGCCGACACGTTCTCGTAGCGCTCCCCCAATAGCGGGTCGTACCAGCGCCGAACCCGTCCGATATCGGCATTCCATGTCCCGCCGGCTGCGAGGCAGTTCATGAGCGCGATGAAGTCCTCCCACGCGGGCCGGGTGGCGGCCGGAGCCTTGAAGGCCTCCAGCGCTGAAAACGTGCCTTTGGCCCCTGCCAGGAGATTGAACGCCCGTCGCGCGGCCGCGGGTCCGATGCCGGGCAGTAGTTGCAGCACGCGCTGTGCCGCCACCTGGTCACGCGGATTCTCGGCCCAGCGAAGTGTCGCCACCACGTCCTTGATGTGAGCCGCCTCCAGAAACTTGAGTCCGCCGAACTTGATGAACGGGATGTTCCGGCGCGTGAGTTCCACTTCGAGCTGGCTGGAGTGGTGCGAGGCTCGCATCAGGACCGCCTGGTCACGCAGGTTCAGGCCAGCCTCGCGGTTAGCAAGGATGCGCTCAACCACGAACTCGACCTGGGCGCTTTCATCGGCGACGGTAGCAATCACCGGTTTCTCAGCTGGTGCCCGGCGCGAGAAAAGACTCTTGGCGTAACCCTCGGTGGCGTGGCTGATGATGCGGTTACAGGCTTCCAGTATTGCCGGGCTGGAGCGATAGTTCTGTTCGAGCTTGATCGTCGTCGCAGGCGGTGAGAAGAGCGCCGGGTAGTCGAGGATATTGCGGACAGTCGCCGCCCGGAACGAGTAGATCGACTGCGCATCGTCGCCCACGACCGTGAGCCCGACCCCGTCAGGTTTGAGCCCACGCAGAATCGCCGCCTGCAGCACGTTGGTGTCCTGGTACTCGTCAACCAGCACATGATCGAACCGTCCACCCACGTACGAGGCTACCTCGGGAATCTCCATCATCTTGGCCCAGTAGAGCAGGAGATCGTCGTAGTCGAGGACCCCTTGAGCTTGCTTCGCCGCGACGTAGGCGCCGAAGAGTTTCGCCAGCGCCTCCTCCCATTCACAGCACCAGGGAAAGGTGCGCAGCAGCGTGTCGCGCACGCCGTGCTGGGCGTTGATGGCGTGACTGTAGATCGCGAGACAGGTCGATTTCCTGGGGAAGCGGCTCCTGGTCGCAGAGAGCCCCAGGTCATCCCGGACAACGTCCATCAGGTCTTCGGCGTCGGTACGGTCCAGAATCGAGAATGCGGGGTCGAGGCCGATTGCCTCGGCGTGCAGGCGCAGGAGCTTCGCGCCCATCGCGTGGAAGGTGCCCGACCATTCGATATAGTCGGCGGAGAGTCTGCCCCCATGGCCCGTCGTCCGGGAACAAAGGTTCTGCACCCGCCGCGTCATCTCGGCCGCCATGCGGCGCGCAAAGGTCATCAGGAGTATGCGCCTGGGGTCGGCACCGTTCAGGATCAGATGGGCAACTCGATGGGTCAGTGTCTTGGTCTTGCCGCTGCCAGCGCCGGCGATGATGAGGAGTGGCGGAGTAGCAGCCTCGCCGTTGACACCGAACGTCGTCGCGGCACGCTGCGCCTCGTTCAGGTCAGCATGAAGAAGAGCATGCCGCTGCAGCAGTGCCGAGTCATTCATTGGGCGATTTGACGCGGGGAATGGGTATTCGGTATTATCGAACAAACATTCGATAACGTCCACCGTGCCGCGCCAACCCATCTCGGACGCTGACTACCTGGGGAAGCTCCAGGATTACTACGCGGAACACCAGGTATTCCCGTCGTACGCTGCGATCGGGGAGCTGATCGGCCTGAGCTCGACCAGTTCCGTGTCGGCGTTTCTCAGTCGGCTGAAGGACGAGGGTTATGTCGACATGAAAGACCGGCGGCTACGCCCCGGGGCGCGCTTTTTCGAGCGGCCGGTTATGCAGAGCCGGGTTGCTGCTGGCCTTCCCAGCGTCGCGCACGACGGACCCGCCGAAGGACTGGCAATTGATGCGCACCTGGTCAAGCGCCCATCGCGAACGTTCCTGCTCCAGGTGAAGGGCGACTCCATGCAGGATGCCGGCATCCTCGCAGGCGACACCCTGGTAGTTGAGCGCGCCAACGTGGCGAAAGAGGGCGACATCGTCGTAGCTATGGTGGAGGACGCCTACACGGTCAAGCGCCTCGTCCGGGAGAAGCGCCGCTTTGTGCTACGGCCCGAAAACAAGTCCTATCCGGTGCTCCGACCGGACCCGCTTGAGATCGTCGGCGTGGTGGTGGGAGCCTACCGCAAGTACCGCTGAGCCCAAAGACGGCGGGATAGGCGAGACGGCCGATGCATTTCCCCGGCCTTGAGGAAGCTACAGCGGACGCCGTTGAGCGTATTGCTCAGGCGCTATTCGTTACCCGGCGTGCTGCCACCGGGTTGCAATCGCGTGCCACGCTCTATGCGCTCCTCGAGCTCGCGCGTCACCAGGCGCTCCCAATAAGCATGCGTTGCTGTTGACTGTATCAGCTCCATCGACCGCTCAAAGGCGGTACGGGTCCCGGCATTCATGCCTTTGGGCCATAGGGGCCGCATTTCGGCCGGCACTTGCCGTAGCTTTTCTTCTACATCGGCCGCGAACGACTTCGTGTCATCCATGATGGTCACGGTCTTCTTGCGTGCTTCCTCTGGATCGAAGCCGCCTTCACTGAGCCGAGTAAACGTGTCGTCCGTCAGTTCAATCCATCGATCTTCCGCGACCATGCGTGCCGCCTCCTGCCCGATCCACTATTGTCTCTGGACGCAAATGAGCTCGCAAGCACACCTTCTATCCGCCGGTTATGATGGGAACGTAGAGGACAACGTTAGAGAGCAACGGTGACCGCAGGGAGAACGCGATGCGAACCTACTCGCTGATCACTGCAATTCTTGGACTGCTGCTTGCCGCGGGGGGCGTGCATGCCCAGCAAAAATACCCGACCAAGTCGATACGGTTGATCGTGCCCTTCGTGCCCGGCGGTGCCTCCGATATTGTCGCGCGCATCATGACGCAAAAGCTCGGCGAAGGGTTCGGGGTGCCGGTGGTCGTGGATAACCGGCCCGGTGGCGGCGGCACGATCGGCACCGAAACCGCAGTGAGGGCGAGCCCCGACGGCTATACCATGATCCTCGCGGGAGGCTCATACGCCTCGAATGCGGCGCTCTACAGGCTACCCTACGATCCGGTGAACGACGTGACGCCGATCGGGCTGATCGGTGAGACCGGCTACCTCGTTACGCTGAATCCGTCGGTTCCAGTCAAGAGCATCAGGGAGCTGATTGCGTACGACAAGGCGAATCCCGGCAAGCTCAACTATGCCTCCGGTGGCACTGGCAGCAGCAACCACCTCGCCACCGAGCTTTTCAACCAGATGGCCGGCACCAGGCTGACACACGTGCCATACAAGGGCACCGCGCAGTCGGTGAGCGACCTGCTCGGCGGGCAGATACAGCTCATCTTTGGCACTCTGCCCCTGGTGATCCCGCAGGTCAAATCGAACCGCCTGCGCGGCATAGCCGTGACTGCCGCCAAGCGCTCCAACGCCCTGCCTGACATTCCGACCGTGGGTGAGAGCGTCCCAGGTTATGAGGCCGTGCAGTGGTACGCTTTTCTGGGCCCGAAGGCGCTGCCCAGGAACATCGTCGCGCGCTGGAACAACGAAATCAATCGCATTCTGCATCTGTCCGACGTGAAGGAGCGCATGGCAGGCGATGGTATCGAGCCCGGCGACGGCACGCCGGAGCGCTTCCGCGAAATGCTCAAGAGCGACGTCGCGAAGTGGCAGAAGGTGGTCAAAACAGCCAACATCAAACCGGGAAGCTGATCTCCCCGTACGTCCAGCCCGCACTGCGGCAAGCGCGGGGACGGTCTCGTTGGGGGTAAGTTTCCAGGCCGAGTAGTTCGGTTGTCGGAAGCGGTTACACTGACCCTGATGAGCGACGATACTGAAGGCCTCAAGGCGGCAATTGAACGCGAGCACGGCGGGACCGCCACGTTCATCGGCACCGAACTGGTAACCGCGATGTGGCAGGGGCTGATCGCATGGCAGGGTGCCGTGCAGGTATACGCGCTAACCGGAGACGCGCAGTTCAAGACGGTATATGCGTGGTTAGATCACGCAGACGGAAGCGGGGACCAGCGACGGGTGTATACGGCTCTGAGAGCCGGCTCGGTCAACACGCCGTGGGATGCGGTAAATGCCGCAATCACTGCGAACCATCGACCAGCCAATTGAGAAGCTACTGACGGGCTCCGCAACGCACTCCATGGGCGGTCGACGATGCCGTCAGTGGCGGGTTCTCTCCGGCTGCGGGCAATTGGGTAGTCCGTGGCGTACCGGTATCGATGCGGGTTGCGCTGCGGCGCACTTTACCAGGCTTGGATCAAGCCGCCGTAAGTCCCGCCGCACGCCGGGCCGCGCGCGCGCGCGTCGCCTCACCGAAGACGGTGTACAGCGCGCCCGACAGCGTATGGCTGTCAGGTTGCCATTCGGCGTGCCACTGCACGCCGACGATGAACTGCGTATCGTCGTCGTAGCGCAGGCCTTCGATCACCCCGTCGAGGGACGTCGCCTCTACCACGAGTCCCTCGCCCAGGCGATCCACGCCTTGCCCGTGCAACGAGTTGACCATTACCTCGTCCTGACCGGCCAGGGACCGGAACAGGCCGCCCGGGGTCAGTCTGACCGCGTGCTTCAGCCGGTAAGCCTCCTCCGGCGGGACGTCGTCGCCGCGCGGCCTGCGGTGGTCGTCCTTTCCCGGCAGTTCGTGTATGCGGTAATACAGCGAGCCTCCCAGGGCCACGTTGATCTCCTGAATTCCGCGGCAAATACCGAACACCGGCACGCGCGCGGCAATGCAGGCGCGCACCAGCGGCAGGACGAGTGCGTCGCGGCCCGGATCGATGGGTTCATCGGGCGGAAACGCCGGTCCGTCGTAGTGATGCGGTTCGACATTGGCGATCCCCCCAGTGAGCACGAAGCCATCCACGCGCGATACCAGTTCCACTACGTCCATCGCCGTTCCCACTGGCGGGAGCAACACGGGGATGCAATCCACCATCTCCAACAGGGACTGGACGTATCGCTCGGCAGTGGCGTACGCCCGGTGCCGCCGGTCGTCGGGCTGTCTCGCGTTGGCCGACACGCCAATCAACGGCCGCGGCGCGGTTGTCGTCATTGCATGAATATCCCGATGGTGAGCATCCCTCAATGCGCCGGCTCGTAAGCCTTCAGCGCCGTGCGCAGCAGCTCGCGCGCGGGTTCGCTGCCATCCAGCGAGCGCACCGTCCGGCGCCTGATCTTCCAGCCGTGCGCGGTTCGCTCGAGCTCCCAGCGGTTGGCGCCGACCCGGTGGGCACGATAGCCGCGCGAGGTGCCGTGGCCGGGGACCGCAACCGGCTCCGCGGTGGGATGTGGCGTCAGGATCTGCAGGTAAGACACGACCACCGCGCGATCGCCGTCGATATTGATGTGCGGCAGGCCGGCGAAGTGCGCAAGACCGCCGGCAATCGCCGCCTGGTGCTCGGCGGTGCGCCCAATGGCCGCCACCGCCTCGTTGCCGCTTGCGGCCTTGCCGCCGCCGAAGTCGACCGCACCGTCTTCCATATAAATCGCCCGGGTGTAGTAATCGGCGCCGGTGTCTGCGCTCGGCGGATGGCCGGCGATCAGGTTATAGATCTCGAGTCGGTCCTCGACCATGCGCAGGCGGGCTTCGAGAGCGGACAGGGTGGTTTCGGGCATCGCGGACTCCTCTCTGGAACAATCAGGGTCAGTGTAATACGAGATCCGCAATGTCCGGCAGGTGCGTGGTGAGCCTCATGCAGACGTTCCCGGTGAAGACCGGATAAGATACACGGGCAGCAATTCCGTTCCATGCGTCATCAAGTCAAGGGGGAGATCACAATGAAATACATCGCGTTCGGATTTTCCATCGCCCTCGCCGCATCGCAGGCATACGGCCAGGCCGCCTTTCCGCCACCGCCGCCCAAGGTGAGCCCGGTCGTCGGCGTGATCGACATGCACGTGCATTCACATCCCGACGTCTTCGGGCGCAGCATGGACGACATCGACGTCGCGACGCTCGCGAAATCGCGCGGCATGCGCGGCATCCTCTTGAAGAACCACATCAGCGAGACCGCGAGCCGCGCTGCGCTGGTGATGAGGGTGGTACCGGGCATCGAGGTGTTCGGCGGCATCGTGCTCAACAACGCCGTGGGCGGCATCAATCCCGATGCCGTCGAGTGGATGCACCGCATCTACGGCGGGCGCGGCAGGGTGGTGTGGCTGCCGACGTTCGAGTCCGACAAGCACGTCAAGACCTTCTCCAAGCCCGATGCCACGGGCCTCATGGTGGCCCCGGGCGGGCAGGTGACGCCGCAGATGGAAGCGATCCTCAAGATCGTCGCACGCGAGAACCTGCTGCTCGCGACCGGGCACGTGCACCCGGAGGAAATTCTCGCCGTCGTGAAGCGCGGGCGCGAGCTGGGGGTGAAGAACATCATCGTGACGCACGGCCTCACGAACGTTCCCGGCCTCTCCATGGCGCAGGCGAAGGAGATCACGGCGCTCGGCGCGGTGATCGAGATCTGCTACCTGCAGTTCCAGGCAGGGCCGAATGCGCCGCTCGCGTTCCTCACGCACTGGACGCAGATCGGTGCCAAGCACGTGGCGCAGGCCGTGAAGGAGCTGGGCGCCCGCAGCCTCGTCCTCTCCTCGGATCTCGGGCAGAGCGCCAACATCACTCACCCGGACGGGCTGGAAGCAGCGATAGGCGCGATGAAGCGCGAAGGCATCAGCGACGCCGATATCGACATGATGATGCGCAAGAACCCGGCACGCCTGCTCGGGCTCAATTAAGCTGCGGCGCCAACCGGCCCGGGATCAGCCGGCGTGGTCCCGGGCAGACCCAGCTCCGCGAAACGCAAGTACAGCTCGCGGCAGATCCATGCGTCGGTAGCGGCGTAGGTGACTTGCGAGGCGGAGAGGCGCGGCGCCGCCCAGTTCGAAGTCCGGTTTCCCTTGGGTATCCGGTATTGCAGGGCGATGCCGGCGAGGTTGCGCACGCCCGCTTGCTCCAGGCCCGCGCGGCGCGCGATCGCACCCAGCTCGACGACGTTTTTGTGTTCGAACGGAAACACGAGGCTCAACCGCCGCAGATCGAATGCCAGCGCAACGCCGGCCTTGACGATGCCTTGCGCCGCCAGCAGGGCGGCAAGGACTGGAAACGAATCGCTGTGGCGCAGCGGGAAAAGATACACCGCGTTTGCGGTCGCCACCTGGACCAGGCAGGGCAGGTAGCTTTCACCGGGGCGAAACGCGGGGCGCGTCTCCGTGTCGAGTCCGACCACTGTTCCCCGGGAGATGTCCGAGCGCGCCTCGTCCAGTCGCTCGGGCGAATCAACCAGCGAGACCCTGCCCCCGTACCGGCGAATAGGCAGGCTCGCCAGCTCCTCCCGCGAGATCGAGGGACGCAGCATCAGAGGTGTCGGCGCGACGCTCTCAGGTAAACACGATGACCCCTGTGAGAAAGCACACCACCAGCACCACGATCACGCTGAGAACGGTAAATCGCAGCGTGCTGCGCGCGTCCTCCCCCCCTGCCCTGCTTTCTGATTCCATTTCCGCACCCCTCCATGCGCGTAAAACGCATCCCCCGGGGCTGTTGATGAAAAGTCTTCTTGATCTGGGCGTTGCTACGCCCTTTTCCCGGATTATGCCTTACTCCCGCAGCATACAACGTCGGGTGGTTCAAACTCAACCAGCCACGCCCGTCATTCGAGCGTGACGCTGCGGGTCAGCCGGTCGGTCCTCCCGTCCGCGCGCACGTCGAAGATGAATTCCCAGCGGCCGGGCATGTGGAACATGAATCCCTCGGCGAGGTAGCGGCCGGCATCCACGGGCTTTACGGTCGTCCTGTAATTCATGCCATGCCGGTGCTCGGGCATGTGGGCATCGACGCGCAGGTCGGCGGCCGGGGCGGCGCTGCCTCCCCTGGGACAGACCACCACGTCCAGCGTAAAGTGCTGCCCTACGGCGATCCGGTCGGGCCGCGTGCGGTACGCAATCACGTAGCGCTCCGATTCGACCTTGACCGCGTCCGCCAGGTCGGGACAGGGTTGTGCCGCAGCGGCGGAAGCCGCCAGGATTGCGCTCAGAAACGCGCAGGTCTTGAGAGTACCTAACACGCTCCAAGCACGTCAGCCGGAGGCGGGCTCGCCACGCATGAGCCGGCCCGCGATGGTATCGATCAACCGCCGCGAGATGCTGATGGATCCCGGCAGCTTCGGGAGCTCCTCCGGCTCGAACCACCGCGCTTCCTCGATCTCCACGCCGTCCGGTCGCACCTCGCCCCCGGCGTAATCGGCCGTGAAGGCGACCATGAGCGAATGCGGGAACGGCCACGGCTGGCTGCCGAAGTAGCGGATGTTCTTCACTTCGACGCCGACCTCCTCGCGCGTCTCGCGTATCACCGTGTCTTCCAGCATTTCCCCCGGTTCCACGAAGCCCGCCAGCGCGGAGAACCTGCCCGCGGGGAAGGCTTTCTTGCGCGCGAGCAGAAGCTTACGCCCGTGCGTGATGAGGATCATGATGGCGGGGGTCACCGGCGGATAGGTAGTGAACTTGCACGCCGGACACGCGCGTGCGCGCTCGTCGCCGCGCAGCTCGGTCGGCGTACCGCAACGGCTGCAGAACTGGTGATTGCGATCCCATTCGAGCAACTGGTATGCCCTGCCCGACAGGGCAGCGACGGTGCTCTCGACCAATCCGAACAGATCGCGCAGGCCGAGCGCAACCCATCCTTCGGGCAGCGCATGCTCCTCGGAGATCTCGGCGGCGTAGGCGTGCTTGCCGTCGTAGAGACCCAGGTACTGGGCGCGCCGCGGGATCAAGCCGTGCTCGGAAAGATCCCTGCAGCAGGGCAGCTCGGGAATGCTCGACCCGTTGACGACCAGTATCTCGGTACGCCGAAAGGCGAACCAGAGGGCGGGCTCGCTGCGCTCCTGCGGAGCGACGAACAAGGGTACGTATTGATTGTTCATACTCTGCCTTCGATAACCAGAACCCGTCTCAACCAGTTTTTTCGGCTACTACGCCGGTCCCAGAGTAAGCCACACGCACTTGCCCCTGCTCGCCTTGTCGATGTCCGCGAGGCGTGCTCCGTGCGCCGCGAGCTCTTCGTCGCTCGCCCGCAGCACGACGAGCTCGAGGTCTGCCTGTGAGGAGTCGCCGACGTCGGCCGCGGCGAAGGCGATCTCCACCTCCATGATGAGGCTCTCCTGCCCGCGGGTCATCGCCAGGTACACCTCGCCCAGCAGCCGCGCATCGAGCAGCGCGCCGTGGAGCGTGCGCGCGGAATTGTCGATCTGGTAGCGCTCGCACAGCGCATCGAGCGCGTTGCGCTTGCCCGGGTGCAGCTCCCGCGCCATGCGCAGCGTGTCCACGACCTCCGCGCAGTACTCCGTGACGGGCTTCAGGCCGGCGAGATCGAGCTCCCGGTTCAGGAACGCGACGTCGAAGGCCGAGTTGTGGATGACCAGCTCGGCGCCGCTCACGAACTCGAGGAACTCGGCCGCGATCTCCGGAAACTTCGGCTTGTCGCGCAGGAACTCCGTGGTGAGTCCATGCACCTCGAGCGCGGCGGACTCGCTGTCCCGCTCCGGGTTGAGATAGCGGTGAAAATCATTGCCGGTCAAGCGCCGGTTGACGAGCTCCACGCCGGCGATCTCGATAATCCGGTGGCCCAGCTCGGGCTCCAGGCCGGTGGTCTCCGTGTCGATTATTATCTGTCGCATTCGCTCAACCGCGTGAATGGTGATTGGCGATTGGTGATTGGTCCCTGGCAGGGAACCCGCAAACAGCGTCGAGACCAATCACGATTCATCGTGGAGCACCAATCACTAATCACGCCTTTTGCACTGAGGCGACGCCGAGATTCGCCAGCTCATCCGCACGCTCGTTGCCCGGGTGCCCGGCGTGGCCCTTCACCCATACCCACTCGACGTCGTGCTGCTGTGCCGCCTCGTCCAGGCGGCGCCACAGGTCCTGGTTCTTCACCGGTTTCCTGTCCGCGGTCTGCCAGCCCTTGCGCTTCCAGCTGTGTATCCAGGAGCTGATCCCCTGCTGCACGTACTGCGAATCGGTATGAACCCTGGCGCGGGTGCGCTCCGGCAGCGCCTCGAGGGCGCGGATGACCGCGGTCAGCTCCATGCGGTTGTTGGTGGTCTGCGCCTCGCCGCCGAACAGCTCGCGCTTGCCGCCGCCGTCGACGAGCATGGCTCCCCACCCGCCAACGCCCGGGTTGCCCTTGCAGGCGCCGTCGGTGTAGATGTCCACTGTGTCGGTCACGCCTTTTCAGTCACGCGGGAGCGGGCGGCGACGGCGTCGTCCGGCTGCCGCACCGTCTTGGGCGCAGCGGCGAGGCTCTTCGCCGGTACCAGCCGGTCACTCCACTTCGGCATGATGAGGCGCATGCCGTTGACGCGTTTGACGGCCTGGAGGAAATAGATCCCCCCGGTGATCGGCCACCAGCGATCGCCCGCCGCCTCCATGAACGCGACGCGGTCGAGCCACTTCTGCGTCGCGCACGGCGGAACGTAGCAGGCCATCTGGCCGCCCGAGATCTCGAGGCCGAGCAGCGCGAGCCAGTCCTTCATCCGGGGAAGATTGATGAAATGCCCGTTCCACGGGTAGCGCTGCTTTTTGCCGAAGAAGCGGCGGGCGCCCCACAGGCTCCACGGGTTGAAGCTCGCGATGATGACGTGCCCCTCCGGCCGCAGCACGCGCGCCACCTCGCGCAGGATCTGGTGGGGATAGTCGGTGAACTCCAGGGTATGCGGCAGGAGCACGAGATCGGCGCTGTTGCCGGCGACGGGGAGGTCCTGGAAATCCGCTCTCAGCGCTGCCGCGCCGTCCCTGCCGACGCGGCAGCGCATGGGCATGCGGCTCGCGCGGAGCAAGTCGACCTCCGGCATGCCGAGTTGAAACGCGTTGTAGCCGAACACGTCGGCGACGACGCCGTCGAAGAAAGCCTGTTCCCGCGCGAGCAGGTACTGGCCCAGGGGGCCCGCCAGCCATTCTGCCGCATCCCGCGGTCCATTGCGCGTAACCATTTGTAAGCGAGTGTATCCCAAGCGTAAGCAACAAAACAGTATGGATTCCGGGTGGATTCTCATGATTTTCCAGCGGTTTTTTCTTGACGCCCCCAACCGGGTTGGATACTATCTTGCGGTGTTTTTCGCGCATCCGGATTGACGACATGCGTCCTCGATCGATGGCCCTCGTAGTCCTCCTCCTCGCCGCGGGCGGTTGCGCGCAGTTGCCATCGACGAATCACGAAGCAGCGGTCGCGCCTCCCGCGCCCGCCGACGACACCGCGAAAGCGGCAGCAGCCGCCATTGCCGGCGCCAAGCGCGCGGTGTCGAGTGAGCCGGCTGCAGTACCGGCAGTCGCATCGCCTGCGCCCGCTCCGGCGCCGCCACCTGACCTGTGGCAGCGCATACGCGTCGGTTTCCAGATGTCGAACCTGCAAGGGCCGCTGGTCCAGGAATGGGAACAGTGGTACTCGACCCGCCCCGATTACGTCGGCCGCATGGTCGACCGCAGCAGCCACTTCCTCTATCACGTCATGGAAGAGGTCGAGCGGCGCGGGATGCCCACCGAGATCGCGCTCCTGCCGATGATAGAAAGCGCGTACAACCCCAAGGCGTACTCGCGCTCGCACGCCTCGGGCATGTGGCAGTTCATCCCCTCGACCGGAAAGCACTACGGCCTGCGCCAGAACTTCTGGTACGACGGCCGGCGCGACCCGATCGCGGCGACCGGCGCCGCGCTCGACTACCTCGAGAAGCTCTACGGCATGTTCGGGAGCTGGGAGCTCGCGCTCGCTGCCTACAACTGCGGCGAGGGAGCGGTAGGCCGCGCCATCGCGAAAAACCAGGCGAAGGGATTGCCGGGCGACTACGAGAGCCTCACGCTGCCGCCGGAGACCCGCAACTACGTTCCCAAGCTGCAGGCCGTCAAGAACATCGTCGCCAACCCGCAGGCGTACGGCTTGCGGCTCGCGGACCTGCCCAACCGGCCGTACTTCGCGACGGTCACGGTCGACCGGCACATCGACGTCAAGCTCGCCGCGCGTCTCGCGGAGCTGCCGCTCGAGGAATTCATATTTCTGAATCCCGCGCACAACAAGCCCGTCATCAAGGCGCAAAGCGGCGAGACCATTCTCCTCCCGCGCGACAAGGTCGAAGGCTTCCGGCGCAATCTCGCCGCCCACGACAAGCCTTTGGTTTCGTGGCAGGCGTATACCATGAAGCGCAGCGACAAGCCCGAGGGCGTCGCGGCGAGCCACGGCATGTCCCTCGCCACGCTGAAGGAAGTGAACGGCATCGGTACTCCGAAGAAGATCGTTGCCGGGCAGACCATCATGGTGCCGGTCAAGGGCGATGCCGAGCCCAACCTGCCCGATCTGCCGGCCCCCAAGCTGACGCCCGTGAAGACGGCGGGAAAGCCGAAGCCGGGACAGCGCACGGTCGCGGCAAAGGGAAAAACGCCCGCGGCGACCGCGAAGAAAGCCACCGTTCGCACATCCGCCACGCCCACGAAGTCCGGCACGCCTACGAAGCGCGTGAAGCTCTCCATCCCGAGCAAGAAGGTTGCGCCGAGCGCGGGTAAATAGGCAGACCGCCTCGAGAGCCGCGGCCCCCAGCCATGGCGCGGTCCATGTAATCCGCGGCGCTCCGTTCAGGCTGCGGCTACGCCCTTGGTCGCCGCACCGCCGCCCGCGTCGAGCCACGCTTCGAGCACGCTGGCCTGCAGCGGCGGGGTAAAGAAATACCCTTGGGCGAGGTCGCAGCCGATCCGCCTCAGGAGCTCGCGGGACAGGGCGTCCTCCACACCCTCGGCGACGACTATGAGGCCGAGGTTGTGGCACAGCTCCACGGTGGAGAGCACGACCGCCATGTCCCTCTTGTCGTTCACGATGTTGCGCACGAACGAGCGGTCGATCTTGATTTCGTCCACGGGCAGCTGCTTGACGTACGCGAGCGAGGAGTAGCCGGTTCCGAAGTCGTCGATCGCCCTGCCGACGCCGATTCGCGCCAGCTCCTGCATCACCTCGATGGCGTGGGCCGCGTCCTGCATCACCCCGCTCTCCGTGACCTCCAGCACGAGCAGCGCGGCCGGCGCATCGTGGGCCTTCAGCGTGGCCACCACGATCTCCGGCAGCTCGGGCGTGAGCAGGTCCTGCGCCGAAATGTTGACGGCTACCCTGAGCGTCCGGCCCGCGGCGTCCCACGCCTTGGCCTGGCGCACCGCCTCGTTGATGACCCAGCGGGTAATGGTCTTGATGAAGCCCGTCTGCTCGGCGAACGGTATGAAATGCAGCGGCGCGATCGCGCCCCGTACCGGGTGCAGCCAGCGCACCAGCGCCTCGACCCCCGTAACCTTGCCGGTCGCGAGCTCGACCTTCGGCTGATAGAGCAGCTTCAATTCGTTCTCGTCCACCGCCCGGCGCAGCTCGGAGAGCAGCGACAGCTCGTCCTCGCGCTGTGCATCGGTGTGGGCATCGTACACGGCATAGTCCGAATTGCTGCGTTTCGCGACGTACATCGCGGCGTCGGCGTGGCGCAGCAGCGTTTCGGCGTCGCCCGCGTGCGCCGGGCAGGTGGCGATGCCGATGCTCGCGCGCACTTCGAGGGAATGCGTGCCGATCACGATCGGCGCCTCGAGGGTGCGGGCGATCTTTTCAGCGACGTCCTTCGCCTGCTCCACCGTCGTGTTGTTGAGGAGCACGGCAAACTCGTCGCCGCCCAGCCGCGCCGTGGTGTCGGATTTGCGCGTCAGGCCCGACAGCCGCCGGCCCACGCTCTGCAGCACCTGGTCGCCCATGTGATGGCCGAGCGTGTCGTTGATGGTCTTGAACCGGTTCAAATCCATGAGCAGCACCGCGAGCGACGCCTGGACGCGTTTCGTGTACTGGATGGCGACGTGGAGCCGGTCGTTGAACAGGGCGCGGTTCGGGAGATCGGTCAGCACGTCGCGGTAGGCGAGGCGCAGTATCTGGTCCTCGCGCGCCGCGATGCCGTCGCGCATGAGATTGAAGCGCCGCGCCAGCTCGCCTATCTCGTCGAGGACATCGACCGGCACCGCCCGCGTGTAATCCCCCTCCTCGATCCGGCGCGTCATCTCGCCGAGGGTGCGCAATGGCCGGGTGATCCCGCGGGCGATGAGGACACCGACAAGAACGGACGCGCCCATGCTGCCCAGCGCGAGCAGCACGAGGAGCGTGGAGCTCGCGGCATCCGCCACCAGCAGCGTCACGCCCTGCACCACCGTGACGAGCAGCACGACGAAGAACACGATCCTCCACAGGATGCTTTTTCGCAGGAACGCGACGGGGGACATCACCCGGGCCTCTGGCACCGGCAGCGGCCGGAACCGCGCCCACGGAGCGCGCGGTGAGCCCGGACGCTACGGCAGACCGGCCGCGACCAGCGCACGCGTGTAGTCCGACTTCGAATGGTGCAGGACCTCCTCCAGCGACCCCCTCTCGACGATACGGCTGTCCTTCATGACCATCACGCGATGCGCCATCGCGCGCACCACGTCGATATCGTGCGTGACGAGGATATAGGAGAGGCCGTACTTGCGCTGCAGCTCGCCCAGCAGCTCCAGCACCTGCTTCTGTATCGTGACGTCGAGCGAGCTGGTGGGCTCGTCGAGGACGACGATTTTCGGCTTCACGATGAGCGCACGCGCGATCGCGATGCGCTGGCGCTGGCCGCCCGAGAATTCGTGCGGATAGCGATGCAGCAGCACGTCCGCGCGCCCGTCTTCGGTCAGGCCGACGTCGTTCAACGCCTGCAGCACGCGCTCGCGGCGCTCCCCCGCGGTAAGCGACGGCTCGTGCACCTCCAGCCCTTCGCCCACGATCGCTTCCACCGTCAGGCGCGGCGACAGCGAGGACATCGGATCCTGGAACACCACCTGGATCTGCCGGCGCAGGTCCTTCCTCTGCGCCGCGTCAGCGCCGGTCCAGGACTCGCCGCCGACTCGTATCTCGCCCTGCGCGGCGACGAGACTCAGGACGGCGAGCGCCAGTGTCGTCTTGCCCGAGCCCGACTCGCCGATCACGCCCAGCGTCTCGCCGGGCGCCAGGTCGAAATCGACTTCGTGGACCGCGGTGAAGACGCCCTTGCGAAACCAGCCGCGTATGCCCGGAAGCTGCGTCGGGTAGTCCACGCGCACGCCCCGCGCTTCCACCAGCCGTCCTTCGCCCGGGGGCATGACGTCGCGCCGCGGCCGGCTGTCGATCAGCTTGCGCGTGTAGGAATGCTGCGGATTGCGCATGACCTCCTCGGTGGAACCCTGCTCCACGATCAACCCGCGCTCCATCACCGCCACCCGGTCCGCATAACGGCGCACGAGGTTGAGATCGTGGGTAATGAGGAGGAGCGCCATGCCGTCTTCCGCGCGCAGCCGGTCGATGAGATCGAGTATCTGGAGACGGATAGTCACGTCGAGGGCCGTGGTCGGCTCGTCGGCGATCAGGAGTTTCGGATTGCACGCGAGCGCTATCGCAATCATCGCGCGCTGGCGCTGGCCGCCGGACAGCTGGTGCGGGTAGCTGCGCGCGCGCATTTCCGGCTCGGGGATGCCCACCCGCGCGAGCGCGGCGACCGCACCCTGCCACGCCGCCTGACCCTCGAGGTCGGTATGAATCCGCAGGGATTCCGCAATCTGCTCGCCCACGGAGATCACGGGATTCAAGGCCGTCATCGGCTCCTGAAAGATCACCGCGATATCCCGCCCGCGCAACTGCTGCAGCTCCGGAGCCGTCATCCGGAGCACGCTACGGCCCTCGAAGGTGATTTCGCCCTCGAGGCGCGCCGCCTCGACCAGTCTCAGCAGGGACAGCGCCGTCACGGTCTTGCCGGAGCCCGACTCGCCCACCAGCGCCAGGCGCTCGCCGGCGGCGACCGAGAACGACGCCCGGTCGACGACGCGCCGCGAGCCGAAATCGATGGAAAGCTCTCTGACGTCCAGTCGCGTCATTCCACGTCGCCTTCCAGGACTTTGCGGGGATCCAGGGCGTCGCGCAGCGCGTCGCCGACGAGAATGAGGAGCAGCAAGGTCACCACCAGCACGATGAAGGTCGAGAGCGATATCCACCAGGCGTACAGGTTGTCCTTGCCCTGGGAGAGGAGCTCGCCCAGGCTGGGTGTGCCGGGCGGCATGCCCAGTCCCAGAAAATCGAGAGCTGTCAGCGAGCCGATCGCCGCAGCCAGCTCGAACGGGATGAGCGTCACGACCGGCGTCAGACTGTTCGGCAGAATATGATGCAGCATGATCCTGCGGTTGCTCTGTCCCAGCGCCCGTGCGGCTCGTACGTAGTCGAGCGTGCGGTTCTTCAGGAACTCCGCGCGCATGTAGGCCGCGATGCCGAGCCAGCCGAACAGCGAGAGCAGCAGCACGAGCAGCCAGAAGCTGGGCGCGAAGAGCGACGAGAGGATGATCAGCATGTAGAGCACCGGCATCGCGCCCCAGATCTCGTTGAAACGCTCCATCGCAATATCGGTCCATCCCGCGAAGTAGCCCTGTATCGCCCCGTAGAGAACGCCGAAGACCGTGCACAAGCCCGCCACCAGCATCGCGAACACGACCGATATCCGGAACCCGTAGAGCAGGCGGGCAAGCAGGTCCCGCCCACGGTCGTCCGTGCCCAGGATATTCTGCGCCCCGGGCGCCGCGGGATTCGGCTCTTTCGCAAAGTAGTTGATCGTGCTGTGGTGGTAGGGATTCGGTGGGAAGACAGCAAAATTGCCCGGCTTCGCGAGATTCTCGCGGATGAAGGGGTCGAGAAAGTCGGCCGGCGTGGGAAAGTCACCCCCGAACGTCGTATCGGGCAGGGTCTGGAACAGCGGGAAATACCATTGCCCGTCGTAACGGACGACGAGCGGCTTGTCGTTCGACAGCGCTTCGGCGAGGAGGCTGATGACGAAGAGCCCCGAGAACAGGATCAGGCTCACGTAACCCAGCCGATTCGCGCGGAAGCGGCGCCAGGCGCGCCGCGAAGGGCTCTGGACGGACGCGGGCGCCGCGGCTGCAGCGGCGTTCACGGTAGTGGTCGCAGGATCGTTGGCCATGCGATCAGAAATACTTCACGCGCGGATCCACCCATACGTAGCCCAGGTCGCGCAGGAGGCGCGTCAGAAGCCCGATGATGGTGAAGAGATAGAGGCTCCCCAACACGACGGGATAGTCGCGCCGTATGACCGACTCGTAGGAGAGCAATCCCAGTCCGTCCAGCGAAAAGAGCGTCTCGATGAGAATAGAGCCGCCAAAGAACGCCCCGACGAACGCCGCCGGAAACCCGGTCATAATCGGGATCAGCGCGTTGCGGAACACGTGCTTCCACAGGACGGCGCGCTCGTCCACCCCCTTCGCGCGCGCGGTGAGCACGTACTGCTTGCGGATCTCCTCCAGCACCGAGTTCTTGGTGAGTATCGTAATGACAGCGAAGCTGCCGAGCGTCATCGCGGTTACCGGCAGCGCGATGTGCCAGAAGTAGTCCCTGATCTTTCCAAAGAGCGAGAGCTCGTGCCAGTTGAGGGAAGTAATACCGCGCAAGGGGAACCACTGGAAGAACGAGCCGCCGGCGAAGAAAACCAGCAGCACCACACCCATCACGAAAGCCGGGATCGCGTAGCCGAGGAGCACGATGAAGGTGGTCGAGGTGTCGAAGTGCGTGCCGGCGCGCACCGCTTTGGCGATGCCGAGCGGCAGCGAGATCAGGTAGACCAGCAGGAACGTCCACAACCCCAGGCTGATCGACACCGGGAGCTTCTCCAGGATGAGCTGCGAGACATCCTTGTTGTGGAAGAAGCTCCTGCCGAGGTCGAAGCGGGCAAACTGACCGAGCGTCTGGAAAAAGCGCTCGTGGGCGGGCTTGTCGAACCCGTAGAGCTTCCTGATCTCCTCGATCCGCTTTGCGTCCACGCCCTGCCGGCCGCGGTAGCCGCCCGTGGTCGCCGGTCCCTCGCCGCCCGCGTCGCGGCCCTGCAATTGGGCCACCATCTGCTCGACCGGCCCGCCCGGCACGAACTGCGTGATCACGAACGTGATCAGCACTATCCCCAGGAGCGTGGGGATCATCAACAGCAAGCGCTTGAGTATGTACGACCACATCTGCGTTGTCTCCGGTGTCGGCCCCTACTTCTTCCGCCACCAGGTGGACATCACCCAGTCCTCGGCCTGGTAGTAGAGGGGCGCGACCACCGGCCTCTCGAACCGGCCGGAACGATAGGCGATACGGAACTTGTTGCTGTAGTACTGGGGAACGATATAGTGGGCGTGGCGCATGACGCGGTCGAGCGCGCGCACGCTCGCGATCAACTGGGGTCTCGTCTGCGCGGCGACGATGTGCCGCATCAGCTCGTCCACCGCCGGGTCGCGCACGCCTATGTAGTTGTTCGAGCCCTCGGTAACCGCCGACTCCGAGCCGAACCGGGCGATCAACTCGCTGCCCGGCGATTCGGTTCCCGGGATGCGGACCGTAAAGAGGTCGAAGTCGAAAACGTCGAGCCGCTTCTGGATCAGGGCAAAGTCCGCCCGCCGGTTCTCGGCCTGGATGCCGAGCTTGCGCAGCGCCTGGAAATAAACCGTCGAAACGATCTCGGCGCGCGCGTCGCTGACGAGGTACTCGATCGTGAACGGCTCGCCCTTCGCGTTGCGCAGAGCCCCGTCGCGGTACGTCCAGCCGGCCTGGGCGAGAAGCTCGCGTGCCTTGCGCAGGTTGCCCCGCAGACTGTTGGGCGGATCGGTGGACGGCGGAATCGGGACCTCCTCCTTGAACACCTTCTCCGGCAGCTTTTTCCGCAGGGGCTCGAGGAGCGCGAGCTCGTCCTGGTCCGGCAGTCCCTTGGCCTCGAAATCGCTGTCGTTGAACCAGCCGCGCACGCGCATGAGCGAGTTGTACTGGATCATCCGGTTGATCCACTCGAAGTCGAACGCGTAGGTGAGCGCCTCGCGCACGCGCGGGTCCTTGAACTTCTCCCGCCGGGTGTTAATGAGAAAGCCCTGGAAATCGCCCGTGTTCTTCCGCGCCAGCTCCTCCTTGATCAACTCTCCCGAGTCGAACTTCTTCCCGATGTAGGAGCGCGCCCAATCCTTGGAGGAAAACACCTGGATGTAGTCGAACTCACCGGCTTTGAACGCCTCGGTCTGCGCCGTGTTGTCCTTGTAGATCTTGATCGTGATCCGGTCGAAGTTGTACATGCCGCGGCGCACGTTGAGATCGCGGGCCCAGTATTCCGGATCCCGCTGGTAGGTGATGTCGCGGCCGAAGCTTACCCGCCCGATCTTGTACGGGCCGCTGCCGATGGGGACGTCAGTGACTATCTGGTCGAAGGGCTTGCCCGCACCCCAGTCACGGCTGAATATGGGAATCCCCCCGACTAGCAGCGGCAGCTCCGCACTGACCGCCTTGAAGTCGAAGCGTACAGTACGCGGACCCGTGACCACGGCCTGCTTCACGTCGGCAAACACGACGCGATATTGCGGCGCTGCCTGCTTGCTCATGAGCATGTCGAAGCTGTGCTTGACGTCCGCCGCCATCACCGGCTTGCCGTCGTGAAAGCGCGCCTTCGGATTCAGGCGGAAAATCACCGAGAGCTTGTCGGGCGCAACCTGTATGTCCTCGGCGAGAAGACCGTAGGCCGTCGTCGGCTCGTCCATCGTGCCGGTGAGGAGCGCCTCGAACACCAGCGCGCTCAGTCCAGGCGCCGCGATACCCTTCAACGTGAACGGGTTGTACTTGTCGAAGTTGGTGATCCGCAACGGCGGCACGAGGTCGATATCGCCGCCTTTGGGCGCGTCCACGTTTACCCACTCGAAGTTCGGAAAGCCGGCTGGATACTTGATGTCGCCGAACTGGGCGTAGGCGTGCACGGCCCACGCGCCGGGCGCCGCAACGGCGGTCAGCAACAGCAGGCTTGCGGCCAGGAGTCTCGCCATCATCCTGGGCGTGCCGCGGCGCCGCGCCAGCCCGCAGGCATGGCGGAGATGAGCTCGCGCGTATAGGGATGCGCCGGCCGCGCATACAGCTCGTCGGAGCCTGCAAGCTCGACCACCTCGCCCGCGCGCATCACCATGACCTGGTCGGCCATGTAGCGCACCACCGCGAGGTCGTGCGAGATGAATATGTAGCTCATGCGGTACTCGTCCTGCAGATCCTGCAGCAGGTTCAGGAGCTGCGCCTGGACCGAGACATCGAGCGCGGAGACCGCTTCGTCGCAGATCAGCACGTCGGGCTTCATCGTAAGGCAC
>DASRJL010000233.1:0-44800 GCA_035649495.1 Burkholderiales bacterium | reverse complement strand
GGAGGCTGTCCGCCGCGGCGGACATGATTCGTCAATCACCGGCTATTGAACGGGAGGTCTGACATGGACGACAAAGGCTACGCGCGACGGGATTTCATGAAGGTGGCGGGACTCGGCGGCCTCGTGTTCGCATCGGGCCTGCCCGGCTGCGCAAATTACGGGCAACCGGGCAGCGGAAGAAGCGACTTCCACTTCGTTCAGCTTTCCGACGTGCATTGGGGATACAACAACCCCAAGGTGAACCCGGAAGCGAGTGGCACCCTGCAAAAGGCGGTTGCCGCGGTGAACGGCCTCGAAGAGAAGCCGGACTTCGTCGTCTTCACCGGGGACCTGACGCAGACGACCGACGACCCGAAGGTGCGCCGCCAGCGTCTCGTCGAGTTCCGCGACCAGGCCGCCGCCCTCAAGGTGCCGAAGGTGTACTTCTTCGCCGGCGAGCACGACGCATCACTCGACCGCGGCGAAGCCTACCAGGAGATTATCGGCGGCCCGCTCTACTACACCTTTGACCACAAGGGCATCCACTTCATCGTGCTCGACAACACGTCCGACCCCGCGCCCATTCTCGGGGAAAAGCAGATTGGATGGCTCAAGGCCGACCTGGCCCGGCAGAAGCCGGACTCACCTATCGTCGTGCTCACGCACCGGCCGCTCTTCGCACTGCTGCCGCAATGGGATTGGGCGACGCGCGACGGGACAGCCGCGGTCGAGGCGCTCATGCCGTTTCGCAACGTGACGGTGTTCTACGGCCACATTCACCACGAGCACCATCACAGCACCGGGCACATCGAGCACCATGCGGCGAAGGCAGTGATGTTTCCGCTGTCCCCTGCCGGCACCGCTCCGCAGAAAACCCAGTTGCCGTGGAATCCCGCCAAGCCCTACGACGGGCTAGGCTTCCGCAGCGTCCAGGCAGGCGCATCGGGCGCCGCGCCGAAGCTGCGCGAGCTGCCCATCGCCTGAACCGTGCGATCGATTCGAACGATCGGACCGTTCGTGATCGTGGCCGCGGTGTGCGGTTCCGGGGGCTATTACGCCGCCGCGGCCAACAGCGCGGAAGCGCAGCGCGTCGCTGTCAAAGCGACCAAGTTCGACTTCAGCGCTGCTGAAATTCGCGTGAAGAAAGACCAGCCGGTGACGCTGGAGCTGACCGCGGCCGACTTCGCGCACGGTTTCTCACTGCCCGACTTCAACGTTCGCGCCGACTTGGTCCCCGGCAAAACGGTGGAGGTGACCTTCACGCCGGACCGCGCCGGCCGCTTCGTCTTTCTTTGCGACAACTTCTGTGGCGATGATCACGACGGGATGTCCGGGTACCTGATCGTGACCGATTGAGCGTTACTCCCGGAATCCGAAGAGGCGCGCGGGATTCTCCCAGAGCACTTTCCGCCTGTCTTGCTCGTCCGGCAGCCAGCGCGTGAGGCACGACAGCACGGGGCCGTAATCCATGCGCTCATCCATGCGCACGAACGGCCAGTCCGAGCCCCAGACGCAGTTCGCGAGCGTGAACGCGTCTATGGCCGCGGCGATGAAGGGATCGACGTCGCGGTACGGATAGCCTTCGACGGACGAGCGGAACGGCCCGGAGAGCTTGATCACCGCGTTGCCCGTCCTGCCGAACTCGAGCAACGCCGCAAAACCCAGTTGCGAGACGCCGCGCTTCACGTCCGGCCGGCCGATGTGGTCCACGATGATGCGCACGCCCGCCTTGAGCAGGACCGGGGCCGCGGCCGCGAGCTCGTCCTTCTCGCAGTGGATCTGGACAAACCACCCCATCTCCTTCACACGCGCGAGGAGCCGCGCGGCGCCCGGGTCGACGAGCGGCTTCAGGCCGTGGTTGAAGAGATTGATCCGGATGCCGACCACGCCCTGGCCGGCCAGCGCGTCGAGATCGCGATCAGGGATATCGGACTTGACCAGGGCTATTCCCTTGAAACGGCCGCCCCCGGCGGCGATCACCTCGACCATGCAGCGATTGTCGGGCCCGTACGGTCCCGCGCCCACCAGCAGGCCGTGGGTGAACCCATGCGCGTCGAGCACGGCCCGGAACTTGACCGCCGTGCCCGCCTGGCTGGGATCCGGCTTGTAGACCGTTTCCGGCGAATACGGATGCCCTGCGCAGAAGACATGGGCGTGGCAATCAGCGGCGGGCGCTGGCATCGTCACACCCTCAGCAAGGGCCGCAGCGTTCGCACGTTGCGGACCTTGTCGAGGCCCCAGACGGTGTCGATCAGCCGCCGCGCGCGCGCCTTCCCGAGCACGGGAGCCATCAGCGGGAAGCATTTCTCATCCACCTCCTCGCGCGTCATCGGGTTCTCGTAGGTGCCGCGCACGGCTTTCGTGTGATGGCGCACTACCCGGCCGTCGCGCAGCGTCAGCTCCACGATGCCCTGCCGGCTCGGCATCGCGCGCTGCAGCGCGTCGTCGCCGTAGAGCTCCACCCGGTGCCTGACCTCCAGCACCTTCGGGTCGCGCATGCGCTTCTCGTCGTGCGCAGCGTGGAAGGTCGCCGTGCCGTCGAGCAGCATGACCGCCACCATGTACTGCATGCAGATGTCCGGCATCTCGCGGTTGTTGACCGTGTTGGCCCCGCGGTGGGAAATGCGCACCACGGCTTTGGTCACGTCCGGCGCTTTCAGCCTGTGCGTCTTGATCAGTTCGGACAGCGAGTCGAGCGGCGCCTGTATGGGACTGCCCACCGACCAGCGCTTGATGTTGGTGTTGAGGATCTCGTAGACCGTGCCGAGACCGCGCACGAGCGCCTGAGGATCGCCCTTCTCGCCGAACGCGAAGAAGAAATTCCGCTGGCCGGAGAACGAATCGTCTATCCCCGTCATGCCGGAAGCGACCATGGTCGCGGCCGCGGCCCCGTTGCGCGCCGGCATGCCGCCGAAGATGAACGCCTTCTCGACGTGCTCGGTGTCGCGCGCGTAGTTGGACAATCCCGATCCCTGCTGGGCGGTGTAGGAGAGCATGTGGCGCACCTGGCCGGCATCGAGCCCGGCGAGCGCGCCCGCCGCGGCGGCGGCGCCGAACATGGGACCGAAAGCGTGCGTGTCGTGCCCGGCCTCGGAAAACGCGTAGCCGCCGAGCGCGATCGAGAGCCGCGTACCGATGTCGTATCCGAGCGCCACCGCGCGCAGGAGCGCCGTGCCACCTGCGCCCTCGCGCTCGGCCATGGCAAGCGCCGCCGGAACGATCCCGCAGCCCGGATGCGTGAGCGAGGGCGCGTGAGAGTCGTCCGTCTCATCGGCATGCGCGAGCATGCCTCCAGCGAGCGCCGCGTTGACTACCGTCGTCACGATCCGCGAGCCGGGCACGCAGGCCTCCTTCGCTCCGCCCTGGGCCTTGATGTAGGCAAGAGCGCGCTCTCCCGGCAGCAGGCGCGAGCCCGACACCATCGCCGCCAGGGTGTCGAGCAGGTGATGCTTCGTCACCTCCGCCACTCGGCCGGGCAACGGCTTCTTCAGCGCGGTCGCGATATACGCCGAGACCTTTTGCATCACCGGCGAGATCTCCGGCTTCTGTCTTGCGCTCTTCCTCACCACTTCATCACCTCATCACTTTTTCACGAATCACGATTCACGGGCCAGGGGTCACTGGTCACCGGACGGCGGCCTCTGAACGGACATTGAATATTCCGTCGCCATCTTGTCGGCCGCCCCGCGCGTCACCGGGGGTCGCATCCCCGGAAACCGGGGGTCGCATCCCCGGAAACCGGGGGTCGCATCCCCGGAAACCGGGGCCCCTGCTCCGCCCCTCGACGCGCCCGCTCACTGCACTTTGACCCCCGCCCGCTCCACCACCTTGCGCCACTGGTCGAGCTGCCTTCGAACGACTTCGTGCAGCTCTCCGGGCGCTCCACCGGCGGGCGACACGCCGTCCGCCTGCAGCCGCTCCTCCACGTCCTTCGCCTTGAGTATCCTGTTCATCTCGTTGTTGAGGCGCTCGACCACGGTGCGCGGCAGCCCTTTGGGCCCGATCAGCCCGTGCCAGTTGGTGACTTCGTAGCCTGGCACGCCCGATTCGGCGATCGTCGGCAGATCCGGCGCCGCGCTGACGCGCTCCGGCGTCGTCACCGCAAGCGCGCGTATGCGGCCCGCCTTCACCTGGGGCAGGCCGGTCTGGGTCGTGGCGAAGACGAGCTGTATGTGGCCCGCGATCAGATCCACCAGCGCGGGTCCGCCGCCCTTGTACGGGACGTGCGTCATCTTGATGCCCGCCATGTACAGGAACAGCTCGGTCGAGAGGTGCACGATGGTACCCTGCCCGCTGGTGCCATAGATGATCTGTCCGGGGCGCGCCTTCGCCAGCGCGATCAGCTCCCGCGTCGTGCGCGCCGGCAGAGACGGGTGCACGGCGATCATGTACGGCCCCCGGGCCACGAGGATCACCGGCGTGTAATCGTTGAGCGCATCGAACTTGACGGGGTACAGGCTGGGATTGATGGTGTAGGTGGGCGAGACCAGCGTCAGCGTGTAGCCGTCGGCCGCCGCCCGCATGCCGAACTCAATCCCTATCGTGCTGCCGGCGCCGGCCCGGTTTTCCACGATGACCTGCTGCCCCAGCGCTTCCGTCAGCTTGCCCCCCAGGAAGCGGGCGATGACATCGCTGCCTCCGCCGGCCGCGACGGGCACGATGATGCGGACCGGCTTGGAGGGATACTGCTGAGCGCTCGCGGCCGTTGCCAGCGCGCAGCAAAGGATGAACGTGGAACGATGAAGGATGACCCGAAAACCGTTCCGCTTGTCGCGCTGCATGGTTTGCTTTTTCATTTTGATACAGGTCATCCTTCCACGTTCATCCTTCATCCTTTAACCCTCACACCGCGGCTTCTGGTCACCGGTCACCGGTCACTAGTTCACGGTCACGTTCGCCTGCTTGATGACCTTGCCCCACTTCCGGATCTCGCTCTTCTGGAACGCCACGAATTCCTCCGGCGTTGTCGGGGTCGCTTCCGCGCCCTGGGATAGCAGGAGTTCGCGTGCTTCCGTGGTGCGGAGAAGCTCGGTGACGTCCCGATTGATGCGGTCTATGAGCGGACGCGGCATGCGCGCCGGCGCGTACAGGCCGAACCAGACGTAGGACTCCAGTCCACGAAACCCCTGCTCCACCGACGTCGGTATGTCGGGCACCGCGGGGAAACGCCTGTCGGAGAGCAGCGCGAGCGCCTTCAGCTTGCCGGCTTTCATCTGCGCGCTGGTGGTGGTGGTGGACAGGAACGCAGCTTGCACCTCGCCGGTAAACAGCGCGTTCAAGGCAAACCCGGTGCCCTTGTACGGAACGTGATTCAGCCTGAGTCCCAGCACCTGGACGAGCAACTCGCCGGTGAGATGGCTGCTCGTGCCAATCGCCGCGGAGGAATAATTGAGCCCGTTGGGCTGCTTGCGCACGTACGCAAGGAATTCCTTGAGGTTGCTTGCGGGCACCGAGGGCACGACCACCAGCAACAGCCCGGAATTGGTCAGCAGCGTAATGGGAGCAAACGCCTTCTCCGGATCGAACGGCATCTTCTTCAGGAGGAACGGCGCGCTCACCTGGGTGCTGATGCCGCTTACGTACAGCGTATGGCCGTCGGGTGCCGCGTTCGCGACAATCTCGCCCCCGATGATGCCGCCGACGCCGGCGCGGTTATCGACGACGATCTGCTGGCCCCAGCGCTCGCCGAGCTTCACCGAGATGAAGCGCGCGGTGATGTCGGCCGTGCTCCCGGTCGAGCCGGTGATGAGGCGCACGGCCCGGTTGGGATAGGCGGCCGTCCTGTCCTTGTCGGAAGAAGCTGGCGCAGCCGCCCCTGCGGCCGCGCAAAGGGCAAGAGCTCCCCAGAGCGCACCAACACGTAACGCATGCTGAACCATGCACCTCCCCGCCTTGCAGATAGTGGACCTGGCCGCGCCGTTCCCACGTCGCTGATACACTGGCAGCCTGCTGCTCGAAATGCAAACCTCATTTTCTCTTTGAACGGGTTTGGAATGCTGGCTGGTAAAGCAGTGATGATCAACTGGAGCGACGTCGCGCCGGAGCACCGCCCCGCGTACTACGAATGGCACAGCCGCGAGCACATGGTCGGACGCGTCGCGATCCCGGGATACCAGCGGGGCCGCCGCTATCTGGCCGCGAAGGCTGAGCGCGATTTCCTGGTCCTGTACGAGGTGGACGATCTCTCCGTGGTGACCGGGCCGGCCTATCTCGCCAAGGCCAATAAGCCCAGCCCTCTCACTCAGCGCACCACTCCGTTCATCAGGAACAGCGTGCGCGGCCTGGCGAGGGTGGTGGCGTCCTTCGGGATCGGTACCGGCGGCTGCGCCCTCACCCTGCGCTTCGACCCGCGCGCCGGTGACGAGGACAGGTTGGACCGCTATCTGCTCGGGTCGGCATTGCCTGCCGTCGCCGCCCGTCCCGACATCACGGGCGCGCACCTGCTGGTTGCGGACAAGGCGGCAAGCAGCATCGTGCCGGCGGAGCGCCGGGGACGTCCCACGGCCATCCCCAACTGGATAATCGTGCTCGAAGGCGTTTCGTTCGAGGCGGTCGACGGCGCCTGCGACGCGCATCTCTCTGCCGAAGCGCTGCGCCGCCACGGCTGCGCGGAGCCAGTCGCCCGGGACACGTACAGCCTGCAGCTCACGGTGCCCCGGCCGGGCGCTTTCGACAGGTCCTGATATGAAAGTGAAAGACGTCATTTGCGCGGAGGGACGGTCGGGCTACATGCACCGCGACCTGGCGGCCATCAAGTCCGGCACCGCCCAACCCGACGGCAGCCTGTTCCGCGGCCAGCCGATGTCGCCCGGGTTCACGCGCATCATCGAGCCCGCCACGATCATCTCCGTGATGCTGGTGCTCGAAGACGGGCAGATCGCGTTCGGCGATTGCGCCGACGTCATACTCGCGGGCGTCGCAGGCCGCGATCCCGCCTTCAACGCGCGGGACCACATCGACTACGTGCGCGCGGAAGTCGCGGACGCGCTGCGCGGCCGCGAGATCTCGACGTTCAGAGAGAACGCCGGAGAGATGGACCGTTACGCGCGTGGCGGCGTCCGCCTTCACACCGCAATCCGCTACGGGGTGAGCCAGGCGCTGCTGCACGCGGCCGCGCTCTCCCGCCATCAGACGATGGCGGAGGTCATCGCCCGGGAATACGACTGCACGATCGCGACCGCGCCCATCCCGATACTGGCGTCGTGCCACAAGGACGATCCCGGGCAGCTCGACCGGGTGATCCTGAAGCGCGTCGAGCTGCTGCCGCACGCCTCCTTCCAGGTGGTGAGCGAGCACGTCGGGCTCCAGGGCGAGAAGCTGGCGGCGTTCGTGCGGCGCGTCGCGGAGCGCATCCGGGAGATCGGCGACGCGGACTATCGTCCCCGCATCCACGTGGATCTCTACGGAACGCTCGGCGAGCTCTACTCGATGAAGATCGAGCCTCTGGCCGACTACCTGGGCCGGCTGCGCGGCGAGTCGGGCCCGTACGAGCTGCTGGTCGAGTCGCCCATGATCGCGCGCACGCAGGAGGAGCAGATCGAGAAATTCCGCGGCCTGCGCGATCTACTGAACGAAAAGGGCATAGACGTACGCCTGATCGCCGACGAATGGTGCAACACGCTCGCGGACATCAAGCTCTTCGCCGAAGCGCGCGCGGCCGATTTCGTGCAGATCAAGACACCGGATCTGGGCAGCATTCACAACACGATAGAGGCCGTGCTCTACTGCAAGTCGCACGGCATGGGGGCGTGCCTGGGCGGCACCGCCAACGAGACCGATCACTCGACTCGCATCTCGACCCACATCGGCCTCGCGTGCCGGCCGGATTTCATGCTGTCCAAGCCGGGACTGGGCGCCGACGAGGCGCTGATGATCCAGACGAACGAAATGGCCCGCACCCTGGCGCTTCTGCATGCACGAAAAGGTTCCTGACACCTTTTCGCAAGTCGCTGTTGCGCTCGGAATCGCAGCGGTTCTGGCGCTAGCTCCCGCGGCGCACGCCCAGCCCGTCTGGAAACCGGACCGCGCAATTGAAATCGTCACAGGCACCTCGGGCGGCGGGGCCGACCGCATGGCGCGCCTCGTCCAGACGATCATGCAGGAGAAGAAGCTCGTCGCGACTCCAGTCGCCGTCGTCACCAAGCCGGGCGCCGGCAACTCGATCGCGTTTACCTACGTGAGCCAGAAGCCGGGCGATGGACATTACCTGCTCGTCTCCACGTTGAGCCTCTCGCTCAATCATCTGACCGGGACCAGCCGGTTGAGTTACCGCGATTTCACCCCGCTCGTCACGCTGTTCGACGAGTACGTCGCAATCGTGGTGCGCGCGGACTCGCCCATCCGCAACGGCCGGGACCTGGTCGAGCGCCTGAGGAAGGACCCCGCCGCGGTGAGCATCGGCGTTACCTCGCTCGGCGGCGCGAACCACCTCGCCGCCGCGATCGTCCTCCGGGCGGTGGGCGTCGACGTGAAGAAAGCGCGGACCGTGGTATTCGAGTCAGCCGGCAAGGCGGTGCTCGCCGCGCTCGGCGGGCACGTGGATATCGCGCCGGCCAGCGCTTCGGTGCCGGTCGCGCACCTGGCAGCGGGCACCGTGCGCGTGATCGGCATCACCGCGCCGCGCCGGCTGGGCGGCGCGTACGCCGAGATCGCCACCTGGCGGGAACAAGGCGTGGATGCGGAATTCTCGAGTTACCGCGGCTTCGCGGCGCCGCGCGAGCTGAAGGAGCCGCAGATCGCCTACTGGGAGAAGGTGTTCGCAGCGATCGACCAGGACGAACGCTGGCAGGACGAGGCGGAGAAGAATCTCCTGCACCGCCAGTTCCGCGCGAGCCGCGATACCCGCAAGTACCTGGGCGAGCTGGAAGGCCCGCTGAAGGCGGTGCTGTCAGATCTCGGAATGCTCAAGTAGGCGTCACGCATGACCCATGACGCCTGACCGCTGACGGATTTCAGGTCCCGGTGAACGCCGGCTTGCGCTTCTCCATAAACGCGCGCCGTCCCTCGATGTAGTCCTTGCTCGCGAAGCAATCGGCGACTACCTTGTCGCATAGCGCCCGGTCGCGCCGCTCCGCGTCCTTCATCAGCTCGTCGACGACGCGCTTCGCCGCGATCAACGACAGCGGCGCGTTGCCGGCCATGGTCTTCGCGTAGGATGCGACGAACTCGTCCAGCTCGGCCGGGGCAACGACGTGGTTGACGATGCCGAGCCGCAGGGCTTCCTGCGCGTTCATGCGCCTCCCCGTGTAGAGGATGTCCTTGGCGGCGGACGGTCCCACGAGGTTCACGAGCAGGCCCACCGCTTCGGCGGCATAGCCGATGCCGAGCTTGGCGGCCGGGATGCCGAATTGCCCGTCGTCGGCGGTGATACGCAGGTCGCAGTTCAAGGCGATGCCCAGCCCGCCGCCGACGCAATAGCCCCGGACCTTGGCGATGGTGGGCTTGCCGACGCTGCGCAGCAACTCGCGGAAGCGGGCGGATTTCCGGTCCCACTCCGCGCGCTGCTCCGGCGTCGCGCGGCCGGCTTCGAATTTGGAAATGTCGGCGCCGGAAACGAACGCCTTGTCGCCGGCTCCGGTCAGGACGATCACGCGGATCGTCTTGTCGTTCGTGAAGTCCTCGAGGACCTCCGCCGCCGCCTGCGACATTTCCGGCGACACCGCGTTGCGCCGCTCCGGGTTGTTGAATGTCAGGGTCCCGACTCCCCCGTCCTTGCTGGACAGTATCTTGTCTGTACTCATCACTGCGCTCATCGGTCTGCTCTTTTCAGTGTTTATCTGTGTTGATCTGTGTTTCGTTCGACTAGACAACGCCGTTCGCCCGCATCTTCTCGATTTCCGCCTTCGTGTAGCCCACGCTGCCCAGGATCTCGTCGGTGTGCTGGCCGGCTTCCGCGGTCGCACTGTGAATCTTTCGCGGGATGCCTTCCATGTTGACCGGCGAGGCGACGAGGTTCAGGTCACCGCGCGTCGCGCTCTTGATGGGCGCCGCCATTCCCAGGTGCTGCACCTGCGGATCGGCGAACACCTGGTCCATGGTGTAGATCGGGCCGCACGGCACGCCGGCAGCTTCGAACAACTCCACCCAGTGCGCGGAGGGCTTCGTGCGCGTGATCTCGCTCACCGCGGCGTTGATTTCCTTGCGCGCGGCGCTGCGCTTCTGGCCCGTGTTCCACTCCTCCTTTTGATTCCACTCGGGCTTGCCGATCGCCTCGCAGAAGCGGGCGAACACCCGCGACGAGGACGCGGCGATGTTGAAGTGGCCGTCGCTCGACGGGAAAACGCCCGTCGGAATGCTCGTCGGATGATCGTTACCGGCCTGCTTCGGGACCTCCTTCGCGATCAGCCAGCGGGCGGCCTGGAAGTCCATCATGAAGATCTGCACCTCGAGGAGACTCGTGTGCACCCATTTGCCGACGCCGGTGCGCGTGCGGTCGAAGAGCGCCGTGGAGATGCCGAACGCCAGGAGATTGCCCGCGGTCAGGTCCGCGATCGGCAGCCCGACGCGCACCGGGCCCTGGCCGGGCAGCCCGGTGACGGACATGAGCCCGCCCATGCCCTGCACGATCTGATCCACGCCGGCGCGCTTGCCGTAGGGACCGGTCTGGCCGAAGCCGCTGATGCTGCCGTAGACGATGCGGGGGTTCACCTTGCGCACGTCGTCGTACGAGACCTTGAGCCGGTGCTTCACCTCGGCGCGCATGTTCTCGACGATGACGTCGGCCTTCTCCACGAGCCGCATGAATGCAGCGTGGCCCTCGGGCGCCTTGAGGTTCAGCCGGATCATGCGCTTGTTGCGATGCAGGTTCTGAAAGTCGAAGCCTTCGCGCCGACCGGTCAGGTCTTCGCTCCCCGCCTCCGGCGGCTCGATGCGGATGATGTTCGCGCCCCAGTCCGCGAGGTGGCGCACGCAGGTGGGGCCGGCGCGCGCCAAGGTCAGGTCCAGCACGGTAATGCCGTTCAACGGCAGGTGCTCCTTGCCGGAACTCTGTGATGCGGCGGTCGCGGCGGGATTCGAAACATCGTTCATGGCGGTCATCCTTCAGTCATCGCTCGAGGAACCTTTGATGGTATTGGAAACGGCGCTCCCGCTCAATTGCGATTGGAACACATGGTGGACCATTCGGCCGGCCACGCATGCCGTACATCCGGAATCGGCTTCCCGGATAGCGGAGCCTCGCGGGTTCGAACTTCGCTAGAATAGCCACCGGTCACGGTTCACCGGTCACGGGTCACTAATCTCATGCGCCGCGAAGACTTCCGCCTCGTTGCGGGCGAAGGCCGCTACACCTCCGACTGGAGCCTCCCCGGCGAGCTGCACGCGGTCGTCCTGCGGGCCGATCGCGCGCATGCGGAAATACTCCGGCTGGACGCCACGAAGGCGCTGGCGCTCCCGGGCGTGAAGCTGGTCCTGACCGGCGAGGACGTGCGCGAGGCGGGGTTCAAGTCGCTGCCCAACGTCATCGGCTATCCCGGGAAAAACGGGCAGCCCATGGTGAAGCCCCTCTACCCCGTGCTCGCCATGGGCCGCGTGCGCTACGTGGGCGAGCCCGTTGCAATGATCGTCGCGGGTACGCCGGCGATCGCCGAGGATGCCCGCGAGCTGATCCAGGTCGAATACCGCGATCTCGACGCCGTCGCGTCCTTCGAAGATGCCGTGCGGGCCGGCGCGCCGCAGCTTCACGACAAGGTTCCGGGAAATCTCGCGTTCGAGTTCGAATCCGGCGACGAGCAGGCGGTCGCCGCCGCATTCGCGCGCGCGCAGTACGTCAGCAGGCTGACCATGGTGAGCCAGCGCCTCGTCGGCAACGCCCTGGAGCCGCGTGCCTGCCTGGTGGCATTCGACGCGGCGAGCGGGCGCTACACGGTGTACGCGCCGCTGCAGGGCGTCGGCGGCATGGTCGGCCAGATCTCGCACGTCAGCGGCGTCGACAAGAACAGCATCCTGATGGCGACGCAGGACGTCGGCGGCAGCTTCGGGGTGCGCGGGCCTGCGTACCACGAGTATTTCGCAGCGATGATCGCCGCGCGCAAGCTGGGAAAGCCGGTGAAGTGGGTGGGAACGCGCGCCGAGATGTTCACGAGCGATTTTCACGGGCGCGCCATGTCCCTCACCGGGGAGCTGGCCATGGACGCCGACGGTCATTTCCTCGCCATACGCTTCGACGACCGCTGCGATATCGGCGCCTACGGCGCGGCGTTCGGATCGTTCATAGCCACCAGGAACGTGACCATCACCATAGGCGGGGTCTACCGCGTCCCGGCCCTGTACGCGCGCACCCGGCTCGCTTACACGAACACGGTGCCCATCTCGGCGTACCGCGGCGCCGGGCGCCCGGACATCGCCTACGCCGTAGAGCGGCTGGTCGACTACGCCGCACACGAACACGGCTTCGACCCGATCGCGCTGCGGCGGCGGAATTTCATACCGCGCGACGCGATGCCGTACAAAACGGCGAACGCCGGGGCGTACGATTCCGGCGATTTCGAGGCGGTAATGGAAGACGCCATGAAACGCGCCGACTGGTCGGGCTTCCCGCAGCGGCGGGCGGCCGCGGCGCGCGCCGGGAAGCTGCGCGGCATCGGCATCGCGACCTACCTCGAAGCGGGCGGAGGCGGCGGCGCCGCCAAGGACCAGGTCGCGGTGGAATTCGATGCGAACGGCGGCATGACGCTCTTCGCCGTCACCCAATCCTCCGGCCAGGGCCACGAAACGGTCTTTCCGCAAATCGTCGCCGAGAGGCTGGGCGTGGACCCGGCGCACATCCGCTTCCATCCTCGTCCGCCGGCTGCCGAGCTGGTCGGCAACGGCACCGGCGGTTCACGCGGGGTGCTGGGTACCGGCAGCGCCTTTCACGTCCTGGGGGACAAGCTGATAGAGATCTCCCGCCCCCACGCGGCGAAGTACCTTGGCGTGAAGGAGGACGAGCTGCGCTACAGCGAGGGCAAATTCCACGCCGGCGACCGCTCGATCGGCTTCGTCGAGCTCGCCCGCGCGCTGTCCGGTCCGGCGCCACATCCCCTGAACACCGACGCCGGGGGCACCTATGGCATGAGCTATCCGAACGGCTGCCACATCGCCGAAGTCGAGATCGAGCCCGAGACCGGGGCCGCCGTCATTGCGCGCTACACGGCGGTCGACGACCTCGGCCACGTCGTCAACCCCACGCTGGTCGAAGGCCAGGTGCAGGGTGGCGTCATGCAGGGAGCCGGTCAGGTATTCGGCGAGCACGCGGTGTACGATCCCGCCACGGGACAGCTCCTCACGGGGAGCTTCATGGACTACGTCATGCCACGCGCGGGATGGCTCACGGACATGCAGGTGCACGACCACCCGGTGCCCACGCCCACCAACGCGCTCGGCGCAAAAGGCGTCGGAGAATCCGGTTGCAGCGGCTCGCTGCCCGCGCTCGTCAACGCCACCGTGGACGCGCTGCGGCCGCTGGGCGTCACGCACGCTGACATGCCGTTCACGCCGCATCGAATCTGGCAGGTGATCAACGCTGCCCGTGCCGGCAAACCAAAGGCGTGATTGGTGATTAGTGATTGGTGTCCTGTGAAAGACCGCGGCAATCTCCGGCAAGGCCGGAAGAAAACACCAATCACCAATCACCTGTCACTAATCACGCTCTTACTCCTGAGCGGCTGCAGCGGCTCACCCTTCCAGTCACACCAGACCTTCTACAGCGAGCAGGGCGACCTGTTCAGGGCCAACTACTCCACTTTCGAGCACGCGTTCACGGACGCGGGGCTGGAGGACGCGCGCAGACGCGCCCAGTCGCAGTGCGCGCAGAGAAAGCACGTCGCGGTCAAAACCAGCAGCAGGTGCACTCTCCAGCTCTGCACCACGAGCTTCCAGTGCATGGAACCGGATGAAGCGGCCACTTACCAGGGCGGCGGCAAACCGTAATACCACCATTCCCTCACCCCTCACCCCGACCCTCTCCCCGTTTGCACGGGGCGAGGGAGGTATTTAAGACCGGTTCTGGAAAGGAGCAAGCATGGCGCTGGGCAAACACAAGATCGAATACGAGGTGCTGGAGGGCTGGGAGCAGATGCCCGAAGGCTGGTCGTTCATCGAAGTCGCGGGGGTCGCGTGCGATTCGCAGGACCGTGTGTACGTGTTCAACCGCGGCAAATACCCCATCGTGATCTTCGACAAGGACGGCAAGTTCCTGAACGCCTGGGGCGAGGGCATGTTCGTGGGCCCGCACGGCATCTTCATCGACCGCTACGACAATCTCTGGCTCGCGGACGACAAGGACCACACAGTCCATAAATTCACCACGGACGGCAAGAAGCTCATGACGCTGGGGGAATCGGGCAAGGCCGCCGACACCGGCTACAAGATCAACGCGAGCCCGGTCAAGCGCGCTGCCGGCCCGTTCCATCGCGTCACGAACGTCGCGCTGGACAGGAACGACGACCTGTACATCGCCGATGGTTACGGCAACGCCCGCGTCCACAAGTTCTCGAAGGAAGGGAAGCTGCTCTTCTCGTGGGGCGAGCCGGGCAGCGGGCCCGGCCAGTTCATACTGCCGCACGGAATCGCGCTCGACAGCGCGGGACTCGTCTACGTCGCGGACCGCGAGAACTCGCGCGTGCAGATCTTCAGTCCCAAGGGGGAGTACCTGCGCGAATGGACCTTCGTGAACCGTCCCTACGACATCTTCATCGACGCACAGGATATGCTGCACATCGCCGAGGGTGGCTTCCACAATTACATGATGAAGCGCTCCGAAGGCCCCCTGCCCGCCCACGACCAGACCATGATCTGCCCGCCTGAGGGCCACGCGCCCATCGCGCGCGTCACCATCTGCGATCCGGACGCGACCATACACTCGCAGATCGGCGGTGAGAATCCCGTGCTGCCGGGCAACTTCGTCGCACCCCACGGCATCTGGGCCGACAAGCAGGGCGGCCTGTACGTGGGCGAAGTCGTCGTGAGCGCCGGCGCGGTAAAGCGCATGGCGCCGCTTACGCCGGCGGCGTTTCAGAAGTTCCGCCGGCGCGCGGGCTAACCCGAAGGGCGTGACTCGTGACCCGTGACTAGTGACTCGTTCTTGTACCGCACGTCGCGCGAGGCTCTGCTCACGTTTCACGTGTCACCTGTCACGTGTCACTTCTTAAGGTAACCCATGGCGACAATCTCGGTATTCACTTCGAACGGCCAGCGCACCGTAATGGCCGAGCTTACGCCGCGCTTCGAAAAGGCTACGGGGCACAAGGTCACGGCGAGCTACGATCCGGGCCAGATCATGATGCGCCGTATCGACGCCGGGGAAAGCGCCGACGTCGTGATCCTGGGAGGAGCGGCGCTCGACGATCTCGCGAAAAAGGGCAAGATCGTAGCCGGAAGCACGCGCGCCTACTCGAGCTGCGGTATCGGGGTCGCCGTGGCGGCGGGCTTGAGCAAGCCGGATATCGGCTCGGTCGAAGCGTTCAAGCGCGCGCTGCTCGCCGCGAAATCGGTCGCCTACACGATCGAGGGCGCGAGCGGCATCCACTTCTCGGGCTTGATCGAGCGTTGGGGCATCGCCCCCGAGATTCAGGCAAAGGCGGTCCGGCAACCCGGAGGGCTGGTCGGAGAACTCGTCGCCGCCGGCAAGGCCGAGCTGGCCATACAGCAGATTCCGGAGCTGCTGGCCGTTTCCGGTATTCAGTACGTCGGGCCGCTGCCCCAGGAAGTGCAGAAGATCACCGTGTCCTCGGCAGGCCTGTTCTCCGGCTCGAAGGAACCGGCCGCGGCGCGGGCATTCCTGGATTTTCTGTTTACGCCGGAATCCGCGCTGGTGGTGAAGGCCAAGGGACACGAGCCTGCAAAGCAGACATGAACGTGGAACGTGGAGGGATGAAGGATGACCCGGTCAGGTGCTCCTTACCTTGAATAGCCAGGTCATCCTTCCACGTTCATCCTTCATCCTTCGGCCTTGATCTTCTCGCCCCAAGTCGCTTTCCAGTCGTTTCCCATGAAGTCCAGAACGCGGCCATCGGGCTCGTAGAAGCGGTTCGGCACCTGGAACATCGCCAGCGCGATGCAGCCCTCCGGGCCGGCCCAGGCTTTGTGGCGGCTGCCGGCGGGACGCCACACGAAATCGCCCGCGCGGCACACCCCCTCGTCGCAATACAGCGCTCCCTCGAGCACGAGAGTCTGCTCGACGAGCACGTGCTCGTGGTCCGGCAGCCGGGCTCCCGGCGCCATCTTCGTCAGCACCGTCAGCAGGCCCGAAGCCGGGTCCGCCACGAGCGCCTTGGTCTCGACTCCCGCGTGACGGGTCTTCTCCCACGGGAGCGCATCGACCTGGACGAAGCGTGATGCGAGCGGCGAGAGGCTGGCGTGATCGGCGGCATTCGGGGTGACGGCGCTCATGCGAATTCTCCGGAATGGTTTCAGGCAGTGAGTTGACGGACCATCTGATCGACGAAACGCAGCGTCACGGCGCGCATCTCGGCCGAGGTGAGGTTGCTGACCGGGTGCGGCAGCTCGATCAAGGGGTGACCGTCCATGCCCTTGGTGCGGAACGTGTGCACCGCCGCGTTCCTGAAAATCTGGGTGAGGAACACCGTTGCGGGTATCCCCCGTTTCTCGAATTCCACCGTGTCGTGCACACTGCACAACGTGCAGGACCCTCACCCGCCGAGGGCGGCGGCGGCCACCTGCACTTCCTTCGCCATCTCGTTCAACAGCGCTTGAGTGGCGGGCTTGGAGAAAAACTCCTTGCGCCGGATGATCACCCTGGCGACGCCGTAGCGCTCGCGCAGCACGTCCCCGACGGTCTCCAGGATGATATCCGCCTGCTCCTTCGTGTTGTCGAGCAGGCCCACCACCTTGCCCGCAAGATCCATGGGCCGCGGCGCCAATGGAATCCTTTCCCGCTCGCCGCCGGCGGTGGGGTCAATGAAGCCCAGGTCGCTCGTCATTTCACTCCTCGCTTTGCTATCGAAAGGTGATGGAAACTGGTGATGAGTACTGGTGACGACTGCTGGTGATGGGTTTCATCACCATTTCTCATCACTATCTCTCATCACCATCATCCCATCACCCGTTAAACAGCGTAAGTTCCATGCACCGGCTCGCTCGACTCGTTCCAGCCGTGGCACACCGCCGTAATCGGTCCCATCCCTCCCGCGACGATGAGGTGCAGGCGCTGCGGGTCCTTCACGGCCTTGATCGGGTAGTCGTCATCCTCCGGATCGACGCCCATCGCCACCGCGCGCTCGGGACGCCAGTTGCCACCCCGCTTGAGGCTGCCCTGCTTGCGCACCGCCAGCTCGCACAGGCGCTCGTGCACACCGGCGCGGGTGAGACCGGCGTCGGCGCACAAGCTCGCGTGCTGCGGGCTCATCGCCACCACCATGTTGGAGCGAAACCACATGTTCCACGAGCCCGGCGCCGTCATCGCGTCCGCTATGCCGATCAGCAGGCGCTGAGGTTCCGTGCTGACGTCGTCGAAGTGCAGGCGCGGGCTTTCCACCATGGCGCAGGTGATCACGTTGTCCTCGCGCGAATACCCCCGCGACACTGCGAGGCTCTCCCAGGGACTGCGCGCCATGTGCTCGGTCACGCACGCCGTGTAGCGTATCGGCGACGAAAATACCGTGGCCGAGGCCATGCCGGCGATTCCGCCGCCGAGATTGAGCAGCATCAACCGGATGGCGCGCCCGATCGTGGCATTGGCGCGAAACCCGGGGCCGAAGCAGCCGTTGCCGCCGTGCAGGCCGATTTTCTGCGCGTACGGGCCGTTCACGATCATGAGCGGCGCAACCCCGTGCATCGTGCACTGCACGCCGCCCATGTTGAACTCCTCCCGGAGAATGATGGCGAGAGCGCCCAGCACGACCGGCAGGTACTCGGGCTTGCAGCCGGCCATGAGGGCGTGAATGGCGGCCGTGCGTACCGTAACGGGTTCGAGAGCCGGCGGAACGCGGCCGATCAACTCATCGGGATCCCGCCGCGTGCCCGTTAGCATCCACCGGATGCGCTCCTCGGTCGGGGTGACGACGGGAAAGCCGTCGGACCAGGCCTTCTCCAGGAAAAACTCGAAAGGATCGACCGCTGCCATTCCACTATTCTGGCAAGAGCTGAGACTGAAGACCAGTCCTGACACTAGAACCTATCTCGTAGTTTAGCGTATGGAACTCAGATCGGGGATTCCCGGATCAGGGTCGAGATGCGCCAGCGCTTGAACTCGCTCTCGAATTCGTCGAGACTGATGAGTCCCATGCACGGAAACGCGCCGCGCTCTCCGAGCTCGCCGCGCGCGAGCTTGCGCGCAAGGAGTATCGCCGCCATGCACGGGATCTCCGGCCCATGGCTCGCTTCGGCGGTCAGATGCCACTCGATCAGGGCCCGGCTTCCGTTCTCGCGCTCCACCGCGACGCTCACCAGCATGCCGCCGCGATCGCTGCCGAAGCGATCCAGCAGGGACGCAAGATGATCGAGCCGCCCGGCCCAGCGTTCCAGCGGAACGGGCACACCCGCGCGCCGCAGCGCTGCCGCCAGCCACAGCCCGAAATGCTGGATTCCGAGCTCCAGCGCGGCGCGGAACTCGACGGTACGCGTTCCTGCGTAACGCGCGGGCAGCAATTCCAGGTCCGGCACATCGCACGCGGCGGCCCAGCGCACGCCCGCGCCCGCGAAACTGACGCGCATCAGCTCCTGCCAGCCCCAGGCATCGGACCAGCGGCCGCCGGAGAGCCATTGAAACGATCTTCCCGCATAGCTCAGGACTCCGGTGATGGTTGCCGCGCCGCGCGGGGCCCGCTGGCCGGGCGCTATGGCGATCCAGATTCCCCGTACCGACGGGAAGCGCGCGGCAATGCCGTCGATCACCGCGGACGACAACGCCGGCAGGGTGCTCGCCCCGGAGACCGCCAGCACGCCGGCGGCACGCGCTGCGCCATCGAGCGCAGCCGAAAAATTCGCGACGAACCGGCGGCCGTCCGCCAGGTCGATGTAGTGCGCGTTCGCCGCGATGGCGGCCGATGCAACGGCGTAGTCCTGATCCTGGAACGGACCCGCGCAGTGTATGACGACGCCCGGACGAAGCGCAGCCAGCTCGTCCGGAAAACGCGGCGAAGCGATGTCGAGCGTGACGGCTTCCACACCGGCAGGATGAGGCGCGGCGCGCCTGCGCCCGGCCGCGAGGATCTCGATTCCCTCGTCGCCCGCCAGCGCCCCGCAGATACGGGCGCCGAAGTTCCCGTGGCCGCCGATTACGACTGTCCGCATGATCAAGCGATTACACGCAGGTGGCCGCGATACGCAGCGAGCAGACCCACGCCCGGGAAACGCACGCCCGCGTCGAAATAGAGCCTGCCGTCGCCTCCGCGCTCGTTGCCCCAGACTCGTGGCGTCCAGACGCGCGGCCAGGCCAGTCCGAAGATCGTAATACGCGAGAGCCTCATTGCCAGCGTCCCGTCTCCAGATTCAAGGGAAAACCAGCAGCTGACCGGTCCGATCCGCTCGACAAGTTGTCCATCCACGGCCTGCAACGTCGATCGCATGACGCGCCCCGGAAAGTGGCGTATCCAGATTTCCCGGTCCGTCCCGGCCGTCAGCTCGAAATCGAGCCCGGCGTTCTCGACTGCGCCCGGCAGGCGCAGCAGCCAGCGCAGGATCCGGGCGACCCCTCCGTTCGCTGCCTCGATCCCGCACTCGCCTCGGAATTGCACGTGGCCGCGAGCGTCGTGGAACGTCCGCAGCTCCGGAGCAAGTCGGTCGAAGTCCTCCTTCAAAATCTGCCGGTAAATCGACGGCGCGGGACGGGTCACGAGTCACGGGTCACGAGTCACGCCTTCACTGGATCTTGGTTCCCGCCGCCTGGAACACCTTGCGGCGCTTGACGATCTCGTCGCGCACCAGCTTGTCGAACTCCGCCGGCGTGCCCGGCTTCGGAATGGCTCCCGTGGCCTCTATGCGCTCGCTCACGTCCCTCATCCGGAGAATACGGCCGATCTCCCTGGACAGCTTGTCGATGACGGCGCGCGGCGTGCGGGAAGGCGCGAATACGCCGAACCAGCCGTCGTACTCGAAGCCGGGAAGCGCAGCTTCGTCTATCGTGGGAACATCCGGCAGGAGCGCGAGACGGCTCTTCGCGCTCAGTCCCACGGCGGAAAGCCGCCCGCTCTTCACCATGGGCGTCGCCATGAGCACCGGCAGGAACGCGAAATTGATGCGCCCGGCGATCACCTCGTTCATGATCTCGGGTATGCCTTTGTAGGGCACGTGCACGACGTTGATCCCGGCGGCGAGGGCGAACAACTCGTTGGCATAGTGGGTGCCGCTCCCGATGCCGGCGGAACCGTAAGTCAGCACGCCCGGTTTCTGCTTCGCCAGCGCGATCAGCTCCTTGACCGATCGTGCGCCGACGCTCGGAGAAATCACCAGCACGATGGCCGTACTGGCGACCTGTGTCACGCCGGAAAAATCCTTGAGCGAATCGTACGGCAGCTTCTCGTAGAGCGCGGCCGAGCCCGCGAAGGCGGAAGACGTGAGCATGAGCGTGTGCCCGTCCGGATTGGACGCGGCGACGATGCCGCCCGCGATCGTTCCCCCGGCGCTCGGCCGGCTTTCCACGATCACCTGCTGTCCCCAGCTCTCGGTGAGCTTCGGCCCGATCATGCGTGCGAGCAGGTCGCTCGCGCTTCCCGCCGAAAACGGCACGATGAACCGCATGGGGCGCGTCGGAAAGGATTGCGCCGCGGTGAGCTGGGCAGCCACGAGGCACGCCGCAGCCGACAGATACAGGAACGAGGTCGAGGTTTTCACGTGACTCCTCCTGGTATCGACGTTCTGCCGGATTCTACTAGAATGCTTCAGCGGTAACCCGTCAGGGGTCAGCGGTCAGGCGTCAGGCGTGCATGACCCATGACGGCCGTGGACACGCATGACCCATGACGCATGACGATTATTGAAGGAGGTAGCAGCGTGGAATTTGGTGCGGTGCTGGCAGAGTACGTGAAGGGCGTGACACTGGACAAGGTTCCCCAGCGGGATATCGAGGTTGCGAAACTCGCCATACTCGACCAGGTCGGCGTCGCCCTCGCCGGGGTGGGCGAAGACCCGGGAATCAAGGTGCAGAAGATGGTCGACCGGAGCACCGCCAGCGAGGCCACCGTGCTCGGCACGCCGCGCAAGACGACCACGTGGCTGGCGGCGTTCGTCAACGGCACGCTCGGCCATACGCTCGATTTCGACGACTGCTCCAGCTTCGGGCATCCGAGCGTGGTGCTGGTTCCAGCCATGCTCGCCACGGGTGAAACGCGGGACGCGAGCGGACGCGCGCTCCTCGAAGCCTATATCGCGGGCTACGAGGTGGGAGAGGCCCTTTCTCGTATAGTGCCGCGCCGTCCCGACCAGTTCCACGGCCTGCACAGCACGGCGATGTTCGGCCCGCTCACTTCCGCGACCGTTTCAGGCAGGCTGCTGGGTCTCGATGCCTCGCGACAGCGCCACGCGTGGGGCATCGCGGCCTCGCAGGCGGGCGGGATCACCGGCAATTTCGGGACACACACCAAGCCGCTGCACGGCGGCATCGCCTCCCAGGCGGGCGTCATGGCGGCGGAGCTGGCCGCGGACGGGTTCGAAGCAAACCCCGACGCCCTCGATGCGCCTCTCGGGTACGTCTACAGCGTCGTCGCGGCAGGGAGGATGGAGGGCGTCGATGTCGGCAAGGCCACCGGAGGGCTCGGCCAATGGCATATCGCAGACACGTGGCGCCTGAAGAAGTATCCCTGCGGCTACATAGCGCAGGGCGCCATCGACGCGGCGCTGCGGTTCCGGCAGGAGACCGGGCTACGGCTCGACGACCTCGAATCCGTCCAGATACGCGTGCCTCACCTTCAGCCTTATTTTCGGGTGCGGCCTACGGGCGAGTTCTCCGGCAAGTTCGGATACGAGTACCCCGTCGCGTGCGCGATCCACGATGGAGAGGTCGTCAAGAAGACGTTCTCCGATGAGGCGTTCAAGCGGCCGGAAGTGACGCGCAATCTCGGCAAGTTCAAGACGCTGGAGGACGCGGCCTCAGTGCAGTATGGCCCGCTGGGAGTGCTGATGATCGAAGCAAAGGGCAGGACCAAAGTGCAGCCCATCGAAATACCGCTCGGCGACTGCAAGCGGCCGGTGCCACCGGCGCAGGTCGTGGACAAGTACGTCCGCAACGCCGGGGAAGTAGTCGGGACAGACGTGGCGAAGGAAACGGCGCAGATGCTGCTCCAGATCGAGACCCTCTCCAGCATCCGGCCGGTGCTGGATAAGCTCGCGAAGCGCCGCTAGCTGCGGGCTTCCAGCTTCGAGCTGCCAGGAGACATCCCCATGAGCACAGGTAAACCGACGGATCGCGACGACCGCGAAATGGACCTGGACGAGGTCCAGCGCCTGATCGACACCCTCGAGCGCGACCTTCAGAAAGTACAGGGCAGCTCCGCCGATATCCAGCGGATCAGGGACGAGGTCGAAACGCTCAGGAATCTCCTGCGCTCGCCCGTGCGCAGGCACCACTGGGTGAGAGACGCGCTGCACGGCATCCGGGAAGGCATGCACAGCGCCGTGGACTCGGCCGTCGCCGAGGGCCTGCAAGTGAGCCGCTATATCGCGGAGATCGGACGGATACTCGGGATGTAAGCCGGTTCTGCACAAAGTAATCCGGCGGAACCGCCATTCAGTGTTGAATTAGTTCGCGGCAGCGCGATGCGAGAACGCGGCTGGGCCCGTCACCGGGGCTGATTTTCTCGGCTCGCTCGAAGGATTTGAGCGCCCCGGTAAAATCCTGCGCGAAATATTGCGAAAAGCCCTGACCGTACACCTCAAGAAACCCTGCTTGCCAAGGTGGGAGCTCGGAAGCGCGGCAGACCAGCTCGAAAAGCCCCAGCGGATCGTCTTTTCCCTTTACTCGCACCCTATCGATCTGACGCACGACCATATCCTTGGAGAGGCGCTTGCGCGTCGACTCAGATATCAGAATTCGGGTTCCGTACTCTTTGTTAATTCCTTCGAGCCGGGAGGCGAGATTCACGTGGTCTCCCATCACGGTGTAGTTGCTGTGGTATCTCGTACCGAATTCTCCGATCCGCATCGAACCTGTGTTGATACCAATGCGAATGGGCGGGGAAGGATAACCGTTTTCCGTTGCCCAGGCATGGAATTCACTCATCGCCTGCATCTGGTCGAGCGCGGACTCGCACGCGAGTTGGGCACCCATGGGCTGCCACCAAAACGCCTCGACAACGTCTCCGATGTACTTGTCGATCGTGCCGTTCCTGGAATGGATTGCCGTTCCGATCACCTCAAAGTAGCGATTCATGAAGATCGGTAGATGGTCGAGCGACATGTGCTCCGCAATCCCGACGTAGCCGACCATGTTGGTGAACGAAACAGTGCAGATGCGAGTCTCGGCACTTGTGGCCTGTCGAGGCGCAAGTAATCTCTTGAGCCAGTTCGCCTCGGAAACCTCGGGGTATCCCCGCCGCCGCGGGAATTACGACAACTTGCATTGCGCAGGTCTTCCCTAAACTGCCCTCTTCTCCCGCAACGCGGCGATCGCTCCTTTGTCGTAACCCAGCCCGCTCAGTATCTCCTCGGTATGCTCGCCGGGCTCGGGCGTGTGCTTGAGCTTCTCCGGCTGCGGGTAGCGGGAGAGATGGATCGGCTGGCCGACGACCGTCTGTTTTCCGTACTTGGGGTGGTCGATCGGCCTGGCGATTCCGAGATGCTTGACCTGCGGATCGGCGAACACCTTGTCGACCGTGTTGATCGGTCCGCACGGCACGCCGGCTTTGTCCATGGCCGCGACCCAGTAGTCGTTGGGATGGCGGCGGACGATCTCGACCACCCGCGCATTGAGGGCGGACCGGTTCTTCGAGCGCGCCGCCGGCGTGGCGTAATCGGGGTCAGTGAGGAGCTCGGGCGCGCCCGCGGCCTCGCAGAAGCGCTTCCATACCTTGTCTCCGGCGGCGGCGATGTTGATATAGCCGTCGGCGGTCTGGAACATGCCGGTGCCGGTACCGGTCGGATGGTTGTTGCCCTCCTGCCCGGGAATCTCGCCCTTGATCAGCCAGCGCGCCGCCTGGAAATCGAGCATGTAGATCTGCGCTTCGATGAGCGAGGTGTGCACCCACTGGCCCTCGCCGCTGCGCTCGCGTTCGAGCAAAGCCAGGACGATCCCGTTGGCAAGCAGCAGGCCGGCCGAGGTGTCGTTGATCGCGATACCGACGCGGACCGGGCCGCCGCCGGCGTGGCCGGTGATCGACATCAGCCCGCCCATGCCCTGGGCGATCTGGTCCACGCCGGGCCGGCCCTCGTACGGGCCGTCCTGCCCGAAACCCGAGATGCTGCCGTAGACAATGCGCGGATTGACCTTTTTCACCGCCTCGTAATCGACGCCGAGGCGGTGCTTGACCGTGGACCGGTAGTTCTCGACCACGACGTCCGCGGTCTTCGCGAGGTCGAAAAAGATCTTGAGACCCTCCGGCGTCTTCAGGTTGAGGGTAAGGCTCCGCTTGTTGCGGTGCAGGTTCTGGAAGTCCGGTCCGTTGCGCCGGCTGCCCGTCGCATCGACATCGGGACCGCCGGGCTCTTCGATCTTGATCACGTCGGCGCCCCAGTCGGCGAGCTGGCGCACCGCCGTCGGTCCGGCGCGATGCGCCGTGAGGTCGAGTACCTTGAAACCGTTGAGGGGCAGGCGGGTTGTCATGGTCGGGGTCTTTCCTGATGATGTGGGCCGGGGACCGAAGTATGGCATCCCCGTCCCCCGGCGGAAAGGCTCACGCGGTGTAGTAGTATCGCAGCATGACCCGCCATTTCGGTATCCTCATCCCGTCGACCAACACCACCGTCGAGACCGAGCTGGCGCGCCTGCCGTCCGGCTATCAGGCGCACTACGCGCGGCTGCTCTCCAGCACGCCGGGTCATCCGTTCGCGCCGAGCCGGGACGAAGACATCGACTACCAGGCGAAGCTGCTCGGAACCGCGAAGGTCGAGATGGTGATATTGATCCAGACCTCGGCGAGCCTCTTCGCCGACGACTACGACGAGACCGTCACGCGCCGCATGAGCGCCGCCGCCGGAGTGCCGGCGATCACCTCCGCGCAGTCGGTCGGTCGCGCGTTACGCGCGCTCGGCGCACGCCGCGTCGGCCTCGTTTCGCCCTATTCCGAGGAGGTCAACGCGCGGGCGCGGCGCTATTTCACCGGCAAGCACGGACTCGAAATCGCCGTGGTGGACGGCTTTGCCGCGACCGATTCCTACGCGATCGGCAAGCTCGAGCCGGAAAAAGCGCGCAATGCCTTCGCCCGCATCGACCGGGCGGAGATCGACGCCTTCGTAGTGCCCGGCGCCAATTTCCCCACGATGGGGGCTATCGCCGCCTGGGAGCGCGAATTCAAAAAGCCGGTGGTGACCTCTACCCAGGCATCGGTCTGGGCGATGGCGCGCCACCTCGGCGGTGAGCGCGTGCCAGGCTTCGGCCGCCTGCTCGAGCAGATGCCCGCGGGCTGAAGCAGGCGGATAGGACAATAAAAAGGGGCGGATACACCGCCCCTTGGAATGCCAGTACAGCGCAGTTCTTACTTCTTGGCGTCCTTCTTCATTTCGTCTTTCGCCTCGCAGCCCTTCATCTTGGGGTCCTTCTTGCACTCTTCTGCGCTGGGCTTCTTCGCGTCCTTCTCGGCTGCCGCATGCTTCGCGGCCAAAGCGCTCGTGCTGCCAAGCGCGAACATTGCGGCTACCAGGAAAGCTGCTAACTTCGTCATTGCGGACTCCTTTAGTGTGGTTAAGGCGATATCCTCGGAGGCGCGCTTTGCGCCACGATCGCCATGACAGTTAACGCTTCAACTCGCATCGGGTTGACCGATGTGTAACCTCCCTACAAGTAACTGCGCACAAAGTGTATTGCCTCAGGCGAAATTTCTCAACTGAATCAGTGACCAAGACCCCCGGGCCGGGCAGATCAGGCGGCTCCGGTGTGGCTTGGCTGCAACTACTCCTGGCAGCAGCCGTCGCGTGGCCATGGGCAGGCCCCGCCGCCCCCTACCGTCCCAATGACGACAGCGTAGTGCTCGAACGGCTGCCCACCCGGCCGACCGACCCCGTCCAGCGCGAATTGCAAGGGCTACGCGCCGCACAGGCGGCCAACCCGGCGGACGTCGGCGCGGCGCTCGATCTCGCGCGGCGATACTTCAACCTCGTGCTGGACAGCGGAGACGCGCGCTACCTGGGATACGCGGAAGCCGCCCTGTCCGCATGGCGGACTACTCCTCTGGCGCAGGTTCCGACCGATATCCTCGTCATGCGCGCCCAGCTCCTGCAATACCGCCACCAGTTCGAGCAGGCGCGCGCCCTGCTGGACGCGGCGATCGCGCAGGACCCGAAACACCGGCGCGCGCTCACGTGGCGGGCCGCCGTAAACATGGTAACCGCCCGCTACGAGGCGGTGCGGGAGGACTGCACCCGGCTGCGCGAGCAGGGCGAGAAGCTGCTCGCCACCGGTTGCGGCGCCTATCTCGATGCGACACTCGGAAAGGCCCGCCCATCCTACGAGACGCTCCGCAGTGCCCTGGCAGCGGAACCTGATGCGCGGCCGACGTTGAAACATTGGACGCTCACGGTGCTGGCCGAGATCGCCCGGCGCCTCGGCGACAACGCGGCGGCCGAGGCGCATTACCGCGCCGCCCTGGCTACGGATGATTCGGACCAGTACGTTCTCGCCGCGTACACCGAGCTGCTTGGCCACCAGCGCCGCTGGGATGAGATCGTTTCGCTGTTGCGAAAATGGGAGCGGTCCGATGTGTTGCTGCTGTCCCTGGCCCGCGCCGAACGCGCGCTCGGCAAGCCCGAAGCCAAAGCGCGCGCAGTCGCGCTTCGTGCGCGCTTCGCTGATGCGGCGTTGCGATCGGACAATACCAACGCGCAGGATGAAGCCTGGTTCCGGCTCGAGTTCGAGGCCGACCCGAAAGGCGCCCTGGCCCTAGCGCTGCAAAACTGGTCGGTGCAGAAGGAACCCCGGGATGCGGAACTCGTGCTGCAGGCCGCGCTGGCGAACCGGGATCATTCGGCGGCCGCGCCGGTAATCGAATGGATGGCGAAGACCGGCATCGAGGATCCGCGATTGAAAGAGCTCGCCGCGGCACTGGCGCAGGTGAACCGTTGATGCGGCTCTTGTGGCTGCTCGCGCTGCTGCTCACCCTCCCCGGACCGGCGCAGGCGCACAAGCCGAGCGACAGCTACCTTGCGTTGCGGGCCGACGGCGCGCGCATCACCGGGCAATGGGATATCGCGCTGCGCGACCTGGAATTCGCCATCGGCCTCGACGCCGACGGCGACGGCGCAATCACCTGGGGCGAGGTGCGCACCGGGCAGGCCGCAATCGAGCGTTACGCGCTGGCTCGACTGAAACTGACCCGGGCCGACCGCGAATGCAGCAAGCGTGTAACGGATCTCCTGGCCGATAATCATTCCGACGGCGCCTATGCCGTGCTCGTTTTCGAGGTCGAATGCGGACCCGGCGCCGATGGCAACGCGGAGGTCGAGTACAGCCTGTTCTTCGATCTCGACCCGACGCACCGGGGCCTGCTCCGGTGGGAGGCCGCGGGGCGCACGGTCACGGCCGTGCTTGGTCCGGACAGCGCGAAGTTCCGTCTTGCGACCGAGGCTGCGTCACCGCTCGGCCAGTTCCTCTCCTATGGCAAGGAAGGCGTCTGGCATATCTGGATCGGGATCGACCACGTGCTGTTCCTCGTATCGCTGCTCCTGCCGGCCGTGTACGTGCCCGCGCGGCGCGGCTGGGCGCCGGTGGAGCGCTTCATGCCGGCTTTCTGGGATGTCTTCAGGGTAGTCACGGCGTTCACGGTCGCGCATTCGATCACCCTGTCGCTGGCGGCGCTGGCTATCATCAGCCTGCCTACGCGCCTGACGGAAACGGCGATCGCGTTTTCCGTCCTGCTCGCGGCGCTCAACAACATCTGGCCCGTCGTGCACGGCCGGCGCTGGCTCGTCGCCTTCGGGTTCGGACTCATCCACGGCTTCGGCTTTGCCAGCGTGCTCACCGATCTCGGCCTGCCGCAGGGCGCTCTACTGCTCGCGCTGGTCGGCTTCAACCTCGGGGTGGAGGCAGGCCAGTTGCTGATCGTCGCCGTGCTGGTGCCCTTGGCGTACGCCGTCCGGCGCAGCGGGTTCTACCGCCGGGTCATCTTCGTGCCGGGCTCGGCCGTGATCGCGGCCGTCGCCCTGGGCTGGATGATCGAGCGCGGCTTCGACCTAAAGATTTTTTCCTAAAACCTATCTCAAAAACACTACGAGCCACAGCGTTCACGGAAAGCACAGAGGATTGCTAGGAAATGCCGGATGATGACACTGCAGCGACGCAATGCAGGGGTATTCGGGACCACCCGGCTGCTCATGTCCATCACAGGTCTTGATTCAACGCATCAAGTACTGTGTATCACGGATTCAACTTTCCACGCATTCTCAACAGGGTACTTGCGATCACCCATATCGGAGCTAAGCGATGCTCTACACTTGATGGCACGATATGGAAGCCCGAATGTGGATGATGCCGGATGCCATGGGATGCTTCGGTGCCCAATAATCGAGATGGAAGAAATTTTTCTTTTCATGACACACTATGACTAGTATGAGTACGCCGGATTCGTTCGATTTCATAGTGGTCGGCGCGGGCGCGGCGGGCTGCGTGCTTGCCAACCGGCTGACGGCGTCGGGACGCTACTCCGTGCTCCTTCTCGAGGCCGGGGGCGAGGACGTGAGCCCATGGATACACATTCCTCTGGGCTACGGAAAGCACTTCACCAATCCGAAGGTGAACTGGCTCTATTCCAGCGAGCCGCAGGCGGGCGCCGGCAACCGGCGGATCGGCCAGCCGCGCGGCAAAGTGATTGGCGGGTCGACGTCGATCAACGGCCTCCTCTACATTCGCGGACAGCACGAGGACTACGATCGTTGGCGAGATCTCGGTAACGCGGGCTGGGGCTACTCCGACGTGCTGCCGTACTTCCGCAAGGCGGAGAATCAGCAGCGCGGCGCGGATGAATATCACGGCGTGGGCGGGCCGCTCTGGGTTTCCGATCCGCCCGAGCCGCACCCGTTGGCCGATGCCTACCTGGCCGCCGCCGAGGAATGCGGCTACCGGCGCAATCCGGATTTCAACGGGGCGACCCAGGAAGGCTTCGGCTACAACCAGTGGACGATACGCCGGGGATTGCGTAGCAGCGCGGCGACCGGGTACCTGCGCCCGGCCCGGCGGCGCGCCAACCTCCGGGTCATCACCCGCGCGCACGCGACGCGTGTCCTGTTCGCAGGCCAGCGCGCTACGGGCGTCGAATACGTGCGCGATGGTATTCCCGGTTCCGCGACGGCCCGCCTTGAGGTTCTGGTAGCCGGCGGCTCGTTCAACTCCCCGCAATTGCTGCAACTCTCGGGCGTCGGACCGGCAGCGCTGCTTAGACGCTTCGGCATCGATGTCGTGGCCGATCTGCCCGGCGTGGGCACGAATCTCCAGGATCACTATACCGCGCGTCTGGTGTACGAATGCACGAAACCGTGGACGCTCAACGATATCGTGGGAAGCTTCCCGAAGAGCGTGGCCGCTGCGTTGCGCTTTGCTTTTCTGCGCAAGGGCTTCCTGGCCATGGGGCAGTCGTATGCGACGGGCTTCATCCGCGCCGACCCCGCGGCCGCGACCCCCGACATCCAGACCAGCATCACGCTCTTCAGCTTCGACAAGCCGGGGGACAGGCTGCACGGCTTCCCCGGTTTTACGCTGGCGGCGCGCCTTCTGCGGCCCGAGAGCCGGGGCAGCGTGCTGATCCAAAGCGGCGACCCATTGCAGCCGCCCGCGATCACGCCCAACTACCTGTCGTCGGAAAAGGATTGCGCGGTTCTGCTGGCGGGGGTCAAGGCGACGCAGCGCCTCATGGAGACCGCTGCGATGCGCCCCTACGTGGGACGGGCGCACGATCCCGGACCCGCATGCAGGAGCGATGACGATCTCATGGAGTACCTGCGTATGCGCGGTGGAATCGCCTTCCACCCGGTCGGCACCTGCACGATGGGTAACGACGCCTCGGCGGTAGTCGATGATCGACTGCGCGTTCGCGGGCTTCGGGGCCTGCGCGTGGTGGACGCCTCCATCATGCCGACCCTCGTATCGGGCAACACCTACGCACCGACGGTCATGATCGGGGAAAAAGGCGCAGACATGATTCTTGAGGACACTGCCGCCGCTCAATGATTGCCGGATCGGTCAGGCGATACTCCGCAAACTCAATTTCTGCCCGAAAACTGGCCGTCCAAGCGCAAAAACGGGCTGATTTTTCCAGACTCCGCAAGTCAAACCAGCCACTTCCTGGGGTCAGACCCCAAACGCCAGAGGAACCAATCGTGGCCTGTTGTTGTCTTGTCTGGGCTACGCTCAACCGGAGGGGAATTCGATGAACAGGCGTTCTGCACTGCGCGCACTGGCCGTGCTCTCGGTCGTTGCCGCTGCTCCACCCGCGCGCGCGGCCGGGAGCCCCTTACGCGAGGGAATCGACTTCGTCCGTGTCGGCCAGCCCCTCCCCCAGTCGCAGCCCGGCATCGAGTTAATCGAGTTCTTTTCCTATGGCTGCCCGCACTGCAAAGAGTTCGAACCGGCCGTCAGCAAGTGGCGCTCGACTCTGCCGAAGGACGTGCGCTTCCGGCGCGTGCCGATCTCGTTCGGGAACCCGAAGTGGCAATCGCTGGCAAAACTGTATCTCGCCATCGACGGCACGGGAGATCTCGCCAAGATGGACGGCGCAGTATTTTCGGCCGTGCACGATCAGAAACTGCCGCTCGCGACCGACAAGGACGTGATCGACTGGGCCGTCAAGCACGTCGCAGACCCGAAGAAATTTACCGGGATGTACCAGTCCTTCGGCATTCAAACCATGGCGAGGAGCGCAGAGCAGACCGGGGCGGATTTCGGTATTACCGGCGTTCCTTCCTTCGGCGTGGCCGGCAAGTACCTCGTCGTGGCGAAAGAGGCCAGGACACGCGAGGAACTCCTGGCGGTGGTGGACAAAGTGATAGAGATGGCACGGCAAGGTCCGGCGCGGTGAGCGGAACCGGATCTTTCGCGCTCCGATGGGGTTGTCACCTCGCTTCCTGCTTCCGCTTTTCCCTTTCCGCCCGCTTCTCCCTGAGCTGGCGCGCTTCGACTTCCTTGCCCGCTCTCCACACGCCCCGCGCATACACGACCGCGAGCACGATGAGGCAGCACGCACCGAGAAGCAGATAGCCGTTGGTGAGACTCTGTGCGGTCCAGCCGTGGTCGTCGATCAACCACATGGAGTCTGACGGTCGGCCGGCGCTGGTGCCGTACGGAATGTTCTGGTCGTCGCCGCGCGCCCGCCACCACGTGCCGAATATGTCGTTGAAGGCCCCTGCACCGATCACCACGAGTCCCCATCGCACCGAGCCTTTGTAAAGCTGCGTACTCTTGCCGAAGAAGAAGCTCGCCATGAGCAGCGTCGCGAGGATCATTCCCCCGCCGTCCCCGCAGAAGATATACACCGCCCGCGCGGTATCCGGGTTGATGCCGAGAGTGCCGATTCCCTGCAGGAGGAGCAGCGCGCAACCCAAAAACACGAGAGGCATCCTCCCTACGCCGTGCGCGCGATAGATCATGTATCCGATGGCGCCCGCGAGCGCGAGCGGCGTCAGGAGGCCGCGTGTCTCCGCCACCGGAGTGAACCACAGCGTCGGTATCGCGAAAAACCCGCAGAACCAGGCAGCAATCGCATGTCCAAGCTCGTGGAGCGGCATGCCCATGAACATGCGTTGCAGCATGGCGCCGAATTCAGAAGCCTTGAAGATCGCGCCGAGGATCAGGGCGACGGGTATCGCGGCGATACAGAACTTCCGCTCGAGTTCCGGATCCCGGACGTTCTTCCACTCGTCCGGCGCTTCTTCCGCATGAGCCGCGTCAACGAAAACCAGGTCTTCAACCGTCGTCTCAGGCTGGACGATGGCGGCTGCACGTCCCGTGGACCTGATCGCCTCGGCCTTCTCGTAGTTCGCGCCGCAGCGCGGGCAGTTGGTCCCCGTGTCGCGGGGGGCGGAACACCACGCGCAGGTGGCGCCTCCGCCCTCATCCCTCATCCGTCCGCCCTCATCCCTCAGCTTAGGCCGCCGGCGCGCGCAAGCGCGGCGAGATGATGGTCCGTATCGCCGAAGGTCGATTCCATCGCGGTGAAGCGCTTGAAGTAATGCCCGATCTTGTACTCGAGCGTCATGCCGATGCCGCCGTGCAGCTGGATGCACTGCTGCCCGATGAACTTGCCCGACTTGCGGATCTGCACGGTAGCGGCGGATATCGCCTTGGACCGCTCTGCCGGATCGGGATCGTCCACGCTCATGGTGGCGAAGTAAACCATGCTGCGCGCCTGCTCCAGCTGCACGAACAGATCGACCGCGCGGTGCTGCAGCGCCTGGAAGCTGCCGATCGCGGCGCCGAACTGCTTGCGCGTCTTGAGATAGTCGATCGTGATCTCGTGCGCGGCGGACATGGCGCCCACGGCCTCGGCGGCGATTGCCGCCAGCGCGCCATCGACCACCCGCTCGATTACGGCAGCCGCCTTGCCCGGATCGCCCAGCGCATCGTTGGAGCCGACCTTGACGCCCGCTAGCTTGATCTCCGCGGCGCGCAGGCCATCCTGCGTCGGGTAGCCGCGGCAGGACACGCCGGGAGCCTTTGCGTCGACCAGGAAGAGCGCGATACCGTCGCGACCGCGCCTGTCGCCGCCGATGCGTGCGGAAACGACCAGCTTGTCCGCGCGGTCGCCGTGCGCAACGAAGGACTTGGTGCCGTCGAGTATCCAGCCGTCCGCGTCGCGCTTCGCCGTGCAGGACACATCGGCCAGGTTGTAGCGGGACTCCGGCTCCGAGTGCGCAAAGGCGAGCTTGAGGCTGCCATTCGCGATCTTCGGCAGGATGGCCGCGCGCTGCGCTTCGTTCCCGGCAAGCTGCACCGTCCTGCCGCCCAGCACGACCGTGGCGAGATACGGCTCGAGGATGAGCCCGCGGCCGAAGGCTTCCATCACGATCATGGTCTCGACCGCCCCGCCCCCGCTGCCGCCATGGCGCTCTTCGAACGGCAGCCCCAGCAACCCCATGTCCGCGTACTGCGCCCACATCGCCAAACTGTAACCGGGCTCCTCCTTCAGGTACTTCTTGCGGCTCTCGAACTGATAACGCTCGGTGATGAGACGCTCGACGCCCTCCTTGAGCATCTTCTGTTCGTCGCTGTAGTCAAAATCCATGATCAGAGCCCGAGTATTCGCTTCGCGATGACGTTCTTCTGGATCTCGTTCGACCCGCCGTAGATCGAAGCCGCCCGCGTGTAGAAATAGTCCGGCGCGAGGGTCGCCGCCCACTCCGGCCCGATCGGCTCGTCCGTGGCGGTGCCCCACAGGTGCTCCGATTGCCACGCCATGGCGTCGGGCCCCGCGATCTCCATGAGAATCTCCGTCGCCGCCTGCGCGAGCTCGGTGCCTTTCAGCTTGAGCACCGACGAGGCGGGATCCTGCACGCCGGGCGGCAGGTTGCGCGAGTTGGCGATGACGCGCATCTGGGTGATCTCGAGCGCTTTCAACTCCACTTCCAGCGCCGCCACTTTCTCGCGGAAGCGCTCCGTTTCCGCGAGCGGCTTGTCGCCGACGTACACGCGCGCCGCGAGCTCCTTCGCCCGCTGCACGCGATATTTCGACGCGCCGATCCGGGCGATGCCGACGCGCTCGTGGCCGAGCAGGTACTTCGCGTAGTTCCAGCCCTTGTTTTCCTCGCCGACGAGATTGTGAGCCGGGACGCGCACGTTATCGAAGAACACCTCGTTGAAGTGATGCTCGCCGTCGATCGTGAGGATGGGACGCAGCGTCAGTCCCGGCGTCTTCATGTCGATGAGGAGGTAGGAAATGCCGCGCTGGAGCTTGGCGCCGCCATCGGTGCGCACGAGGCAGAACATCCAGTCCGCGTGCTGCGCCCGGGAGGTCCAGATCTTCTGGCCGTTGACGACGTAGTGATCGCCGTCGAGCCGCGCCGAGGTCCGGAGCGAGGCGAGATCGGAGCCCGCCCCCGGCTCGGAAAATCCCTGGCAGAACCAGTAATCGAGATTGGCGACCTTCGGCAGAAAGTGCCGCTTCTGGTCCTCCGTGCCGAACTCGATCAGCACCGGCCCGATCATGCTGACGTTGAAGGAGAGCGGATCGGGCGCGGGCGCGAGCTGCATCTCTTCCTTGAAGATGTAGGTCTTCACCGGGCCCCAGTTGGTGCCACCCCATTCGGGGGCCCAGCTCGGCACGGCCCAGCCCTTCTTGTTCAGGATGCGCTGCCAGCTGACGATGTCGTCCTTCGACAGCCGCTGGCCGAGCTCCATCTTGCGGCGGATGTGAGGAGGCTGTGCGTCGCGAAAGAACGCCCGTACCTCGTCCCGGAACGCGAGTTCTTCCGGCGTGAAGCGCAGATCCATGGTTCTCCTCCGTTCAGCCTGGTATGGGCCTAAGGGGAGGAGCATGCCACATCGGCAACAAAGGGCAAGTGCAGGATGTGACTCAGAAGCGGCAGCGGGGTTTAGAATCTCCGCGCAGACTGTCACCTATCACCTATCACGGCGTTCTGGAGCAAGCGAGAGTGACGAACGTATCCGAACCACGAGACTGGCCACTGGTTGTCGAGAAGGACGTGAGGATCCCGATGCGCGACGGGGCGGTGCTCTACGCCGACGTGCTGCGGCCCGACAGCGGCGCCGAGCGCGTGCCGGCCATCATGACGATCGGGCCCTACCAGAAGGACCGCCTGTGGATACCGCCGGAGGACCTGGAGGAGAAGGCCAACCCCTACCTCGCATGGGAAACGGCGAACCCGATGTGGTGGTGCCCGCGCGGCTACGCGCTGGTGCGCGTGGACTCGCGCGGATCGGGAAAGTCCCCCGGCAAGTCGGATCCCAGCTCGTACGCCGAGGCGGTGGACTTCTATGACGCGATCGAATGCGTAGCGAAGCTCCCGTGGTGCTCGGGCAATATCGGCACGCTCGGCGTCTCGTACCACGCCAACTGCCAGTGGCGCGTGGCGAACCTGCAGCCGCCTTCGTTGAAGGCGATAATCCCGTGGGAAGGCCGCGCGGATCTCTACCGCGACCAGACGTTTCACGGCGGCATCTTCGCGATGGGGTTTCTGCACACGTGGATCGCGACCAACATGGCGCACCACCTGATAGGAAGGGCGCGCACCTACAACCCGAACGCCTTCAACAACAACATGCTGTGGGAATGGGCGTGCAACAGCCTCGACTCCGAGTTCTGGCGCATGAAGAGCGCGCGGTGGGAGAACATCACCGTGCCTCTGTACAGCGTCGGCAACTGGACCGGCATGGGACTGCACCTGCGCGGCAACGTCGAGGGCTACGTCAACGCCGCCTCGAAGCACAAGAAGCTGCGCATCCACAGCGGCACCCACTTCCACCCCTTCCACTCGGAGGAAGGACGCCTCGACCAGCTGCGCTTCATGGACCACTGGTTGAAGGGCAAGGACACGGGAATCATGGACGAGCCCCCGGTCAAGCTGATGATACGCACGGGCGGGGACAAGACCACGAAGAGCTACAAGTTCCGCTTCGAGAACGAATGGCCGATCGCGCGGACAGCATGGACGAAGTGGCATCTCAGGGTGAATTCGGCGGGGCAGAACGCGCAGGAAAAGGAAGGCGAGCTGGTCGCCGCGCAGCCGGCGGAAGTCACGCAGTGCACTTACTCGGCGAGCCCGCCCTCCCACGCCGGAGTGAGCTCCTCCGCGCCCTCGCACGCCGCCGGCAGCGTGGACCGCACCGGCATCTCGCTGGTGAGCGCGCCGCTCACCGAAGACACCGAGATCACCGGTCCCGGGGTGCTGGTGCTGTGGGTCTCCAGCACCTCGGAGGACATGGACATCTTCGCCACCATCCGCAACGTCGGGCCCGACGGCAAGGACGTCTGGGAAGCGGGCCAGCAGGGCTGGGACGAGATGCCGGTTGCGAAGGGCTGGCTGCGCGCGTCGCACCGCAAGCTGGACCCGCAGAAGTCTCTGCCCTATCGTCCGTACCACGTGCACACCGAGCGACAGTGGCTCGCGCCGGACGACATCGTCGAATGCCACGTGGAACTGTGGCCCATGTGCATGGTGTTCAAAAAGGGACACCGGATACGGCTCGACATCCAGCCGCGGGACGGCGTCGGCGCATCCGCGTACCGTCACTACCACGCGGACTACAACATCGGTGCGCAGAATACGGTGCATACCGGTGGGGCGAGGGTGTCGTATGTGATGCTGCCCGTCGTTCCGCCGAAGAAGTGATGCGATAAGGGTGATGATTACTGGTGATGATTACTGGTGATGATTACTGGTGATGAGGTACTGGTGATGAACCACCTGTGATCGTTGCCTTCCATCACCATTTTCCATCACCACTTCTCATCACCATCATTCATCACTTCTTGAATAGCGAACGAGAGGAGACCGAGATGCCAACAGGTGGGCTGAAACCCATAAGGCGTGTAGTCACCGGCAACGACGAGCGCGGCAAGTCCAAAGTGGTGTGGGACGGGCCGGCGCCAGCCATGCACGAAGCTTCGATGGGCTCGGGCCGCGGCCACATCGATTTCTGGGTGTGGAACGACAATCCCGCGCCCCTCTCGGGTACGACCGACGACGGCAGCCTGCACTACGACTTCCCCGGCCCGCCGAAAGGTGGCCACCTGCGCGTCGTGCAGGGTGTCGGCAAGGCCACGGACTACGATCCGAAGAAGGACGCGACGATCGTGGCCCCGCATCCGCCGAAAGTGGACGAGTTCGGCCGGCGCTGGGACCGCGGCGGCGTCAACGCCTATTCGGGCGGCATGCACAAGACCGAGACGGTGGACTACGCGCTCCTCCTGGACGGCGAGCGCACGCTCGTCCTCGACGACTGCGAAGTGAACTGGAAGCCCGGCGATATCGTGATCGACGTCGGCGCCTGGCACCAGTGGTCGAGCCGCAATCTCGACGGCGGGCGCGTCGCGTTCGACATGATCGCCGCGAAATTCGTGGATGGTCCGGTGGGCCTCGCGCAGGGCAAGGACAAGGTCATGGTCGGCGACGCCAAGCGCAAGCTGCCGGACGGCGTGAAGCCGGCGCGCCGCATCGTGTGCATGGACCGGGAGCCGTGGAAGTCCACGCTCGTGAGCGACGCGCCGACGCCGGACGTGCGACTCGACCCGGCCCGGCCCGGATTCGCATCGCAGCGCATGTGGGTGACCGAAGGCCCGCTCGCGGCGATCGCGCTGGAGACGCTCCATCTGCCGCATACGATAGAGCCGCCCGCCGGCGGCTCGGTGATGCGCGTGGTCACCTTCCCGCCGGACGACGCCTGGAAAGGAAAAATCGGCGCGCCCGAAGTTCAGGCTTATTTTCGCTCGATGGGATCGCCGGCGGCTTCGACCTACTCACCGCTCGCGCCGCATCCCTACATGCAGAAAACGCGCACGCTGGAATTCGGCATCGTGCAGGAGGGCGAGATCGTGCTGGTGCTCGACACCCAGGAAGTGACCGTCAGGGCCGGAGACTTCGTCGTGCTTCGCGGCAGCAACCACGCCTGGAGCAACCGGTCGAGCAAACCCGCTGTCGTGGCGATAGCCTCGCACGATGGGAGATAACAACGACCTCGCCGCAGCCTGGAACGAAATCCTGCGCACGTACCGGCTGGACGAAGCGCCGGCAGTCGCCGCCGCGCGCGACCGCCTGACGCTCACGGATGCGGAGCGCAGGCACATCGCCGCGGAAGCCCGCAAGCTCGCGGCGGCGGTGCGGGCGGAATCGGCGCAGTCGGTGCGGGCCGAAGCGTTCCTGCAGCGCTACAACCTGTCCACGCGCGAGGGCGTTGTGCTGATGTGCCTGGCGGAGGCGCTGCTGCGCATACCCGACACGGAGACCGCCGATGCGCTGATCCGCGACAAGCTCGCGGGCGGCAGATGGGAGGTACCGAGCGCGCTCGAGGGCGGCGGCAGCGCGCTGATGAACGCGGCATCGTGGGCACTGATGCTCACCGGACGCCTGGTCGAATGGCACGACGCGGAAGGCGGCGCGGACGCCGTGATGCGCCGGCTCGTCGCGCGGGCGGGCGAGCCTCTCGTCCGCGCGGCGATCCGGCAGGCCGTGGAAATCATGGCCGGCCAGTTCGTCGCCGGGGAGACGATAGCTGCTGCGCTGGAACGCGCCCGGCGGGAGCCCGGCTTCCGGTTCTCCTACGACATGCTCGGCGAAGCGGCGAAGACGACCGCGGATGCCGGGCGCTACCTGGCCGCATACCACGAAGCAATCGTCGAGACGGGCGCGGAGGCCCGCGAGCAGGGCGGCGACATCGAAAGCCGGCCCGGGCTTTCCATCAAGCTCTCCGCGCTGCACCCGCGCTACGAGATCGCGCAACACAAGCGCGTACTGGCGGAGCTGCTGCCGCGGCTCCTCGATCTTGCCGGAGCGGCGGCACGGGCTGGAATACCCATCACGATAGACGCGGAGGAATCCGACCGTCTTACCCTGTCGCTCGAGCTGTTCGAGCGTGTCGCGCGCGAGCCGGCGCTCGCCGGCTGGGACGGTCTCGGGCTCGCGGTCCAGGCGTACCAGAAACGCGCGCCCGCCGTGTGCGACTGGCTCGCGGCACTGGCGGACGCATCGGGCCGGCGCATCATGGTGCGGCTCGTCAAGGGCGCGTACTGGGACACCGAGATCAAGATCGCGCAGGTGCTCGGCGTCGGCGGTTATCCGGTGTACACGCGCAAGAGCGCCACCGACGTCTCGTACATGGCGTGCGCGCAGACCCTGCTCGCGGCGGGAGACCGCGTCTTTCCGCAGTTCGCGACGCACAACTGCCACACCGTTGCTTTCATCCTCGCGTGCGTCGGCGAGCGGCGCGCGTTCGAGTTCCAGAAGCTGCACGGCATGGGCGACGCCCTGTACGACGTGCTGGTGCCCGGGCAGCGGGTGGCGTGCCGCGTTTACGCGCCGGTCGGCAGCCACCGCGATCTCCTCGCCTACCTCGTGCGCCGTCTGCTCGAAAACGGCGCCAACACATCGTTCGTCCACCAGGTCGCCGACAGCACGGTTCCGCTCGAGCGGCTTGCGGCCGATCCACTCGCGCTGCTTCCCGATCCTTACACCCCGAATCCGCGCGTGCCGCTGCCGCAGCATATCTATCCCAACCGTCTGAACTCGCGCGGCGCCGACCTTTCCGACGTCCGGGTGCTGCAGCAGCTGGAGGAGCGCATTGCCCGCGACCGGCAGGCGGTTGCGGCGACGGGCGCGGCTGGCGGCAGCCTCGTGTACGAGCCCGCCGACCGCAGGCGCATCGCGGGCGCCACGCTTGAGGCGTCTCCGGGCGACGTGCACGCCGACGTGGAAGCGGCAGCCGCTGCGTGGCGCGGCTGGGACGAAACGCCTGCGACTGGGCGCGCCGCGATACTCGATCGGGCTGCCGGCGCGATGGAGGAATCCGCCGACGAGCTGGTTTCGCTCCTCGTGCGCGAGGCCGGCAGGTGCCTGCCCGACGCCGCGGGAGAAGTACGGGAAGCGGTCGACTTTCTGCGCTATTACGCGACGCAGGCGCGGGCGGGATTCGCTGCGCCGCTCGAGCTGCCCGGCCCGGCCGGCGAATCGAACCGGCTCGAGCTTGCCGGCCGCGGCGTGTTCGCGTGCGTGAGCCCGTGGAACTTTCCGCTGGCGATATTCACGGGCCAGGTGAGCGCGGCGCTCGCCGCAGGGAACGCGGTGGTGGCGAAGCCTGCGGAGCAGACACCGCTCATTGCGACACGCGCGACCACGCTCCTCCACGAGGCGGGCGTGCCGCGCGACGTGCTGCGGATCGTTGCAGGGCCCGGGGAAACCGTGGGCGCAGCGCTCGTGGGCCATCCCCGCGTTTCGGGCGTCGCGTTCACCGGTTCGTTCGAGACTGCGCTCGCCATCCACCGCGCGCTCGCGGCGCGCGACGGGCCTGTCGTTCCGTTCATCGCGGAGACGGGCGGCCTGAACGCGATGGTGGTGGATTCCTCGGCGCTCCCGGAGCAGGTGGTGACCGACGTGCTGGCATCGGCGTTCAACAGCGCGGGCCAACGCTGCTCGGCGCTTCGCATCCTCCTCGTCCAGGAAGATGCGGCGCCGCGCGTGCTGGATATGCTCGCCGGGGCGATGATGGAATTGCGCGTGGGCGACCCGGGGCGCGCGGACACCGACGTCGGGCCGGTGATCGACGAAGCTGCGAAGAGAGCCCTGGAGCGCCATATCGCGCTCCTCGAGCGCCGCGGTCCGTCCATCTCCCGGGCCCCGCTTGGCGGCGACGCGGCGCATGGAACTTTCGTCGCGCCGGTGGCGTTCGAGATAGCGCTGGAGGATCTGCCGCGACAGGAGGTTTTCGGGCCGGTGCTGCACGTGGTCCGCTACGCCGCGCGGGACCTCGAGCGCGCGCTGGCCGCCGTGGCGGCCACGCGCTACGGGCTCACGCTGGGGATACACAGCCGGCTCGACACCTTCGTCGCTCGCGTGCGCGAACATCTGCGCGCAGGCAACACCTACGTGAACCGGAACATGATAGGCGCGGTCGTCGGCGTGCAGCCCTTCGGCGGCGAAGGCCTGTCAGGCACCGGTCCCAAGGCCGGCGGACCGCACTACCTCCCGCGTTTCGCGGTCGAGCGCACGCTCACGATCAATACAGCGGCGGTGGGCGGAAACGCGGATCTGCTCGCGGGCAACGAGGATCCCGAGCCGCCTTAGGGCGGCAGGCGCTTACGGCTCCCCACCCACCGCGGGATCAGCCCACTGGACTGTACCCCGCCTTCCCAGGGCCTCGATCTGCTGGTCGTCGTACCCGATCTCCCGCAGCAGGGGCCTGGTGTGCTGGCCGACCTGGGCGGAGGCCCGGTAGCGTCCGGGCGTCAGGGAGAATTCGACTAGCCCCCCATAGCGGAGGTGCTTGCCGACAGTGGGATGATCCACCTCTACGCTGAGAGCATTGGCCCTGGCATGAGGATGGTCCGCATAGAATTCTCCCTCCGTCGCTTCGTCGGCCCGCACACAGCCGACGTCGGCTTTCAGCAGCAGATCTTCCCACTCGGCAGCGCTGCGACCGGCGAAAATATTCGCAATCTCCGTGACCAGGGCCTCGTCGTTGGCCTGTCGCGTTTCTCGAATCGTGAAGCGGCGATCGGCCAGCAGGTCTGGCCGCTCAACCGTGCGGCAGAAGGTCTCCCACTCGTCCTGGAACAGGCATCCGAGGAACACCCACCCTTCCTTGCAGCGGTATAGACGGTACAGGGCATCGAGGCCATGGACTTCCGCGTCGGGAACTGCGATGGGAGGTCGGTTAAGGTAGTCGTAATACTCATCGGCGTTCGTCCACGCATTGGCACTGAGCATGGTGACGCTGACGGGCTGGCCCTTGCCGCTCAAGTCCCGCGCCCGGAGACCCAGGATGATGCCGGTGGCTACCGCCGCTGAGGTGTTTTGATCGGGTCCCCAGTTGGACTTCATGATCCAGCGGGTCGCTTCAACGATATCTTCGATGTCCATGACCGCTTCCGCCGGCGGTGGCATGCCCCGGCCCATTTGCCGCATGGCGCCGCCCATGACTGCGCCAGGTATGGGATGCGCGCCCGGTCTGCGCGCGTGCCGCCCGTTCGCACCATAGGTGCCCATCCACGCATAAACCAGACGGGGATTCAACCGCCGGCAGGTCTCCCAATCGATCCGGAGACGCTCGGCGACTCCGAGGCGATAGTTGTGCGAGAGCACATCGGCCCTGGCGATCAGCTTGTGCAGGATCTCTTTGCCCTCGGGGGTCTGCAGGTCGACCTGCATGGATTCCTTGCCGGCGTAGGTTCGTACGTCGGCCAGGGCTGCGGCCGTCGAGCGCCGGCCCTCGTCGAGGCGCTTATCGGTAGCGTCGATCTTGATTACCCGCGCGCCAAGGTCGGCCAGCATGGAAGCGGCGTACGGCCCGGCCTGAACCGTCGCCAGATCGAGGATGGTCACGCCCGACAGCGGGTGAGCCGGCGCTTTAGCGGCAGTCTCTCGCGAACGGCTGCTTGCGGCCGCGGGACGCAGGCGTCCCAGCACTTCGGAAGTGTGCTGTCCGACGTCGGGCGCGGGCCCGCTCGGTGCGCCCGGCGTGTCCGGCAATTCCGCCAGAGGCGACAAGGTGTGCAACGGACCGACACGCGGATCGTCGATCGTGGTCACAGTCCCGTTTTCGATCACTGCGGAATGCTTCATGGCCTGAACGCTATTGCGATAAGGCTCCGCCGCGATCTCGCCGTCCTTGAGATAAATCTCCATCCACTCGTCGGCGTTCTTCTCCAACTGCGCCTTCAGGATCTCCCGGCGAAGCAGCTCGCGGTTTGCCGAGCTGATGGACGGAACACGCGCGAACCGCTCATCCTTGAGGAGGTGCTCGAGGCCAATCGCTTTGAGATGGCCCTGAATGTGCGGGACGCGCTGATTGGCATGCTGCAGCCACACCCCGTCTTTGGTTCGCACGGGAATGTAGCCAATGCTCGACTCGCCTCGGCCGCGGGGCGCGCGCGCGAACTTCGGGTCGCGGCGGCGCATCTGGACGTTCACCAGCCCGCCGTCGCCGACATTGTTGTCGTGGGGAGAGGCCAGGCTCTGGACTATGCTGGTCTGGACCCATTGCCCGCGCCCGCAGGCTTCGCGCACACGAAGGGCCGCGATGATGCCGCGCAACGCCGCCTGGCTCGCGTGCCAGCTGCCGGTAGGCACCGCCGAATACACGGGGCCATCACGGTTGGGCTGTCCCTGCAAATTGAGCATGCGGCCGGCCTTGGCCGCAACGACCCCCTCGTATCCTTTCACCCGGGCAAGCGGACCCTTTTGTCCGAACCCCGTGATGGAGCAGTAGATGAGCCGCGGGTAGCGTTGCGACAGCGTGTCATACGCCAGTCCCCAGTCGGCCATGTCTCCGGGACGGAAAGACTCCACCAGCACATCGGCTGCACCGATGAGCTCGATCGCTTGCGCGCGGCCTTCCGTTTTGCCGAGATCGAGTACTACGCCCTTCTTTCCCCGGTTCCATGAAATCCAGGCGGGCTGAAAACGGAACGGATCGCCGCCGGGAGGTTCCAGCTTGATAACGTCGGCGCCAAAATCGGCCATGACCAGGGTGGCGAGCGCGCCTGGCATCCCCCATGAGAAATCCAGCACGGTTAGTCCGGTACATGGCCTTGGCATGGATTTGCCTCCCCCTTGCGACGTATGCGCGGCGTACCGCCTGAAGAAACGCGATGGCCAGGTTGTTAAAAGCCCTGCCCGAGCTTGGCACCGCTTTCCTTCAGTACCTTGGTCCACTGCTCGGTGTTCTTGTTCAGGAACGCCGTGAACTCGGCCGGAGTGGAACCCACGGGCTCGGCGCCGACGGCAAGCATGCGCTCCTGCAGTTGCGGGTCCTTGAGCGCCTTAACGAGATCGGCGTTGATGCGCTTGATGAGCTCGGGTGGCGTCTTCAGCGGCACGTTCATGCCGTACCACCCGTAGAGCTCGAACCCCGGAACCGCGTCCGCTACCGGCGGCACGCCCGGCAGCAGCTTGGTCGGCTCGCGATAAGTAACCCCGAGCACCCTGATCTTGCCGCTTGCCATGAAGGCCGGCAGCGACGGCACGGCGGGGCAATAGATATGAATGCCGCCGGACATGAGATCGGTCATGGTGTTTGCGGCGTTGGCGTACGGCACGTGGGTCATCTTCAGCCCGTTCAGCGCATTGAAGTTTTCCATGCACAGGTGCGTGGAGCCCCAGGCGCCTGCCGAGCCGTATCGCAACTGACCTTGCCGGGCCTTGGCGTACGCAATCAGCTCGCCGACGCTTTTGACCGGCGTAGTGGGGCCGACGACGATGGCGAACGGCGTGGTGCCGACCAGGGTTACGGCGCCAAGCTCGGTGGCGAGCATGTATTTCTGGTGCATGAGCATCACGATTAAGTTGGTCATCGTGGACAGAAGCAAGGTGTAGCCGTCGGGCGCCGCCCTGGCGGTGAGCTCCGTCGCAATCAACCCGGTGGCCCCGGGCCGGTTGTCGACGATGATCGCCTGGCCCCACGATTCCGCGAGCTTGTTGGCGAGTAGCCGCCCGATGACGTCGGGCGCGGTTCCCGCGCCGTTGGCGATGATCATGCGCACCGGGCGCTGCGGGTAGGCTTGCGCCGCGGCCGGGTTGACCGTCAGGGTGGATACGACGGCGGCTGCGACGGCGGTTGCGACAACAGAAAAATGCATGACGCTCTCCTGCGGTCCTGGTCGAATCAAGGACTTACCATCTCTTCAGCGATCGGTGCGCGCCACCGGGGGTGCCGCTGCGACTCGGTGTGCGCACCAGGGTGCGGGAGCAGCGAGCAGGCCCGGCAAGTAGAAGCATAGGCGACGCAGCGGCTCCGCGTCCCGTCCCGCACCACCGTTCCGGAGACCGAGGCCGGGCCGCGTCCCCACAAACCGGGGCGCGTCTCCGCGGCGGAAGAGGGGGACCCTCAGGGGATCTGACCCCGGAGATGCGCATGGGATCGGCATTCGACCGACGCGCTCTCGATCGGCTCCACGGTGCCGCTGCGACTCGGTGTGCGCAGCAGGGTGCGGGAGCTGCGAGCAGCCCCGGCAAGTCGAAGAGTTTGCGACGCAGCGGCTTCGCGCCCCGTCCCGCACCACCCTTCGGGAGACCGAGGCCGGGGCGCATCCCCACAAGTGGGGCCCCTGCTCCGCGGTTCCGCCGATCCCTGCTCCGCCCCTCGGCGCGT
>DASRJL010000232.1:0-45416 GCA_035649495.1 Burkholderiales bacterium | reverse complement strand
TGCCGCGGTGCTCGATCTCTAGATCGATACCGCCCAGGCGCAGTGGGCGCGATCGCCGCGGTGCGGACCCAGCTCGGCCTCGACCAGGTTGGCGTCGCCGATGAAGTCGGCGACGAAGCGGTCGCGCGGCGCCTCGTAGAGCTCGCGCGGCGCGCCGACCTGGGCGATGCGCGAGTTCGACATGACGATGATGCGGTCCGACACCGCCAGCGCCTCCTGCTGGTCGTGGGTCACGTAGGCGACCGTCAGGCCGAGGCTCTGCTGCAGCTCGCGGATGTCCTCGCGCACCCGGCGCCTCAGCTTGGCGTCGAGGTTGGAGAGCGGCTCGTCGAAAAGCAGCACCTGCGGCTCGAGCACCAGGGCACGCGCCACCGCGACGCGCTGCTGCTGTCCGCCCGAAAGCTCGGAGGGCATGCGGCTGCCGAAACCGTCGAGGCCGACCATGCGCAGCTTTTCCACGGCCTTGTCCTTCGCCGCAGGGTCGCCGCTCACCGTCGGACCGTACGCGACGTTCTCGAGCACGTTCATGTGCGGGAAGAGCGCGTAGGACTGAAACACCATGCTCACGTCGCGCTCGGACGCCGGCGCCGAGGTGACGTCGCGCCCCCCGATGGTGATGCTGCCCGAGCTCACCATCTCCAGGCCCGCGATCAGCCGCAGCGTGGTCGTTTTGCCGCAGCCGGAGGGCCCCAGGAGCGTGACGAGCATTCCCGGCTCGATGCGGAACGACACGTCGTCGACCGCCGTCACCACGCCGTAGCGCTTGAAGACGCTGTGGAACTCTACGTCGGCGGCCTGTTTCATGCCGCCTCCTCCGCAACGGTCATCGCAAGATCAAACATCACGCCGTCGGAGGCCCAGCGTCCTTCGCGGGTGCCGCTGCGACTCGGTGTGCGCAGCAGGGTGCGGGAGCAGCGAGCGGCCCCGGCAAGTGGATGCGCCTGCGACGCAGCGGCTCTGCGCCCCGTCCCGCACCACCGTTCGCGCCCTCTGAAGGATCTTCTGCAATTCCAGCGCTTCGAGTCGGGCGCCGGCCGCGCTCCCCGCTCCACCGCAAGCGGAGACCGAGTCCGCGCGGCACACCTCCGCCGGGGTGCATCCCCGGAAACCGGGGCGCGTCGACGCGGCGGAAGAGGGGCCCCTCTGGGGATCTGACCCCGGAGACGCGCAAAGGGATCGGCATCAACGACGCGCCCATGATCGGCTCCACGGTCGCATCCCCGCAAGCGGGGCCCCTGCTCCGCGGTTCCGCCGATCCCTGCTCCGCCGCTCATGCCGCTCCCTGCAGCGCGACCGTCTCGCGCCGTCCCAGTCTGCGCTCGCCGACGCCGACCTGTATCAATCCGATCACGGCCAGCATGATCGCGATCAGCACGCACGAGTAGGCGATCGCCAGCCCGAACTCCCCCGCCTCGACGCGCCCGACGATGTACGCGGTCGCCATGTTGTGCTCCGCCGTGACGAGGAAGATCACCGCGCTCACCGCCGTCATGGCGCGCACGAAGCTGTAGACCAGCGCCGCCACGATCGCCGGCCGCAGGAGCGGCAGCACCACGCGCCGCAACGTGGTCGCCGAGCGCGCGCCGAGCGTGTGCGAGGCTTCGTCGAGCGACTTGTCGATCTGCGAGAGCGTGGCGATACCGGCGCGCACGCCCACCGGCATGTTGCGGAACACGAAGCAGATCACCAGGATCGCCGCCGTCCCGGTCAATTCGATGGGCGGCACGTTGAACGCGAGGATGTAGCTGATCCCCACGACCGTCCCGGGGATGGCGAAGGAAAGCAGCGTGCCGAACTCGAAGGCACGCTTGCCGGCGAAATTCTGGCGCGACAGGAGCCACGCGGTGAGGAGGCCGATTGCGGCGGTGAGCGGGGCGGCGATCGTGGCGATCGTCAGGGTCGTCGTGAGCGACGGCCAGGCCGCCCCGGTGAAATGCAACCCGCGCTCGGTGGCCGCAACGGAGAAGCCGGCGAGAAAGTGATCCAGCGTGAAACTGTAGTCACGTCCTACCGATTTCACGAAGCCGCTCACGAAGATGGTAATGTAGATCAGCAGCGTGAACGCCGCCCACGGCAGCGCGATGCCGTAGCACAGCCAGCGCAGTCCGCGGGGCAGCGGCACCGGCAGCCCGGCGTCGCCCTTGCCGGTGACCGTGGTGTACGATGCGCGCCCCAGCCAGCGCTGCTGCGCCCAGAATGCCGCCAGCGTGAAGACGAGCAGCACCATGGCGAGCACCGCGGCGCGGCTCTGGTCGTGCGCGGCGCCCACCACCGCGAAGAAGATCTTGGTCGACAGCACCTCGTAGTTTCCCGCAAGAACGAGCGGATTCCCGAAATCCGCCATGCTCTCCACGAAGCCGAGCAGGAATGCCGCGGCGAGGCCGGGACGCAGGAGCGGCAGCGTCACCGTCCTGAAGGTGGTCCAGCCGCGCGCCCGCAGGGTCTGCGAGGCCTCCTCGAGCGACGGGCTGATGCCCTGCACCACTCCGAGCAGCACGAGAAAGGCGATCGGGGTAAACGCGAGGAGTTGAGCGAGGGCGACGCCCGGCAGGCCGTAGATCCACCGCGACCGCGGAATGTCGAGCCATTCGAAAAGAAGCGCGCTGACCGCACCGGCGCGGCCGAAGAGCAGGATGACGGCAAGGCCGATGACGAAGGGTGGCGTGATGATCGGGAGAATGCTCATGACCCGCAGCGCGCCCTTGTAGCGGAAGGCCGTGCGCGTGGCGATCAGCGCGAAGGCGAGCCCGAGCAGCGTCGAGCCGGCGCCGACCAGCACGGCGAGAAACAACGTGTTCCACGCCACCCCGCAGCGCAGGCTCGAAGTCACGCAGTCAAGCCCCCACACGGAGCGGTCGGAGAAGCTGGCGAAGAAAGCCGCCGGAGCAAAGCCGCCGGCATTGTCGCGGAACGCGCTTTCGAGCATCACGGAAATCGGGAAGAACACGAAAACCGCGATGAGCGCCACCGTGAGGCCGATCGCGCTCACAACGAAGGCGTCGCCACGGCAGCGACCGCGTGCGGCGAGCCCTTGGCAGAAGAGCATGAGGAAGCCGAGCCCCGCGACGAGCGCGCCGTAACCCATACCCGGCTGCGTAGGCCAGCCCGCTGGGGTGATGTTCGGATGACGGAAGAGAAAGCCTTGCGCGAGGAGCAGCAGGAGACCTGTGGCACCCGCAGTCACGAGCACGCTGCCGGCGCGGCCACGCTCCATGCGCCACGGTCGCGCGGCAATCGCCAGAGCCAGCGGCGCCAGCAGCAGGAGCAGCCAGGACCGCCCGTGCGCTACGCCCTGCACCAGTCCCGGCGCATGCGCCGCATCGGCTATGCGGGAAATCCAGACGAAGCGCCAGAAGTCCTCGGTCGCGTACCACGGCAGAAGCACGAAGCTCGCCGTGGTGACGGCGATCCAGGCGACGGCCGCGCGACCGGGGGCGTGCGTCACTTCGGCAGCGCCTTCACTTCCTTATCCCATTTCGACAGCAGCCGCTTGCGCTCGGCCGAGGAGCCGTACTTGCCGAAGTCGTAGTCGATCACCTTGAGCTGCTCGACGCGCGGCGCTTCGGGAGGAATCTTCGCAGTCCTGTTCGACGGCACCTGGAACGCTTTCGATTCAGCGCCGATCGACTGCGCCTCCGGCGAGAGCGCCCAGTCGTACCACGCCTTCGCCTGCTCCGGGTTCCTGCCGCCCTTGATGATGCTCATCGATCCGACTTCGTAGCCGGTGCCCTCGCAGGGCGCCACCACCTTGACCGGGGCGCCCTGGGCCGAGAACGTGATGATGTCGTGCATGAACGTGATGCCAACGAGGGTTTCGCCGCCTGCCGCGGCCTTGGCGGGCGCGGCGCCCGAGCGGGTGTACTGGTTGATGTTGCGATGCAGCCGCTTCATGAAATCGAATCCCTTGTCCTCGCCGTGCAGCTGCACGATGGTCGCGAGCAAGGTGTACGCGGTTCCCGAGGAATTCGGATCCGCGACCTGCACTTCGTCCTTGTACTTGTCGGACAGGAGATCGTTCCAGCACTTCGGCTCGGGCAGCTTCTTCTTCGCGAGGAGCTCGGTGTTGTAGCCGAAGCCCAGCACGCCGGCGTAGATGCCGACCGTGCGGTATTTCGCCTGCTCGGCCTGCTTGACCGCCCAGGGCTGCAGCTGCTTCAGCATCGGCGAGCGATATTCGACCAGGAGACCCTCCTCCGCAGCCTGCAGGTGCGGATCGCCGGTCCCGCCCCACCAGATATCGCCGCGCGGATTGGACGCTTCAGCCTTCACCTGGGCGTAGATCTCGCCGCTGCTCTTGCGGGTCATGGCGACCTTGATGCCGGTCTTTTTCTCGAACGCGGTTACCGTAGCCCGGCACCACTCTTCCTGCACCGCGCAATAAAGCACGAGATTGCCTTGTGCCGCGGCAAAACCCGGTGCTGCGAGCACCAGCGCCAAGATCAAACGCTTCATGGCATCCTCCTTTTGCTAGTCGTACTGTGTCATGAAAAAACAGATTTCTTCCCTCTTGATTATTGCGCACCGAAGCATCCGATGGCGTCCGGCATCACCCACATTCGGGCTTCCTTATCCGTGCCATCAAGTGTGGAGCATCGCTCCGTCACGATACGCGTGGTCGCAAGTAGTCGTTGGAGAACGCGTGGAACGTGGAATCGGTGATACACAACACTTGATGCGTTGAAATCAAGAACTGGGATGGACCCGAGCAGCCGAGCGGTCTCGTGTACCCGCGCATTGCGTCGCTGCAGTGTTGATCATTCTGGTATTTCTTCCTCGAGTGGGAGGGAATCTGTTTTTCATGACACAGCAGGATATCCCACCCCGGTCGCCTCGATCAGCGTCTCGCGCAAAGCCGGGACGCAGGCAAGCACCGGGTTGCCCTGCGCCAGCCCGTCGCCGGCAAGAAAATCGTTGGTCCAGCCGCCCGCCTCACGCACCATCAAGAGCCCCGCCAGCGTATCCCATGAATTGATGTGCAGCTCGCAGTAGCCGTGGGTCCGCCCGTCGGCGACGTACGCGAGGCCGAGGGCGCCCGAGCCCGCGCGCAGGAAGGTGGCGCCCGTCGCGAGGACGCGCTCGACGAGCGTGGTATAGGTCCGCGTGGGCCGGCGCGAGGACCAGCCCAGCTCGATGACCGCCTGCCTGATATCCGCCATCCCGGACACGTGCATCGCGCGATCGTTCAGGAAAGCGCCGCGACCCTGCCGCGCCCGATAGAGCTCGCCGTACATCGGCGCCGCGATCGCGCCCAGCGCAAGCTCGCCGCCCGACAGGAAGGCGATCGATACACAGAAGTGGGGAATGCCGTGGGCGAAATTCGCGGTGCCGTCGATCGGGTCGATCACCCACAAGGCGTCGCTGCCGCCGAGATTGGAAACCGAGGCGCCGCCTTCCTCGCCGAGGAAGGCATCGCCGGGAAATCGCGCGCCGAGCCGTTCCATGACTACACGCTCGACCTCTCCGTCCGCCGCCGTGATGTAATCCTGCGTGCCCTTCAGCTTCGTGGCAAAGCTCGACGGATCGGCGTAAAGCCGTTTCGCCAGGTCACCGGCCTCGCGCGCCACCGCGATGAGTGCTTCTTCCCGGGCGTCCAGTTCTTTCTCGGCGAGCTTCATGCAGTCCAGTATCGGCGCGCCAATGGCCGAAGGCAATCGTGGCCGATGCGCGCGTGGGTCAGCGGGTGCGCTTTCGCCGGATCCTGGTCAGCCTCGACCACCAGCCAGCCGGCGTAACCGCGCTGTGCGAGCGCGCGCAGGATGGGCTCGAAATCGATGTTGCCGTCGCCCGGCACGGCGAAGACGTCCCCCAGCACCGCGTCGAGGAAGCTCAAGTCGTCGCGCCGGGCCTGCACCAGCTTGTCGCGACGGACGTCCTTGCAGTGGACGTGCACGATGCGGTCGGCATGGCGTCCGAGCGCGCGCAGCGGGTCGCCGCCGGCGAAGGTCAGGTGCCCCGTGTCGAGCAGCAGTCCGACCGCCCCGGTGGAAGCCATCATGCGGTCGATTTCATCCTCGCTTTCGATCACCGTGCCCATGTGGTGGTGGTAGGCGAGACTGAGCCCCTCCTTCGCTAGATGGCGCGCCACCGCGTCCAGCCGCTCGCAGAAAGGCTGCCACTCCTTCTCTGCAAGCCGCGGCCGTTTCGACAGCGGGATCGAGCGCTCGCCGTGGACGCAGCGCGAGACTTCCGCGAACACCATGGCGGTCGCGCCCAGCGTCTTGAGGAGCATGGCGTGCGGCCGCATCGCCGCGATCTCCTCCTCCACCGGGCGCTCGAGCAGGCGCGCGCTGTACCAGCCCGAGACCAGGCTCAAGCCGTGCCGGTCGAGGACGGGGCCGAGCACGGCCGGATCGCGCGGGAACTTGCGGCCCAGCTCCACTCCCTCGTAGCCGGCGAGCTTCGCCTCGGAGAGGCAGGTCTCCAGCGAGTTCTCCTCCCCGAGCGCGGGCAGGTCGTCGTTGGTCCAGGTGAGCGGGTTGATGCCGATGCGCACCATCAGCCGCCCGCCTTCTGGCGCCCCCGCGCCCGCTCGTACGCCGCACGCGCCGCTCTCTGCCCGCGGCTCCGCGGCGCTGCGGTGACCGCGACGTCCCACCACGCGCCGCCTTCCTGCGTGCCCCGCCGAGCATCGGTCTCGATCACGACGACAAAAGTGCGCCGGGCTCGCAGGGCACGCTTCATGACCGATTGCAAGGAGGCGATGCCCCGGGCCATCTCCGCCTGGGCGCCGAGGCTGCGGGCATGCGCGACGAAATCCACCCGCGGCGCGGCAGCGCCGAGAAGATTGTTGAAGGAAGCGCCGCCGGTCGCCGCCTGCAGGCGCTCGATGCAGCCGAAGCCGCGGTTGTCGAGCACCACGATCACGAGCTTCGCGCCGAGCGCCACCGCGGTCGCGATCTCCGAGTTGAGCATGAGATAGCTGCCGTCGCCGACCATCACGCAGACCTCGCGCTCGGGGCGCGCGAGCTTCGCGCCCAGGCCGCCGGCAATCTCGTAGCCCATGCACGAATAGCCGTATTCCAGGTGATAGCCGGTGGAGTCCGCCGCGCGCCAGAGCTTGTGCAGCTCGCCCGGCAGGCCGCCCGCCGCGCACACCACGATCGAATTCCGGGGAAGAGCGGCGTTCACCGCGCCGAGCACCTGCGCGTCGGTGGGCTTGCCCCGATTTCTCCCGCCATCGGGCGCAGTAATGCGCTCCACCTCCCGGTTCCAGGCGCGCGCGAGCCGCCGCGCCTGCTCGCTCCAGGCTGCGGGCGCGCGCCAGCCGCGCAGGCTCTCTCCGAGCGCCTCGAGACCGGCGTCGGCGTCCGCGAGCAGCGGGAGGGCGCCGTGCTTCGCCGCATCGAACGCGCCGACATTCAACTGCACCAGCTTCGCGTTCGCGAAGAGCGCCCGCGAGCCGGTCGCGAAATCGCCCAGCCGCGTCCCGACGGCGAGCACCACGTCAGCGCGCGCCGCGAGCGTATTGGCCGCCGCCGCCCCGGTGACGCCGATCGCACCGACGTTCATCGCGTGATCCCAGGCCAGCGTGCCCTTCCCCGCCTGCGTCTCGGCCGCCGGCAGCCCGTGCTCTTCGGCGAAGGCCGCGAGCCGCGGCTCCGCCAGCGCATACTTGACGCCGCCGCCAACGACGAGGAGCGGGCGCTTCGCCGCGCGCAGCACTCTCGTCGCCGCTTCCAGCTCTCCCGCGCCAGGCACGGGCCGGCGGATGCGGTGCACCCGGCGCCGAAAGAACTCCGCCGGGTAATCGCAAGCCTCGGTCTGCACGTCCTGCGGCAGCGCCAAGGTCACCGGGCCGCACTCCTCGGGATCGAGCAGCACGCGCAGCGCCGCCGGCAGGCTCGCGAGCACCTGCTCGGGGCGCGTGATGCGGTCGAAATAACGCGATACCGGGCGCAGGCAATCGTTCACCGAGAGGGTCGGATCGCCGAAAGCCTCGAGCTGCTGCAGCACGGGGTCGGGCCGGCGGCTTGCGAACACATCGCCGGGAAGGAGCAGCACCGGCAGGCGGTTGACGTGTGCCACGGCCGCAGCGGTGACCAGGTTGCTCGCGCCCGGCCCGATCGACGTGGTGCATGCCATCATGCGCCGCCGCGCGTGCGCCTTGGCGAACGCGATCGCCGCGTGCGCCATGGCCTGCTCGTTGTGCGCGCGCAGGGTGGGGAGCCTGCGGCGCGCGGCGTGCAGCGCGGGGCCCAGGCCGGCGACGTTGCCGTGACCGAAGATGGCGAACACGCCGGCGAAAAGAGGGACGGGCCTGCCCTGCGGCGACTCGATCTCCTGCGCCGACAGGTACCGGACGACCGCCTCGGCCATCGTCAAGCGTAATATCGCCACCGTTCCCCCTCCTCGATTTATCATACCCAAATATGCTGGAGCTCGCCCAGTTCGGCGCCGGCCGCATCGGCCGGATTCATGCTTCGAACATCGCCGCGATGAAGGGTGTGCGGCTGCGTTACGTCGTGGACGTCGATGCCGGGGTGGCGGCGCGGCTCGCCGCGCAGCATGGGGCGAAGGTGGCGTCCGAGCGCGAGGTCTTCGCCGACGGTGCGGTCGGCGCGGTGGTGATCGCCTCGTCCACCGACACGCATGCGCGCCTCGCCATCGCCGCGGCGCGCGCCGGCAAGGCGATCTTCTGCGAAAAGCCCGTCGATCTGAGCTTGAAGCGGGTGGATGAGTGCCTGCGCGAAGTCGAAAAGGCGGGGGTGCCGATGTTCGTCGGCTTCAACCGCCGCTTCGATCCCAGTTTCAGCCAGCTCAAGGCCCGCGTCGCGGCGGGCGAGATCGGTGCGGTCGAGCAGGTGACGATATCGAGCCGAGATCCGGCGCCGCCGCCGCTCGCCTACGTCAAGGTCTCGGGCGGCCTGTTCCGCGACATGACGATCCACGACCTCGACATGGCGCGCTGGCTGCTCGGCGAGGAGCCGGTCGAGGTATTCGCCTTCGGCGAGGCGCTGATCGATCGCAGGATCGCCGCGGCAGGCGACGTCGACTCGGCGATGCTGCTCCTGCGCACCGCCTCGGACCGGATGTGCCATATCAACAACGCGCGGCGCGCCGCGTACGGCTACGACCAGCGCATAGAAGTGTTCGGCGCCAAGGGTCTGCTGCGCGCCGAGAACCTGGGCGCCAGCACGGTCGAGCACTTCAGCGCGCGCGGCACGATCGCCGACCGGCCGCTCGATTTCTTTCTCGAGCGCTACGCCGCCGCCTACCGTGCCGAACTGGCCGCGTTCGTCGCCGCGCTCGAGGCGCGCCAGCCGATGCCGGTCGGCGCCCGCGACGGCCGCCAGGCGCTGGTGCTGGCGGAGGCGGCGCTGCGCTCGATGAAAACCGGGAAGGCGGTGCGTATCCAATGATCCGCTTCGCCCTCTTCGGCGCCGGGCGCATCGGGCGCATGCACGCGGAGAACCTCGTCCGCCGGACCGACGCCGAGCTCGCCTACGTCGTCGACACCAAGCCCGAAGCGGCGCGCGCGCTTGCCGAGCCGCTCGGCGCCAGGCAGGCCGACGCCGCGCAGGCGATGGCGGATCCCGCGGTGGACGCCGTGCTGATCGCATCGTCGACCGGGAGCCACGCCGACCTCTCGATCGCCGCGGCGCGCGCCGGCAAGGCGATCTTCTGCGAGAAGCCGGTGGACCTCACGCTGCCCAGGGTCGATGCCTGCATCAGGGCGGTGCGCAAGGCCCGGGTGCCGATGTTCGTGGGCTTCAACCGCCGCTTCGATCCGCATTTCCGCGCGCTGAAAGAGCGGCTGGCCGCGGGCGCGGTCGGCAAGGTCGAGCAGGTCATCATCACCAACCGCGACCCCGGGCTGCCCGACCTGCGCTTTCTCGCCACCTCGGGCGGGCTGTTCCTCGATTTCACCGTCCACGATTTCGACATGGCGCGCTGGCTGCTCGGCGAGGAGCCGGTGGAGGTGTTCGCCTGGGGCGCCGTGCTCGTCGATCCGCGCGTCAGGACGGAAGCCGGCGACATCGATACCGCGATGCTGCTCCTGCGCACCGCTTCCGGCCGCCTGTGCCACATCGCCAACTCGCGCCGCGCGGTGTACGGCTACGACCAGCGCATCGAGGTGCTGGGCGCGAAGGGCATGCTGCGGGCGGAAAACCTGCCGCCGACCACCGTGGAGCGCTTCGGCGCCGACGCGACCAGCGCGGACAATCCGTGGCCGAGCTTCCAGACGCGTTACGCCGCGGCCTACGCGGCGGAATTGAGCTCCTTCATCAAGAGCGTGGAGCGCGGCACCCGCCCCGAGGTGGGGCCGGAAGACAACCGCCAGGTGCTGGTGCTGGCCCAGGCCGCCTTACAGTCAATCCGCAGCGGAAACCCGGTAAAGATCAAGACAAAAGGCTGAACCGCCAAGACGCCAAGACCGCCAAGAACAATCAGAAATTGGAGATACTCGAATGCAAGACCCAGCGCCGATCGCATTGACGTTGCGCAAGGCCGCCGGGGCACAAGACAGCGAGTTTGCTTATCGCACGAAGCGCGCCGCGTTCCGGCACTACGTGATCCTCGCCCGGGGCGGCTGGGACGAAGACGAGCAGAGACGGCTGCACGAGCAGCGCTTCCAGGAGTTCGACTTCCGGATCGTCAATGCGGACGGCTCGGACGTCGGCTTCATCGCGGTGGAGAGGACGCCCGAGTGCCTGACGCTGCATCACATATTCCTCCTCCCCGAGCACCACGGCAGGGGGATCGGCGGACGCTGCATGGCTGTCGTCATGGAGGAAGCGCGCGCGCTCGGCGTGCCGCTGCGCCTGCGGGTGCTGAAGGTCAACCCGCGGGCGTATTCGTTGTACCAGAGGCTGGGGATGTTCCGGAGCGGCGAATCCGCCACGCACCATCTGATGGAGTGGCGCCCATGATTAGAAACGTTTGGGGTCTGACCCCGGACGCTGCTGCACACTTCACGCGGTCACGTTGAAACAGTACCAACTGAAACTGTTTTTATCTGTATTTCTTGGCGGCCTCGGCGTCTTGGCGGTTAGATTTGTCGTTCACCCAACGCCGCGAACAGCCAGCGGCAACTCGACACTGATATTCCCCCGCAGCACCGCGTCTGCGATGCCGTCGAACTGCGTCTCCTGCGCGTTCATGATGACAATGCGCGCGCCGGTTTGCTTCGCAATCGGAACCGCGCCTGCCACCGGGTAAACCTGCAGCGTACTGCCCACGGCGAGCAGCAGGTCCGCTTCCTGCGCCGCCGTCAGCGCGCGATCGATGACTTCGGGCACCAGAGCCTGCCCGAAGGAAATCGTGTCGCTCTTCAGCATGCCGCCGCATTCCCTGCATTCGGGGTCTTCCTCTCCGGCGCGCACGCGGTCCAGCGTTTCCTGCATGGGCCCCTTGCGTCCGCACGACAGGCAGATCGCCTTGTGCACGTTGCCGTGCACTTCCACCACGAGGTTCGGCGAATTGCCGGCTTTGATGTGCAGGCCGTCTATGTTCTGGGTGATGAGAGCGTGCAGCTTCCCGCGCCGCTCCAGCGCGACCAGCGCCAGGTGCCCGGCATTGGGCTGCGCACTGAAGGCGGGATGATCCAGCCGGCTTTGCCACGAAGCCTTCCGCACCTCCCGGTCGGCGACGTAGTAGCGGATGTCGGAGAGCTTCTCCGCGACCGGGTTCTTCGTCCATACGCCCTGCGGGCCGCGGAAATCGGGTATGCCCGAGTCGGTCGAGATTCCCGCGCCGGTCAGGACCACCACGCGGCGGGCACGATCTATCCAATCGCGTACTGAATCGATATCGGATTTGGGCATTTTCTGAATGGGTGATGATTACTGGTGATGATTGCTGGTGATGAGTACTAGTGATGAGTACCGGTGATGCAAACCGGCGAGTTCATCACCATTCTCATCACCACTTCCCATCACCATTTTTTCATCACCATTTCTCAGCCTAAAACGCGACCTTCTCCATACCCTTCAACGCCAGCCGCTGCCGCGCTTCCATCGGCGTGGCGATCTCCAGCGACAGGTCCTCGAGTATGCGGCGGATCTTGGCGACCTGCTCGGCGTTGCTCTGCGCGAGACGTCCTTTCGCGAGGAAGATGCTGTCCTCCAGGCCCACGCGGACGTTGCCGCCGCAGATGCCGGCCATGGTCGTCAACGCCATCTGGTGCCGGCCGGCGGCGAGCACCGACCATTCGTAGTCGTCGCCGAAGAGCTTGTTCGCGACGCTCCTCATGTGCATGAGGTTGTCCGGATCGGGGCCTATGCCGCCCAATATGCCGAAGATGGTCTGGACGAAGAGCGGCGGCTTGACGAGCTTGCGCTCCAGCAGGTGCGCCAGGTTGTAGAGGTGGCCCACGTCGTAGCACTCGAATTCGAAGCGCGTGCCGCAGCCTTCGCCCAGGTGCTTCAGCGTGTACTCCATGTCCTTGAACGTGTTGCGGAAGATGAAGTCGCGGCTCGCCTCCAGGTACTGCGGCTCCCACTCGTGCTTGAACTCCTTGTACTTGTCGAGGTTGGGATAGAGGCCGAAGTTCATCGACCCCATATTGAACGAGCACATTTCCGGCTGGCACTGCAGCGGCGCCGCGAGCCGTTCCTGCACGGTCATGTTGTGGCCGCCGCCGGTGGTGATGTTGATGACCGCGTCGCACGCGTCCCTGATCGGCGGCAGGAACTCCATGAACACCTTCGGGTCGGGCGTCGGTCGTCCGTCCTTCGGATCACGCGCGTGCAGGTGGATGATCGCCGCGCCTGCCTTCGCCGCCGCGATCGACTCGTCTGCGATCTGCTTCGGCGTGATCGGCAGGTGCGGCGTCATCGTCGGCGTGTGAATCGAGCCGGTCACGGCACAGGTGATGATCACTTTCTTGGGGCTCGACGCCATGCAGGCTCCTCGCAAAGGAGTGACACGTGACAGGTAACACGTGACACGATTAAAACAACACGCGCTGCGCAGCTCGGTTTCACCTGTCACCCTTCACGAGTCACGAGTCACAAGTCGCGCAGTTAGAACCCGTAAAGCTTCGCCGGATTCTCCACGAGTATCCGCTTCCTGGTGGCGTCGTCCGGCGCCCATTTTCCGAGCAGGTTGAAGAGCTGGATCGAGCCCACCTTGTCCTCGAAGGACAGATGCGGGAAATCGCTGCCCCAGATGAGGCGGTCGGGCGCTGCTTCGATGAGCGCGCGCGCCATCGGAGCCACGTCCTCGAAATTCGGGGCCGTGGACATGCGATAGATGCCGGTCAGCTTCACCCAGCAGCGCCGGTTGCCGTGGCGCGTGAGGGCGAGGAAATCCTGGAATCCCTTCTGCTTGACGCCGTCCGCCGCCGGGTAGAGCCCGAAGTGCGCAACGGTGTACTGCACCCGCAACTTGCGCAGGGTCGGCATCAGCTCGCTCACCAGCCAGCCTGGCGTCAGGAAATCGAGCTGCCAGCCGATTTCCGAGAGCCGCGCGTCGAACCGCTCGATGCGCGGCAGCATCTTCGCCGCGAATCCCGCTTCGTACGGCTTGATCGGCGGCACGTTGATGCGCACGCCGCGCACTCCGAGGGCATTCAAGCGCTCGAGCTCTGCGTCGGGAATGTTCTCGTCGACGTCCACGATGCCCCGGCAGAGCTTCGTCCCGACCTCGCGCATGGCGTCGAGCATGCAGGCGTTGTCGCGCCCGTAGGCGCTCGGCTGCACGAACACGAAGCGCTCGATCCCGAGCCTGCCCGCAAGCTCGCGCACCTCCGAAAGCGGCGCCAGCGGCGGTTCATAGCGCAGGTCGCTGCCGTACGGGTAACGCTCCTTCGGGCCGAATACGTGAAAGTGCGCGTCGCAGGAAAGCGGCGGTGCGCGGAAGTCGGGAGGACCTTCGGAATGTCTTTGGCTCATGGAAGCAATCGTTCCCGGTTGATCGAAAAGTGACGATTACTGGTGATGAGAACTGGTGATGGTTACTGGTGATGAGTGGTAACGCCGGCAACGACCCCGTGCGGGCTTCATCACCATTATTCATCACCACTTTTCATCACTACCTTCCATCACCAGTTCATTCAATCCTGATTCCCGCTTCCTTCACCAGCTTCGCCTTCTTTTCGAATTCGGCCCTGATGTAGGCGGTGAAGTCGTCCGGCGAAGCGCTCGCCGTCAGCTCGACGCCACGATCGAGGAAGCGCTTGTGCTGCTCGGGCAGCTTTACCGCCCTCGCGATTTCCGAATTCAGGCGCGCCAGTACCTCGCGCGGCGTCCCCGCGGGAGCGGCGATACCGTTGAAGGTGATCTCCTCGAACTTCGGCACGCCCGACTCGTCCACGGTGGGGAGGCTCGGGAACAGCGGCGAGCGCTTGAGGCTCGTTACCGCGAGCGCTCTCAGCTTGCCGGCGGTGACGAGCGGTGCCGAGGTGCTGATCTGATCGTACATCATCGCGACCTGCCCGCCGATGACGTCCACGATGGCCTGCGAGTTACCCTTGTACGGCACGTGCAGCATCGTGACTTTCGCGTGGCGATTGAAGAGCTCCCCGGCGATATGACCCGTCGAACCGGCGCCGGCGGTCGCGTACGACAGCTCGCCCGGCCGCGCTCTTGCGAGCTGGACCAGATCCTTCACCGTGCGCACCGGGAGCGTTGGCGTCACCACCATCACCATCGGCACCAGGCAGGTCAACGAAACGCCGGTGAAGTCCTTCAACGGGTCGTAGCCCGCATTGGCCATGAGCGAAGGCACGGTCGCGAACGTGTTGGCCATCACCAGCAGGGTGTAGCCGTCCGCCGGCGCCTTCGCAACGAGCTGCGTGCCGACGAGGCTGCTCGCGCCCGGACGGTTTTCGACGACGATCGACTGCTTCAGGCTTTCGCTCATCGCCTGGGCGAGTGCCCGGGCGACGATGTCCAGATTACCGCCGGGCGCCAGCGGCACCACGAGCCGGACCGGCTTATTGGGATACTGCTGAGCCGGAGCGGTGGCCGGCGCGAGCGCTCCCGCCACCGCAAGGAGGAAGGCGGAAGGGTGAGCCGGGAATTCGAAGAAGGTGCCTGCGCACCTTCGACCCGGCGAACGCCCGACGCGATGCAGCGCGGCGGGCCGGGGTCGCAGACCAAGGAGGAAGTCACCGCAACGCCGCGTCGTCCAAGGCAAACGCCTGGAAGGTTCCGCCTTCATCCTTCCTCCTTCATCCTCAATCAAGTTTGACTCCCGCCGACTCTATCACCCTGCGCCACCGCCCGGCTTCCTCCTTCATGAACGCCGCCATCTGCGCCGGCGTGCTGCCGACCGGCTCGGCCGAAAGATCGGCGAGTCTCCTGGCGACATCCGGGACTTTGATCGCTTCGGCGATCGCGGACGACAGCCGGGCCGCAATCTTCTGTGAAGTGCCGGGCGGCGCGACCACGCCGAACCAGGCGATGGACACGAACCCGGGATAGATCTCGGCCATCGCCGGAACCTGGGGCAGCGCGCCCACGCGACGCTCGCTGCACACGGCGAGCGCGCGGAGTCTGCCGGAGAGCGCATGGGGCAGCGAGACCCCGAGATTGTCGAACATCAGGTTCGTCTCGTTCGCGAGCAGCGCGGCGAGCGCAGGCGCCGTGCCCTTGTACGGCACGTGCGCGATACGCAACCCGCCGGCCACCGTCTTGAACATCTCCGTGGTGAGATGCGAAGTCGTCCCGTTGCCCTGCGACGAGTAGTTGAGCTTGTCGGGGTTGCTCTTCGCGTGGGCGATCAACTCCTGGACGCTCGCCGCCGGCACTTTGGGATTAACGAGCATAACGTTGGGCACCGCGCCCATCACTCCCACGGTGACGAACCGAGCGGGATCGAAGTTGAGCTTCGGGTACAGGCTGGGGTTGATGACGAGCGGCGGCGGCGGCGCGGAGAGCAGCGTATAACCGTCGGGCTCCGCTCTGTACACCAGCTCCGCGCCGATGTTGCCTGCTGCGCCCGGCCGGTTGTCCACGATCACCGGCTGTCCCCACTTCGCCGCCAGCTTCTCGCCGAATATGCGCGGCATGATGTCGGCGGTGCCGCCCGCCGGAAACGGCACGATGATGCGTATGGGACGGACGGGATAATCCTGGGCGGGCGCAGTGGCCGGGCCGAGCACCGCGGCCGCAAGGATGAGGGATGAAGGATGAAGGATGAATTTCCCGTAGAGCCGCCGTGGACAGCGCCGATTGCCTTTTCCTTCCGCCTTCATCCCTCCTCCTTCATCCTTTGGTATTCTAGCAGCCACATGTCTTCCGAAACCCGTTCCTGGCCCGCCGAAGGGGTCACGCGCGTTCCGTACTGGGTCTACCAGGACGAGGACCTCTACCGCCGCGAGCAGGAGCGGATATTCCGCGGCGCGACCTGGAATTTCCTCGGGCTGGAAGCGGAGCTGCCGGACCAGGGCGACTTCAAGACCACCTTCGTGGGCGACATGCCGGTGGTCGTCACCCGCGACGAGGACGGCGCGGTCCGCGTATTCGAGAACCGCTGCGCGCATCGCGGGGCGCTCCTCTGCATCAAGGATCGCGGCAACGCGAGAGAATTCGCGTGCGTCTATCACAACTGGACCTACGACCTGTGCGGCAATCTCACGGGCGTGGCGTTCCGGCGCGGCATACAGGGCAAGGGCGGCATGCCCGCGGATGCGAAGCCCGAGGTCGGCGCGCCGCGCCAGTTTCGCGTCGCGACCTACTGCGGCCTGATTTTCGCGACGCTGTCGGAAGCCACGCCGCCGATCGAGGTCTACCTCGGCCCGGAGATCGCCTCCCGCATCCGGCGCGTGCTGAAGGAACCGGTACGGCTACTCGGCGGCTACAGCCAGATGCTGCCGAACAACTGGAAGCTGTACCTCGACAACGTCAAGGACACCTACCACGCGAGCCTGCTGCATTCGTTTTTCGCGACGTTCCGGCTGAACCGGCTCTCGCAGCAGGGCGGCGTCGTCGTCGACGGCGACGGCGGCAACCACGCGAGCTTCACGATGATGCGCACCGACACGGGTGAAGAGGAGTACGAGAAGGCGAAGATGCGCTCCGCCAGGGGCGGATATCACCTCGAGGCGCCCGAGCTGCTCGATACCGTGGACGAGATCGGCGACGGCGTGTCGCTCCAGATACTCGCGGTATTCCCGGGCTTCGTGCTGCAGCAGATCATGAATTGCCTGGCGGTGCGCCAGGTCCTCCCCAAGGGTCTCGGCGAGACGGAGCTCGCCTGGAATTGCTTCGGCTACGCCAGCGACGACGAAACCATGACCGAGCGCCGCCTGCGCCAGGCCAACCTGGTCGGTCCGGCCGGCTTCATATCGCTGGAGGACGGCGCCGCGACGGGGTTCGTGCAGCGCGGCGTGCGAGGCGCCGCCGGCCAGGCGTCGTTCGTCGAGATGGGCGGGCGGGACATCGCGTCGAGCGAGTCGAGAGTGTCGGAGACCTCGGTGCGGGGATTCTGGCAGGCGTATCGGCGGCACATGCAGATCTAGTGTCCGTGTAGCAAATCATTTCAGCCACGGAATCACACGGAAGGTCACGGACGTTTGAATCGTGAATCGAGATTCATCGCCACCACGGACCGTACCGGACACCTGAAATGAGTTTCGTTTGTGCTCCTGCACTGCGGTTTTGTTGCCTTCCGTGTGTTTCCGTGTGATTCCGTGGCCAGGATTTCCACACTCACATGGACATCGAACTCCAGCTCACCGTCGAGAACCTCCTCGCCCGCTACGCACACGCATTGGATGAAGACCGGCTGGAGGAGTGGCCCGACTTTTTCGTCGAGTCCGGCTGCTACCGCGTGACCACCGCGGAGAACCACGGGCGCGGCCTGCCGGTTTCCATCATTTACGCGGACTCGCGGGCGATGCTGCGCGACCGCGTAAGCGCGCTGCGTCACGCGAATATCTACGAGGCGCAGCGCTGCCGCCACGCGATCACCTCGACGCTGGTCGAGCGGCAGGACGCGAACGTCGCGCGGGCGGTGTCGAATTTCCAGGTGCTCCGGATCATGCACACCGGCGAGACCATGCTCTTCGCGAGCGGGCGCTACCTCGACCGCATCCGCTTGAACGGGGAAGGCGGCAAGCCGCAGTTCGAGGAAAAGGTGGTGGTGTGCGACAGCCGGCGGTTCGACACTCTTCTCGCGATTCCTCTGTAAATCGGAATCGCCGGTGAACAGTGACCGGTGCCCGGTAAGCAGGGACGCCTGACCCCTGACGCCTGACCCCTGACGAGCAAAGGCCGATCAGACCTTTGCCGTCTCGCGCTTCGGTCTCCCGCGCGGCCGGTGCCGGTTGCTCGCTACCGATGGGGCGGCCGCATAGACCGCCGCCGGCTCGCGCGCGTCGAGCGTGAAGGGGCTCCGCGCGGTTACTTCCCCGTAGGCCATGCCGTCCGGCAGGCTCTCCGTCAGAACGATCGCGCAGTCCTGCAGTTGCGCCGCGCCGACGACCATGCTGTCCCACCAGCCCAGGTGGTGGCGCTGCTCGATCAGCCGCGCGCGCGAAATCAGCGGCTCGTCCATGGGCTGCGGTCGCCACGCAAAGTACGTCGCGGCGTCGTTCCAGGCCTCGTCAGCAGCCAGGCCGGGGTCGAGCTTGCGGGAGACCGTCAGGTAGTATTCCGAAAGGACGTGGATGCTGGTGCGACCTGCCATCTCGCGCCACAGGTGCTCGAGCCAGGTTCTTGCGCGCGGGCGTTTGTCGGGTTCGCTTTCGTCGTGCGCGTACAGGAAAACGCAGGTGTCAACGAAGACCCGGGCGGTCATGGATCTCCTCCCGATTCGGGTAGCGCTCGCCGTCGCGTTTCAACCGTACCGGCCTCCTGGCAAGAAAGCGCCGCATCGCCTCGTCGTATTCGCGCGACTGCCGCATGTTCCGCTCCAGCAGCTCACCGACGAAGCGCGACATGCTCACGTTGAGCTGCGCGGCGTGTACCCGGACCCAGCCGGCGGTCACCTCATCGAGCGTGATGGTTACGTTCTTCAAGCGACACCGCGCAGCCGGATTACGGGGAAAATAATAACACAAACTTCGTGTAATTACCCCACCAACAACAATAACAATTATAAATCAGATAATTAGGAAGATAGTGGCGGCCGCCGCGAGCGTGACACCTGTGCGAAGCTGGGCTATTTAACTATAGTCGCATGCTAGCGCAAGTAATCCCGGATCCAGCGCTTGTGGGCTTCCCCTTCCGTCAGTTTCTCCATTTCCTGTGGGGTGATGATCTTGTCCTTCAGATCGGCCGGCGCGCCGCCTTTGTGGAGATGCTCGTAGACGTCGCGCAATGTCTTGGCCGCCGCGGCGATGGGTTGATGGCCCTGCAGCACGATCCGCGCGCCGCGCGCCGCGAGATCCTCGCGCTTGATCGACGCCGGGGCGTTGCCGAGGATGATGGGGAGCTTCGTGGCAGCATGTATCGCGTCGAGCTGGGCGAGCGTTTCCAGGCCGACCACGAAGATCGCATCCACGCCGGTCGCCGAATAGGCCTTTATGCGCGCCACGGTGCCCTCGACCCCTTCGATCCTGAGCGCCACCGTCCGGCCGGCGATCATCACCGACGAGCTGCCGCGCGCCTCGACCGCCGCTTTCAGCTTGCCGACCATCTCGGCGGTGGAGATCAGCGCCCCCTCGCCTTCCTGGCCGAAGGCGAGCGGCAGCACGGGGTCCTCCAGGCTCAGGCACGAGACGCCGGCGTGGTCGAGCTCCCACACGGTGCGCATGACGTTCAGGGCATTGCCGTAGCCGTGATCGGCGTCGACGAGCAGCGGCAGGCGGCTCGCGCGCTTGATGCGGCGGATCTGGTCCGCGAACTCGGTTAGCGTCAGCACGATGAGATCGGGCGCGGCCAGCGTCGAGTTCGACGCCACCGACCCGGCCAGCATGCCGATCTCGTAGCCGACCGTTTCGGCGATGCGCGCCGACAGCGGGTCGTAAACGCTCGCCGGCGAAAGGCAGCGCGTTCCCTGCAGCACCGCCCGAAATTTCTCCCGCTCCTGAGTGTGATCCATTCTGTCCTCCCAAAAAGGATTTTCCGATACGACCGCCCAGTATAGGCGCTTCGCGTCGCGCGCCGCGCCGCGTATGGTATTTTCCGCATTATGGCTGCGATGACCTGGATCGACCACTTCCCCGGCAACTTCATGTGGTCCAACGCGACGCTCGTTACCAAGGGCATGGCCCCGTACGGCGCCGTGGCGCTGGGAGAGATCGACGAAGTCTGCGAGCGGCTGCGCCGCCGCGAAAGCGAGCCGCATGCCTGGTGGGAGGAATGGTCCGCGATGGCCCGGCGGCTGGAGCGCGTCGCTGATGAGGCCGAGGCGCAGGGGCGGCGCGCCACGGCCGGAGACTGCTACCTGCGCGCGGGCATGTATTACTTCACGGCCGAGCGCTTCATCACACCGGGCGATGCGAAGCGCGAGATGGGCCGCAAGGCCATTCAATGCCAGCACGCGGGCCTCGAGCGGCGCTATCCCGGCATGGAGAAGCTGGAAGTCCCGTACGAGGGCGCGACGCTGCCTGCCCTGTTCATGAGGGCGCCGGGCGTGTCGGGGCGCGCTCCGACCGTCGTCGCGTTCGACGGGCTGGACAACTGCAAGGAGATGAGCGTGCTCTTCAACGGGCTCGAATTCGCGCGGCGCGGCTGGCACACGCTGGCGATCGACGGTCCCGGGCAGGGCGAATCGCTGCGGCTGCGGAATATCCGCACCCGTCACGATTACGAAGTCGCCGGCACCGCCGCGTACGAGGCCGTCGCCGCGCGCGCGGACGTCGACCCGAAGAAAGTTGCCGTAATGGGCTACAGTTTCGGCGGCTACTATGCTCCCCGCATTTGCGCGTTCGAGCGGCGGTACGCCGCCTGCGTCGCGTTCGGCGCCATGCACTGGAACATGGAAGAGTGGGTGGACGGGATACGGCAGGCGGTGGCGTCGGACGCGAAGAAGAGCGCTCAATCCCATTTCCAGGTGCCGTGGGTATTCGGCGCGAAGGATCTCGACGAAGCGGTGATCATGGCGCGGCGTTTCGATCTCGCGCCGGTCGCTGCGCGGATCGCTTGCCCCTTTCTCGTCCTGCATGGAGAGAACGACCGCATCGTGCCCCTGGCCTCGGCACGCGAGCTCTACGATGCGGTGGGCTCGACGCGCAAGCACCTGAAGGTGTTCACGGCGGCCGACGGCGGCGCCGAGCACTGCCAGGTGGATAACCGGCAGGTCGGCGTCGACTACATCGCCGACTGGCTCACACCGATCTTCGATCGGTAAGTAACGAGTGTCGAGAAATGAGTGTCGAAGGGAAACCCACAGTTCCTAGACACTCGACACCCGACACGTCGACACTCGACACTCGACACTCACCCCTAAATCTTCCGGTCTTCAACCGGCATGGGCTTTCCCTCCAGGAGCGCGAGCCAGCCGCGGATCAGCCGGTACAGCACCCAGAGGCCGAGCACGACGGCGAGCACCCAGGCGAGCGGTATGCCGATCAGGGTGAACACCAGGAGCAGCGCGACTACCGCTCCCGCTACCGCGTACCAGAACGTGCGCAACTGCCAGCCGAAATGCGAATCGAGATACGTCCCGCGTACGTCGGATCGCTTCACGTAGTTGATGATGATGGCGATGATGGACGGCCAGCCGGTGAGGAATGCCGTGACGATGAACATCGGCCCCAACATCCCCATCAGCGCGCTGAAGACGTGCATGCCGTACATGACGTGCGTCAGTGTCACCAAGCCGCTGCTCGGAACCGTGACGACCTCGGGAGAGCGAGCGTCCATTTGTCTTATTTTGGGGGCGCGGAGTTCCTAAGACAAGATGGCTAACGCCTGACCCCTGACGCGAAGTTCACTGAGGGTTTATCCCCGCCTCCTGCATCACCCGGGACCAGCGCTGCAGCTCGGCCGCTACGCGGGCGCGCATCTCCTCGGGCGTGCTGCCGCGCGCCTCGCCGCCGATCTGCTCGAGCCGCGCCGACACTTCGGGAACCTGCAGAGTGCGCTGCAGCTCTTCGTGCAGCCGCCGCACCGCCGCGCGCGGCGCGCCGGCAGTCGTCGCCAGGCCGATCCAAGAGGACACTTCGAATCCGGCGACGCCGGATTCGGCCACTGTCGGCACCTCGGGCATGCCCTTCCAGCGCGTAGGTCCGGTCGTCGCCAGCAGCCGGAAACGGCCGGCCTGCACGTGGGGCAGTACGGGCGCCGTCGGCGTGATGATGAAATTGATCTCGTTCCCGAGGAGCGCCGTCACGGACGGCGCATCGCCTTTGTACGGGACGTACAGGAACCGCACGCCCGCCATCTTCGCGAGCAGCTCGCCGGTAAGGTGCTGCGTCAAGCCCGGCCCGGCGGAGCCGAGCTTCACTCTTTCCGGCGCCGCCTTCGCCGCCTGCAGCAGCGCCGGCAGCGACGGATGGCCCACGTCGGCGCGCACCACCAGGACGAACGGAAAAAAGGTCGCGGGCGAGATCATCGAAAAGCTGTCGACCGTGTGATACGGCAGCTTCCGGTACGACGCGCCGGCCACGGCATGGCCGCCCGTCACCAGGAGCAGCGTGTAGCCGTCGGGCGTCGCCCTGGCCACGGCGTCCGCGCCTATCGTGCTTCCCGCACCCGGGCGCATCTCGACGACGATGTGCTGTCCCAGCCCTTTGGCCATCTCGTGGCCGAGGATGCGCGCGACGACGTCGGCGTTGCCGCCCGCGGGGTACGGCACGATGAGGCGCAGCGGCCGCACGGGATATTGCGCGCACGCCGCGCCGGCGAGCGCCGCCAGCACGACCACGCACGCAATGTCTCTCGCTACCATCGCAGCCTTCCGTCCGCTCACGTCAAAGCGCAATGCCCGGATTGGATCCGACGCCCATCAGCTTCGGGAAGTTCGCGACCCGCGGCTGGATGACCTTCTGCTCGCGCAGATAGCGCGCCATCAACTCCCATACGGGCTCCCCGCCGGCCTGCCTGGCCTCTTCCGACACCGGCGCCCATCCGGCCACCTTGTATCTCCGGTCGGCGGAAAGCGGCTGTCCGTTCAGCATCATGCCGCTGATTCGATTCCCCATGCCCGCGGTCGGATCGCAGGCGTACTGCAGCCCGCCCACGCGCACCATGTCGCCACCCTGCTGGTAGTACGGATCGGGATTGAACAGGTTGTCGGCGATGTCCTCGAGTATGGTCTTGATCGCGCCGCCGGTCATCTCGGCGACCGTCGTGTAAGGATAAGTGATCGCCGTCTGGTCGAGGAGGCTCTCCATCGTGATCGTCTGGCCAGGGAGCAGCGTCGTGCCCCAGCGGAATCCCGGCGAGAAAGCAATCTCCGCTCCCTTGGTCGCCATCAGGCCGTCGAGCAGCAACTGGTCGAACGTCCCGTTGAAATTGCCGCGGCGATAGAGCAACCCCTCGGTCACGGCAAGCGGCTCCTCGAGCTTCGCCCGGTGCGGTGCGCGCACCCGCGCGATGAGGGTGCTCATGTCCTTGTCGGCGGGCAGAAGGTTGGAGAAAACCGGCAGCAGCCGGTAGCGATAACCGGCCACGCTGCGGCCGCGCACCTCCAGGTCCAGCACGCCCAGAAACTTGCCGTTGCAGCCGGCGTTCGTCACCAGCGTGCGCCCGCCCGGATTGGCAACGATCACGGGCGCCGGAACGGCGTCGTGGGTGTGGCCGCCCAATATCGCGTCGAGCCCGCGCACGCGCGACGCGAGCTTGAGATCCACGTCCATCCCGTTGTGAGAGAGCAGCACGACCGCCTGCGCGCCCTTGCCGCGCACCTCGTCAACGGCCGCCTGCAGCCCCGGCTCCTGGATGCCGAAGGTCCACTCCGGGACGAAATAGCGTGGATTGGCGATCGGTGTATACGGAAACGCCTGGCCGATGATGGCGACCGCAACGCCCATTACCTGCTTGATCACGTAAGGCTGGAAGACGCGGTCGTCGAAGTCCAGCGTCCTCACGTTCTGGGCGACGAAATCGATGCGTCCCTTGAAATCCTTCTCCACGACTTCCTTGACGCGCTGCGCCCCGAGCGTGAATTCCCAGTGCGCCGTCACTACGTCCACGCCGAGCAGCTTGTCGGCGTCCACCATGTCCTGCCCCTTCGACCAGAGCGCGGTGGCGGAACCCTGCCAGCTGTCGCCGCCGTTCAGCAGCAACGCCCCGGGCCGCTCGGCCCTGAGCTGCTTGACCAGCGTCGCGAGGTGCGCGTAGCCGCCGACCTTGCCGTAGGTCCGCGCCGCGCGCTCGAAATCGAGGTGGGTATAGGCGTGCGCCTCGGGCGTGCCGGAACGCAAGTTGAAATGCTTGAGCAGCGCTTCGCCCACTAGGTGCGGCGGCCGCCCCGAGAAAGAACCGACGCCGATGTTCGCGCTCGGCTCGCGGAAATACACGGGATTCAATTGCGCGTGGCAATCCGTGACGTGCAGCAGGCTCACGTTGCCGAACCGGGGCGCATCGTAGATCGCGTCCGCGGATGCTGCCGCCAGCGCGCGGGGCGAGGCAAGCGGCAATCCTCCCGCCGTAGCCACGGCCAGCACTTCGAGGAATTCCCTGCGGCTCAGGGACATGCCGCAGGGAAAACCGTGACGAGGTACGGGTGATGAGATCCAGGTGACGAGATACGGGTGACGGGTGGTACTACAACCTGGTTTTCGTCACCTATAGTCGTCACCCTTATTCGTCACCTGCAATCGTCACTTCTTGGTAGCCGCCCACTTGTCGCCACTGCCACCCTTTATGGCCCCGTCGACGATGGTGCTGCCGTTCACGCGGCCGGTATAGGTCGCGGCGCCGGCGGTAAAGGTGATGCGATCGCCGCGCATGCTGCCCTTGATCGCTGTCTCGCTGCCGCCGGCGGTGAGCGTGCCGGTCAGCATCTGGAATTCCTGCTTGAGCTTCAGCTCGCCGCCGCCGACCTGCCAGCTGCCGTCGACCTTGGCCGGCACGATCCACAGGAGCGCCGTGCAATACGTGGTGCAGTTTTCCTTGACGTTCTCGGTCTGGTCCGCCTTCCATTCGGCCATGGTGAACGAGTTCGACACGATGCGCGTGCCGGGCCGCAGGTTGAGTATCTTGGGGCGCAGCTTCAGATTGATGTCCGGCAGCAGGAACATCGTGATGACCGTGGCCTTGGAGAAATCGGTCTCGAAGAGATCGGCCTTCACGAACTGCGCCTTGTCGGTCACACCCTCTTTTGCCGCGTTGCGTTTCGACAGCTCGACCATATCGGGGTTGTACTCGATGCCGAGCGCGCGGGCGCCGCGCTTCGCGGCCGCGATGACCGTGCGTCCGTCACCCGATCCGAGATCCATCACGAAGTCCTTGGCCGTCACCTTCGCCATGTCGAGCATCTTCTCGACCATGGTGTCGGGGGTCGGCACCCAGACGACGTCCTTGCCGTCCTGCCCGACCTCGGGCTTGTATTCGGTGGTGCCCGCCTGCGCAAGCGCGCCGGTGGCGAAGACGGTGAAGCAAAGTGCCAGCAAGGACGGGCGCGAAACCAGCGACACGTTCATTTTCTGCTCCATTGATCGAAGGGACTGACGGGATAACACCGCCGGGCGTGGCCTTACGCTTTCGTAAGAACGCGACAGCCCGCTGCCGGTCGCATGATACCGGATACCGGCCCCTTCGTGCGCGGCGCCGCCGGGACGCTGGCGAACGGTGGTGTACCTGCTGGTCTACAATGCAGGCGCGATCGTGCCGACGGAGATAGCCATGCCCGCGCTGCGTATACCCCCGGATCTCGACCTCAACTACGTAGTGGATGACTACACCGATCCCTGGCGAAAGCCGGACACGGTGCTCATGCTGCACGGCAACGCCGAGAGCGGCGCCTCGTGGTACGGGTGGGTGCCGACGCTCGCGCGACACTATCGCGTTGTGCGGCCGGACATGCGCGGCTTCGGCGGGTCCACTCCGATGCCCGCGGATTTCAAGTGGACGCTCGACGTCATCATCGATGATTATTGCCGCCTCATGGACGCACTCGGCATAGAGCGCTTCCATCTGGTTGCGGCAAAAATCGGCGGCACCATCGCCCGCGCCTTCGCCGCCCGCCGCCCCGCGCGCGTGCGCACGCTGACCGTGGTGGGCACGCCCGCGCCGTTCCGCGAAGGGGTGGAGACCACCGTTCCCGCCACGCGCGAGGACATGCAGAAGAACGGGGTGGAACACTGGGCGCGCAAGAATATGGCGCGCCGGCTGGGAGGCCATTTCCCGCCGGAGGGCGTCGAATGGTGGAGCAAGTTCATGGGCCGTACGGCGCTTTCGACCCAGCTGGGCTTCATGGGGACCATTGCCGTCGCCGACATCCGGGGCGACCTGCCGAAGATCGCCTGCCCGACGCTCGTGGCGACCACGGAAGACAGCGCCCTCGGCACCGTCGATGACACGCGCGCGTGGCAGAGGACGATTCCCGACTCCGAGCTGCTCGTGCTCCCGGGCAATTCCTACCATGTCGCGGCGACACACGCGGAAGCCTGCGCGCAGGCCGCGCTCGATTTCATCCGGCGCCGCTCGCCGGCATCCTGAAACCTTATACTGCAAGCTCCTATGTCGGGAACCCGATCAGGCATCGCAGCGCTCGCCATCCTCGCCGCCTCACTCGGCGGTGCGGCGGGCGCGGCCGACTACCCGACGCGGCCGATACGCTACGTCGTTGCGTTCGCGCCGGGCGGGATCAACGACATCCTCGCGCGGATCGTCGGGCAGAAGCTGAACGAAGCCTGGGGGCAGGCGGTCATCGTCGACAACCGCCCGGGCGCCGGCGGGAACCTGGCCGCGGCCATGGTCGCCAAGTCCACGCCCGACGGCTACACGTTCATGAACATCAGCACCGCGCACACCATCTCGCAGACGCTCTACAGCAAGCTCGACTACAGCCTGGAGCGGGATCTCACGCCTGTGGTCGTGCTCGCCAATTCGCCGCTCATCATGGTGCTCAACACCTCGATCCCGGCGAAGAACCTGGCGGAACTCACGGACTGGGCCCGCAAGAACCGCCTGATCTACGCTTCCGGGGGCGTGGGCGTCATCAGCCATCTCTCGATGGAGATGTTCAAGGTGGCCGCGAAGATCGACGCGACCCACGTGCCCTACAAGGGCGTGGGTCCCGCGGTGCCGGAGCTCATCTCGGGTCAGGCGCACGTCATGATGAACGCCATCCCGGAGCTCCTGCCCCATACCAAGGGCGGCAAGCTGCGCGTGATCGGCGCGTTGACCGAGAAGCGGCATCCCTTCATACCGGACGTTCCGACCTTCACCGAGCAGGGCTACAGGGAATTCGTGATGGGCAACTGGACGGGCATCGTCGCGCCGGCGGGCACGCCCAGGGCCACGGTCGTGAAGATCTCGACCGAGGTAACGAAGATCCTGCGCGCCCCGGAAACGAGCAAGCGGCTGACGGAGATGGGGGCCGACCCCATGGGCGGCACGCCGGAGGATTTCGGCAAGCTCATCAAGGCGGAGACCGCGCGCTTTGGCAAAGCGGTCAGGGCCTCCGGCGCGAAAGCGGATTGATAAGGCCAGAACCTATAATAGGTTCTATACTGCGCGTGGTCCGGGAATGAACGCGCTGCCTCTACTGTTTACCCGGTACCCGATTGATGTTTCATTCACACAGGAGGAGGTCTGTATGAGAGTCACCGGAATCATCCCGGCGATAGCACTGTCGGTCTCGCTTTTCGCGGGTCCCGGCATTGCGCACGCGCTGGAGGTCGGCGAGAAGGCCCCGGACTTCGAGCTGGCGAGCACGCAGTCGGGCAAGTTCAAGCTGTCCGAGGCGGCAGGCAAGAAGAACGTCATCATCCAGTTCTACGTCCTCGATTTCACCCCTACGTGAATCAAGGAACTGTCGTCCAGTAGGGACGACTATTCGAAGTTCACGGCAGCCGACACGGAAATCGTGGGCATCAGCATGAACGTCGCGTTCTCGCAGAAGGCCTTCGCCGATTTCCTCAAGCTCAACTTTCCGCTGCTTTCCGACTTCCCGGACGGCAAAACGTCCCAGGCGTACGGGGTGTTCAACGCCGAGCGCAAGCTCTCGACGCGCTCGTATTTCATCATCGACAAGCAGGGCGTGGTGCGGTACGCGAAGGTACTGGCGCCGAAGGAGCCGCTGGTCGAGAACGACGCGTTACTCGCGGAAGTGAAGAAGCTGAAATAACGAAGCGAGTGACGAGTGATTGGTGACCGGAGGCGCTTTCGCTGCATCGGCGGCCAGCTGTGGGTGCTGGCCGTTTTTCTTTTCTGCTGTGGCGCGGTCGGCGCCCAGACGGGCAAGGCGCCGGTCGATTACTCGCTCGTTCCAAAGCTGCAGGCGCTCAAGGAACGCGACACGGCGCCCGACTTCACGCTCAGCGACCCGGATGGCCGCAAGGTTTCCATCAAGGACTTCCGGGGCAAGGTGGTGTTCCTCAACTTCTGGGCTACCTGGTGCGAATCCTGCCGCGACGAGATGCCGTCGATGGAGCGCCTCTACCGTGAGTTCAAGGGGCAGGGACTGGAGATCGTCGCCGTGAACCTGAAGGAGAAGCAGCCGCAGGCGATGGCGTTCTACAGGAAGCTGCAGCTCAGTTACCCGGTGCTGCTCGACACGGAGGGCGAGGTCGGCCAGCTCTACGGCGCGTTCGGCCTGCCCGTGACCTACCTGATCGACCGCAAGGGTATCGTCCTCGCGCGTCTGTGGGGTCCCGCCGACTGGTACAGCCCCGGAGCGCGCAAGCTTATCGGCTCACTCGTCGCGCAGAACTAGATACGAGCACCGCTGCGATCATCGCGACAACGAGCACCGGCATGACGAATTCGAAATACGCATGCGTCAATCCGGCCACCATGCCTTTCTCCTGGGACACGCCCGTAGTCACGGCCCACGACATGTTGTAATAGAGGGAAAGCGCGGGCAGAAACGGGACGTCCGCCGTCATCGTGGTCATCCGGACGATTCGAATCACATAGAGGAGCAGGTAAACTGCCGAGGCCAGCAGGACGGCGAATCGCCAATACCTGAACTTCAGGATCATGGCCAGGCAGGCCACGAGCCCGAACACAGCGCCGATGACCGCCGAGGCTAGGGCAGCGTCGTAGTTGAACGCGACGTACAAGAAGTAGACTGACCATACGGCCAGTGCGAACGCTCCCGACACGCTTGCGAGCGGATGAATTTCGCGGTTATCGGCCATGCTTTGAAATTTATCCTATTTGCAGAATCAGTGCACGCGCCGGATCGGGGACGGAAATGCACAAACAAAAAGGGCGGCTCGCGCCGCCCTTTTCTACCTCGAGAGCCGTGATCAGTTGGAGACGGTCAGCTCGTTGTTGACCGACGTCACGCCGGACACGTTGCGCGCGACCTGCTCGGCCGCCCGCTTCTCGTGTTGGCTCTTGACCTGGCCGGTCAGGTTGACCCGGCCGTTCACGGTCTTGACGGAAACGCGCAGCGCGCTCACCTCCGGATCCGCCGCGAACGCCGACTTGACCTTCGTGGTGATCGCGGTGTCGTCCATCACTGCGCCTGCCGGCCTGTCACTCGCGCAACCACCCAGCGTTCCGCCCAGCATCAGGGCAATCCCCACCATCGCAATGCGATTCCTGAAATTCGTAGCCATGACATGCCTCCATTGAAAAATTTCGGATTTGCCCCGCGTTGAAAGCAAGGCAGCTTCCGTACGGCAAGCAGGATAAAAGTTACGGCGATTCATGGATGTAGGCGATATGCCCTGCGTCGGTCAATATTCATTGACCGTACGTAAGAAAGGGGGGCGGCCGGGATTCTGAAACCGGTGCCCGCTACCGACTGCAGGCCCGCGACGCGCTATAGTCTGGCCGGGCCAATCCCGACCCGGATGCGGGAATCTGAGTCCCGGCTTCCGAATCCCCGAATCCTGAATCTCGAAACCTGAATCCTGATGCTCGCCTACCGCCATCTCTTCCACGCCGGCGGCTTTACCGACGTGTTCAAGCACGCGCTGCTGGCGCAGCTCGTGATCGCGTTGAGGAGCAAGGTGAAGCCGTTTCTCTACCTCGACACGCACGCGGGAACCGGACGCTACGACCTCGGCCATCCCTGGGCGCAGAAAAACCGGGAATACCACGGCGGCATCGCGCGCGTCTGGACGCGCACCGATGCGCCGGCGGCGCTTGCGCCCTACCTCGACGCCGTGCGCGCGGAGAACCCCGACGGCAGGTTGCGCCGCTACCCCGGTTCGCCCGTCATTGCGCGCGGACTCTTGCGCGCCCACGACCGGATGGCGCTGACGGAACTCAACAAGACGGACTGCGCCGCGCTCGCGGAGCTTTTCTCGGGCGACAAGCACGTGCAGGTCCGGCTAGCGGACGGCTACGACGCGCTCAAGGCCTTTCTTCCGCCCCGGGAGCGGCGCGGCATCGTCTTCGTGGATTCGTCGTTCGACCGCGCCCGCGAATTCGATCGCCTGAAGCGGGGCTTCGTGGAGGCCCACCGCAGATTCGCCACCGGCATCCACGCGCTGTGGTACCCACTGATGGAGCCGCCGGCCATGCAGGCGTTCGAGCGGAGCATCGTCGCAACCCGCATACGCAGGATCCTCCAGCTCGAGCTGTCGGTGCGGGACGCCGGCGGAAGCGGACAGCTGCGCGGCTGCGGCATGCTGGTTGCGAATGCCCCGTTCGGGTTCGAAGCGACCGCGCGCTCGATACTCCAGTGGCTGTGGCCGGCGCTGTCCTTGAACGGCGAAGGGGGACAGCAGGTGCGCTGGATCTGTCCGGAATGAGCCCGGAGTAAGGAAACTTTCCGCCACGCTCGCATCTAATATCCGGGATCCCAGCCATCATGGAGGGCAGGATGAAGGCGGTCGTCTACAACGGGCCCCGCGACATCGCCGTCGCGAACATACCCGATCCGCGGATCGAGCGTCCCACGGACGCTCTGGTGCGCATCATGGCCACGAATATCTGCGGCTCCGACCTGCACATGTACGAAGGCCGCACCGATGTCGAGCCGGGCAAGGTGCTCGGGCACGAGCCTCTCGGCGAGATCGTGGAAATCGGAGCCGCGGTGACCCGGCTCGAGCCCGGCGACATCGTGTGCATGCCGTTCAACATCAGCTGCGGTTTCTGCAGCAACTGCGAGCGCGGCTACACCGGGTTCTGCGTCACGGTCAACCCGGGCTACGCGGGCGGCGCCTACGGCTATGCCGGCATGGGCCCGTACGACGGCGGGCAGGCCGAGTACCTGCGCGTGCCGTTCGCGGACTTCAACTGCCTGAAGCTCCCGGAGGACGCGCTGGAGAAGATCGACGATTACGTGATGCTCGCGGACATCTTTCCGACCGGTTACCACGCCACGGAGCTGGCCGACGTGCGCCCCGGCGAGTCGGTTGCCGTGTTCGGCGCCGGGCCGGTCGGGCTGATGGCGGCGTACTCGGCGCTGATACGAGGCGCGAGCCAGGTCATGCTGGTCGACCGGCACGCGGATCGCCTCGCGCTCGCCGAAGGACTGGGCGCCATACCGATAGACGATTCGAAAGCGCCGCCCGTCGAGCAGATCATGGCGCTCACCAGGGGGCGCGGCGTGGACAAGGGCTGCGAGTGCGTGGGCTACCACGCGCACGATCCGCGCGGCCGCGAGCATCCCAGCGCGACCTTGAACGCGCTGGTGGGCGCTGTGCGGCCGACCGGCGCGATCGGCGTGGTAGGCGTTTTCATGTCCGAAGACCCGCACAGCAGCAACAAGCTGGCGAAGCACGGTCACGTCGATTTCGACATCGGGCTCTTCTTCGAGAAAGGGCTCCGCATGGGGTCCGGGCAGACCAACGTGAAGGTCTACAACCGCTGGCTGTGCGAGCTGATCAGGAGGGACCGGGCGAAGCCCTCATTCATCATCTCCCACCGGCTGCCGCTCGAAGACGCGCCGCACGCCTACAGGCACTTCGACGCGCGGGAGGATGGCTGGACGAAGGTCGTGCTGCGACCGGCGGCGTGAGCTCCTGCAGGATGGTCTGGAAGGCTCTATCCGAACGACCGCTCGGCCAGCGTTCTCCACCCGGTAACCGGCACGCTGGGGGACGCATTCACGAGATGCACCGCGGCAACCGTAAACATCAGGTCGAGCCGTCCGCCCGCAGCCGCGGCCAGCTCCTGCTTGAGCGCTTCATCCTGGTTGCCGTAAAGCAGGCTGACATGCGGCTCGTAGGGAGGCGATGGATTCATTTCGAACGCGTCGTAGGCCGCCTCGCGCGCGGCGATTAGCTCGTCGCTCAGCTCCGCAACTGCGTACAGGCTGCGAAAGTAGTCGTCGCGCCACCGGATTTCCTGGAGCTCTATGGCAAAGGGCTTGACGCGCGCCGCCAAGTGCTTGAGCTTCAGTTCCGCATCCGCAGCCGTGGTTTCGCTTCCGGAAAGCAAGGTCAGGTGCGGCTCGAACCTCGGCCCCCCGCCGCGCTGGTGCATGAGCCGCATCGTCCTGACAAGCGCCTGCAGCGCTTCCCCCTCGGGACGTATCCACACCGAGCAGCGGATGACGGGACTCGTATCGTTATGGGCCATTCCAATATGAGCACGGCGCGGCAGGATTAGTTCTGCGCTGGCGGAACTCCGCGCCTTCGTTCAACATGCGTGGCTGCAGCCGCATTGAAGAGGAGGCAGCCATGAGTGCCCGGGTAAGGAATATTTCCGCGTTCATTGCGCTCGCATCATGCCTGTGGGCGTCTCTCGCTTGCGGACAGGAGAGCTATCCCAACCGCCCGGTCCGCGTGATCGTACCCTTCGCGCCGGGCGGCGGCAGCGACGTCCTGTCACGCCAGCTCGGCCCGCACCTCTCGGAGCGGCTCAAGCAGCCGATAGTGGTGGACAACCGGCCCGCGTCCGGCGGCATCCTGGGCGCCGATATCGTCGCCAGGGCCGCGCCCGACGGCCATACGCTGCTCGCCATCACCCCGACGTTCGTGATCGGCGGCATGCTGCGGACCAGCCTCCCGTATGACGTTTTCAAGGATTTCGCGCCGGTAACCCTGGTGATCTCCACGCCGTTCGGGATGCTGCTGCATCCCTCCTTCCCGGCAAAGTCGGTGAAAGAGTTCATCGCCTACGGCAGGGCGAACCCCGGCAAAGTGAACTACGGTACATCGGGAGCGGCGAGTTCCCCGCACCTTACGACCGAGCTGTTCGGCTCGCTGACCGGGATCAGCATGACGCACGTGCCGTACAAGGGCATCGCGCTCGCGAATACCGCCCTCCTCGGCAACGAGGTGCAACTCGTCTTCTCCAACATGTTCTCCACCATGGGGCACTGGAAGGCCGGGCGCCTGCGGTTGGTTGCGCACGCCGGAGCGAAGCGCAGAGAGGGCATTCCCGAGGTGCCCACGATCGCCGAATCGGGCGTGCCCGGCTTCGAGGCGTCGAACTGGTACGCCTACGTCGCGCCGGCCAGGACGCCGCGGGCGGTAACGCAGCGGCTGTACAAGGAGTTCGTCGCGGTCGCGCAGATTCCCGAAGTGCGACAGGCGCTCGTCGCACAGCTGAACGACGTCGTCGTCAACACGCCCGAAGAATTCGCCAAGGTCCTGAAAATCGAGGCCGACAAGTGGGGCGGCATCGGCAGGAAGCTTGGCGTGAAGCTCGATTGAAATAAATGGCGGCCCAGATACGGCGGTCCAGGTACGGCGGTCCGGGTACGGCGGTGCAGGTACGGCGGCGCGGATGCAGCGTTCGGGGTACGACGGTCCGGATACGGCGGTTTAGATAAGGGCAGTCACTAGCGCCGCTTTATCTGCACCGCTTTATCTGCACCGCTTTATCTGCACCGCTTCATCTGCACCGCTTCATCTGCACCGCTTCATCTGCACCGCTTTATCTGCACCGCTTCATCTGAGCCGCTTCATCGAGCTTCGGACCTACCTCTTCGGCCACAACACGCCCTGCTCGCCGGCGCGTACCGGGCCGATGCCTTTGTAGACGAACTTCTGCACCCGCTTTCCTTCGTAGGTCTCGGTGGTGTAGAGGTTGCCCTTGGAATCGACCGCGACGCCGTGCACGCCGTAGAACTGGCCGGGCTGGCGGCCGCCGTCGCCGAAATTGCTGATTTCCTCGAGGGTCTCGCGCAGGATGATCCGGACCTTCTCGTTCTGGCCGTCGGCGAGGAACATGAACCGCTGCTGCGGGTCCCTGGAAAACGCGATGTCCCACGTCGAGCCCGAGCCGAGCGTTTCCCGCGCGTAGTGCGCCTCTTTCACGAACTTGCCTTCGGGGGTGAACACCTGCACGCGGTTCGCCTGGCGGTCGCACACGTAGACGAGCCCGTCGTTCGAGCGCTCCACGCAATGCACCGGGTTGCGGAACTGCTGCGGCGGCGGCGCCTTCGGGTCGTACTTGCCCGGGTCGGCGTCGTCCGGCTTGTTGCCGTAGGCGCCCCAGTAGCGCTTCATCTTGCCCGTGTCGGCGTCGATCACGGCAACGCGCTTGTTGCCATAGCCGTCGGCAATGTAGGCCTCGTTTGTCTTCGGATCGACCCAGATCTTGGCCACGCGCCAGAAGTTCTCCAGGTCGTTGCTGCCGGCGTTCTTGCCGGAGCGGCCGACCTGCATCAGGAACTTCCCCTCCTTGGTGAACTTGAGGACATGCGCGTCCGCCTTGCCGTTGCCGCCGATCCACACGTTACCCTTGTAATCGACGTGGATACCGTGATTCGACTCCGGCCACTCGTAGCCCTGCCCCGGGCCACCCCAGGAGCGGATGAGATTCCCCGCCTGATCGAATACCAATATTGGAGGCGCGGTGCGGCAGCACTCGGAAATCGGGGGATTCAACTCGAGACCCCGCTCGTTGTTGTGCAGCCCGCCTGCGCCGCGGTGGATCACCCAGATGTGATCCTGCTCGTCGACCCAGAGACCGATGGTCCATCCCAGCAGCCAGTGGTTCGGCAGCGGCTTGGGCCAGAGAGGATCGACCTCGAACATCGGCGCCTGGACCGTGCGTCCCTGCGCGTCCGCATGGTTGTCCAGCACGGCCTGGCCTATGCCGAGCGCGGCGAGGAGCGTGAAAAAAACCGTGACGAGATAGAATCGGCGCGTGCGCTTCATGCTCATGTTCTCTCCCCTTTCCCGGCAGCCCCGTCCACCGAATGGACGCAGCATTCGGGTCGTTCGAAGATTATACGCGTCGCGATTTTCGCTTGTCATGGCGTTGCTCGCCTGCGTGCTGCCGTGCGCCGTACGGGCTCACGACGTGCCGAACGACGTCAAGGTCCAGATGTTCGTGAAGCCGTCCGGCGACCGGCTGCAGCTTCTCGTGCGTGTGCCACTGTCGGCCATGCGCGAGGTCGACGTGCCGCAACGCGGACCGGGCTACCTCGATCTCGCGCGCGCCGACGCCGCGTTGCGCAACGCGGCGACGCTCTGGATCGCCGACAACGTCGAAATCTACGAAGGCGAAGCCCGCCTCGACTATCCAAAGCTCGCCGCCGCCCGGATCACGCTGCCCTCCGACAAGTCCTTCGGTTCGTACGAGGAAGCTCTGGCGCACCTCAAGGGGCCGCGGCTGCCGGAGGGTATGGATCTCTTCTGGAACCAGCAGTTGCTGGACGTGTTGTTCGAGTTTCCCATCCAGTCGGAACGCTCCAGGTTCTCCATCCATCCGCGGTTGGCGCGGATGGGGCTCAAGGTAACGACCACGCTGCGGTATCTGCCGCCGGATGGAGAGATCCGGGCCTACGAGTACCACGGCGACCCCGGGCTGGTGCGGCTCGACCCGCGCTGGCACCAGGCCGCCCTGCGCTTCGTCGAGTCCGGATTCCGGCACATCCTGGATGGCATCGACCACCTGCTCTTCATCCTGTGTCTCGTGATCCCTTTCCGGCGCCTCGCCCCGCTGGCGGTCATCGTCACGGCTTTCACGGTGGCGCACTCGATCACGCTGATTTCGGCCGCCTTCGGCTTCGCGCCCTCCGCGCTGTGGTTTCCGCCGCTCATCGAGATGCTGATCGCGATTTCCATCCTCTACATGGCACTGGAAAACGTGCTGGGCAGCAACCTGCAGCGGCGCTGGATCATCGCTTTCGCGTTCGGGCTGGTCCACGGGTTCGCCTTCTCCTTTGCGCTCAAGGAGACGCTGCAGTTCGCGGGGTCGCACCTCGTGACCTCGCTCCTCGCTTTCAACCTCGGCGTCGAGTTGGGGCAGCTTCTCGTGCTGATCCTGCTCGTCCCGCTGCTGGATTTTCTGCTTCGCCGCGTGGTGTCCGAGCGCGTCGGCACGATCATTCTTTCGGCGTTCGTCGCGCACACCGCCTGGCACTGGACAACCGAGCGCTACGACGTGCTGAAAAAATTCTCCTTGCCGCCGCTCGACGCCGCCGCGCTGGCCGGCATCCTGCGCTGGCTGATGGCTGCGCTCGTGCTGACGGGACTCGTGTGGCTTGCTGCGGCGACCTTACGGCGCCGTGGGAGGCGGGATGAGGGATAGCGCTTCGAGGGGCGGAGCTATTGTGATGTCGCTGCAGAGGCCGCGGGATGAAGGATGACCTGAAGATTCTCACCTCCAACAGCTCGCGCACCGTCCTCGACGGCCTGGCGTCCGCCTTTGAGCGCGCGGGCGGACGGCGCTACTCGGTCGAGTTCGATTCCGCCAAGTCCATGCTCGCAAGGATCGTGGGAGGTGAAACGGGCGACATCGTGATACTCGGCACGGCAGCGCTCGCGGACCTGGAGAAGCTCGGAACGGTCCGCCCCGGCAGCAGGCGTCCTTTTGCACGCTCCCGCGTCGGCCTGGCCGTGCGGTCCGGTGCGGCGCGGCCGGATATCTCGACGGTGGATGCCTTCAAGCGCGCCCTGCTCGACGCAAAGTCCGTCGCGCACACCGTCCACGGAGCAAGCGGGATGTACGTTCCCGTCCTGCTCGAGCGGCTCGGCATAGCGGCACAGGTGAAGCCCAAAACGATCACGCGTCCGGGCGGATACATCGGCGGTGTCGTCGCCTCGGGCGAGGCGGAGGTCGCCGTGCAGCAGATCGTCGAGCTCAAGGCGGTTCCGGGAATAGACATCGTGGGGCCGCTGCCCGACGAGATTCAGCAGGTAATCGAAACGGCGGCCGGGATATTCAGCTCTTCCAGCCAGCCCGACGCGGCGGAGGAGCTCATCCGCTTTTTGCTCTCTCCGGCGGCGGCTGGTGTGTTCAGGGAGGTGGGATTGGAGCAGGCCGCGACCTGAAAGGCGGTTCGGATACAGCGGTTCGGATACAGCGGTTTAGGCGACTGCACCGCCTTATCTGCACCGCTTTATCTGCACCGCTTTATCTGGGCCGCTTCATCTGAGCCGGTTCTAGTCCTTCTTCAGGACCATCCACGTCCCTGTCGCATACGCGATCATCTCGCCCTTTTCGTCCACCAGTTCCGAGCGAAGATAGCACAGCGTTCGTCCTTGCCGGAGAAAGCGCCCGGTAGCCGTCGCCCGGCCGGAACTCACGGCTTTGAGATACTGGACTTTCATCTCGACCGTCGTGGCGGCGCCGATTTTTCTCTGAATCAGGTGCCCCATGGAAATATCCAGGACGAAGGCAATGACGCCGCCGTGCAGCCCGCCGCGCGGGTTGGACATGAATTCCTGTACGTCGAACGAGATTCGGCACGCGTCTTCCAGGTACTCAAACTCCATGCCAAGGAGCCGCGCCAGGAAGAACGTCCCGAAATCCTGATCGTAGGTCGCCAGTGCATTCTCGAAAGCCGCCCGCGCGGCGGTCTCGTCTATGGTTTTCTTCATTTCATTCGAATCCTCAGACCCCCTCGACTATCCTCAAGTCCCGCACGACGGCGTCCTTGCCCAGCGCCTTCAACGCTTCCTGGTAGCCCGCGCTGTCGTGCGCCGCGACCGCCTTCTCCACGCTCTCGAACTCGATCACGACCACCCGCTGCATCAGTCCGGCCTCGTAGGCCTTTGCAGCGGTGTTGCGCGCGAGAAATTTTCCTCCCGCGGCCTGTACCGCAGGTCCGGCCAGCTTGGCGTACGCCGCAAGCGCGTCGGGGTTCTTGATCGAGTGGTAACACGCAATCCAGTAGGCCTTGGCCATGGTATTTCTCCTCGGTTGAAAACGCGTCACTTTAGCACTGAACATCCCCCGCAATGGCCATCCGAGGCCGTGGGCGACCGGGAACACCATGGAGAAGGAACGCTCCCCGTTGAAGGTCTCCGCGGCGCGGTGCTAGGATGGGGCCGTAACAGCCAACTACAAGAACGGCACGAGGGGAAGCTCGACCAGACCAGGAGGAGTCAGCCATGCGTACCACGCTCTCTTCGTTGACGACCGTTACCGCTCTCACCTTCGTTCTCTATCCGGTTCATTCACCCGCACAGGTATCTCTCGACTACGAGTATTACAAGACCCGTATCGAGCCTATTTTCCTGACCAAGCGTGACGGCCATGCGCGCTGCTTCGTCTGCCATTCCGATGCCAACAACGCGTTCCGGCTCCAGCATCTGGCCGGGAAAAGCAAGGCCTGGTCCGACGAGGAATCGCGCAAGAATTTCGCCGTGGCTTCCGCCCTCGTGACGCCCGGCAATCCCGACAAGAGCCACCTGCTGATGTACCCGCTGGCGCCCGAGGCGGGCGGAAGCATCTATCACTCGGGAGGACGGCAGTTCAATTCCAAGAACGACCCGGAATGGCAGACCATGGCGGCGTGGGTCAACGGGGCAAGACTCAAGCCGGGTGCCGGCGGCAAATAACAGCGACGCTCCCGCACTGGCAGCAGTCGTACGTAAAAAAGGCGTCCCACCGGGGACGCCTTTTTCTCTGCTCCAGACGCTGTCCCGGATCGAGTCTCAGCGCATGACCAGCGTATTGATGCGCTTGGGCACCTCGCCCACGGGAATGACAGCCAGGACCTTCCTCGCATCCACGTCGATGGCGGTGACCGACATCGCCGCGGCGTTGGATATGTAGATCTGCTTGCTGTCGGGGGTGAAGGTTACCCAGTTCGGCACGGCGGGAACCGGCTTGTCGCGCCCCGCAATATTCTTGGCAGGCAGGGGCACGTGGCCCAGAAGCTCGATATCGGGCAGCGCGTACACGAATACGGCGTTCGCCGGTATGCTCGTCACCCACAGCGTCTTGCCGTTGGGCGCGACGCCGATACCGTGCGAAGGCGAAGCCAAGCGGTGCTGGGGAGCGAAGCCGTTCGGCTCGTCTGGCAGCGTGATCCTCGCAATCTCTTTGCGCTCGGCAAAGTCGACCACCGAGAAGCCGTTCAGATCCGAGTGCTGCACGAATATACGCCTCGTCGAACCGTCGGGATTGGTCTCGATCGTCATCGGCCGCACGCCGCCTTTCATCTTGATCTCCCACGCCACCCGCTCGCTCGCGAGATCGACGACGTTGAGAAATTCCGACCGCACGGAGCCCGAGATCGCGTACTTGTCGTCAGGCGTGATGTAGGTATTGTGCAGGCGGCCATTCATCGGAATGCTCTTGGTCCGGGTCATCGAAACGGTATCGATGATGTCGAGCGCCGCCGGCTCGCGCGCGATGGCGACCACGATGCGCTTGCCGTCCCTGGTGATGGCGATGTTGTTCGGGCGGCTGCTGAGGGGAATCTGCTTGATGACCGCGCCGCTCCTGCCATCCAGAACATCGAGCGTCGAATCGTGCTCGTTGCTGATATAGACGCGGGCGCCGTCGGGCGAGAACGTCACCCCATGTGCGCTCTCCACGCCCTTGATCACCTGCACCACCTTGCGCGTGGCGGGATCGATCACGTGCACGCTGTCGCCGGCGGAGTTCGTAACGTAAATGCGGACGGTTTGTGCCGACGCGGCGAACGGCGCCAGCATGAGCAGCACTGACATGGAAAGAATGCAGCTGGCACGAACGGGGCTCATAGGCACCTCCCTGTGTCTTGGCCGGAACAGTCTAGGCGCGTCGACTCGCAAGCGCAAGAAAATACCTTGAAATCGGACTGTTCCAGTCGTAGTGTTGACTGTCCGCGTTACGGGCGCGCAGGATTACGCAGATTACGTTCGTGAGAGGCCATCCTCCGCTACACTTGGAGGACTGGCATGGGATGGCAGGCTGGGAAAAACCGGTACGGATAACGCTCGCGGTGGTCCTCGCGGGCACCATGGCGATTGGCATGGCGCCCGCCTATGGCAAAGGGGACTCCGGGAAGGGCGAGTCGAGGGCGAGTGGCAGATCCGGCAAGGACCATGCGGGCCACCGGCATTCAGGCAGGCACTCTAACCGCGCCCGCGATGCCTGGGAGCCCGGTGTCTGGCCGTGGTTGAGCTACGCGCCGTATCCCGTGGTTGCAATGGCGCCCGTGCCCGTCCAGTACGTCGAGAGGATCGAGCAGGAAGCACAGCCGGCCGATCACTGGCTATACTGCGCGGAGGCGCAGGGCTATTTTCCCGATGTCGGTGTCTGCCCGGAAGGCTGGGAACGTGTACCCTCGGCGCCGATCAAATGACATGCATCACCATGACTGGAGACAACCCATGAAAGTCATGACCAGAACAGTATTGGCAGCGGTGCTCGTGCTGACTGCGCTGATGGCGAGCGAGACGGCGATGGCGCATGGCGGTCGCACCAGCGTCGGGATAGGCTTCGGTTTCGGCTTTCCGGGCTATTGGGGCTACCCTGCTCCCTACTACTATCCCCCGGCCTACCCCTACTACGACCCCTACTACCCGGCATACGGCTACCCCGCCGTGCCGACGACTTACGTCGAGCAGGGCGCGCAGCCTGCGCCCGCGCAGCCGCAGGGGCAATGGTGGCACTACTGCGCCCAGTCGCACGCCTACTATCCGTACGTCAGGGAATGCGCCGGCGGCTGGCAGAGGGTTGCGCCCACACCGCCGGGTGGTTAGCCCGCAGTGCGGCTCGCGCTACTGACGCTACCGCTCCTCATCGGCGCATGCGCGACGGCTCCGACCGAACCGAGCGTCCTCGCGCTTCCGGGTACTGGCAAGGGCCTGCAGCAGTTCAACACCGACGACATCGAATGCCGGCAGAGCGCGCGTCCGCGGCCCGAAGCGACCGGATCCTGGACCGAGCAGCAGCGCCGCTACGACTTTGCGTACATACAATGCATGTATGCGAAGGGGCACCGTGTGCCCGTGCCGGGACAGTACATCGGTGCGCCCTCCGGCGGTCCGCCGCCCCCACCGCCGGGCAAGCCTGAACCGGCGCCGCAGTAGATGCGCGCGCAGGCCCACGTTTCTTATCCAGGACGATGAGGAAATTATCGTGAAGAAGCATCGCGTACTCGCAGGTATTGCGGTGACATTGGCGTTTGCAATCGCGCATCCGTCCGTTCAGGCGGCCGAAGACAAGTCTGCGAAACCGGGAAGCGGCGCGTCCAAGGCCAGCAAGGAGCAAATCAGCCGCGGGCGCTACATGCTCGTCGTGGGCAGTTGCAACGATTGTCACACTGCCGGATTTGCGCCCAGCGAGGGCAGAGTACCGGAAAAGGACTGGCTGCTCGGTGACAGCACGCTTGGATTCGCCGGGCCGTGGGGTACTACGTACGCGCCCAACCTCCGCTTGAGCCTTTCGAAGATGACCGAGGACCAGTGGGTCAGCTATGCGAAGGCGCTCAAGACCCGGCCGCCGATGCCGTGGTTCAACCTGAACCAATGGACCGACCCGGATCTTCGAGCGTTCTATCAATACGTGAGGCAACTCGGGCCGGTTGGTGACGCTACTGCGGCGTACCTCCCGCCCGACAGGAAGCCCCCGATGCCGTTTATCCAGTGGCCCACGCCGCCGACGAAGACGGAAGGCGGGACGCCGAAAGCGGACGCGAAGAAGAAGTAGAAGCGCCCGGAGGGTGGCGCGCACCCGGCGGGCGGCCTCATCATCGAGAACTGAATCCCAAAAATCATCGCTTCGGCCGCCCCGCGGGTCGCCGGGGGTCAGATCCCCATCAAACTATGATGGGGCCCCTCTTCCACCCCTCGACGCGCCCGCTTATCATCGCCGGAATCATCCTTCAGCTCCCGGTGCCCCCATGGAACAGACTTCGACGCGCCTCCCATCCGCCCGCCCATCGGCTCCGGGTCCGGTTAACACGCTCGCCTCGTTTCGTGCGGTACCGAGCGGCGGCCCGCTCGCCGCGGAAATCCAGGGCGTGGATTTCTCCCTCCCCGTGCCGGAGGACGTGAAGGACGCGCTGCGCAAGGCATGGGCCGACCACATGGTTCTGCTCTTCCGCGGTCAGACCCTCGACGACGATCACCTGCTCGCGGCTTCGGGCGTGTTCGGACCGCCGCACGACGCGGCCTCGCGCAAGTACCACCTCGAGGTCGGGCAGAAAGTGGACGACAGCTACCTGGTGTCGAAGCACGCGAGCATCACGATCATCTCCAACCTCGACGCGAGCGGCAAGCCGGTCATGGACAACGGCGGGCTCGGCAGCTACGAGGTCGTCTGGCACACCGACAACTCCTACGTGAAAGTGCCGCCCGCGGGCAGCATGCTCTACTCGCTGGAGATTCCCGCGGAAGGTGGCGGCGGTGATACTTCGTTCAGCAACCAGTACCGGGCATACGACGAGCTGCCGGAAGATCTCAAGCGCGCGATCGAAGGCAAGTACCAGGTGCACGACTCGAGCCGCAACAGCGCGGGCGTGCTGCGCCCGGGGGTGAAGCTGCCGACGAAGCCGGAAGAAGTGGAGGGGCCGACGCACGCGCTCGTCCGCGTGCACCCGGTCACCGGCAGGCGCGCGCTGTACCTGGGGCGGCGGAGAACGTGGCCGTCGAACTACATCGTCGGCATCCCGAACGACGAGAGCGAACGGCTCCTCGACCGGCTGTGGGCGCACGCCTCGCAGGCCCGCTACGCCTGGACCCACAAGTGGAAAGTGGGCGACATCGTGCTGTGGGACAACCGCTGCTGCATGCACTACCGGACCGAAATTGACGTCACCCAGCGGCGGGTGATGCGCCGCACGACGATCAAAGGCGAGCCGATTGTTGCACCCTGGGAGTGAGGGCGGCGCAGATACACCGGCCCAGATACGACGGCCTAAATACACCGGCCCAGATAGTGCGCAGTCGAACAGCTAGTCTGCAGCGCTTTACTTGAGCCGCTTCGTCTGAGCCGCTTTACCTGAGCCGCTTCATCCGCGTCGCAGTTAGAGCTTTAGCCCCGCCTTCTTCACCAGCCCGCGCCAGCTCTCGTACTCCCGCGCCACCTCCACCGCGAATTCCTGCGGCGTGTTGGCAACGGCGTCAACGCCGTCGGCCTCCAGCCGGCGCATGAACTCCGGACTCGATATCGCCTTCCTCGCCTCGGCCTGGAGCTTGTCGACGATATCCGCCGGCACGCGGGCAGGCGCAAAGAGCCCGAACCACGTCGTGACGTCGTAGCCAGGCACGCCGCTCTCCGCGATCGTCGGCAGCTCTGGCAGCGTCCTGCTGCGAGCCGTCCCGGTGACCGCGATGCCCTTGAACCGGCCCGCCCGTATGAGCGGCATCGCGGAGATCGGGGTCCCGAAGACCCAGTTCACCGTCCCGGAGACGACCGCCGGATAGGCTTCCGACAGTCCCTTGTAGGGTACGTGCGTCATCTGCACGCCGGCGAGAAAGCAGAACAATTCCGCGCTCAGGTGGGGGTTGCTGCCGATGCCCGATGAGCCGTAGGTCACTTGTGCGGGTTTGGCTTTGGCGAGCGCGATCAGGTCCCGCACCGAAGTCACGGGAAAAGTCGGCGTCGTCACGAGGATGTACGGATTGGCCGTAAGCTTGCTGATCGCGCGAAAATCGCGCACCGGATCGTAACCCGTCTCGCGCACCGCGGCATTCGTCAGTATGCCGTTGGCGCTTACCAGCAACGTGTAGCCGTCGGGCTGCGCGCGGGCGACGGTTTCGTAGCCGATATTGCCGCCCGCGCCCGGCCGGTTGTCCACGATGAACGGCTGACCCCACTGGGCGTTGTAGTGCTGGGCAACGATACGCGCGAGCAGGTCGACGGCGCCGCCCGCCGTCAATGGCACGATGACGCGCACCGGCCTGCCGGGGTACGGGCCGCTCGCCTTTGCGCCGGTCTGCGCCAGCGCCGGCAGCGCCGGCAGGAGAAGCATGAAGCACAGCGTTCCAGCGACGGTCCAATGACGGGACATGAGCGATTCTGCCACACACGTTCTGAAATGCGGTGCAGATACTTCGGTGCAGGTACTTCGGTGCAGATACGGCGGTGCGAATACTGCAGTCCGGATGCGGCAGCCGCCTTACCTGAACCGCTTCACCTGAACCGCTTCCTCTGGACCGGTTCATCTGAACCGCAGTCAGAGCTTGATTCCCGCCTTCTTCACCAACCCGCGCCATTTCTCGTACTCGCGCGCCACTTCCACGGCGAATTCCTGCGGGGTATTGGCAACCGGGTCCGCTCCTTCGGCCTCGAGGCGGCGTGAGACCTCTGCACTCAACACCACCTTCCTCGCCTCGGCTTGGAGCCTCGCGACGATGTCTGCCGGCACACGGGTGGGCGCGAAGAGCCCGAACCATGTAGTCACGTCGTAGCCGGGCACGCCGCTCTCCGCGACCGTCGGCAGCTCGGGCAGCACCTTGATACGTACCGGCCCGCTGATCGCGATGCCCTTCAACCGGCCGGCCCGCAGAAGCGGCAGCGCGGAAATCGGGCTGCCGAACACCCAGTTCACCGTCCCGGACGCGACCCCGGGGTACGCTTCGGCCACTCCTTTGTAGGGGACATGCGTCATCTGCACGCCGGCGAGGGAGCAGAACAGCTCCGAGGCAAGGTGCAGGACGCCACCATTACCCGACGAGCCATAGGTCACCTGCCCCGGCCTGGCCTTGGCGAGCGCAAGCAGATCGCGCACCGATGTGATGGGCAGCGACGGCGTTGCCACCAGCACGTACGGGTTGGCCGTGAGCTTGCTGATCGCACGAAAATCGCGCACCGGGTCGTAGCCCGTCTCGCGCACGGCCGCGTTCGTCACGATGCCGCTGGCGCTCACGAGCAGCGTGTAGCCATCGGGCTGCGCCTTCGCGACGGTTTCGTACCCGATGTTGCCGCCCGCGCCCGGCCGGTTGTCTACGATGAAAGGCTGTCCCCACACCGCCTGGTAGTGCTGCCCGATAATGCGCGCGAGGATGTCGACGCCGCCGCCCGGCGACAGCGGCACGATGAGGCGCACCGGCCTGACCGGATACGCGCCCGTCGCCTTGGCGCCGGCCTGCGCGAACGCCTCCTGGCCTGGAGCGAGAAGCAGGAAACAAATGAGCGCTGCAGCAGAAAGCGCTGGCATGCGGGAAAAGCAACCATTGCGAATCATGACCGGGACGCTTTATCTGGGACGGGTTATCTGAGGCGCGTTATCTGGGACGCGCGGCCTCTGAATCAATATTGCGAATATTACAGTCATCATGTCAGCCGCAGCGCGCCACCGGGGTGCCGCTGCGACTCGGTGTGCGCAGCAGGGTGCGGGAGCAGCGAGCAGGCCCGGCAAGTGGAAGCATATGCGACGCAGCGGCTCCGCGTCCCGTCCCGCACCACCGTTCCGGAGACCGAGGCCGGGCCGCATCCCCG
>DASRJL010000231.1:0-12457 GCA_035649495.1 Burkholderiales bacterium | reverse complement strand
GAAGCTCCATGGCTTGCCCGCGGCCCGCTTGCGCGCTTCGTCGCTGGAGAGCACGTCGTAGGGCGGGGCGATGACCTCGGCGGCGCGGCCGGGAGCCGGGCGCAGGCCGGCAAAGGGGCGAATCAACGGCATGTCGTTCCTTTCATTCGGGGTGTTCGAAGCTCCACGCGAGGTTCTCCCTGGCGCAAACGGCTTCGACGCCCTCGGCGGGTGCGGCGTTCCTCAGGCGAAACACGTTCGGAGCGACCTGCTCGATCGCGCTCGCGCCGGTCAGCTTCGCGAGTTCCTTCAACGCCGTGGTCTCCACGTCGGCGCCGCGGATGACGAGATTCACGCGGGCGTCCGTCACGGCCAGGGACGAAAAGTGCCGGTACGCTCGTCGAATTGCAGGATGCGGGAATCGGCGCAGGTATTAAATAGCACACGCGGCGACTGGGTAGCCGCAAGCCTGCGGAAGATCGCGCGGTTTCCCGGGAAGACCTTGCGCTTGAACCGCCGCACGCCGCGCGCGAGAAAGTCCATAGGCCACCGATTCTAGCTCAACCTCGACAGCGGTGCCGCGCCGGTGCCGGCGGGATTACTTCATCTTCCTGTCTTCGCGCTTCGCCCATGAGGTGAGCCGGGGTGTTGCAGGGCTATTCGTGTGTCCCGGCTGCGATACCGATTTGAGAACCCGCCCGCCCATGAAGTTCCTTATGGCATGCGATTGCGATCCGGGGCCCGCCGGATAGCCACGACCGCCGAAACTGGCGAGCGAAGCACCTATGGTCCTATAATTAACGGGGGCTACGTGCCCGAGACAACAATAATCCAGAGTAACCTGAAAGGGAGGGGTTCAGATGAGCACGACGCGAGCGGTGGCAGTACTTGTTTCGGCGGTCATTCTGGTGGGCTCTGGCTGCACCGGTCCCCGTCCCATATACAACGTCTCCAACGGGGTGATCTCGTCGAGCAAATCCAATCCGACGATGGACGAAGTCGGCAAGGCGATCGTGCGCGCCGGAGCGGCCCTGGGCTGGAACATGCAGCAGACGAACCCAGGACACATCCTCGGCACCCTGCACCTGCGTACACACATGGCCGCGGTCGACGTCAATTACGATACCAAGTCCTTCAGTATCCGGTACAAGGACAGCAGCAACCTGGGCCATGACGGCACCAACATCCACAGCAACTACAACGGTTGGGTCCAGAACCTGGAGAAGGGCATACGAACGCAGCTGAGCCTGCTGTAGCGGGATGCAAAACGGAATCCGTGATCGCCATGGACGGGCACAGAGAAACGGAGAAACACGCGGGCTCGCCGCAAACGGCGCTCGAGCGGGAAGTGGCCGCGCTCATCGCGGAGGCCGTGAATCTGGAAAAATCCGCGGTCGAGCTCGATCCCGCCATCTCCCTGTTCGGCGAGGGCCTGGGGCTGGACTCGATCGACGTGCTGGAGATTGCGCTGGCCGTATCGAAGAAGTACGGCTTTCAATTGCGCTCCGACGACCCGGCCAACCAGCGCATCTTTGCCTCCCTGCGCTCGTTGAGCGCGCATATTGCGCAGCATCGCACCCGGTAGCGGTTCCTCATGAGGTGGGTTCGCCCGCTCGCCATCGTAGTGTGCTGCGCCTATCCGCTGCTCAACCATGCGGCCGCAGTCCTCGGCGAGCCGCGCTGTGCCGCGGTCGGCATCGCGCTGGTTGCCTGCGTGCTTGCCCCGGGGTGGCTGAGGCCGGCCGTCGCGGCGCTCGCCGCCGCCGCGACGCTGGCACTGTCGCTGTGGGTGGCGGGCCGCTATCCCGGGTTGCTGCTGTATACGCCGCCGATCGTGATCAATCTCGCGCTTTGCACCCTCTTCGCGCGCACCCTGCGCCGGGGCAGCGAGCCGCTGGTGAGCCGCTTTGCTCGCATCGAACGCGGCGGTCGGCTGGCGCCCGATCTCGCGCGCTATACGCGCAATCTGACCGGCGCGTGGGCGATTTTCTTCGTGGCGATGGCGATTGTTTCTGCGACGCTGGCGGTGACCGGGCCGCTTGCGACGTGGTCTATCTTCTCCAACCTGCTCAACTACCTGCTGGTGGTGCTGTTTTTCATCCTGGAGTACACCTGGCGGCGGCTGCGTTACCGCCACCACCCGCACGCCTCGCCCTGGCAGATGGTCCTCCGGTTGCGCAATTACAAGGTGTTGCCGCGCTCGTCCGGCGAGGTGCCGAGGAGTCACTGACGCAATGAGCCGCGCGCCCTCGTCTTTCCCCGTGTTGCATGGGTATGACGCCGACAGCCCGGTCGGCTGGCAACGCGGCGAACCCATCACGGCGGCGCGCTTCTGCGCGGCGGCACTGGAGCTTGCCGGCAAGCTCCCACGCAAGCGCCACGTGCTGAATCTGTGCGAGGACCGCTTGAACTTCATGCTGGGCTTCGCTGCCGCGCTCATCGCCGGACAGACGAATCTTCTGCCGCCGAGCCGGGCCGGGGGTGTCATACGCGAGATCTGTGCCAGCTATCCCGATACGTGCTGCCTCGCGGATCACAACGAGTTGCCGGCGGGTCTGCCGGCGATGATTGTGCCGCCCTGGCCGCCTGCTCCCGGGAACGGCTTCGACATCCCGTGCGTGGCCGCCGACCACCTGGCCATGATCGTGTTCACTTCCGGCAGCACCGGCCGACCTCAGCCACATACCAAGAGCTGGAGGTCCCTCGTCGCTGCGGCGCGCGGACTCGCACGCCGCCTGGATATTCTCGCAGGGCAGCGCGTGTCCATGCTCGGCACGGTGCCGCCCCAGCACATGTACGGGCTCGAAACGACGGTCATGCTGCCTTTGCAGAACGGAGTCGCGGTGCATTCAGCGCGGCCGCTGCTGCCGGCGGACGTCGCGGCAGCGCTTGCCGAGCTGCCGGCGGCGCGCTGGCTTGCGACGACGCCGCTCCAGTTGCGCGCTGCCATCGGAGAGTGCGCGGCCTTTCCGCGGCTCGCTGGAGTGCTCTCCGCCACCATGCCTTTGCCGGGCGAGCTGGCGCGGGCGGTGGAGGAACGGTGGGGCGTCCCGGTGCACGAGATCTACGGCTGCACGGAAGCCGGCACGGTGGCGCTGCGCCGCCCGGCGCGGGAGACGCGGTGGCGCGCTTGCGCGGACGTACGCGTGTGGCGGAAGGCGGACGATACCTGGATTGCCGGCGGGCACCTCGATGGCGAGCTGAAGCTGCCCGATTGCGTCGAGGTCGTGGGAGAAGAGGAATTCATCCTGCTCGGCCGTCCTGGCGACATGGTCAAGATTGCCGGCAAGCGTACGTCCCTCGAAGCGCTCAATTGCGAGCTGCTCCGCATAGCGGGGGTGAGCGACGGGGTCTTTTTCCTGCCGGAAAGGGACGGCGCCGACGAGCAGCGGGTGGCGGCGCTCGCGGTGGCGCCCAGGCTCGAGCAGGAAGCGATCCTGTGCGCGCTGCGCGAGCGCATCGATCCCGCATTCCTGCCGCGGCCGCTCATCCTCGTCGACGCGCTGCCCCGCAATGCGACGGGCAAGCTCGCGCGCGAGGGACTGCTCGCGCTCGCGCGTGAGGCGCTCGCGCGGGTACGGCGGCGCGCGTGACGAGCGAGTCCGAAGTTTCCGGCGCAATCAGCGCTCTGCATCCGGCGCTTGCGGGCCATTTCCCGGGCAATCCCGTCGTTCCCGGCGTGGTCCTTCTGAGCCGCGTTTGCCGGGCATTGACGCGGGAGTGCGGCGGCACGGTCAGGGCGGTACCGATGGTGAAGTTCCACTCGCCGCTCCGTCCGGCTGAATCGTTCGCCATCGAACTGACGCAGACCGGCGACGACCGGTACCGCTTTCGCGTCGCGCGCGGGGGCACGCTCATTGCATCAGGCACGCTCCAGGCCGGACGCTAGAGCCCTCTCAAGAACGGCATACGGACAGGATTAACAAGATGATAAAGGCGCAGTTAAACCATCTTGTAAATCCTGTTCATCCTGTCTGTTGTTACTAGCTTGCGCAGGAATCGGCAGGCCGCATGCCCGTGACCGAAAACGACGCAGCGCAAGGCGCCACGAGCGCAGCCTGGCTGGCGGAGCCCGAGCGCGGCAGCAGGTCCGTAATGCGCTTCGTTACGTGGCTCGCTCTCAAGTGGGGGCGCGGCGCCACGCGGTGGCTCCTCTACCCGATATCGCTGTATTTCCTCGCCTTTGCTCCGCGCGCCCGGCGTGCTTCCCGGACATTTCTCAGCAGAGCGCTGCCGCGCGAAGCAGGCGCGGCCGACGTGCTGCGTAATTTTCATGCGTTCGCCGCCACGCTGCACGACCGCATGTACCTGCTGTGCGGGCGCTTCGAGAATCTCGATATCGTCATCGATGGCGCGCCGCAACTCGACGCGATTCTGGCGACGGGCCGCGGCTGCATACTCCTGGGCTCTCACCTGGGCAGCTTCGAAGTGCTGCGGGCGCTGGGACGTCTCAAGCGCTATCCGATCAACATCGTGATGTACGCGGGGACCACGCAGAAAAGCAGCGAGGTGTTGAACGAGCTGGCGCCCGAATTGAACGCGAGCGTGATAGCACCGGGCCGTCCCGAGACGATGCTGCGCATCAGGGAATGCCTGGAGCGCGGGGAGATCGTCGGCATACTCGGCGACCGCCCTTTCGGGAGCAGCAAGACGACGCTGTGTCCGTTCCTGGGCGTGCCTGCGCGTTTTCCCGAGGGACCGTATCGCCTCGCCATGATCCTGGAGACGCCGATCGTTCTGTTTTTCGGGCTCTACCAGGGCGGCAACCGCTACCGGATACTTCTCGAAGCGTTGGCGGACGATCCGGTCGACGCCTGCGGGGAGAGGTCGAAGGCCGCGCGGTGGGTCGAACGCTACGTGCGGCGGCTCGAGCACCATGCCCGGACGGCACCCTACAACTGGTTCAATTTCTATGATTTCTGGGGTGAAGGTCCGCGCTAGCATCGCGCTTCTGCTGGCGCTCGCTGCGATTCCCGCGAGCGCCGCCGCCCCGCTGACGGTGACGGAGCTTATGCAGATGCTGGGAAGCGTGGAGTCCGCCCGGGCGCGCTTCGTCGAAACCAGGGAGAGCACGCTGCTCAAGACCCCTCTCGTGCTGCAGGGCACGCTTTCCTATCGCCGACCGGACCGCGTCGAGAAACACGTCCTTTCTCCCCATGACGAACGTATCACCGTCGAGGGCGGGAAGCTTACCCTGGAGAACCGATCGCAAAACCGCCGGAAGACGATTTCGGTCGGGAGCGCGCCCGGCCTGGCTGCTCTCGTCGAGAGCATACGCGCGACCCGGGCGGGAGATCTCGTCGCATTGCGGCGTCACTATGCGCTCCAGATCGAGGGCAGCCGGGGAGAGTGGACTCTCACGCTGACGCCGCTGGACAGCCAGGTCGGCGACTACGTGACCTCCGTCGTGCTATCCGGTTCGGACAGCCGTATCGGACGGATCACGGTCGTGGAGACCGGTGGCGACCGGTCCATCATGGAGATCACTGAAGACAGGACTCCATAGGATCTTCCATTTGAGGGAATTCCCTCTCCCCTCAATTGGGGGAGAGGGCTAGGGTGAGGGGGCAGAAACGGAAGCGCGGTACACAATGGATGTCCACGATTCATACGCTTCCCCGATCCTCTCCCCGTTGACACGGGGCGAGGGAGGCTGAGCCAGCTCCCGGATCATGCGTTTCCCTTCGCGCGCGGCGGTGGCGGTGTGGCTCGTGCTCGTCGCGGTCTGTGTGGCGTGGCTTGCCCGCAATCTCACGATCGGCGCCGATCTCACGGTATTTCTGCCCCCGTCCACGAATCCCTCGCAGCGCCTGCTCGTCGACCAGTTGCGCGATGGCGTCTCGACGCGGCTGGTGCTGATTGCGCTGGAGGGCGGGGAGCAGGCGGCGCTCGCGCAGGCGAGCCGGGCACTGACGAAGCGGCTCAGGGCGAGCGGGCTGTTCGGTGTCGTCAACAACGGCGATCTCGCGAACGCCGGGAAAGAACGGGACCTCCTGGTCGCGTACCGCTATCTCCTGAGCCCTGCTGTCGGCGCCGATCGATACACCCCGGAGGGCCTGTCGGCTGCTCTCAAGGAGAGTCTTGCGTTGCTGGCGTCGCCCGCCGGACCGTTCGTCCGCAAGAGCCTGCCGCAAGATCCCACCGGCGAAGCGCGCCAGGTCGTCGAGTTACTCGTCTCAGATGCCGGCCCCGGCATGCGGGACGGAGTCTGGTTTTCGCGCGATGGATCGAGGGCGCTGCTCGTCGCGGAAACCCTGGCTCCGGGATTCGACCTGGACCGCCAGGCGCAGGCTATTCAGACCATCCGGCTCGAATTCTCGGCGCTGGGGCTTACGGGGGCGCGGCTCCTCCTGTCGGGGTCCGGCGTTTTCGGCACCGCCACGCGGGCAACCATCCAGTCCGAGGCGCGGTGGTTTTCGGGCCTCGCGTCCGTGCTCGTTCTGGCGCTGTTGCTCGCGACGTATCGCTCGCCCACGCCGGTCGTCCTCTCCGCGATCCCCGTCGCCTCGGGCATCTTGGTGGGCATCACCGCCGTCGGCTGGGTGTTCGGGCCGGTGCACGGCATCACCCTCGGATTCGGCGCCACGCTGATCGGAGAGGCGGTGGACTACCCGAGTTACGCGTTCATCCAGGCCGGACGCGGAGAGCGGCTGGCGGACACGATAGTACGGATAGGGCCCACGCTGAGGCTTGCCGTTCTAACGACCGTGTTCGGCGCGTCGGCCATGGCGTTGTCGAGCTTTCAGGGGCTCGCACAACTGGGCGTACTGACCATAGTGGGCGTCGGCGTGGCAGGCCTGGCGACGCGCTGGGTGCTGCCTGCGCTCGCGCCGGCCGGCTGGGTTTCCCGCAAGTCGTACGCGTTGCCCTTCGATGCGCAGCGCGCAGTGGCGCGCGCCCGCGGCGGACTCCGTCTCGTCGCGGGGCTGGTCGTCGTCGGGCTCGCGGTGGTTGCATGGAAGCACGATCGCCTGTGGGAGGACGACATCGCGAACCTGAGCCCGATACCGGAGTCGGCAAAGGCGCTGGACACCGAGCTCCGCGCCGAGCTGGGAGCCCCTGACTTCCGCTACCTTGCCGTGGCCCGCGGCAAGGATCGCGAGTCCGCGCTCGAAGCGGTCGAGGCCGCCGAAGTCGTGTTACGGCAGGCGATCGAGCGCGGCTGGATCGCGGGATACGACGCACCTTCGCGCTACCTGCCTCCCGGGAAAACGCAGGAACGCCGCCGCGCGGCCCTGCCGGACGCGACAACCCTCAGGCACAACCTGGACGTTGCATTGCGCGACCTGCCGTTTCGTGACGGCCTCTTCGAGCCGTTCCTGGAGGCCGTGAACAAGGCGCGCTCCGGACCGCTCCTGTCGGTCGAGGATTTGCGCGGGTCGGCGTTCGGGTTGAAGGTCGACGGGCTGCTGGTGCGTAACGGCGACGGCTGGGCGGCGCTCGCGCCGCTGCGCGGGGTGAAGGAGCCGGTCGGGCTCCGCACCGCCGTTCACGCGTCAGGCTACGAGCTGCTGGACCTCAAGGCCGAATCCAATGACCTCGTGAACAGCTATCGCGACGAGTCACTGCGGCTCGTTGCATTCGGGCTCCTCGGCATCGCTGTGCTCCTCGCGTGGGGATTGCGCAGTCCCCTCCGGGCCGCGCGCGTGCTCGTTCCGGTCCTCGCCGCGCTGGTGCTCGACGTCGCGATCCTGCTTGCCGCCGGAATCCGGCTGTCGCTCTTCAACCTCGTCGCGCTGCTGCTCGTCGTCGGCATCGGCCTCAACTATGCCCTGTTCTTCAACCGGCCCGCCCCCGGCCCGGAGGAGCGCGAGCGCACGCTGCTGTCGCTCGCCGTGTGCTGCGCCACCACGCTCTGCGCCTTCGGCTGCCTCGCGTTTTCCCAGACGCCAGTCCTGCGCGCGATCGGGATTACCGTGGCGCTGGGCACGGTGCTGTCACTCGTGATTTCCGCAGCACTGTCGGAGCCGGACCGCGGTCACTCCTGATACGCCTCGCGCGCTGCTGCCCTGCGGCGGCGCCACGCGGAGAGACTCCTGCGGAGCGAAGTGAGGCCGTTCGCATAATAGACGGCCTTGAATACAAGAAGCCGGATGTGCACCGCCCGCGAACGGAAGACGTCGCCTGCCAGCAGCGACAGGAGCGCTTCCTGCACGCGGAAAATATTGCGGGGCGACATCAGCAGATCGCGTATCGTCGGGCTGGTCATGCGATAGATGAACCAGGAGAAGCTTTCCAGCCCGCGCCGCACCGTCCTGTCGAACTTGTTCTCGAGGGCCTTGCGCCGCGCCGGATCGCGGAGCGCGCCATCCACCGTCTCGGCGCCGAGCAGCGCGCTGTTCATCGCAAAGAAAACCCCGGATGAGAACACGGGGTCGATGAAGGCGTAGGCATCGCCGACCATGACGTAGCGGTCGCCCGCCATGCGCTCGGCCTGATACGAATAGTTGCCGGTGGCCGTCACCGTCGAGGCGAGCCTGGCGTCGCGCATCCGCGATTCGAGCTGCGGGCAGAGCGCGATCGTTTCCCACAGAAAATCCGCGGGAGAGGTCTTGCGCGATTTCAGATAGCGCGGCGAGCAGACGGCGCCCACGCTGGTTATTCCGTGCTGCAGGGGAATCTGCCAGAACCAGCCGTGCTCGAACCAGAATATGCTGATGTTGCCCTCGTCGCGTCCCGGAAGGCGCTCGACGCCGGTGAAATGACCGTACAGGGCCGCGCTGGCATGCTTCTGGTTGCGCCGCTTGATGCCCATCCTGCTGGCGAGCAGCGTGTCCCGTCCCGAGGCATCGACGAGATAGCGCGCCTGCCACACGTGATCGACGGGTTCCTTGCCGGTGGCGTAGACCACGCAGCCGCCGGTTCCCGGGAATTCCACCTTCGTAACGCGGCATTCCTCCACGACGAAGGCGCCCTTGCGGGCGCAGTTCCTGAGGAGGATGTGATCGAACGCCGCGCGCGGCACCTGGTAAGCGTGCGGCCAGGACTTGTCCAGCGCCTCGGAGAACAGGAAAGTCTGGTTCCAGCCGTGGTGAGGCGAGTTGAGCTCGGCGCCATACTTCATCATGGCGATGCCTTCGATTTCCTCACGCACGCCCAGCCTGTCGAATAGCGGCAGGTTCATCGGCAGCAGGGATTCGCCGATGTGGAAGCGCGGATGGCGATCCTTTTCCAGGAGGACGACTTCCCAGCCCTTCTCGGCGAGCAGGGCTGCCGCGGTAGAACCGGCGGGGCCGCCACCGACCACGAGCACGTCGCAACTGCGCACGCGCGCGCCGGTGGGAGCGCGGTCGGTCATGGAAGTCGCTGGCTCCATGCGCGGCCCGTTACGCGACCGATTCGCGGCATGTGGAACGGAGCGTCACCGGTTTCAGCCCCAACGCCGCGATGCGCTCCAGCAGCGCCGGCAGCACGGAGACCGCCACCGCGGTTCCCCGGTGCCTGCGGTAAGCGCCGCCATCGTGCAGCATCAGCACGTCGCCGCCCGCGAGCTTCCCCGCGAGGCGGGAGAGCACCGTTTCCGGCTTTCCGTACACCGTATCCAGACCGCGCCGCGTCCACGAAACATAAGTGAGTCCGAGGCGGGTGAGCACCGGGTCGAGGAAGGGGTTGCGGAACCCCATCGGCGCGCGAAAGAAAACGGGCGGCCGTCCCGCGATTGCCCCGAGCGTTTCCTGCGCCGATTCGATTTCGTCCTGCAGGCGCCGGGTGCCGTAGCTCGCAAAGGCGCCGGGATGGCTGTTGCTGTGGTTCTCGACGCCGTGGCCGCGCCGCGCTATTTCCCGCACGACATCGGGGTACAGCGCCGCCTTGCGTCCTACGCAGAAAAAACTCGCCTTTGCGCCGTAACGGTCGAGCAGCTCCAGCAGGGCGGGGGTAGCTGCGGGATCGGGGCCATCGTCGAAGGTCAGCGCGATCTCGCCCCGGGATGCGGATGTGTGCGGCAGGCGCGTGAGGTTCGGTCCGAGCACGCTGCTGCGCGGCAGTACTCCGGCCACTCCTAGCGCGGCATGGTTGGCGATCAGCGCCGCGGCGATGTAGGGCCAGGACAACGGGTCGAGCGCCACGGCTGCAAGGCCGCCGACGTGGATACCGGCGGAGATCTGAATTGCCGGCGCCGGCCACCACCGGCGACCCGCCACGGGTTGATTCCCAGCATTGATATCGCGGACGTCGGACATCCTGTCCAGGAGCGCCTGTCGAAATGAACAATAGTCTATACTTTCCGGCACTCACTCGACTGGCCTGCTTGAATCCCTTAGTCCTCACCCGGTGTGCCGCTGCTAATCCGCTGGGCCTGGGCTGCGAAGCGACGCTTACCGCCCTGCGCGAATGCCGTTCGGGCCTGCGTCCCAACGATTTCGAAACCGCGCGCCTCGATACCTGGATCGGGCGGGTGGACGGACTCGAAGCGGAGCCGGTAACCGGCCGGCTGGCGGAGTTCGACTGCCGCAACAATCGACTCGCGCAGCTCGGGCTGCGCCAGGACGGATTCGAGGAGGCCGTGGCCGGGGCGCGCGAGCGCTACGGCGCCCATCGCGTCGCCGTCCTGATCGGCACCAGCACCTCCGGTATCCACGAGACGGAGCTGGCTTATCGCCGGCGAGACCCCGCGACCGGCGCGCTGCCGCCCGGGTACTGCTATCGCCGCTCCCAGAACGTGTACTCCGTCGCAGAATTCGTCCGCTGCTATCTGCGTCTCAGCGGGCCCGCGACGTCCATTTCGACGGCGTGCTCGTCCAGCGCCAAGGTCTTCGCCAGCGCCCATCGGCTGCTCGAAGCGGGATTTGCCGACGCCGCGGTGGTGGGAGGCGTCGACAGTCTCTGCCTCACGACGCTCTACGGGTTCGGGTCGCTCGAGCTGCTGTCGCGCCAGCCGTGCCGGCCCTGCGACGCGCAGCGCGACGGCATATCGATCGGTGAGGCAGCCGGCTTCGTGTTGCTGGAGCGGCCGGAGCGGGCGACCGGTGCGGTCCTTTTCCTGGGATACGGAGAGAGCTCGGACGGATACCACATGTCCGCGCCGCACCCGGAAGGCGCCGGGGTGCACCACGCGATGAGCGAGGTGCTCCGGCGGGCGGGTCTCGCGCCGCGCGAGATCGATTACATCAACCTGCATGGAACGGCGACGCCCGCCAACGATCGCGCGGAAGATGCGGCGATCCACCGGATATTCGGCGATGCGACTCCCTGCAGCTCGACCAAGGGCTGGACCGGGCACACCCTGGGCGCCGCCGGCATCACCGAGGCGATCATCTCGGCCCTGTGCGTCGCGCACGCGTGGCTTCCGGGCAGTCTCAATACGCGCACCCTCGATCCCTCGTTCAAGAGCCGTATCGTGCTCGCGGCGGAGGAGCGTCCGCTGCGCCACGTGCTGTCCAATTCCTTCGGTTTCGGCGGCAATAACTGCAGCCTCGTATTCGGCACGGCGGCGCGATGACCCAGGCTTATCTCGGCAGCGTCGGCGTGATCGGACCGGGCATTCCGGACTGGCATACGGCGCGCGCCGTCCTGCGCGGGGAGTGCGAGTACAAGGCGGGACCGGCGCCGGAGCCCGATGCGGCCGTCCTGCCGGCCAACGAGCGGCGGCGCGCGGCAGCGACGGTGCGTTGGGCACTGGCCGTGGCCCAGCAGGCAACGAGCGCCGGCGGGTGTCGGCCCGACGACGTCGCGACCGTTTTCGCCAGCAGCGGCAGCGATGGCGAGACTTTGCACCGCATCTGCGAGGCGCTCGCGGGCGCGGAGCGGGAAATATCGCCGACGCGTTTTCACAATTCCGTCCACAACGCCGCGGCCGGCTACTGGACGATTGCAGCGGGCTCGCGCAAGCCTTCCGTGAGCGTGTGCGGCTACGACGCTTCGTTCGCCGTGGGTCTCGTCGAGGCGGTGAGCCAGGTTCACGCGGAAGGCGTCCCGGTGCTGCTCGTGGCGTACGACCTGCCGTATCCCCAGCCGCTCTACGCCGTGCGCCCGTTCGAGTACCCGCTCGCGGTCGCGCTGCTGCTCGCGCCGGAACCCGTGCCCGGAACGCTTGCTCGCCTGCGCGTCGAAGTCGCTCCGGAGGCATCGGCTTGCACGCCCTTTCCCGCCGCGCTGCCCGCCGCATTCGCCGATACCCCGGCGGGGCGCTCGCTGGCGCTGCTCGCAAGCGTCGCGCGCGGCGGGCGCGAGTCGGTGCGCCTTGGCTACCTGGATGGCTGCCAGCTCGTCGTCGACGCCGTGACATGGTCCTGAACCGCGACGCCATTGCCGCGCTGATCCCGCATCGGGGAGCGATGTGCCTGCTGGAGGAGGTCCTGTCCGCCGACGAAGCGGGCATCATCTGCCGGGCAGTGAGCCATCGCGACGCCCGACATCCGTTGCGCGAAGAGGGCATCCTGCCCGCGGTTTGCGGCATCGAGTACGCGGCGCAGGCGATGGCGGTCCACGGGGCCTTGATGGGTAAAGCGGCCGGGGGCGCGCAGGGCAGGGGCGGGAT
>DASRJL010000230.1:0-14649 GCA_035649495.1 Burkholderiales bacterium | reverse complement strand
CCGATCTTCCCGTCACTTCCGCCCCGATGTGCTGACCAAGCCGTGTCACTTTCATCGCCGCGCCCCCTTCAATCAACAATGACCGCCTGTTTACGGAATCCGTCTCAATAATAGGCGCGCGATATCAAGGTGTCCATTGTGAGACGGATTCCGGAAGGCGGCCGCCCTCCCTCTGACGGACAGACATATATAATCGCCCATCCCCAATCGAGTGGAGAACCCTATGCCGCCGGAGATCCGCGACATCCTGAGGAACCGCGTGAAGGAAAAGCTCGCGCGCGACGAGGTCGTCTCGTCCATGACGGTGCGCCTCGTGCGCCACATCGAGATTGCGCGCATGGCCGCCACCGCTGGCTTCGACACGCTGTACGTCGACGTCGAGCACAACGGCTTCTCGTGGGACACCACCGGCCAGATCTGCATGGCGGCGCTCGCGGCGGGCGTCACCCCGTTCGTGCGCGTGCCGACGACGGCCTCCGAGCACATCGCCGCGGCGCTGAACGGCGGCGCCCTCGGCGTGATCGCGCCTCACGTCCGCTCGGCCGACGATGCGCGCCGCGTGGTGACCGCCGCCAAGTTTCCGCCGCTTGGCGAGCGCGGCGCTGCCGGGACGCTGCCGCATTTTCAGTTCCACTCGTTTCCCGCTGCCCAGGCCGATCCGGCGCTGAACGACGCCACGATGGTGATCCTGATGATGGAAACGCTCGAAGCGCTCGAGCACGTCGAGGAGATCGCTGCGGTCGACGGGGTGGACATGATGATGGTCGGCACCAGCGACCTCACCGCCGAGATGGGCATCCCCGGAAAGCACGACGATCCGCGGGTGCGGGACGCTTACGCGCGAACCATCGCCGCCATGCGCAAGCACGGCAAGCACGTCGGCGTCGGCGGACTCGCGAGCCGCGCCGATCTCACCGCCGAGTTCGTGAAGATGGGCGCGCGCTACGTCTCGACCGGCACCGATCTCGGCTTTCTCATGGGCGTCTGTCAGCAAAAGGCGAAGCAGGTGCGGGAGTTGAAAACCTGAACCCCCGTCAGGGGTCATGCGTCAGGCGTCAAGCGTCCGACACCAGGCGTCTTGCATGCGGCTTTGACCCGCCTGGCCCATGACCCATGACGCATGACGACTGTCGCCCGCATGATGAACTTTGCCGGTAGCAAGCGCGCGCGAGGATAATGATCGAATGGGCATGACCCTGACGGAAAAAATCCTGGCGCGGAAAACCGGCCAGGCGAAGGTCAGTCCCGGCGATCTTGTCACCGTGGGCGTGGACACCGTGGTGTTTGTCGACACGATGTTCGTGCCGACGCGCTGGCGGAAGATCAGGCGGCTGGATCACCCGGAGCGCATAGTCGTCGTGCTCGATCACCGGGCTCCGGTCCCCGACAAGCAGGGCGCCGCTACGCACCAGATCGCGCGTGCCTTCGTCGAGCAGTTCGGCATCGAGCGCTTCCACGACATCGGCTACGACCAGGGCATCAGCCATCAGCTCGTGGCGGATCATGCCTACGCCCTGCCCGGCTCGCTGCTGGTATGCAGCGATTCCCACACCGGCAGCGGCGGGGTATTCAATTGCCTGGCGCGCGGCGTCGGCGTGCCTGACGTCTTCTATGCCGCGACGCACGGCGAGACCTGGTTCATCGTCGGCGAGACGATACGCTACGAGCTCGAAGGGAAGCTGCCCCGTGCCGTAACCATGAAGGACGCGTTTCTCCAGATCGCGGGGAAGTACGGGGACCATACCAATATGAACGTGGAGTATGGCGGTTCCGCCCTCCCCCATCTCTCCATCAGCGCGCGCAAGACACTGACGACCATGTCGACGGAGCTGTCCGCGGATTTCTCGATCTTCGATCCGGACGCGATCATGGTCGACTGGATACGGGCGCGCACGAAGGCGGAGTTCGAGTGCTTTTATCCCGATGCCGACGCAAACTACAAGGACGTCCGCAAGGTTGATCTGGGCGGCCTGCAGCCCCTGGTGGCTTTCCCCGACAGCGTGATCGAGAACTCGCAGCCGGTCGCCGCGGCGGCCGGCACCCGCGTCGACCAGGCCTTCGTCGGATCGTGCGCCAACGGCACGCTCGAGGATCTCGCGCTCGCCGCCGAAGTCGTCCGCGGCCGGCGCGTGGACAAGCACGTGCGCTTCATCGTGACGCCCGCTTCGCAGAACGTGTACCGCGCCGCAGCCGAAGCGGGCATCATCACCACGCTGGCAAACGCGGGCGCCGTCGTGACCAATTCGACCTGCGGCGCCTGCGGCGGCACGCACATGGGAGTGCTGGGGGAAAACGAAACCTGCATCACGTCCTCGACCCGGAATTTCAAGGGGCGGATGGGAGATCTCTCGGCGCGTATCTTCATGGCGTCTCCGGCCACCGTCGCGGCCTCGGCCATCCGCGGGGTGATCACCGACCCGCGGGAGTTTCTTAGCTGAATGCCAGCCACGGAAACACACGGACGTACACGGACCTCGCTGAAAGCGCATCGACTGTTTTGGATGAAAAATCCGGGAACCATGGCTTCACTCGTGCACTTTACGATTTGTGCTTTGCGTTTCCGTGTGTTTCCGTGTGATTCCGTGGCCGAAGGTTCGTGACATGATTTTCGAGGCTCGCGTCTGGAAATTTCCGGACAACATCAATACCGATCTCATCATACCGAGCGGGTCCATCTACCTCTCCGCGCAGGAGCAGGCGCGGCTGGCTTTCAAGGCGAGCCGGCCGGGGTGGGTGGACGAGATGCGGCCGGGCGACATCATGATCGCCGGCAGGAATTTCGGCATGGGCTCGAGCCGGCCCGCCGCAAGGTCGTTGAAGCTGCTCGGGTTGAGCTGCGTCGTCGCCGAGTCGATCAACGGTCTGATGTTTCGCAACTGCATCAACTACGCCTTTCCGGCGATGGAATGTCCCGGTGTCTCGGCTGCCTTCGCGGAAGGCGACATCGCGCAGGTGGATTTCGCCGGGGCCACGGTACGGAACATGAATTCAGGGGAGATCCTCAAGGCGCGCCGCCTGCCCCCCAAGCTGCTCGACCTGCTGGAAGCGGGCGGTATTTACGCCTTGCTGGAAAAACAGGGCATCATAGAGCCTGTGCAAGCGGCGACCGAAGGGAAGGCGTAATGGCGGCTGCTCAGAATCCAGGACCCCAGAAACTGCCGCTGGAGGGCGTGCGCGTCCTCGAGTTGAGCCACATCGTCGCGGGCCCCAGCGGCGGCCTGATACTGGGCGACCTCGGCGCGGACGTCATCAAGATCGAGCACCCGGTGAACGGGGACACCGCGCGGAGCGCTTCCGGCTCGGGATCGACGTTTTATTCGTTCAACCGCAACAAGAAGTATCTTGCGCTGGACCTGGGGAAGCCCGAGGGCAAAGCGATCTTCGAGAAGCTCGTCGCGAAATCCGACGTGGTGCTCGACAACTTCGCTCCCGGGGCTCTGCGCCGGCTTGGGCTCGATTACGCGTGGGGAAGCAAGGTCAACAAGCGCATCATCTACTGCTCGGTGAAAGGGTTTCTGCCCGGTCCCTACGCCGACCGCCCATTCCTCGACGAGCTCGCGCAGATGGCGGGCGGACTCGCCTACCTGACGGGATACAAGGACCAGCCGATGCGCGCGGGCGCGTCCATTACCGATATCGGAGCCGCGACCTACGGCATCATCGGGATAATCTCCGCGCTGTATCGCCGGGAGCAGACCGGCGTCGGCGACGAAATCCAGGCCGGTCTCTACGAAACCATCGTGTTCTGGGTGAGCCAGTACATCACCACCGTCCAGTTGACCGGCGTCAATCCGCCCCCGCGCGGCTCGCGTACGAGCACCATGGGCCAGTACATGGGCTGGGGCGTCTACCAGCTTTTCCCGACGAAGGACGGCCGGCAGATCTTCATCGCGGTGACCGGCAACCGCCACTGGACGGGACTGTGCGAGGCGCTCGGCTACGACGACTGGAAGAACGACCCCGCGTTCAACAGCAACAAGAAGCGCGGCATGCAGAAGCCGCTCCTTGCGGAGCGCATCGCGAAGACGGTCGAGCAGCTCGCCTACGACGATGTCGCCGAGCGGCTCTACAAGGCCCTCGTGCCCTACGCGCCGGTCAATTCCCCGCTCGACCTCGTCGAGGAGCGGCAGATGAACGAAGGCGGCCGCTGGCTGCACCTGAACGTGGGCGACGAGAAGTTCAAGCTGCCGAAGCTTCCGTTCAGCATGGGGCAGACGACGGACTTTTCGGTGCGCCAGCAGCCCGGAGCCCTGGGCGAGCACACGGACACCATCCTTGCCGCGCTGGGCTATTCGGCACAGGAAATCGAGAAGCTCAAGGCAGCTCGCGTCGTGCTGCGCTCGGACAAGGTGTTGAACGTGGAGAAGCGCGAAGAGTAAGGTTTCTTTAACTGGAGGAACATCATGGCAAGACTTACCCCCATCACCAGCAAGGAGCAGCTACCCGCGAAGCATCACGCCGTCGCGGACGCCGTCATCAAGAGTCGCGGCGGCATCCACGGGCCGTTCTCGATGTTCATGCACTGCCCGAGCCTCGCGAATCACGTCGAGGCGATAGGCGGCTATGTCCGCTTCCAGGGTTCGCTCGACATGCGCGTGCGGGTGCTCGCGGCGATGGTGGTCGCGCGCGAGTTCGACGCGATGTACGTGTGGGGCGCCCAGACCGGCTCCGCCCGCAAGCAGGGCGTGCCCGAATCGACCATCAGTGCCATCCGCGAGAAGCACAGCCGCGGCGTGCCCAAGGAAGACGCCGAGATCATCGATTTCACGCGGACGCTGCTCACGAAGCATCGCGTCAGCGCGGAGAGCTTCGAGTCGATCCGCAAGCGCTTCGGCGAGGAGCAACTTCTGGAGCTGACGGGCTCTATCGGTTACTACGCGATGCTGTGCATGACCGTGAACGCCTGCGAGCTCGAAGCGGGTCAGGGGGCGGAAGTCCTGAAGCCCTGAAGGCCCGTTTCCCCTCCTCCGATGAGGAGGGGTGGCGCGCGAATGCCCGCCGGGGTGGTCAAGTGAACGACTACGCCGGGTCGAGCCCCTTCTCGCGCAGTACCTTCCTGGCCGGCTCGGATCTCAGGAAGTTCACGAACGCCTTGGCGGCCTCGGGCTGAGTCGATCCCGGGAACGCCGTAGCGCCGTAGACAATCGTCTGTTGCAGCTCGGCGGGCAGCGGATCGAGTATCTGTATGCCCTTGACAGGCAGGAGCTCGCTGATCTGCTGCGCGCCGATCTCCGCGTCGCCCCGCGCCACCACCGCACCGACCAGCTCGCCGGGCTTGGGCGCGACCTTTTTCGCGGCAACCGCCTCGGCAATGCCGAGGCGCTCGATCAGCTTGACGAAATGCATGCCGCTCGCGCCCGTGCTGTACGAGACCGTGCGAGCCGCGAGCAGGACGCTCTTCAGCTTGTCCGGCGAGCTGATGTCCGGTTTCGCGGCGCCCGCCCGCACCGCAAGCCCCGTCGTCGAGCGCGCGAACGCGGTGCGGCTTCCCGCCTGCAGCTTCCCTTCCTTCAGGAGCGGGTCGGAAAACTCTTCCGGCCCGATGAAGAGGTCGCCGCGCGTGCCCTTGCGGATCTGCTCCGCGAGGCCTGACCCACCCGCATAGGTGATGTTTACCTTGTGACCGCTCGCGTGCTCGAACTCGGGCACCAGCTCGATCAGGGCTTCCTTCGCGGAAATCGTGCTGAAGACGACGAACTCCGCGCCCTGCGCTGCCTGGCTCATGATCATCACTCCCAGTGCCGCGGCCGCGGCGATTCGTGAAAAACGCATTCTGGCTGCTCCGGGATTCAGGATCAAGGATTCGGTATCCGCCAATCAGGATCCGGGATTCGGGATTCAGAAGCAAGTCGCGAGGATTCAGGATCCGGGATTCACAAGCAAGTAGTAGACTGCTGACTCCTGACGCCTGATCCCTGACCCCTGACGCCTGACCCCGACGCGATGCCTCTGCCAATCCATCTCCTTCCCACCACCGTCGTCGGCAGCTATCCGCAGCCGGACTGGCTGGTGAATCGCCAGATGCTGTCCAAGGTCGTCCCGCGCACGCGCCTGCGCGAGATCTGGCGCATACCGGAGGAGCTCCTGGAGCAGGCGCAGGATGACGCCACCCTCCTCGCGATCCGCGATATGGAGCGCGCCGGGATAGACATCATCACCGACGGCGAGATACGGCGCGAGAGCTATTCCAACCGCTTCGCCACCGCGCTCGAGGGCCTCGATATCGTCAACCCCGGCCACGTGAAGGCGCGCTCCGGGATGACGTCCGTGCCGCGCGTGGTCGCCAGGATACGCCGCACGCGCCCGGTCGAGCTGCGCGACATGCAGTTCCTGCGCGCCAACACTGCGCTCCCCGCCAAGATCACCCTCCCTGGCCCCTTCACCATGGGCCAGCAGGCGAAGAACGAGTTCTACCGGGACGACGAGGAGATGGCGATGGACTTCGCGGAAGCCGTCAACGCGGAGGCGCGCGATCTCCAGAATGCCGGCGCCGACGTGATCCAGCTCGACGAGCCGTGGCTGCGCAACGACCCGGCAGCCGCGAAGCGCTATGCGGTCAGGGCGATCAACCGCGCGCTCGAAGGGATCACGGTGCCGACGATCGTGCACCTCTGCTTCGGCTACGCGGCGGTGGTGCCGGGCGAGACCAAGCCCTCCGGCTATTCCTTTCTGCCCGGGCTGGCGGACAGCATCGCGCAGCAGATCTCCATCGAGGCGGCGCAGCCGAAGCTCGACCTCGGTGTCCTGAAGGACCTTTCCGGCAAGAAAATCCTGCTCGGCGTGCTGGACCTGGGCGACGACACGGTCGAGACCGCGGAGCAGGTCGCGCAGCGGATCCGCGTCGGGCTCAAGTTCGTCGCGCCCGGGAACCTGATCCCGGCGCCGGATTGCGGCATGAAATACCTGGCGCGCGAGGTCGCCTTCGGCAAGCTGCAGGCGCTCGCAGCCGGCGCGGCGCTGGTGCGCGCCGAAGTTCGGTGACCGGTGACCAGTGACCAGTAGCGAGTCGGACAGGATGAACAGATGAGCACCGAAATCACACCCACCGGCAAGTTCCGCGTCGGCATGAACGGCAGCAACGCGACCCACGTGATCCGCAAAGCGGACGGCACGATCAGCGGACTCTCGGCGGATCTCGGCCGCTTCATCGCGGGCCGGCTCGGCGTGCCTTTCGAGTCCGTGCTCTACGCTTCGTCGGCGCCCTTCACGGAAAGCTTCAGCAGGAACGAATGGGAGATCGTGTTGACGGGAAGGAATCCCTTCGCGGCGACGAAGGTCGATTTTCTCACCGACGTCTTCCTGATCGACTACGTATACGTGGCCGCGCGCGGTGACGCGTTTTCCGACGTTGCCAGCGTCGACCGGCCGGGCGTCCGGATCGCGGTCCCGCTGAACGCCTCTGCCGACGCGTTCCTCTCCCGCAGGCTCAAGTCCGCGGAGCTGGTGCGAGTCGCCGGAGACACCAACGAGGCGGCCGACCTTCTGCGTGCCGGGAAAGCGGATCTCTACGCCTCGAGCATCCAGAACGCCACGGAGATCGCCGACAGCATCCCCGGGTCGCGTGTCATCGGGGCATTTGAGACCGTGAGGTTCGCGGCGTCGGTGCCGAAGGGCACGCCGCCCGCGGTGCAGGCGCGCCTTACCGAGCTCGTGAACGAGGCGAAGGCCGCTGGCGTCGTCCGGAAGGCGCTCGAGAAACTCGAGGGCGTTCGAGTCGCCGACTAGAGGCCAGAGACTGGAGACTGGTAGCTGAATTCCGGTCCCTGGTCCCTGGTCAGCAAACCCATGGCAATTCCCCGCTACCGGATCGGCATCGACGTCGGCGGCACGTTCACCGATCTCTACCTGGTCGACCAGGCGACCGGCGCGGCGGCGCGGCACAAACTGCTCTCGACGCCGGGGGAGCCGCACATCGCGCCGCTCGCCGGCATCCGGGAAATTCTCGGCAAGGTGGGCGCGGCCGGCGGCGAGGTCGCATTCGTCGGTCTCGGCACGACGGTGATGACCAACGCGCTCCTGGAGCGCAAAGGCGCGTTGACCGGTCTCCTCACCACGGCCGGCTTCCGCGATCTCCTGGAGATCGCCCGGCAGAAGCGCCCGCATACGTTCGACCCGTTCGTGTCCAAGCCGGAGCCGCTGGTGCCACGGCACCTGCGCGTCGAAGTCGTCGAGCGCGTCGCAGCCGACGGCTCGGTGCTCGTGCCCCTCGACCGCGGCAGCCTGGACGCGGCCATAGTGCAGCTGCAGAAGGAAGGAGTCGAGGCGGTCGCGGTCTGCCTGCTGAACGCGTACGCGAATCCGGCCCACGAGCAGGACGTGGCGGCGGCGCTCCGCAGCCGCTGGCCCGCGAGCCATGTCTCGGTCTCCTCCGGCGTACTGCCGGAATTCCGCGAGTACGAGCGCCTCTCCTCCACCGTCGTCAACGCGTACCTCATGCCGGCGACGCGTGACTATTTCCGCAAGTTCGAGACGGAGGTGGGCCGGCTCGCCATTCCCGAGCCGCCGTTCATCATGAATTCGGGCGGCGGCATCATGACGCCGGACCAGGCTGGAGAACGCCCGATCGATACTCTTTTCTCGGGACCGAGTGGCGGCGTCAGCGGCGCGATACACGTGGCCACGCGGGCCGGGTACCGCAACATCATCACGTTCGATATGGGCGGCACCAGCACCGACGTCTGCCTGGTGCAGAACGGGAAGGCGCAGTTGAGCCACACCCGCACGATCAGCGGCTATCCGCTCAAGGCGGCGGCGCTCGATGTCCATACCGTGGGAGCGGGCGGCAGCAGCATCGCTGCGCTCGATGCCGGCGGAATGCTGCAGGTCGGCCCGGCGAGCGCAGGCGCGCGTCCGGGACCGGCATGCTACGGTCAGGGCGGCGAGCGTCCCACGGTCACGGACGCCAATGTCGTCCTGGGACGCCTGAACCCGGAATTCCTGCTGGGCGGGGCGCTCAGGATCGCCGCAGAGCGATCGCACGCTGCGATCGAGAAGCATATTGCGACGCCCCGTGAAATCGCGGTCGTGGAAGCGGCAGCCTCCATCATCGCGGTAGCCGATACCAACATGGCACACGCGGTGCGCTTCGTATCGGTGGAGCGCGGCCTCGATCCGGCCGATTTCATGCTGATTGCGTTCGGCGGTGCGGGCCCCGTGCATGCCGCTTCGGTCGCGCAGCAGCTGGGCGTAGCGGGCGTTCTGGTTCCGCCCGGCCCCGGCGTGCTGTGCGCCATGGGCGTGCTGGTGAACGATCTCCAGGCCGACGTGAGCCGCACGCGCATCGTTAACGAGATCGCCGCCGAGTGCAGCGCCGTCGCCGACCGGTGCTACCGCGACCTCGAAGAGAGGGCGCGGCTGGCGTTTGCGCGGCAGCCCGACGGCGCCCGGGTGACGCTGTACCGGACGGCGGACGTGCGCTACCTGGGACAGAACCACGAGCTGACCGTCGAGGCGCCCGCGGGCCTCTTCGACGAAACGGCGCTTGCGGCCGTGAAGGACAATTTTCACGCGGCGCACCGCGAGCTGTTCGGCTATGCGTCGCTCGACAAGAAGATCGAGCTGGTCACCTTCCGCGTCAGAGCGCGACTCGCAGGCGGTGGACGGGATTTCGCCGGCACTGCACCCGGTGCGCGGGCGGGTGACCCGCAACCGATCGCGACGCGGAGCGTATTTTTCGAAGAAGCGGGATTCATAGCCTGCCCCATATTCGAGCGCGACGGCCTGCGGGAGGGGGACAGGCTGGCTGGCCCCGTCATCGTCGAGCAGATGGACTGCACCACCGTCGTTCCGCCCGGCTTCACCGCTCGCGTGGACGCGTTTCTCAACCTGCTTCTGACGGGTGACAAGTGACAATACTGGTCACCGGTCACTGGTCACTGGTCACGCCTTCAGAGCCATGACACATGCCCAACTGGAAGTAATCGCCGCCGCGTTCGAGGCAGCCACGCACGAGATGGCAGCGAGCCTGGTGCGCACCGCATTTTCGCCGAACATCAAGGAGCGGGCGGACTGCTCGACGGCGCTCTGCGACGCCGAGGGACGGGCCCTGTCGCTGATGACCAACGCCCCGGCGCACCTGGGATCGACGCTGCGTCTCGTTCCGGCGCTCCTCTCCCGGTTCCCGCTCGAGACGTTGCGGCCCGGCGACGCGTTTCTCGCCAACGATCCGTACATCGTCGGCGTGACGCACCTGAACGATTGCACCGTGGCGACGCCGATCTTCCACGACGGACGCCTGGTCGCGTTCGCCGCGGCGGTGGCGCATCACTCGGACGTCGGCGGCCGCGTGCCCGGCAGCGAGGCGGGCGACAGCGTCAGCATCTTCCAGGAAGGCATCCGCGTTCCGCCGGTGCAGATCTACGCGGGCGGCGCGCGGCGCGCCGATATCGTCGAGTTGTTCCTGCTGAACTCGCGCATGCCGCACTACAGCGAGGGCGACTTGATGGCGCAGATGGCGTCCTGCGCGCGCGGAGCCGCGCGGGTGCAGGAGCTGTTCGCCAAATACGGGGTCGAGACGATGCTCGCGCGCATCGCCGAGATGCTCGATGCGACCGAGCGGCGCGTGCGTAACCGCATCCGGAGCGAGCTGAAGGAAGGCACGTACTCGGCCGTGGACTGGCTCGACGAGGACGGCGTAAGCGACCAGCGGGTCAGGCTCGCCGTCACGCTCACGGTCAAGGACGGCCATTTGAGCCTGGACCTGTCGGGTTCCTCGCCGCAGCTCGGTAGCGGGAAGAACGTGCCGCTCACGCACTCGTACGCGACCGCGTACTTCTGCTTGAAGTCCGTGGTGGACCCTTTCGTGCCGACCAACGAGGGCCTTTATCGCACGGTCTCGATCACCGCGCCCGAAGGACTGGTCGTGAACCCGGTGGCGCCCGCCGCCGTCAGCTCGCGCAACATGACTTCCATGATTCTCGCCGAGGCCATCAACAACGCGCTGGGCCAGGCGGCGCCTTCACGCGGCGTCGCGGCAGGCGGGCCGGGGCAAGGCTGCATCAGCGCGGGCAGCGACCCGGCGAGCGGACGCTACTTCATCAACTACGAGAATCTGGCGGGAGGGCAAGGGGCGCGCTGCAGCGCCGACGGCATGGACGTCGTGATGATCAACATGACGAACACCTCGAACCTGCCGATCGAGGCGATGGAGATCGAGTTTCCCGTGCGCATCGAGCGCTACGAGCTGATCCCCGACTCGGGCGGCGCGGGCCGGTACCGCGGCGGCCTGGGGGTCCTGCGCGACATGCGCGTGCTCGCAGACAGCGCGAGCGTATCGCTCCGGAGCGCGCGCCAGCGCTTCCCCGCTCCCGGCCTCGCCGGCGGACGTCCCGGCGGCCTCGGCGCGTTCATTCGCAACCCCGGCCAGGCGAACGAAACCCGGCTCGGCCTCACCACGTCGGGAACGCCGCTGGCGAACGGCGACGTGCTGCGCGTCATGACGCCGGGGGGCGGCGGCTATGGCGAGCCGTCGGAGCGCGATCCGGAGGCGGTCAGCAGCGACCTGCGGGAGGGAAAGATCACTGAGCAGGCGGCGCGGGAAATATATGGCCACGAGCCGCAGGCTCCGAGCCACGAGCCGGAACCGAACGGCCTCCAGCACGGAGCCCGAAGCTCGTAGCAGGCCGCCTGCCGGACAGACCTGGTCCGTCCCCGGTTTTTTCTTGTTTCGTTTCAAACTTTGTCCATGGCCCGGTATCTAATTCGCGATACCGATCGAATTCCGGAGACGACCATGGCCACCATTCACAAGGAAGCTGAAATCGCTCGAAACGCGGACTTTGTCTGGGACGCAATCCGGGACGTGGGCGCCATTCACAGACGTCTCGTCCCTGGGTTCGTCGTCGACTGCAGGCTGCAAGGTGACTCGAGACTCGTAACCTTCGCAAATGGGATGGCAGTACGCGAAATCATCGTCGCCGTCGACGACAGGACACGCCGGCACGCGTGGTCAGCTCGCGGCGAGCCGCTAACTCATCACAATGCGTCCATCCAGGTCTTTGCGGAAGACAACGACAAGTGTCGGGCTGTCTGGATTGCGGATGTGATGCCCAACGAAGTTGCTGGCACCGTCGGCGAGATGATGTCGCAAGGGTTAACCGCAATGAAGCGGACGCTCGAAGGCACCCAGGCTGAGCGTTAAGTCGGCTCCGTAGGAGCGGATAGAGCCCCCTCCGCCAAGGGAGCACCGCTCAGAACAATCCCTTGGTGCCGCCGCCGTCGACCGAGATCGCCGCGCCCTGGATGTGACTGGCGGCCGGCGAGACCAGGAAGAGCGCCAACGCCGCAACGTCCTCCGGCTGGCCGAGGCGGCGCACGCCGGCTTTCTTCGCCGTTTCGGCTGCGACCTGTTCCACCGTCTTGCCCTCGGCCTGGGCCTGCTGTTTGACGAGCTCGGCATTGCGGTCGGTTTCGGTGCGGCCCGGGTGTATGGTGTTGACGTTCACGCCGTCGCTGATACCGAGGCCCGACAACCCTTTGCTGAAACTGGCCATGGCCGCGTTGACCGCGCTGCCGATCAGGTTGGCGGGATTGGGGGTACGCGCCATGCCGCCGTCGATATTGACGATCTTGCCCTGCGCGGCTTTCAGCATCGGCCAGAACAGCCGCGACAGGCGGACGGCGCCGAAGAACTTCAGTGCGAAGCCGTCCATCCAGATTTCATCCGACTGCTCGAGGAAGTTGCCGGCCCTGGTGGCGCCGGCCGAGTTGACCAGGATGTCGCAGCGGCCGTGCGCCCGCTTCACCGTATCGAACAGCGTCTGGCAACCTCCGGCCGTCCCGAGGTCGGCGGCGACGATGGTCGGCCTCGGGGCTTTTGTGGCCGCGATCTCTTCGGCGGTCTTCTTGAGATTGGCTTCCGACTTGGCGGCGAGCACCGTCTGCGCTCCCTGCGCGGCGAGGGCCATGGCGATGGCGCGGCCGATCCCGCGGCTGCCGCCGGTAATCACTGCAACTTTTCCGGACAATTCGTTCGACATGGACTCGTCCCTTCGTGAATTGCGACAGGCCTAATTCTCCAGGAACCCCGCCCCCGTAGCGGGCATCAAGAACTCCTTGCTGATTTCCCTGGGCGTGTTGATACCCAGCATCGCCATATCGCGGTCGATTTCGTCCATCAGCAGTCTGACGGCGTGCTCGACGCCGGGCTGGCCGGCAACGGCCGCCGCGCACAGAAATGGGCGGCCGATGAAACAGAAATCCGCGCCGAGAGCGAGGGCTTTCAGAACGTCGGTGCCACGCCGGAAGCCGCTGTCCATGATGAGCTTCATGTCACCTGCAGCTTCACGCAAGCCCGGCAGGACGCGCAATGGCGACACGGTGCCGTCGAGCTGCCTGCCGCCGTGGTTGGAAACCATGATGCCGTCGAGCCCGTGCTCGCGCGCCATGCGCACCACGTCCTTGTGCAGCACGCCTTTCAACAGCAGGTTGCCTTTCCAGATCTTCCGCATGTGCGCGATATGTCTCCAGGTGAGCCGGTCGCGCCGGCCGTAGTTGCGCAAGGCGGTTCTCGAGATCAGCGGTGCGCGCGGCCCCATGTTCTCGACATGCGGCATGCCGTCCCTGATGAGCGTTTTCAGGAACATGCCGAACAGCCATTGCGGCCTGATCATGCAGTCCCACGCCAGACGCGGCGTCGGGCGCAGCGGGTTGTTGTAGCCGGCGCGCACGTTGTTTTCCCGGTTGCCGGCGACCTGCACGTCCACGGTGACCGCGATGGTTTCGAAGCCCGCTTTCGCAGCACGCTCGAAGGTTTCGCTGATGCGATCTTCGTCGCCCGGCAGATAGGCCTGAAACATCACGGTCCTGCCTGCGGCTCTCACGTCCTCCATTCTCTTGAGCGACGCGCCGCTCATCATCATCGGAATATTCGCCGCCGCCGCCGCGCGTGCGAGCACGAAGTCGCCCTCATACGTCGCGATCGACGTGCCGCCCATCGGCGCAAAGCCGAAGGGCGCGCTGTAGGTGTGACCGAAGAGCTCGGTTTTCATGGTGCGCTCCGTGGTGTCCACCAGCGGCTTGGGCACGAAGCCGATTTCCTCGAACACGTTGCGATTGCCGCGCAGCGACATGTTGTCTTCCACGCCGCCGGTGACATAGCCGTAAACCGGGCGCGGCAGGACTCTGCGCGCATGGTCGATAAAATCCTGCAATGCCAGATAGTTGCGCAGGCCGCGCGGCAGCTTGCGTTTGTCGACGAGCGAGAGTCCGCCGGCGGTATCGGGCTTGGGTGCGAGGTCTGCGGCTGCCGTGCTGACTAAGGGGGCTGTATCCATGGTATCGGCTCTCGAGTGGTGAGAAAGGGGTAATCAGGCGCGCAGACGAGGCTAAGCCGCCACCAGGGGCTGCCGCGTGACTTCGAGCCCCACGCCCTTGAGCGAGGTCCGCCGCAGGTCGCGCGTTTCCTGCAGGTCCCTGAAGCGACGGGCGCGGTGCATCACCGTGCGGTTGTCCCACATAACCAGGTCGTTCACCCGCCATTCATGGGCGTAGACGAATTGACGCTGCGTCGCATGCTCGGTCAGGTCGCGGATGAAGGCGCCCGCCTCGGGGACCGGCCAGCCCTGCACACCGCCGATATGCGAAGACAGATACAGCGACTTCCGCCCGGTCACGGGGTCGGTCACCACCAGCCTGTGCGGGACCGGCTTC
>DASRJL010000229.1:0-2562 GCA_035649495.1 Burkholderiales bacterium | reverse complement strand
CTGGCGCGCGCGCGGCAGATCAACGACCGGATCTACCCGCTCGCCCAGGTGTTCTACGCGGACCCGTTCGTCGACATGCACAACCGCATGAAGGAGGCGCTGGTCCTGCTCGGGCGCATCCCGTGCGCCGCGGTGCGGCCGCCGCTCGTGAAGCTGTCCGACGCCGAGATCGCCAGGATCAGGGCGGCGCTCGCGGAGGCGAAGATCGAGCGGGAAGGCGCGCTGCCGCTCGCGGCGTAGCAGCCATCTCGTCAATCCCCTCTCCCCAACCTGGGGAGAGGGATAGGGTGAGGGGAACAAGCGGAGAACGCGTTCGCGGGTGTGATCCACCGCCGGCGTGCCCCTCACCCCAGCCCTCTCCCCGCTGACACGGGGCGAGGTTGTGTTTTGCGACAACCCTCGGTTAAACCGTCTGCGCCCGTTTGTCCGCCTCGGTGACCTCGCCGGTGGTGACGTAACCCGCTTCTTCGATACTGCCCGCGCCGGTGTAGACGACGAGCACTTCGAGGGGCTCGGTGGCGCTGAGGTTGAAGAGGAAGTGCTCCACGCCGCGGGGAATGAGGTGGACGTGCCCGGCGCGGACTTCGACGCGATCCGGTCCCGCGCCCGCCATGCCGCGGCCGCGGATCACGTAGTAGACCATCTCGCAGTTTTCGCAGCGGTGTTTCTCGCGTGACGCTCCGGGCGGGAACTTCGCCCAGATCAGCATGTTGTCGCTGCCATTGTGGCGGCCTATCGGTATCCGGACCTCGACGCTTCCCAGGTTTGCCGGCTTTACCTCGTCGATGTGGATCAACGTGCCCTCGCTCAAGCCGGCACGGCGCGGCATCCGGATGTCGGCATCGGTGACGTTTCCACGGAACTCGTAGCCCGTGTCCGCGACGTTCTTCGCGCCGACGTAAAAGCCGATTACCAGGCCTTCCTCGTCCTTCGTCTCGTTGAAGAAAAAGTGCTCCGACCCCCTGGGCATGCGCCGGCAATGGCCGGGGCGGACCTCGGTGCGCTCCGCGCTCTGCCCCACGACGCCATGACCCTTGAGATATACGGCGATCTCGTCGCAGCGGCTGTGCAGGTGCTTCGCGTGCGTCGAGCCCGGCCGGAATATCGAATGGAAGACCGTGGTGCTGCTGCCGTGCTGCCCCGAGATCGGCAGCCGGAACTCGGAAATCGCCCAGCCTTCGCCCTTCTTCATGTTCTCGGGCTGGACGTCGTCGACGTGGACTAGCGGGTACTTGAGCGGCATTGGGTACTCCTATAGCTCCGGATCTGGTACTGCGGTGCAGGTACGGCGGATCAGATACTGCGGTTCGGATACGGCGGTTCAAATAATGCGGTCAACCGCTTTACCTGCACCGCTTTACCTGCACCGCTTTACCTGCACCGCTTTATCTGAGCCGCCTTTGTCGGCGATCTATATTCCCTGCGACCCCGCCAGCCCCAGCTTCGTGATGACCTCGCCCCACTTCTTCGTTTCCGACGCGATGTACTGCCGGTTCTCCTCGATCGAGCGCGGCTCCTGGGGAATCAGTCCGATGCTCACGATCCGGTCGCGGACATCGGGCAGCTTGAGTATGCGCGTCATCTCGCCGTGCAGGCGGTTCACCACCGCCGCCGGCGTGGCGGAAGGCGCGACGAGGCAGTGCCAGGACACCGCCTCGAAGTCCGGACGCCCGCTCGCCTCCGCCATGGTCGGAATCTCGGGGAACGTGGTGAGCCGGGTCTGGGCGGACACCGCGAGCGCGCGCAAACGCCCGTCGCGGATCAGCGACTGCGTGGCGCCCGCTTCCGCGAACGCGAGCTGCACGTTTCCCGCCGCGACGTCCATGATGGAATTGTGACTGTTCCTGTAAGGCACGTGCGTCATCTGCAGGCCGAATATGTTCGACATCAACTCGGTGGAAAGACGCGATGCGCCGGTAAGACCGCTCGAGCTGAAAGTCAATTGCCCCGGCCGCGCCTTCACGAACTTGATCAGCTGGGGGACCGATTTCACCGGCAGCGACGGGTGCACGATCAGGATGAAAGGCGACTTGAGATAGACCGAGAGCGGCACGAAGTCCTTTACCGGATCGTAGGGGAGCTGCTTGAAGGCCGTGCGGTTAATCGCCAGCGCGCCGCTCGTCACCACCAAGAGCGCGTGCCCGTCCGCGGGATGGGTCTTCAAGGCGGTGATCGCGACGATGCTGGCGGCGCCCGGCCGGTTATCGAACACCACGGGCCGGCCGAGGCTTTGCGAGAGCTTCTCGCCGTAGGTCCGGGCGACCATGTCGAGCCCCGTACCCGCCGCGAGGCCGAGCACGATGATGACCGGCTTCGTGGGATAGTCCTGGGCGCCGACAGCTCCGCACTGAAGGGCCACGAAGACGAATGCGACAACAATCTGCAGTTGTTCGCGACGTTTCATCTGAACCGCCTTTCCTGGGCCGCCTTATCTGAGCCGCTGCGGCCTCCGACACATCATCACGAAATCCAAGCCCATCGGTGTCGGCCGTTCTGCGCGCCACCGGGGTGCCGCTGCGACTCGGTGTGCGCAGCAGGGTGCGGGAGCAGCGAGCAGGCCCG
>DASRJL010000228.1:0-2040 GCA_035649495.1 Burkholderiales bacterium | reverse complement strand
GTTCCCAGGGTCAGAAACCGCTTTCCCATTCACGTGGCGCAAGCTTGCGGCGCCGATCTCGCGCGGCCGCGGCGGACACCCACGAGCAGAAGCGGAACGCGCCCCGACAATCGGACCAGGCTTGTTCATTGTGTATCGCAGTGAGTGAACCAGGCCCGCTTTCAGGGAAAGACCCGATGGCGGACCAACACGGATCAATGCAACTATAAGGCGCTATAACCGAGGAAGGGTCCTGCCTTCCCGATCGAGGAAACGCGATATGACCATGGATCGCAGAGAAGTCTTGAAAGCCACCGGCCTCTCACTCGTTGCGAGTACGGCACTCGCGGGGCATGCCTTCGGCCAGGGCCGCAATCCGCAGAAGGAGATGCTCGATACCGCGCTGAGCCGGCCCGTGCAGCGCGGCGACGTTCCGGGCATCGTCGCCGGCATCACGGACAAGAACCAGACCACCTACCTTGCGGCGTTCGGCGAGCGCGCGCTCGGGAAAGGCGTCGCGATGACCACCGACTCGGTGTTCAACATTGCGTCGATGACCAAGGCGATCACCGGCACGGCCGCGATGCAGCTCGTCGAACAGGGCAAGCTCGCGCTCGATGAGCCGATCGCGCGTTACATCCCGCGGGCCGCGGACCTCAAAGTTCTCGAAGGCGTGGACGAGAAGGGTGAGCCGCGCCTGCGTCCTCCCAAGCGCGAGGTCACGCTCCGCCACCTCATGACCCACACCTCGGGCATGGTCTACAACCAGTGGGATGCCGACTTCGACCGCTTCGTGAAGGCCAGGAACTTCCCGATCCTGGCCTCGGGTCACAATGATGCGTTCTACGCACCGCTGATGTTCGATCCCGGCGAACGGTGGGAATACGGCATCGCGATCGACTGGATCGGCCTCCTGGTGGAGACGATCAGCGCCAGGAGCCTCGGCACCTACATGCAGCAGAACATCTTCAGCCCGCTCGGGATGGCCAGCACGGGCTACAGACTGACGCCCGACATGGAAGCGCGCCGGGTGGCGACGCACCAGCGCGCGCCGGACGGCAAGCTCACCGAGGTGGCGTGGACAGGCCAGCCCCAGCCGGTGCGCGAGAACGGAGGCGGCGGACTCTACTCGACGGCGGGCGACTACCTGCAGTTCGTGCGCATGATCCTGAATGGCGGCCGTGGCAACGGCAATCAGGTTCTCAAGCCCGAGACTGTCGCCCTGATGGGCAAGAACGCGATGGGTGATACCCGCGTCGTCATGCTCAAGACCACGAATCCTGCCCGCTCGGAGGATGCGGAGTTCTTCCCGGGTCTGCCGAAGAGCTGGGGGCTCACCTTCATGATCAACGAGCAGCGAGCCCCGACCGGCCGCTCCGCCGGCAGCCTTGCCTGGGCTGGCCTCTTCAACACCTTCTTCTGGATCGATCCGTCCAGGGACATGGGCGGCGTGTTCATGGCCCAGGTCCTTCCGTTCGTCGACCCGAAGACCCTGCAGGCCTTCTACGACTTTGAGACCGCCGCCTATCAGACAACAAGCGGCTGAAGAACCGGGCACGACGTAGCGCGACCGCGCCGCCGGCGCGGGCGCGCTGTCAAAGGCTATGAGCTGGGAATGGGGCCCTCAGCTTTCATCGCAGCTTGAACTGTCGGACGGCACCCGACGCGCGCATGGTGCGCGAGCACGTTCGGGTAGGGCGAAAGATCAAAGTAGACGCGAGGTGCCCAGTTCGTGATCGCGAAAGAGTTCGCGTCCGCAATCGTGAAGTCCTTTCCCATAAGGTACTCATGATCCGCAAGGTGCCGATCGATGTGGGCGTAGCGCGTTCTAAGACGGTCACGAAACACGTCTTTGGATTCCTCCGATAGCCCCTTGTGGAAGATGGGTCCATAGGCGCCCTTGTGCATCTCGCTCGAAAAGAAGTTGAGCCACGCCTGCAGCTTGGCGCGCTCGATCGTGCCGTTGGGTGGCACCAGTCGTTTGGATGGGACCTGATCGGCGATGTATTGAACGATAGCGGCCCCTTCGGTCAGCAAGGTCCCGTCGTCGAGCAGCAGAGC
>DASRJL010000227.1:0-30378 GCA_035649495.1 Burkholderiales bacterium | reverse complement strand
ACGCGGCGGCTGTTCTACGCCGGACTGTGGACCGGATTGAAGGTAGCATGGCCCGTCCTGTCCGGGCTGCTGGGCATCATGGCGCTGCTGGGCGTGGCCGTCGCGCGCATGGAGGGCTGGACGTGGCCGGAGGGGCTCTATTTCGCCTTCATCTCCGGGCTCACCATCGGCTACGGTGATCTCGTGCCCAAGCGGGCCATTTCCCGCTTTCTCGCCGTCGCCATCGGCGTGGTCGGCGTCCTTCTGGTCGCGCTCGTCGCTGCCATTGCCGTTCGCGCGCTCAACGCCGTGCAGTCGCAAGACCCCGAGCGATAGCCGCCTCCCCTGCGGGAACGCCTTGAGACGTTCCGGATAATCATAGCCGATCGAGCGTCAGGCGATCGAATTCGCCGCCAAAACACTTTTCCAGGCACGGGTGACGACCCTTCATTTCATTCCCGCGCGCACATCCATCAGGACCTCGTCGATTGCGTCGATACGGACGAATCCCAGCCGCGGATACTCGATGTCGAGTATCACGTAGAACGTGAAGGTCACTATGACGGCGAAGCCGATCTGGCGGACCCGGCTTTGCACCTTCTCCCCTGCCGACTGGTATCCGGCAAGGAGCGCCGCAGCGAAGGCGAGCCCGATCAGCATCGCGTAAATGACGAGCGGTGGATGCATCCGGGTGGCGACGATCCGCACGACCGTGATATCGAACATCTGGTTGAGCGCAGGCAGCAACAGGAGATCTGTTCCCGGGCGCACACCCGTTATTGCGGTGGCAGCCACGGCCTGCTCCCAGATTTCGCCCTGGAGCACCCGGGAGCGCTCCAGCTCGGCGCGCGCCGCCACGATGTCGGGAAGCTTGCGATAGGTGGCGAGGCGGGAATCAACATATTTGCGGAACGCCTCGCGCAGCTTCGGCTGCGCCGCGGCAGGCACGAGGTCGACTCGCAGATAGGCCGTGCCTATCGCATTCGCCTCCTCCACCGCCTGAGCGCGCCGTCCATCGAACCGGCTGAGGGCGCCGGCGAAGGTAAACGCGATGAGCAGGCCCAGGAGGGCGAATACGGCGGTCTCCAGCGATCCCACGGTGGTCGGGTCCGCGCCACGCCCGATCGCCAGGCGTCCGAGCCGGCGGCCGAGGGCCAGAAAGAGCAGGATGCCGAGAAACATGAACACGGCGAGGCCGCCGCCGATCAGGGCCGGGTTTATGAGGTCGATAGTCATGTCAGAGCCGCTCGAGCGTCGGGTGGTCGAACTCGAGGCGTTACTCCGCCACGATCTTCCGGGTAGTGGCGATCTTCCGCCACTGGGCAAGCTCCTGCTTGACGCGGGCCGAGAACGCGGCGGGAGTCATCGCCACCGCCACCATGCCGTCGGGCTCGAGGAAAGCCTTCAGCTCGGGCGAAGCCGATATCTCGTTGATCTCCCGGTTGAGGCGCTCGACCAGACGCTCGGACGTGCCGGCCGGCGCGAATACACCCACCCACGTTTCGCTGGAGAATCCGGGCACGGTGGCGGAGAGCGGCGGAAATTGGGGGAACGCGGGGTGCGGCTTCGTGGAGGTGACCGCGAGCACGCGCACCTTGCCCGACTTCAGGAAGGCCGAGAGCGTGGCATAGCTCGAGATCATCACCACGATCTGGCCGCTCGCCAGCTCGATGGCCGCGTTCGCGGCGCCCTTGTACGGAACGTGCGTCATCCGGATCTTCGCCGACGCCATGAGGAGCTCCGTCAGCATGTGCCCTATGGAGCCCACTCCGGCCGTTCCGTAGGTGATCTCGTCGGGCTTTGCGCGGGCGGCGGCGAGCAGGTCGGCGGTCGTTTTGAACGGCGATGCCGCCGAAACGGCAAGGAGGGACGGATTCTGGCCGACGACGGCGACCGGCGCGAAGGCGCCAATCGGGTCGTAGGGCAACCTGGCCTGCGTCGCGGCAGCCGTGAGAAAGGTCGACGACGTGAGGAGGAGCGCCGAGCCGTCGCGCGGCGACTTGGCCACCGCATCGGCGCCGATGACGCCGGCGGCGCCCGGCCGGTTCTCGACGATCACGGTGGTTTCCAGGCGCTTCCCGAGCGGCGGCGCGATCACACGGGCGATCGCATCGTTGCTCGCCCCCGGTGAGAACGGCACGACGATCCTGATGAGCTTCGGCACTGCGTCCTGCGCCACGGCAGGCGGCGCCAGGCCCCACAGAAAACCCACACACAGCAGTATCCGGGATACGACGTTACGCACGAATCGTCTCCTCCTCTGCCAACGCTCCGGCTTCCGTAGTATAAGTGAGTCACCAACCATGGAGGTGTCACCATGAACGCCCGACTGACCCGACTGCTTCTCACGCTGCTCATCGCCTTGCCGTTCACCCCGGCGCTCGCCGACGACTATTCCGATACGATCAAGGTCTTCCGCAATGCAGGCCAGAGCGGACGGTTTTTCGGCAGCAGCTACGGCTACGCCGTGTTTCCCACGATCGGCAAGGGCGGCTTTGTGGTGGGCGGCGCGCACGGGTCGGGACGCGTGTATGCCAAAGGCGCCCACGTCGGAGATACGTCGATGACCCAGGTCACGGTGGGCTTCCAGCTCGGTGGCCAGGCCTATAGCGAGATCATCTTCTTCGAGGACCAGCGCGCCTTCGACGCATTCACCAGCGGCAACTTCGAGTTCGGCGCCCAGGCGACGGCCGTTGCGATCACGGCAGGCGCGTCGGCGCAGGCGTCCACGGGCGGGACCGGGGCGGGCGCCAGCGGCACCCAGAATCACGCCAGGACGGCCGGCGGCTACCAGAACGGCATGGCGGTATTTACCGTGGCGAAAGGCGGGCTGATGTACGAGGCGAGCATCGGCGGGCAGAAGTTCGGCTACACGCCGAGGAAATAGCGCGTCGAGGGGCGGAGCAGGGGCCCCGCTTGCGGGGATGCGGCCCGGCCTCGGTCTCCGGAACGGTGGTGCGGGACGGGACGCGGAGCCGCTGCATCGCTTATGCTTCCACTTGCCGGGCCTGCTCGCTGCTCCCGCACCCTGCTGCGCACACCGAGTCGCAGCGGCACCCCCGGTGGCGCGCAGGTGGCAGACATGATGACTCTAGTATTCGTGATGTCGATTCAGAGGTCGCTGCGTCTCAGATACAGCGAATCGATATCTAGGCAGGGCTCCAGCGCGCCAGAAACTCCTTCCAGTGCGGCTCCGCCGACTTCCCGAGCGTCTCCCGTACCAGCTCGCATTCGGCGAGGTGCTGCTCGGCCGTCAGGGCCTCGCGCATGAGCTGGAAGCGCAGGAATACGAGGTAGGTGTTGACGACGTCGGTCTCGCAGTAGCGCCGGACCTCCGGCAGCTTCCCCGCCTGGAAAGCGTCCCAGACCTTCGACCCATCGAACCCCAGCTTGCCGGGCAGTCCCAGCAGCTGCGAGAAATCGCCCAGCGGTGCGTTGGCGCGCGGCTGGTAGAGCGCCAGGAGATCCATCAGGTCGAGGTGGCGCTGGTGATAGCGGCTGATGTAGTTGTTGTAGCGAAACTCGCGGTCGTCGTCGCCGGTGTCCCAGTAGCGCCGCGCCTTGACGCCGTGCAGGAGCCCCCGGTAGTGGAGCACCGGGAGATCGAAGCCGCCGCCGTTCCACGACACCAGTTGCGGGGTGTACTTCGCGACCCCGTCGAAGAAGCGCTGGATCAGCACGGCCTCGCCGTCCGCCTCCGCGCCCAGTGACCAGACGCGGAAGCTGTCACGGTCGCGCAGCGCGCACGAGATGGCGATCACGCGATGCAGATGCAGGGGAAGAAAGTCGCTGCCCGTCGCCTGGCGGCGCAGCTGGAACGCCATATCGGCGACTTCCCGGTCCGCGAGCTTCCCGTTGAGCCCGTGCAGGCGGCGTATGCCGTCTACATCGGGCACCGTCTCGATGTCAAAAGCCAGGACTGGCCACATTCCCTATTTCCGGATCCAGATGCCGTTGGCGTCCTGGTAGTACCACCCCTCGGGCACCCGTTCGATCCAGCGCTTGGCGAACGTGGTCCGGATCTCGCTCTCCCATTCCGGGTGGTTGTTGGCCCGCGCGACTTCCTTGTACAGGGCCAGGCGGTCCTGGTTGTCCGCGGCTATCAGGGCGTTGACCTGCTGGCGCTGCGCCAGCGGGATGGAATTGGCGTCGCGCATCGCGACCAGGCCGTCGCGCGTCAGGCCGATGGCCCCGTTCTCGTAGTAGGCCCGCAACTGCTCGCGGTGACGCTGCCGCAAGCCTTCGCGCAGGCCCGTGATCGCCGGGGTATTGATCTGGAGATCGGCCTGGGATTGCGGCAGCGCGGCCGGAGCGTAACCGGCAAGCTGCAGCAAGCATGCCGCGCACGCGAGCAGCCTCGACCATGATCTCCGTGTGTTCATCTGTGCCTGTCTGTGGCTCGTCAGGGCTTGGCCGGCGTGGATGGTGCGGCTCCGGAACCCTTGCCCAGCACCTCATCGATGATACGGTCGGCGGCCTTCTCTGCCGCCGCGGCCGGAAAGTAGATATTGATCGTGATGCAGCCGCCCATGGCCCAGGTGATGACCAGCGCGCCCGCGAGAAGCGGGAAGGATTTGCGCCCGCCCGCTGTCATACCCCGACAACTCATTCGACGACCGCGCGCACGTTGTCCTGGGCGATGCGTTTCATGCGTTCCAGCAGGACTTCCCAATTGACCTCGCGATTGTATCCCAACACCGAGAGTGCCGGGACGCCGGCGCCCTTGACGAGCACGTAGCCCTGCGCGGTGTTCTCCACACCGCCCATGCGACAGACGCCTTTTTCCAGATGGCAGGTCCAGCCGAGCTTCTCGTAATCGAATTGCTCGAAGAAGCGCAGGAACAGGCGCTGTACAGCCGCGGCCGCAGTCGCGCCGCCCAGCGCGGCGATGTTCTCCACCGCCTTCTGGCTGATCTTGCGCGGATACTCGCCCGCACTGCTCCGCACCCGGATATCGAATTTGACCGGGCTCCAATTCGAGAGCTCCAGCCCGGCGACGTCGGCATCCACGCGTCCCTTGATGCTCCCGAAGGAAAAGGTCCGCGTGAGGAGATCGAGATCGAGATCTTTCATGGCGAGATCGGCGGCGAAGCGCGGCGCCTTCCCGAAGGGGTCGGCCAGCGCGATGTTGCGCACCTCCACGATGCCGTCGAATACCTTGAACACCAACGCGCCGGCCACCCGCAGCGTTGACCGCGAGTAGCTCACCCTGGGAATCTCGGCCCCGATGACGCCATGCATCATCGGCCACCCCAGGGCCTGCGTGAAGCGCTCCATGGAGAGCGGCGTCACTGCGCCGCTGAAGGACCAGCGCCAGTCCTCCTCGCCCGGCGGATCGGTCGCGAAGCCCTTCATCGTGAGCTTGCCGTCGAATAGCGGTATCTCGACCTGCTCCAGGCGGAAGCGCATTCCGCGCATGGTGACGGGCAGCTTCGTGGCGCCGAACGGGATGCCCAGCGCTTCGGCGCCCTTCAGCTGCAGGTCGAGCCGTGTTTCCTCGGTGCGGTGCCAGGGCAGGCGCCCGCTCGCGCCGACGACCGCGAAGCGGTGGCTCACGTCCTCGAACGACAGGTCGCGCAGGGTGACATCGACCGCCTCCAGCTCCGCGTCGCGCATGCGCAGGCTGGCGATCTCCAGCGCGCCTCCCACCTTGAGGTCGGAGAACGCCGTCCCGGCGAAATGCGGCTGGAGCACCTGCTTGTAGAACGCCTGCGCATCGAGGCTGCCCGAGCGCAGGTTTGCGTTCAGCACGCGCCCGGCCTTTCGGTCCCAGTCCACGCCGGCAGCCTCCATGTCGCCTATGCCCGGCAGCTTCAGTGTCGCTCGGGCAACGGCGATGCGCCGCTCGTCGAACAGCCCTTCGGCGCGCAGCTCCTGCCCGATGGCGCGCTGGTAGATGGGCAACCAGTACACTTCTCCGCCGGTCCATTCGAGCGTGGCGTTCCACCGCCACGCCGCCCCCGCCGGCTGGGCGAAAAAGCGCAGGACGGCATCGAGTTTCTCGCCAGCGTGCGACCCGCTGGCATCGCTGAAAGCCGCGCCGCGCACCGCGACCTGGCCCCAGAGGCTCTGCTCGCTCGAGCTGTCGATGACGAACTTCCCTTCGAACGTGCCGGCGCTGGTCCTGGGGAGCCCGCCCGGAATCCACGCCGCGAGGTTGGCGAGCGACCCGTTCGCCACGCTGACCTCGCTCCTGCGGACACCCCCGACGGTCTTCGCCTCGAGGCGCCAGGTTTCCTTCGGCCGGGGAATCGCGGTGAGATCCAGCTCGGACTTCTTCGGATACCACGAGAAAGCAACGGGCATCCTGGAGCCGTCCGTATCGAGGACGCCGTCGCGGCACTCGATGCGATCGGGCTCGAAGCGAAACGCTCCGCAGGTCACGTTGACCTTGCGAAAAGTCCGATCGAGAAGCACGACCTCGCCGGCCGCCAGGCGGAACGACTTGTCGGAGATGGAAACCGAGACCGCCTTCGCCTGGAAGCTCGGCGCCTCCACCGCGCCGAGCGACACGGTGAACTCGATCGCGCCGGCGGCGCCCGGCGCGATCGCGCAGGCGACGAGCCAGCCTGCCCGCTCAGCCCGGGAAAACACCCGTGGAAAGATAGCGGTCGCCGCGGTCGCAGATGATCGTCACGATCACGGCATTCTCGACCTCGCGCGACACCTGCAGGGCCGCCCACAGGGCGCCGCCCGAGGAGATGCCGGCGAAGATGCCCTCTTCGCGCGCCATGCGCCGGGTCGTCTCCTCGGCATCGGCCTGCGACACCTCGATCACACGGTCGACGCGCGTCCAGTCGCAGATCTTCGGCAGGTATTCCGGGGGCCACTTGCGGATTCCGGGGATCTGCGAGCCTTCGGACGGCTGGCAGCCGACGATCTGTACGGCCGGATTCTGCTCCTTGAAGAACCGCGAGCAGCCCATGATCGTGCCGGTAGTGCCCATGCTGGATACAAAGTGCGTGATGCCGCCGTGCGTATCGCGCCAGATCTCGGGGCCGGTGCCCTCGTAGTGCGACAGCGGATTGTCCGGGTTGGCGAACTGATCGAGGATCACGCCCCTGCCCTCGTCGCGCATCTTCTCCGCCACGTCGCGCGCCATCTCCATCCCGCCCTGTTTCGGCGTGAGGACGATTTCCGCGCCGAACGCGGCCATCGACTGGCGCCGCTCTACCGACAGGTGCTCCGGCATCACCAGGATCATGCGGTAGCCCATCATCGCCGCGCACATCGCGAGCGCGATGCCGGTATTGCCGCTGGTCGGTTCGATCAGCGTGTCGCCGGGCTTGATCGTGCCGCGCTCCTGGGCGCGCCGGATCATGGAGAACGCCGGGCGGTCCTTGACCGAGCCCGCCGGATTGTTGCCCTCCAGCTTGGCAAGCAGCGTGTTCGTGGTCGCGCCCGCCACGCGCTTCAGCCGCACGAGCGGCGTGTTGCCGACGAAGTCCTCCAGCGTCCTGGAGCCGGTGACGGTATGCGTGTCCATACGTGTTCCCATGATACCCGATGGCCGCGGCGGGCCTTAGAAACAAGTGACACATCATCATTCCCGCGGAGGCGGGCAGATCAGGCCGCGGCGCGCCGCAACAGGCTCTGACAGAGGCGGGCCACACCCTCATCCACGTCGAGGAAAGGATCTTCGTAACCCGCGCTCCGCAACGCCGTGATATCCGCCTGGGTATAGCTCTGGTAACGGCCCTTGAGGTCTTCCGGGAACGGTATGTACTGGATCACGCCCCGCTCGCGCAGCGCCGCGAGCGTGAGCGGCGTCTCGCCACGGGCCTTGCGGCAGGCGTTGACCGTGGCGAGCGCGACCTCGTTGAAGCTCTGCGCCGCGCCCGTGCCCACGTTGAAGATGCCGGAGCGCCCGGGATGATCCAGCAGGAAGAGATTTACCTTAACGCAATCCTCTACCGATACGAAATCGCGCCGCTGCTCGCCGTCCGCGTAGCCGCCGCTCCCGCTGAACAGCCGCACGTGCCCGGTCCCGCGATACTGGTTGAAGAAATGCCAGACCACCGAGGCCATCCGCCCCTTGTGCTGCTCGCGCTCGCCGTAGACGTTGAAGTAGCGCAGTCCCGCGACCTGCGCGGTGCGCTCGTCGAAGCGCCGCCGCACGAGCTGGTCGAACAGGAACTTCGAATAGCCGTAGACGTTGATCGGGTTCTCGCATTCGCGCGCCTCCCGGAATTCGCGACCCGCGCCGTAGAGCGCCGCGGAGGAGGCGTAGATCAGGTGCACCTCGTCGCGCATGGCGAAATCGAGCAGCGCGCGCGAATAGGCGTAGTTGGTCTGCATCATGTAGCGGCCGTCGGTCTCGGTCGTGTCCGAGCACGCCCCGTGGTGCAGGATGGTCTGCACCTCGCCGTCGAACTCGCCTTCCTCGACGCGCTCGAGAAACTCGTCGCGGTCGAGATAGTCTGCGATCTCGCAGTCCGAGAGGTTCACGCACTTCTCGCCGTGACGCATGTCGTCCACAGCGATGATGTCCGTCACGCCGCGCTCGTTCAGCGCCTTGACCAGGTTCGATCCAATGAACCCTGCCGCACCCGTCACCACGTAATACATGCGCTCCCGCTCCATGTATTGAGGAATGAGGGATGAGGGATGAGGGATGAAATACATCCCCACGCAGTGATAACAGCAGGCATTTCCCTCATCCTTCCGCCCTCCGCCCTCATCCCTTCCCGAACAACTCGTTCGGGGTAACCACCGCAGTCCCGAACTTCCCGACCACGATCCCGGCCGCGCGATTCGCCAACCGCACCGCGCTCTCGATAGTCGCACCGGCGGCGAGCAAGACCCCGAGCACCGCGATGACGGTGTCGCCCGCGCCGGTCACGTCGTACACCTCCCGCTTCTCCGCGGCGATGTTGAGCGCGCCCGACCGGCGATACAGCGTCATGCCATCCGCACCCCGCGTGAGCAGCAGCGCCTCCAGCCCCAGGCTGCCGCGCAGACGCTGGGCACGGCGCTCCAGGTCGGCCTCGTTCTTCCACGTGCCGACGACTTCCTTGAGCTCCGCAATATTCGGCGTGATGACGTGCGCGCCCTTGTAGCGGGAGTAGTCCTCACCCTTGGGGTCGACCAGCACCTTCTTGCCGGCCGCGCGCGCGCGCCGGATCATGCGCGCGATGTGCGTGAGACCGCCCTTGCCATAGTCCGAGAGTATCACTGCGTCGCACGAGGGAAGCGCCACCGCGAAATCGGCGAGCTTGGACGCCAGCACCTCGCTCGAGGGCGTGGTCTCGAAGTCCACGCGCAGGAGCTGCTGCCGGCGACCGATGACGCGCAGCTTCTGGGTGGTGCGGACCGAGCTGTCCTTGTGCAGGCTCGCACGCACGCCGTCCTTTCTCAGCATGGCCGCCAGGAGGACGCCTTCGTTGTCGTCCCCGACGACGGACAGGAGATGCGTCCTGACCTGGAGCGCCGCGCAGTTGCGCGCGACGTTCGCGGCGCCGCCGGCGCTCGCCTTTTCCTCCTGGAACAGCACGACCGGCACCGGCGCCTCGGGTGAGATTCGCAAGGCGTCGCCTATCCAGTAGCGGTCGAGCATTACGTCGCCGACGACGAGGACGCGAGCGCGTCTGAGGGATGAAGGATGAAGGATGAAGGATGAAGGTGCCCCCTTCTTCCCCGGTGCACCCTTCTTCGGCTTGCCCTTCGCCCTCATCCCTCCGCCCTCATCCCTGCATTTTAGTCGCGGCGGCGACTTCGTCGTTGATCGCGCGCAGGGCGGCGAGCGGATCGGGCGCGCGCGTGATCGGCCGGCCGACGACGAGGTAGTCCGAGCCGTTTGCAATGGCCGCTGCAGGCGTCGCGACACGCTCCTGGTCTCCCCGGTCGCCCGCTGCCGGTCGTATGCCCGGCGTCACCAGGACAAAGCCCTTCCCGCACCCCCGCTTCAGCATGGACGCCTCCTGGGCGGAGCACACCACACCGTCGAGACCGCATGCCTGGGCGAGACGCGCGAGCCTCAATACGGCATCGGCCGGACTGCCCGCGACTCCAACCTCGCTGAGATCCGCCTCTCCCATGCTGGTCAGCACGGTCACAGCCGTCAGCAGTGGCGGTGAGTTGAGACCGGCGAGACCGTTCCGCGCCGCTTCCATCATCATGTGGCCGCCGAGCGCATGCACGTTGATCATCCAGACGCCGAGTTGCGCCGCGGCGGCGCACGCGGCGCCTACCGTATTGGGAATGTCGTGGAACTTGAGGTCCAGGAAGACGCCGAAGCCCGACCGGACGAGGTCCTGCACGAACGACGGACCCGCCGCCGCGTAGAGCTCCATGCCGATCTTGACGCGGCACGCCGCGGGATCGAGCCGCGCGGCGAACGCCGTCGCCTCCCGGGCGGTGGGAAAGTCGAGTGCGACGATGACGCGAGGGTCGGTCATCATGCAGGCAATTTTGCCTCTTCGGTCCGCCGCGGAGAATAGGTCTCCCACGCCGCGCACGCCGGGCAGTGCCAGTAGTACTGCCGCGCGCGGAAGCCGCAGTTCTCGCACTTGTACATGGCGAGGCTGCGGGTATGCTGGTTCAGGAGCTCCTTGACGAGCTCCAGGTCCCGCCGCCGGTCGGCCGGCGCATCCAGAAGCTGGGCTTCGAGCAGCTTGTCCAGCCCGAGGAGCGTGGGCGTGCGGCGCAATTCGTCGCTCACCAGCCGGTACGCCGGCCCGGCTCCCTGCACTTCGAGCGTGCCGTTGAAGGTGACGTTCAGCAGATCGAGCGACGAGTAGCGCGCAAGGTAGCCGCGCAGGAGATTGACGCCTTCCGCCGTCCTGCCGAGCTGCCGGTAGGCGTCGTAGATGCGCTCCGCGACCAGCGACAGGAACGCCGGGTTCTGGCTTTCTATCCTCTTCCACGCGTCGATCGCCGCCGGGAGCTGCCCGGACTGGGCTTCGAGGTCCCCCAGCAGCACGTTGGCACGCACGCACAACCGGTGATGCGTCAGCGCCGCCGCGAGATGCGGCCGTGCCGCCTCGGGACGCGTATGCATGATCTCGCTGCCCGCCAGCTCGCAGTAGAAATTCGCGATCTCCTTCTGGTGCGAGCGCCCGGCAATCGTCTCCAGCTTCTCCGCGATGGCGATCGCCCTCTGCCATTCCTTTTCCTGCTCGTAGATTTCCAGGAGAAGCCGCAGCGCACCTTCGGCGTAGGGCGAGCCCTCGAGCTTGAGCAGCAGCTCCTCTGCCCGATCGAGGAGGCCGGCCTTGAAATAGTCCTGGGCCAGCTCGAAGAGGGCGTGGGTCCGTTGCTCCGCAGCGAGGTCCGAACGCTCGAACAGGTTCTGGTGCATGCGGATCGCGCGCTCCACCTCGCCGCGCCGGCGGAACAGGCTCCCCAGCGCGAAATGCAGCTCTATCGTCTGCGGGTCTACCTTCACCACCTCGATGAAGGCCTCGATCGCCTGATCCGGCTGCTCGTTCAACAGGAAGTTGAGGCCCCTGAAATACGACTTCGGCAGCGCGCGGGACTCGGAAACGAGCTGCTTGATGTCGATGCGCGCGGCGAACCAGCCCAGCGCGAAGAACAGCGGCAGGGCAAGGAGCCACCAGTATTCAATTTCCATTGCGGGTCGCCTGACCTTCCGGCGATGCGCGCTTCAGGCGCGCGATTTCGCGCCGCTGGCGGAAGAGCTGCCCGAGGCAGGCGAGGACGCCAAACGCCGCGCCCGCACAGAACGTGACCAGCAGCACGAAGATGAGCGGCGCCTGCCACTCGGCGCCGAGGTAGTAGCGCACGGTCACCGAATCGCTGTTTTTCACCGCGAAGGACAATACCAGGACGAAAACGAGAAACCTGACCGTCCACAGCAGGTAGCGCATGGGATGTCTACGTCGACAGGCAAAAAAAACGGCACGATCTTTCGATTATGCCGCCGCCGACCTGCGCCGCCCGTGCGCAGCGCCCGCTACTTCTTGATGTCCACACGCTCGCGCAGTTCCTTCCCCGCCTTGAAGTGAGGGACGTATTTCGCCGGCACCTGTACTTTCTCGCCCGACTTCGGGTTGCGGCCGGTGCGCGGCGGCCGGTAGTTCAGGCCGAAGCTGCCGAACCCCCTGATCTCGATGCGCTGACCCTGGGCGAGGCTCTTCGACATCGCGTCGAGCACCATCTTCACCGCCAGCTCGGCGTCCTTCGCCACCAGCTGCGGGTAGCGCGCGGCGAGCTTCGCGATCAATTCCGACTTGGTCATGGCACTTTCCTTACTGTTGGGCTTATTGTTGTGTATTGGCGGTATCCAGCTTCGCCTTGAGGAGCGCCCCGAGATTGGTCGTGCCGGTGCTCGCCTGCTTGTCCTCCTGGAGCTTCTTCATCGCATCGGCCTCCTCCGCCATGTCCCTGGCCTTGACCGACAGGTTGATCGTGCGGTTCTTGCGGTCGACGTTGATGACCATCGCCGTCACCGCGTCGCCCTCCTTCAGCCGCGTGCGGATGTCCTCCACCCGGTCGCGCGCCAGCTCGGACGCGCGCAGGTAGCCCTCGACGTCGCCTTCCAGCTGGATCACCGCGCCGCGCGCGTCGATCGTCTTCACGGTCCCGGTCACGATGGAGTTTTTCTCGTGCGCCTGGACGAAGCTCGAGAACGGATCGCCTTCGAGCTGCTTGATGCCGAGCGAGATGCGCTCGCGCTCGACGTCGATGGAGAGCACCATGGCCTCCACTTCCTGGCTCTTCTTGTAATCGCGCACGGCTTCCTCGCCCGGCCGGCCCCACGACAGGTCCGACAGGTGCACGAGCCCGTCGATGCCGCCCGGCAGGCCGATGAAGATGCCGAAATCGGTGATCGACTTGATCTGGCCTTTCACCTTGTCGCCCTTCTTGTGATTCATGGCGAACTCTTCCCACGGATTGGGCATGCACTGCTTCATCCCGAGGGAGATGCGGCGGCGGTCCTCGTCGATCTCGAGCACCATCACCTCGACCTCGTCGCCCAGCTGCACGACCTTGGAGGGATGGACATTCTTGTTGGTCCAGTCCATTTCGGAGACGTGCACCAGCCCCTCGATGCCGGCCTCGATCTCGACGAACGCGCCGTAGTCCGTCAGGTTGGAGACCTTGCCGAAGAGCCGCGTGCCCGGCGGATAGCGGCGCGAGAGACCGACCCACGGATCTTCGCCCAGCTGCTTCAACCCCAGGGAAACGCGGTTCTTTTCCTGGTCGAACTTGAGCACCTTCGCCTCGACCTCGTCGCCCACGGTCAGGATTTCGGACGGATGCTTGACCCGGCGCCACGCGAGATCGGTGATGTGCAGCAGGCCGTCGATGCCGCCGAGATCGACGAACGCGCCGTAATCGGTGATGTTCTTGACGATGCCCTTGACCACCGCGCCCTCCTGCAGCGTCGCGAGGAGCGCCTCGCGCTCGGCGCCCTGGCTCGCCTCCAGCACCGCGCGGCGGGAAACCACCACGTTGTTCCGCTTGCGGTCGAGCTTGATGACCTTGAACTCCATCTGCTTGTTCTCGTACGGCGTGGTGTCCTTCACCGGGCGGATGTCCACCAGCGACCCGGGCAGGAAGGCGCGTATTCCGTTCACCGTGACCGTGAGACCGCCCTTGACCTTGCCGTTGATGACGCCGGAGACGACGTTGCCCTTTTCCAGCGCCTCCTCCAGGTCGAGCCACGCCGCGAGGCGCTTCGCCTTTTCCCGGGAGAGCCGCGTCTCGCCGTGACCGTCCTCGAGGGATTCGATCGCGACCTTCACGAAGTCGCCGGGCTTGGCCTCGACCTCGCCGCGATCGCTGCGGAACTCGTCGAGCGCGATGTAGCTTTCGGACTTGAGACCGGCGTTGACCACCACGTAGTTGTCGTCGACCCGTATCACCTCGGCGGTGATCACTTCGCCCACCCGCATTTCCTTGCGGGCAAGGCTTTCTTCGAACAGAGCGGCGAAACTATCGGGAGATGCGGCGGCCGTGGTTGCTGCGGCCTTGGTTGCGGCGGCCTTGGCGGCCGGGGACGTGGAGACGGTAGAAGGCGTTTTCATCATTTCGGTTTTCGGTCTGTCAGATAAGCCCGCATTTTTCCCGCGGGGTTGGTTGATAAAGCCATGAGCCCGGGGTGAGCCTCATGACGCCCTCGATGCCAATTTGTATTGCGCGAGCACCTGCGCCACCGCCTCCGACACCGACATGCGGGTCGTATCCAGCAATATGGCGTCCGCGCACCTTTGCAGGGGAGCAACCGCGCGCTCGCTGTCGCGTTTATCGCGCGCCTGTATATCCTCCAAAAGGGCGGCCATCGTAGCACGCATTCCTTTGTCGATCAACTGTTTATAGCGCCTGGCCGCCCTTTCTTCGGGGCTCGCCGTCAGATAGACCTTGAGCATCGCGTCGGGGAAAACCACGGACCCCATGTCCCGCCCGTCCGCGACCAGGCCCGGCGGCCGCCGGAAGGCCCGCTGGCGATCGAGCAGCGCCGCACGGACCTGTGGGCTGGCGGCCACCCGGGACGCCGCCGCGCCGACTGTCTCGGCCTGGATCTCGACGGTAACGTCGCGTCCCTCCAGCCGGACAGCCGCTCCCGGGAATTCCACCTGCAGGCCGAGGGCAACGGCCGCGACACGGGGCTCGTCCTCCGGACTTATGCCGGCTCGCCCGGCGGCGAGCGCAACGGCCCGATAGAGCGCGCCGCTGTTGAGATAGTGGAAGGCGAGCGCCGCAGCGGCCGCCTGCGCTACCGTGCCCTTGCCCGATGCGGAGGGGCCGTCTATGGCGATCACGGGCGAGGGGCGGTCGCTCATGGTCCATAGACAAACGCGGACCGATCTGCGTTCATCTGTGCCATCGCCGCTCCAAGGCGACTACCCGGAGATTCCCGCGAGCACGTCGAAGTACTCGGGAAACGTCTTCGCCACGCACCGCGGATCGTTGATGCGCACCGGCACCCCGGCAACCGCCACGAGCGAAAAAGACATCGCCATGCGATGGTCGTCGTAGGTCGCGATCGCAGCGTCAGGCGTCAAGCGTGAGCCGTCAGGCGGTGTGATGCCGATGAAGTCGCGTCCCTCTTCCACCGAAGCGCCCAGCTTGCGCAGTTCCGCCGCCATGGCGGCGATGCGGTCGGTTTCCTTGACGCGCCAGCTGCCGATGTTGCGCAGGGTGCTTTTGCCGTCGGCGAATAACGCCGCGACCGCAACAGTCATCGCGGCATCGGGGATATGGTTGCAATCGGCGTCTACCGCCCGCAGCCGGCCCCGGCCCGCAGCCTCGCGACCGGCGCCTGCCTCTATCCAGTTCTCGCCCATCACGATTTCCGCGCCCATGCGCTCGAGCACTTCGGTGACGCGGACGTCGCCCTGTGTGCTGGCGCGGCCCACGCCTTCCACGCGCACCGGCCCGCCGCCCCGCAACCCGCTGATGGCGCCCGCCGCGAGGAAGTAGGACGCCGCCGACGCGTCGCCCTCGACGTAGATTTCGCCCGGGCTCGCGTAGCGCGCACCGGTGGGTATCGTGAAGGCAGTCCAGTCTTCGCGCTCGATCTCGACGCCGAAGCGGCGCACCGTATTGAGCGTGATCTCGATATACGGCTTGGACACGAGGTCGCCTTCGACGCGCACGACCGTCCGCGCTCCCGTGAGCGGGAGGGCGATCAGCAGGCCGGTAAGGAACTGGCTGGAGACGTTGCCGCGTACGTTCACGCTGCCGCCCGCGCGGACTGCCGCCGGATGGATCTCGAGGGGCGGATAGCCGCTCGTTCCGAGGTAGTCCACTCGAGCCCCGAGGCTGCGCAGCGCATCCACGAGGTCGGCTATGGGCCGCTCGTGCATGCGCGGCACGCCCCGCACGCGGTACTCACCCCCGCAGAGCGCCAGCACTGCCGTCAGCGGGCGCACGGCGGTGCCGGCATTGCCCAGGAACAGGTCCGCCTGCTTCACCGGAAAGAGCCCGCCCGCGCCGCGCACGCGCACGCTGCCTGCGCCCTCATCGGTCACGTCGACGCCTAGCGCCTTGAGGGCGTTCACCATGACCTCCGTGTCGTCGGCCTCCAGCAGGTCGCGGACCCGGGTCTCACCGCTCGCGAGGGCGGCAAGCAGCAGGATGCGGTTGGATATGCTCTTGGATCCGGGCAGCTTGACGGTCCCGCGCACGTGCCGGATGGGAGCCAGGTCGATATGGTCCATGGAATGGATTCTAACCCGCGGTAAACTCCCGGCATGAAGCCGCGGCACCGCCCGCGGTCCCGGCCATAGCGAGCGATGGAGAGTACATGTCGAACCAGCCTTTCGTATCCGACGTCATCCACGGAGATTTAGAGTCGCCGGCCCACAGCCCGGCGCGCGACGAGAAACGCCGCTACCGCCGCGTCATAGACGCCCACATGCACTGGTACCCCCAGGAATTCGTGGATCTCATGAAAAAGAAAGGGCCGGCCAACGGCGCCGTCATGGGTGAGGACGAAAAGGGCAACCCGGTCGTGGTGTCCGTGCCGGGATGCACGCAGGCTTCGGTGATGCGCAAGACCATGACGAACCTGGACGACATCATCGCCGCGATGGAGCATCGCAAGTGCGATGCCTACGCACTCTCCATGACCAACCCGCTCATGTACTGGGCGCCGGACGGCTTCGGCCTGGAGCTCGCCGCCGCGCACAACGATGCCTGCGTCGAGGCCCACCGCAAGTACCCGGAGCGCTTCTACGGCACGATCATACTGCCCATGCAGAACGTGAAGCTCGCCGGTGAGGAGCTCGAGCGCATGGCAAAGCACAAGTGCATGCGTGCCGTCTTCATCGCCGAGCACATCAACGGAAAAAATCTCCACGAGAAGGAGTTCTGGCCGATCTACGAGCGAGCCGAAGCGCTCAACCTGCCGCTCTTTCTCACCAATCTCTATCCTTCCGGCGCCGAGCGCATGAAGGACTATTTCATGATCAACGTCCTCGGCAATCCGCAGGAAGCCGGCTACGCCGCGATGAGCCTCGTCTGCGGCGGAGTGCTCGACGCCTTCCCGAAGCTGGAAGTCTTCCTGCCGCACGCCGGCGGCACTTTCCCCTGGCTGATCGGCCGGCTCGACCTCGGGTTCCACGTCAGCAAAGATCTCAAGCACATGAAAAAGCCGGCGAGCGAGTACCTGCGGCGCTTTCACTACGATCTCATCACGCACCATCCGGGAATCATGCGCAATCTCATAGACCTCGTCGGCATAGACCGCATCGTCACCGGCACGGACTTTCCGCAGGGCATGTCGGTCAAGCAGCCGGTCGATTTCGTCGAGGCTATCCCCGGCCTCACGCACGAGGAACGCTCGATGATCCTGTGCGAGAACCCGGCGCGGCTGTTGGGAATCTAGGAATTCGCAGTTCCGGAACCCGGAACTCGCAACTCGAAACTGAAGACCCGGAACTATCGGGTCTTCACCAACCACTTCTCGCGCGCGCTGCGCGCGGCCTCGAACAAGCGCTTGAGTTGCGCCGCGTCGCCACGCGCGATCGCTTTGCGCGTCCTGGCAAGCTCGTCCTCATAGTCGCTCAATGACTGCAGCAGCAGGTCCCGGTTGGCGATGCAGATGTCCGTCCACATCTCCGGCGAGCTGCCCGCGATGCGCACGGTGTCTCGCAGACCGCCGGCCGAGAAACCGAAAAGCTGCCGGGCGTTGCGCCGGCGCGCGAGCGCGTTGACCAGGGCATAGGAGACGACGTGCGGCAGGTGGCTGACGGCGGCGAAGATGCTGTCGTGCTCCGTTGCGTCGAGACGCAACACCCGGGCGCCGCAGAGTTGCCAGGCGGAGCGCACCAGGCGCGTTGCCGCCGGCGCCGTCTCCTTGAGCGGCGCCAGGATAACGTTCCGGCCCTTGTACAGATCGGGAAACGCGGCGGCCGCGCCGCTCTTCTCCGTGCCGGAAATGGGATGAGCCGGAACGAAGCCGGCGAGACACCCGGCGAGATGGCGCCTCGCATAGGCGATGACATCGCGCTTGGTGCTGCCCGCGTCGGTCACCACCGTCTCCGGCGCGAGATGCGGCGCGATGCGGCGCATGACGGCGGGCATCTGCCCGACCGGCATCGCCAGCAGCACGAGATCGGCCCCCTCGACCGCCAGCGCGGGATCGTGCGTCGCCTCGTCGATCACGCCGAGGTCGAGCGCGGCGGCGAGGTTGGCCTGGGTGCGCCCGACGCCCACCACGAGCTTGACGGCGCGCGCGCGCTTCAACGCGAGCGCGAACGAGCCGCCGATGAGGCCGACGCCGATGACGACGAGCTTGTTGATTTTGAGCTTAGCCATGTCTTGTTAGTTGAAATTCTGAATCGCCAAGGCCGCCGAGACCGCCAAGAAATTCAAAATGAAGGCGGATTGCACGCGTACAGTCAATTGCTCACGCATCAGCGTCGGCCGTTGATTCACCTCGGTCGAAGTTATCGGCGTGTATCGGCGGTTTCATTGTCGTTCTTGCTTCTCTTGGCGGCCTTGGCGTCTTGGCGGTGAGACTTTCACTTAACCGGGCAACGATTGTGAGAGCGCGTCGAGAAACCGCTCGTTCTCCGATTCAAGTCCCACGGTCACGCGCAGGTGCTGCGGCAACCCGTAACCCGCGATCGGGCGCACGATAACGCCGCGCTCGAGGAGCCGCCGGAACACGCGTGCGCCGTCGCCGACATTCACGCTCACGAAATTGCCGAGCGACGGAATGAACTCGACGCCGAGGCGCTCGAAACCGTTCACGAGCTGGCGCATTCCCGCCTGGTTCAACTCGTAGCTGCGGCGCACGAACTCCGTATCGTCCAGCGCCGCCGTCGCGGCGGCTAGCGAGACGCTGTTCACGTTGAAAGGCTGGCGTACGCGGTTCATGAGATCGGCGACGCCCGGGGACGCGAATGCGTAGCCCACGCGCAGTCCGGCAAGACCGTAAACCTTGGAGAACGTGCGGGTGACGACCAGGTTGGGGAAGCGCTTTAGCCACGCGACGCTGTCGGACTTCAACTCTTCGGGCAGGTACTCGTTGTAGGCCTCGTCCAGCACCAACACGACTTCCGGCGGCAGCGACGCAATGAAAGCCTCGAGCTCCCGGGAGCGCACGAACGTTCCTGTCGGGTTGTTCGGGTTGGCGACGAACACGACCCGTGTCCTGCCGGTCACGGCCGAGCGCATGGCGGCGAGATCGTGGCCGAAACCCCTGGCCGCGACCTCGATCCCCCGCGCGCCCGTGGCCTGCACGGCCAGCGGATAGACCGCGAACGCATGCCGGGCGTAGATCGCCTCGAGATCCGGCGTCAGGAACGCGCGCGCCGCCAGCTCCAGCACGTCGTTCGATCCGTTGCCGAGCACGATGGCCGCGGGATCGACGCCGAAGCGCCGCGAGAGCGCCTGTTTCAGCTCGAAGCCGTTCCCGTCCGGATAGCGCGCGAGATCGGCGACCGCACGCTCGATCGCCCGCTGCGCGAGCGGACTCACGCCGATCGGGTTCTCGTTGGACGCGAGCTTGATGATGCCGGCCTCGGGCAGGCCTAACTCGCGCGCCAGCTCGGAGATGGGCTTGCCGGGCTGATAGGGCGCGATGGAGCGGATGTAGGAAGGGGCGAGGTCGCAGATGTCCATGAATGCAGTGTTGAGTTTTGAGTTTCGAGTGTCAAGTTTCGAGTGCTCGGTTAACTCAAAACTAAAAACCAAGCACTCAACACTCCTTCAGACGACAGCCTGTGGATAAGACCCGAGCACCTTGAGAAACAGCGCCTTCTCCCCGAGCGCCCTGAGCGCCCGGGCCAGATTCGCATCCCGCTGGTGGCCTTCGACGTCGACGTAGAACACGTATTCCCACAGGCCCGTGCGCGAGGGCCGGGACTCGAGCCGGGTCATGCTCACGCGATTCGCCGCAAGCGGCGTCAGGAGCGCGTGGATCGCCCCCGGCACGTTGCGCGTGGACAGAATGAGCGAGGTCTTGTCGCGGCCGGAGGGATGCGCGTCGCTGGAAGCGAGCACCAGGAAGCGCGTCGTGTTGCGCGACTCGTCCTCGATGTTGCGCGCGATGAGCTTGAGCCCGTAGATCTCCGCCGCCGTCTTGGGACCGATCGCCGCCGTGCGGCGCTCCCGCGCGGCAAGGCGCGCGGCCTCCGCGTTGCTCACCACCGCCACGCGCTCCGCTCCCGGCAGCCGCCGCGCCAGCCAGTGCTGGCACTGCGCCAGGCTTTGCGTATGCGAATAGATCTTGCGGATCCCGGAGAGCGCGCGCTCCCGGCTCATCAGACACTGCCGGATCGGCAGCATGACTTCGCCGCACACCTGAGCGGGGGTCGAGAGCAGGAGGTCGAGCGTGCGCCCGATCGCGCCTTCGGTGGAGTTCTCGACCGGCACCACGCCATAGCCCGCTGCCCCGGTTTCCACCCGCCGGAACACTTCGTCGATCGAGGCGCATGACACCGTGGCGGTACCGCCGCCGAAATGCTTGAGCGCGGCCTCCTGGCTGAAGGTGCCCTCCGGTCCGAGGTAAGCGACGGCCAAAGAATCTTCAAGGGCGCGGCAGGCCGCCATGATTTCCGTGTACAGCCGCACGAGCGCCGCGCCAGGGAGCGGACCCGGGTTCATCGCGACCACGCCCCTCAGCACCTGCGCCTCGCGCTCGGGCCGGTAAGCGGGAGCATCGCCTTTCACCCTGCCGACGCGCTCCGCGAGCCGCGCGCGCGCCGAAACGAGCGCGACCAGCCGCCGGTCGAGCGCATCGATCTGCCTGCGCAGGGTCTTGAGGTTGTCTTTCATGCTGATTGAAAAGGCGTGACCCGTGAACGCTGATCAGTGAGCGCGCCCTGCTTGTTGTTTACCGGTCACCAGACGGCGGCCTCTGAAAAGACAATGGTCGTTCCATTGTCATCGCGTCGGCCGCCCCGCGTGTCACCGGGGGTGCCGCTGTGACTCGGTGTGCGCAGCAGGGTGCGGGAACAGCGAGCAGTCCCGGAAAGCGGAAGTATATGCGACACAGCGGCTCTGTGCCCCGTCCCGCACCACCGTTCCGGAGACCGAGGCCGGGCACATCCCCATCAAACCACGATGGGGCCCCTCTTCCGCCCCTCGACGCGCCCGGTCACCGGTCACTGTTGTTACTGCTGAACGGGAAGATAGCGCACGGAAAGCACGCCGTCGATGGCCTTGATGCGCTCGCAGACGCCGGCGGGCACGCTGCTATCCACGTCCACCACCGTGTAGGCCATCTCCCCTTTCGACTTGTTCAGCATATTGTGGATATTGAGACCGGCCTGCGCCATGGTCGTGGAAATCTGACCCACCATGTTGGGCACGTTGGCGTTGGCGATCGCGAGGCGGAAGGGGGCTTCCCGCGCCATCACAACGTCCGGAAAGTTGACCGCGTTCTGAATGTTTCCGTTTTCCAGGAAATCCCGTATCTGGTCGACCACCATGACCGCGCAATTGTCCTCGGCCTCGCCCGTGGAGGCGCCCAGGTGCGGCAGCGCGACGACCCGTGGCTGTCCCTGGAGCTTCTGCGCCGGGAAATCGCACACGTAGTAGCGCAGCTTCTTCGCCTCCAGCGCTTCGAGCACGGCAGCGTCGTCCACGATGCCTTCACGGGCGAAATTGAGCAGCACCGCGCCGTTTTTCATCAGCTTGATCCGCCCGGCGCCGATCATTCCGCGGGTGACGTCGAGGAGCGGCACGTGCAGCGTCACGAAATCCGACGCCTTCAGCACTTCCTCGACGCTATGGGCCTTGCGCACCTGGGACGGCAGGCTCCACGCCGCGTCTACCGTGATGTGCGGATCGTACCCGAGCACGTTCATCCCGAGCTTGATCGCCGCGTCGGCCACGAGGCTTCCCACCTTGCCCAGCCCGATCACGCCCAGCGTGTGGCGCGGCAGCTCGAAGCCGGAGAATTCCTTCTTGCCGTCCTCGACCAGCTTGTGCAGCGTCTTGTCGTCGCCCTCCAGGCCCGCGGTAAAACGCAGCGCCGGTACCAGGTTGCGCGCCGCGAGCAGCACGCCCGCGATCACCAGCTCCTTCACCGCGTTGGCGTTGGCGCCGGGCGCGTTGAAAACGGGCACGCCGCGCTTGCTCATCTTCTCCACCGGGATGTTGTTGACCCCGGCGCCCGCCCTGCCTATCGCCTTGACGCTGGCGGGTATGTCCATCGCGTGCATGTCGTGGGAACGCACCAGGATCGCGTCGGGGTTCTGCACCTGCGCACCGTGCGCGTAGTCCCCGGCGGGCAGGCGCTTCAGCCCCACGCCCGATATCGAATTGAGCGTGAGAACCTTGAATGTATGGTTATCCATTTGTCTTTTCGAAGTCACGCATGAACTCCACCAGCGCTTTCACGCCTGCCATCGGCATCGCGTTGTAGATGGACGCGCGCATGCCGCCTACCGAGCGGTGGCCCTTCAGCTCGGCGAGCCCGCTCGCCTGCGCCTGCTTCAGGAACGCCTCGTCGAGCTTGTCGTTCTTCAGCGTGAACGGGATGTTCATCCGCGAGCGATCCTCGCGGGCGACCGGCGAGCGATAGAACTCGGTCTGGTCGAGATAGTCGTAGACGACCTTCGCCTTCTCGACGTTGATCTCCTCCATTTTCGCAAGCCCGCCCAGCTTCTTCAGCCACTGGAATACCAGCCCCGCCAGGTAGATCGCATAGGTCGGCGGTGTGTTGATCATCGAGTCCGATTCGGCCTGGACCTTGTAGTCGAAGATCGAGGGCGTCCGGGAATCGGCATGGCCGATGAGATCGTCGCGCACGATGACGATCGCCATCCCGGCCGGACCGATGTTCTTCTGCGCGCCGGCGTAGATCAGCCCGAAACGGGAGACGTCGAGCGGCCGCGACAGGATGTGCGAGGACGCATCGGCGACGAGCGGGATGTCGCCGGTATCGGGTATCCAGTGGAACTCCACGCCGCCTATGGTCTCGTTGGACGTGTAATGGACGTAGGCCGATTCCGGATCGACCTTCCAGTCGCCCTGTTTTGGCGCATAGGAGTAGTTGGCATGTTTCGAGCTGGCCGCGATATGGATCTTGCAATAACGCTTCGCATCGGCCATCGCGCGGCCCGCCCAGTGCCCCGAATCGACGTAGCTGGCGGTAGTCTTACCGCGCAGCAGATTCATGGGCACCACCGCGAACTGGGCCGCCGCGCCGCCCTGCAGGAACAGCACCTTGTAGTTCTGCGGTATCGAGAGAAGGTCCCTCAGGTCGGCCTCGGCCTCGGCGTGTATGCCGATGAAGAGCTTGCCGCGGTGACTCATTTCCATCACCGACATGCCGCTCGCGCGCCAGTCCAGCATTTCCGCGGCGGCTTGCTCCAGCACCGGCTCGGGCAATGTCGCCGGTCCGGCGCCGAAATTGAATATGCGTGCCATGATTCTCAGTCGTTTTCCGTGCTGGTTACTCTAAAGGTATGACGCCGGAAGCGCCCCCGCGTTCCCGTGTCCTCGTTCCCCGCGTCCGCGGTTTTCCTACGCGGCGCTGCCGGGATCGTCCGCCCCGCCCTGCCCGCCCGCTCCGCCCGCTCCGCCCGTTCCGTTCGTTCCGGTTCCGCCGGTTCCATTCGCCCCGTTCGATCCGTTCGGCCCGTTCCCCGCCTCGCCTTCCGGGTCGTCCGCCTCGACGATCTTTTCCAGGCCGGTCAGCCGCTCGCCTTCGTCCAGGTTGATGAGCGTGACGCCCTGCGTGGCGCGGCTCATCTGGCGGATCTCCTTGACGCGCGTGCGGATCAGCACGCCGCCGGTCGTGATCAGCATGATCTCATCGCCCTCGGTGACGAGCTGCGCGGCGACCACCTTGCCGTTTCTCTCGCTGGTGTCGATCGCGATGATGCCCTGCCCGCCGCGGCCATGGCGGGTGTATTCCTCGATAGGCGTGCGCTTGCCGTAGCCGTTTTCCGTAGCGGTCAACACGTCGCACTGCTCGTCGCCCGCGACCAGCAGCGAGATCACCCGCTGGCCGCTCGGGAGCCGCATGCCCCGCACCCCGGTCGCGGCGCGGCCCATGGGGCGCACCTCCTCCTCGGGAAAGCGGATCGCCTTGCCCTCGTCGGAGAACAGCATCACGTCCTTGCGGCCGTCGGTCAGCGCCACCCCGATCAGGTAGTCCGTGTCCTCGAGCGTGACGGCGATGATGCCCTTCGACATCGGGCGCGAGAATGCGGACAGCGCCGTCTTCTTCACGGTCCCGAGCTGGGTGGCCATGAACACGAAGTGCTCGTCGTCGAACTCGGACACCGGGAGCACCGCCGTGATCTTCTCGTGCTCCATCAGCGGCACCAGGTTCACGATCGGCCTGCCGCGCGAGGTCCGGCTGCCCTGCGGCACGTCGTACACCTTGAGCCAGTAGACGCGGCCGCGATTCGAGAAGCAGAGGATGGAATCGTGGGTGTTGGCGATGAACAGCTTCTCGACGAAGTCGTCGTCCTTGGTCGTGGTCGCCTGCTTGCCGCGTCCGCCGCGCTTCTGGGCGCGGTAATCGGTGACGGGCTGCGACTTCATGTAGCCGCCGTGCGAAAGGGTGACGACCACGTCCTCGGCGGCGATCAGGTCCTTGGTCGAGAGCTCCTGGGTCTGCGTCACGATCTCGGTCTTGCGCTCGTCGCCGTACTGCTTCTTCACCTCCGCCAGCTCGAGCGAGATGATCTCGGTCACGCGCGCCGGTTTCGCGAGCACGTCCAACAGGTCGGCGATCTTGTCCATCGTTTCCCGGTACTCGGCGACGATCTTGTCCTGCTCGAGCGCCGTCAGCCGCTGCAGCCGCATGTCCAGGATCTGCTGCGCCTGCACGTCGGAGAGCCGGTAGCCGTTCCTCTGCAGCCCGAACTGCGCGGATATGCCCTCGGGGCGCGAGGTCGAGCCGGCGCTGCGGGAGAGCAGCTCCTCGACCAGCTTCGAGCGCCAGAAGCGCGCCATCAGGGCCGCCTTGGCTTCCGCCGGAGTCTGCGCCGCCTTGATGAGCGCGATGACGTCGTCGACGCTGGAGAGCGCGACCGCAAGGCCTTCGAGCACGTGGCCGCGTTCGCGCGCCCTGCGCAACTCGTAGACAGTGCGCCGCGTGACGACCTCGCGCCGGTGCCGCAGGAAGGCGTCGAGCAGCTGCCTCAGGTTGAGTATCCGCGGCTGGCCGTCCACCAGCGCGACCACGTTCATGCCGAAGGTCTCCTCGAGCTGCGTGTCTTTCCACAGGTTGTTGAGGATCACCTCGGGGTTTTCGCCGCGCTTCAGCTCGACCACGAGGCGCGTGCCCTTCTTGTCGGACTCGTTGCGCAGGTCCGAGATCCCTTCGAGCCGCTTCTCGTGCACCAGCTCGCCGATACGCTTCAGCAGCTGATCGCCCCCCACCTGGTACGGCAGCTCGTCGACTATGATCGACACGCGCCCGCTCTTCTTGTCCTCCTCGAAGTGCGTGCGCGCCCGCATCACCACCCTGCCGCGGCCGGTGCGGTAGCCCTCCCGCACTCCCTCGACGCCGTAGATGATGCCGCGCGTCGGGAAGTCGGGAGCCGGAACGATCGCGATCAGGTCGTCGATGCCGGTATCGGGGTTCGCGAGGAGCAGCTGGCAGGCGTCGATCACCTCGGAGAGATTGTGCGGCGGTATGTTCGTCGCCATGCCCACCGCGATGCCCGAGGACCCGTTGATGAGGAGATTGGGAATGCGCGTCGGCAGGGTGAGCGGCTCCTGCTCCTTGCCGTCGTAATTGGGCGCGAAATCGACCGTCTCCATGTCGATGTCGGCCAGCATCTCGGAGGCGATGCGCTCGAGACGGCACTCGGTGTAGCGATAGGCAGCGGGCGAATCGCCGTCGACCGAGCCGAAATTGCCCTGGCCGTCGATCAGCGTGTAGCGCATCGAAAAGCTCTGCGCCATGCGCACCAGCGCCTCGTAGGTCGCGGTGTCCCCGTGCGGGTGATACTTGCCGAGCACGTCGCCCACGACCCGCGCGCACTTGACGTAGGGACGGTTCCAGACGTTGTTCGCCTCGTGCATGGCGAACAGGATCCGGCGATGGACCGGTTTCAACCCGTCACGTACGTCGGGAAGCGCCCGTCCCACGATCACGCTCATCGCGTAGTCGAGATAGGAGCGGCGCATCTCTTCTTCGAGGCTGACCGGGAGTGTTTCCCTTGCGATTTGATCCATGAATTGCGGAGGGTGAAAAGTGGGCTGTCGGACGCCAAAAAGGTGAAATTTTAGCATGTGGAGTGCCGGCGATTTCCCGCTCCGACGTCCCCGATTCTGCGGCGTAGTACGGCTGGCCGTATCCCTGCAAACGACGTTGCCATGGCGGGGTCGCGGCAGTGCTGGCACGGGCCGGTCGAAGGCGATCCTTTCCCTTACCCAAGGCCGGCCCCCCGTTGGTTGGGGGTGGGCCGCCGGTTCGAAGCACCGGGACGGCCCCGCCTGCCCGGGACGGGAGGTCAGGGGGTCCACCTGGTGGGAAGGCCTGCCACACCCGGATCGTTTCTTTTTGGCAACACCTTTAATGCCTCTGTCCTGATTAATGCGTTAGGATTTAAGGACTATTTGCCTTTTTTCCCGCGGTTGTGCTATTAAGACAAGTAGGGAGTTATATGGAACCCTGGTGTTCCGGCTGGTCCCTATTCATCGGATAACAAGGAGGATCAAAAATCATGAGTTCAGCAATCCGGACAGCGCTCATTGGGATGGCAGCCGCGGGCGCCCTGCTGCCAATGCCGGCGTCTGCGCAGTTCAAGAACCAGGGTTACCTGACGGATACCCAGGGCGGTATCGTCCGGGCCATCGGGGCCGGTGTCTGCGTACGGACCAGTGACTGGACACCTGCCCGCGCCGTAGCGGAATGCGATCCCGATCTGGTGAAGAAGCCGGCGCCGCCGAAGGTCGTTCCGCCCCCGAAGCCGGAGGTGAAGCCTGAAGTCAAGCCGAAGCCCAAGCCCAAGCCCGAATTCCTCAACATCGAGGAAAAGATCGAGCTGCAGGGTATGCCCTTCAACAAGGCCGAGATGACGCCGGACAACAAGAAGGAGCTCGATGAGTTCCTGGATAGCTTGAAGAAGGCGACCAAGCAGCGCGGTCCGGTGGAGTTCGGAGCCGTGATTGTGACGGGGCATACCGATCGCATCGGCACGCTCAACTACAACATGAAGCTCTCCGAGCGGCGCGCGGTGGTCGTGAAGGACTACCTCGTCTCGACCGGGATCGATCAGAAGCTGATCTTCTGGGAAGGCAAGGGTCCGAAGCAGCCCATCCCCGTGACCAAGTTCTGCGACAACAAGATGAAGCGCAAGCAGCTCATCGAATGTCTGGCGCCGAACCGCCGGGTGACCGTGGAGATCGTCGGCCGTGCTCTGAAGCCGGAGCCCAAGCCGAAGCCCGAGGCGAAGCCCGAAGCCAAGCCCGAAGCCAAGCCCAAGGCAAAACCATAACTGGAGGAGCGTTGACTCAAAAGCCCTGCTTCGGCAGGGCTTTTTTTTTCCTTTAACATCCCCTTGCAGCTACCCTGTCGTCCCGGAGGCCGCTCCTGCCCGCTTCTCAGCTCACGTCCGTCGAGGCCACCTGGGTTGTGCCCGTGGTGCCGTCGCACACGGTACTGGACGATCACGCGGTGGTGGTGGAGGACGGGCGCATCGCAGACGTGCTCCCGGCGCGGCAGGCCCGCGAGCGCTATCCCGGCGCACGGCGCACGGAGCTTCCGGGGCGCGTCCTGATTCCCGGCCTCGTCAACCTGCACACGCACGCGGCGATGACGCTCATGCGCGGGCTGGCCGATGACCGCGCGCTCATGGACTGGCTGCAGAACCACGTCTGGCCCGTGGAAATGCGCCTCGCGTCGCCCGAGTTCGTCGAGGATGGCACGCTCCTCGCCTGCGCCGAAATGCTGCGCGGCGGGATTACCTGTTTCAACGACATGTATTTCTTCCCGGAAGCCGCGGCCCGCGCCGTCCTGCGCAGCGGCATGCGCGCCGCGCTCGGGATGATCGTAATCGAGTTCGGCTCCCCCTACGCGACCGACGCGGCGGACTACATCAGCAAGGGGCTGGCGATGCGCGACCGGCTGAAGGATGAGCCCCTGCTCTCCTTCTGCCTCGCGCCGCACGCGCCGTTCACCGTGAGCGACGCCTCTTTCAGGAAAATCGCCGTCTACTCGGGCGAGCTCGACGTGCCGGTCCACGTGCACCTGCACGAAACGGCCGACGAAATCCGCGAGGGCCTGTTGGTGCATGGAAGGCGCCCGATCCGGCGGCTGGAAGAAGCCGGGCTGCTGGGCCCGAGCCTCATCGCGGTGCATGCCGTGCACCTGCTCGACGAGGAAATCGCGCTGCTGGCGGCGCACGGCTGCCACGTGGCGCACTGTCCCTCGTCGAACCTGAAGCTTGCGAGCGGGATTGCCCCGGTCACGCGCCTCGCCGCCGCCGGCGTCAACGTGGGACTGGGCACCGACGGCGCGGCAAGCAACAACCGCCTCGATCTCTTTGCCGAGATGCGGCTCGCGGCACTGCTCGCCAAGGGCGCCGGCGGGGACGCCACGGTTCTGCCGGCCCATGACGTCCTGGCGATGGCGACCCTCCATGGCGCGAGGGCGCTCGGGCTGGAGAACCTGACCGGGTCGCTTACGCCCGGGAAATCCGCCGACATGACGGCCGTGAACCTTGCCGCTGCGGAACTCGTTCCGTGTTACGACCCGGTATCGCACCTGGTCTACGCCGCCGGGCGCGAGCACGTAGACCATGTGTGGATAGGCGGCGAGCTGCAGCTCAAGGACGGCCGGCTGACGCGGCTCGACGCATCCGAGCTTGCTGCAAGGGCGGCGCGGTGGAAGGAAAAGATCAGGGGCTAGGGACTGGGGGCTCGGGGCTAGTAAAATCGTTTGCGCTCTCTCAACCCTAGTCCCTAACCCCTAGCCCCTAGTCCCTGCATTCAATGCAGAACGCCGACCTCCGCGAGCTGGACAAGTTCAGCGAGCTTGCGCACCGCTGGTGGGATCCCCACGCCGAGTTCCGGCCGCTGCACGAGATCAATCCGTTGCGGCTCGCCTACATCGACGGGACGGCCGGTCTGAAAGCGCGCCGCGTGCTCGACGTCGGATGCGGCGGCGGGATACTCGCCGAGGCAATGGCTGCGCGCGGCGCGCTGGTAACCGGCATCGATCTCGCCGAGAAGCCGCTGGCCGTCGCGCGCCTGCACCTGATGGAATCGGGACTCGGCGTCGATTACCGGCTGGTCTCGGCGGAGGCCCTGGCGCGCGAGGAGCCGGGCCGGTTCGATGTCGTCACATGCATGGAGCTGCTCGAGCACGTGCCGGATCCCGCCGCGACCGTGGGGGCGTGCGGCGAGCTCGTCAAGGCCGGCGGGCACGTATTTTTCGCCACGATAAACCGCAACCTCAAGGCATACCTCCTCGCAGTCGTCGGCGCGGAGTACGTGCTGCGCCTGCTGCCTCGCGGCACGCACGACTACGCCCGGTTCATCAAGCCGTCGGAGCTCGCGGCCATGTGCCGTCCGGCGGGACTGTCCGTCGCGGACCTGACCGGCATGACCTACAACCCTTTGACACGGGTGTATGCATTGGGACGGGATACGGACGTGAACTACATACTTCACGCCACGAAGGCGTAATTCACGATGATCAAAGCGGTCTTCTTCGACCTCGACGGCACTTTCGCCGACACGGCTCCTGACCTCGCCTACGCCGTCAACCGGATGCGCGAAGCGCGCGGAATGCAGTCGTTGCCGGTTTCCGCCACGCGCCCGGTCACCTCGATGGGCGCGCGCGGATTGCTGGGCGTGGGCTTCGGGATCGCTCCCGAGCACGCCGACTACCGGGCGATGCGGGCCGAGTTCCTCGAGATCTACGAGAGCAATATCCTGCGCGATACGCGCCTCTTTCCGGGCACCGACGAGCTGCTGGAGGAAATCGAGGCGCGCGGGATCGCGTGGGGCATCGTCACCAACAAGGCCGAGCGTCTCGCGCGCCTGCTGTTCGACGGGCTCGGCCTGTCGGAGCGCGCCCGTTGCATCGTCGGTGGCGATACCACCGGTCACTTGAAGCCCCATCCCGCGCCGTTGTACGCCGCATGCCGCGCCACCGGGTTCGTTCCGGCCGGCTGCATTTACGTCGGGGACGACAAGCGCGATGTCGACGCCGGACGCGCGGCGGGCATGAGAACTGCCGCCGCAAAGTGGGGATATCTGAATGGCGGCACGCCCGAGGAATGGGGCGCAGACTGGCTGTTGGAGAAACCACAGGACATCCTGCGGTTTCTCTAGGATTCAGAAGTCGGGATTCGGCCTCTCAGGAGTACGATTCTCTCTATTCGACGCGAACAGACCGTCCGTCGATTGAACTCCGTGGGATCGGCCATATCTGAGATAATGCCTGTGCCTCTTCAGGAAGCGGGTGTTGCTGAATCCCGACTCCTGAATCCGATTTCCGGGGGCGACTTGGTTTCGACGTGGGTATCGAAGCTGTACAGGGCATGCCAAGGTCCAGTTACC
>DASRJL010000226.1:0-14243 GCA_035649495.1 Burkholderiales bacterium | reverse complement strand
GCTGCCGGACCTTCCCACGATCGCCGAAACGCTTCCCGGCTACGAGATGCTGTCCTGGGGCGGACTCATGGTGCCGGCGAAAACGTCGAAGGCGATCATCGACACGCTGCACAAGGCAGCCGTTTCCACGCTCTCGCTTCCGGATACCGGCAAGCGCCTGAAGGACCTCGGCTTCGTTCCGGTCGCGACCGGCGGCAAGGAGCTCGCCGCCTACCTCAAGGTCGAGATCGAGCGCTACGCCAAGCTCATCCGCCAGATCGGATTGCCGCAGCAATGAGCTTTGGGCCTGCAACCTCGCATGGGAAGTGCATGTCGAACAGGTAGACATGCCCGCTTCGGGCGGGGGCGCTGCATGTCGCCGCTGCCCGACACAGGAGGACATCCCATGCTCAGCCACGACTTGCGACGGGACGATGGAATACTGGTGCTGATGCCCGACGGGCCGCTCGAAGCCGCCGATTTCGAGACCCTGGCGGCACACGTCGATGCCTACCTGGAGCAGCACGGGATGCTGCACGGCGTGATGGTCAAGGCCAGAGCGTTTCCCGGCTGGAAAGACTTCACCGCGCTCCTTGCCCACATGAAGTTCGTCAAGGGTCATCACCGCAGGATCGAGAAAGTCGCCGTCGTGGCCGATGGCGGCGTGCTGGCCGTGATGCCGCATATCGCAAGCCATTTCCTGAAAGCGGAAGTGAGGCACTTCGACTACGACCACGAAGACGCCGCGCTGGAATGGCTCAAGCGAGATGTGCGAGTAGCGCAACCGGTCGCGTAGCTCAGCCTGGCGCGGCCGGCTTGCCGAGGACGAAGATCGTGCCCGCTATGGGCGTGTCGCGCTCCGTGCGCAGCACCGTCTCGCTCGCGTGCAGTTCCCGCAGCCCGCACGACTCACAGAGGGCGGCTATGTAACGCACTGCATGCTGGTAACGTCCGGAGCGTGCCAGCACATAGCGATCGACGTCCCACCCGGCTGTTTCGATTGAAAACGCGAACATTCCTGTCGCGCGCAGGATCCGGCTGACACCGGCGAACACGCGATCGAGATCGCCGATATAGACGAACACGTCGGCCGCAACCACGAGATCGCTGGATGCGTCGTCGGCGCTCGACAGGAACTCGACCAGATCGCAGCATTCGAGCCTGTCGTAGACCCCGAGCTTGCCGGCCTTTTCCAGCATCCGCGGCGAGAGATCGATACCCGAGACGGCACGCGCGAGCTGGCGCAGGAAGGGCCCCATCAGTCCGGTGCCACACCCTATGTCCAGTGCCGACTCGAGCAGCTCGCCGGCGCCGTGCAGGGACTTGAGCTCGTGGAACAGCAGCGCCGGCGTGCGGTATTCGAGGTGGTCGATCAGGTGACGGTCGAACTTTTCCGCGTACGCATCGAACAGCTCGCGTACGTAGCGCGGAGATGCCTGCGCCGGCGCCGCTTCGCGCGCCACCGCGGCAAAATGGCCGGCGGTGCTGTCGCCGGGCTCCGCTGCAAGGGCGCTTTCGAAGCACGTCAGGGCGGCAGCATGATCGCCCCGCTCCAGGAGCGCGAGACCAAGATCGTTCTGCGCATCCACCCGTTCCGGCTCGAGCGCAACCGCCCGGCGCAAGAGGTCGATCGCCTCGTCCATGCTACCTTCGGCGTAGTAGAACTTGCCGAGGTTGTGCAGCGCCTGGCAGCAGTCCGGATCGAGCTCGACCGCCTTCTCGAAACACCCGAGTGCCGCGGGAAACCTGCCCTGGTCGTAGTGCGCGCGGCCCAGGTTCAGTTGCACCGCCGCCTGCTGATGGCGCATGCCGAGCTCGATCGCCTCCGCGATGCTGAGCTGCCCGCCCGTTGCCTGACCTTCCGCCATCCCGCGCCCCGTCTTCAGGTAACTCGTCAGGCGGGCTCGCTGCCGACCTGCACCAGCTGCTTGCCCAGGTTCTCGCTCTTCAAAAGACGCAGGAACGCTCCTGGCGTCTCCTCCAGCCCCTTCGCGATGTCGAACTTCGACTTGAGCGCACCGCTGCGAACCCACTCGCCCATGCGAGCGCGCGCCTCCGGATAGCGGTCCTGGTAGTCGCTCACGAGGAATCCCCGCACCGTCGCGCGAGCGATCAGGATCTGCCGGTGGAAACGCGGGCCGATATCGGGCTTGCCGAACTGTCCGGCGAGACTCACGGCGCCGACGATCGCGATGCGTGCGCGCGTGGCGAGGTTCTGTACCACGGCATCGTGTATGGGGCCCGCCGTATTGTCGATGAAGACGTCCACGCCGCGCGGGCAGGCCTTCGCGACGGCGGCAACGAGATCGGACTCCGCGCGGTAGTTGACGATTTCCTCGTAGCCGATCTCGCGGCACCACGCCGCCTTCTGCGGCGAGCTGGTGATGCCCACGGCGCGGCACCCGCACAACCGGGCGAGTTGCCCCGCGATCTGCCCGACGGAGCCTGCGGCAGCGGAGATCAACACCGTATCGCCTGCCCGCGCGGCCGTGGCGTCGTAGAGCGCGAAAAACGCGGTCATTCCGTTCATGCCCAGCGCGTCGAGCCAGTACGGCAGCGGCGCGAGCCGAGGGTCCACGCGCCGGCAATTCGTCGGGCGCAGCAGGGCATGCTCCTGCCAGCCGAAGGAATGGTCGCTGACGACGATCTCGCCGGCCTTGTAGTCGGGACAATTGGAACGCATTACTTCGCCTATGCCACCGCCCAGCATCACGTCGCCGGGACTCACGCCGGCCGCGTAATTCTTCTGCGGACTGATGCGCCCGCGCATGTACGGCGCCACGTCGAGATAGATCGCGCGGACCAGCATCTCGCCCGGGCCGGGCTCGGGAACCGGCGCTTCCGCCAGCGTCCAGTTGCTCTCCACCGGCATGCCGTCCGGGTAGGAAGCAAGCCGCCATTGCCTGTTAGTGTTCGTCATCTCGAATCCCTAAGACTTACAGCAAACGCGCCGAGGCGATCCGCGCCCCCTCGACCAGCGCACGCAGCTTGGCCCAGGCGACGTCTTCGGCGACGCGCCCCTGCCCCGCCGTCGAATCGAAACCGCAATCGGTGCCGGCCAGCACCCGGTGCGGATCGCCCACCACGGCGGCCACCCGCTCCAGCCGGTCGGCAACGACTTCCGGGTGCTCGACGAAATTGGTGAGCGTATCGATGACACCGGCTACGATCACCTGGTCCGCGGCGAGCGGCAGCTTGCCCAGGACCTTGAACTCGTGGGCGTGGCGCGCGTTGGCGAACGGCAGCACGAATGCACCGACGTTGGCGCGGCGGATCACCGGCCAGATCGACGCCAGGGGTACGTCGCAATCGTGCGGCCCTTCGTAGTTACCCCAGCAGACGTGCATGCGCACGCGCTCGCGCGGCACGTTGGTGAGCGCGCCGTTGATCGCCGCCACGATGCGCTCGACGAAGCCCAGGAATTCGCGCTCGGGCCGGTCCTGATAGGAGCGGTGGCGCTCCAGCGCGAGGTCCGGGCAATCCACCTGCAGTATGAATCCCGCGCGCACCACCGCCTCGTACTCGATCCGCAGCGCGTCGGCGAGCGCCTCGACGCAGGCTTCCTCGCTGGGATAGTGGTCGTTCTTGCACGCGGCGGCGAGTATGCCCGGCGACGGCGCCGACATGAACGCTTCGGCGAAGCCGTTCTTCATCCCGGCGAGAACTTCCCGCAACTCACGCGGCTCCCGTTCAGCCTCGTCCGGATCGCGGTAGCGCACCGGGCCGATGATGCGCGGCGGTGCAAGGCTGCTCACGCCGACGTTCGCCGCCGCACGCGCCTGCTCCATTTCCCTGAAGGCGGGATAGCGCTCGACGTCCGGGCGCGGCCAGCGCTTCCACGTGCCGCCGAATCCCGTCATGCGGTGCTGGACGTACAGGAAAAAGCCCTCACGCTGCTGCTCGCCGTCGTTGCCGACGTCTATCCCCGCCTCGATCTGGTGGCGCACCGCGGAGCGCACCGCTTCGCGTCCCGCTGCCGACATCGCCGCTGCGTCCACCGCTTCGCCGCGCGAGCGCCTGCCGTACATCTCGAGCAGCGGCCGCGGCCGCGGCAGGCTGCCCGTGTGCGTGGTCAGTATGTGGTCGGCGCTGTGCAACATGGCAATGTTGCCGATGATAACCGTGGGAAAATGGGGGCGCACCCCATTTTCCGCCGGAAATCGACGGATGGTGTGTATCCCCGGGAGGCCGGCGTATGAGACACGTCCCGACTGCGGTAATGACGCTCCTGCTTCTGCTCGCCACGAGCCTGTGGGCGCAGGGATTTCCCGCCAGGCCGGTCCGGCTGGTAGCCACGAGCACGCCGGGCAGCCCGGTGGACCTCTATGCGCGCGCCATCTCCGATCACCTCGCAAGGTCCCTGGGACAGCCGATTCTGGTCGAGAATCGCGCCGGGGCCGGCGGCACACTCGCGGCCGGCTACGTGCTCGGCGCCGAGGCAGACGGCCACGTCGCCCTCGTCAACACGTCGGCGCAAGTGGTCGCTCATCATGTTTACACCGGCCTTGCCTTCGACCTGCTGCGGGATTTCGCCGGGATCGGGCCCATGGCCATACTGCCCAACGTGATCATCGCGGCGCCGCAGCGCGGGTGGAAGTCGCTCCCCGACCTCATCGCCGCAGCGCGTGCGAAGCCGGGCGGCTACACCTACGGCACCGGGGGCAGCGGAACGGGCACGCACATGAGCGCCGAACGCTTCCGGCTCGCCGCCGGCATCACCGCGGTGCAGGTACCGTACAAGGGCTCGCCGGAAATCCTGACGGAGATCATCCCGGGTCGCATCGATTGGGCCTTCGTACCGCTCTCGACGGTGCTCGGACAGCTCAAGGACGGGCGGGTGCAGGTGCTCGCGCTCTCCGCCGAGAAGCGTTCCGCGCAACTGCCCGACGTGCCGACGATCGCCGAGTCGGGACTCAAGGAAGCCGACTTTCCATTCTGGGTCGGCATGTTCGTGTCCGCGAAGGTACCGCGTGCCGCCGTGCGAAGGCTGCACGAGGACACGGTAAAGGCGATGCAAAGCCCCGAGGTGCGCGACCGGTTCACGAAGCTCGGCGCGGAGGTGGTCATCCTGACCCCAGAGGCGTTCGACGCCTACGTCCGGGAGCAGGCCACCGTCGCCGGGGCGATCGTGAAGGCGGCGAACATCAAGGCCAACTAGAGATTGGAGACTAGGGAACGAAGACTAGAAACAGTCACCAGTCTGTACTGATAAATCCAGAACGCCTTGATCTGACTTGACCTTCGCGATCTCACACATGCGCGCTTCACAGGCACAGCGCGCGCTACCGGAATCAAAGAGAATCGCATGTGCCACGAAGAGAACCCCATCGCCTCTGTGACCCGGGAGTCCGCCGGAATCAGTCCCGAATCGGGACAACAATTGACGTGGAGGCGAGCAGCTCTCTTCCTCGCTGATGTGACACCCTGTGATCTCGGTAGCGCGCGCCGTGCTTCTGAAGCGCGCATGCTTGAGAGGGCGCAGGCTAGATAAGGGAGCGAGGTATTTTTGGGACCGCCTCTAGTCCCTGGTCTCTAGTCTCTGTTCCCAATCCTTGGGCAGCCTGATCCTCTTTCCCACCGGGTAGCCGAGAAAGCCGTTGTGTGCGAAGACGTAGGCGTTGTTGCGCAGCGGATCGCCGGCCACGGCAATCATATAGTCCTCGGGCTCCCAGACGATGGGCACCAGCCGGTTGGGATCGTCGGATTCGTAGAACACCTTCGGAATGCGGCCCGCGGTGACATCGTCCTTGAGATCCCATACTCCGCGGATATTCCAGTCGCGCAACTGCCGCTCGAATTCCCAGGCCGGCATCCGCACGTGCCGGTAAAGGTAGCGCTTGACGTCGGCCTTCGACCAGCCGCACTTCGCGATCGTCTCGGCGATGATCGGGGAGAGGACGACCAGCGGCCGCAGCGCGCCGTCGCCGTGGCTGGTGGTGAACGTGATCTGCCAGTTGTTGAACCGCAGCACGGAATCTGCGACGTAGGGCAGCATCTGCTCCGGCGTGCTGCCCGTTACCGACGAGAGCGAGCCTCCACCGGTATAGCGAGCGATCGTGACGGTGTTGTCGCCCGCGGCAAAGCCCATCTCGACGCTGTTGGGCTCCCAGCCGATGCTCGCGAGCAGGTCCTCGTTCTCGGCGAGCACGACGCGCCACGTGTTGCCAAAAGTAGCCTTGTCGGTCTTGTGCGGCAGAAAGCCCGCGACGTTACGCAGGTACAGCCGCCAGAAGCGGCCAACCGACGTGTTGGGCAGGAAACCGTCGCGCAGCGCGCCCTGCGCGTAGTTGAAACCCAGCGCCTTGATGACGGCACCATTCAGAATGATGAGCGTATCGGCGCCGGGCGTGTTGCCGCTGTGCTCGACTCCGTACTCGGGATCGCACATGGCCTCGGCCAACGCGACCAATACCGGCATGTACTCGGGCCGGCAGCCCGCCATGACGCCGTTCACCGCCACGTTCCAGACGGTAGCCGCACGCCGGTCGGGCAGCAGGACGCCGAGAACCTCGTCCGGATCACGATCGACGAAGCGCAGGAACGATTCGATGTCGTCGAGCGTCGGAGGAACGATCGGCAGGCCGTCGGAATACTCGTGCTCGTAGAAATACCGGTTCACTTCCTTGAACCCGCCGCGCACGACGATATCGCGCGGGCCCGGCTCGGCAGAATCGCCCTTCGCCGCCGGAGCGATGGTCAGATTGTCGATGACCGCCTGTGTCGTGACTTCGAGGATGTCGCGCTGCAGCTGCTCGGGAGACTTGTTCCCGATATGGCCGGGGACGAGCGCGACCGGGATGTTGGGCATGCCGAGGCCGACCGAGGTGGCGGCAGCCTGCCGCAGAAAACCTTCACAGGTGAGCGACGAAGTCGGATAGCCCGCCGCTTCGCACACCGCGCTCGCCCGCAACACGGCGGGCGTGCAGCTTCCTCAACACGCCATGCCCGAGATGACGGCGTCGACTCCCATGGCCTTGAACTTCTCCGGCAGCGCCGCGAGCGCCTCCTTCTCTTCGCCGCCATGCGTGCTGCCGAACTCGCGCCAGCTCACGAACCTGACGGCGGGAAACCGGGCCTTGAGGCTCTCCTCCAGGATCTCGAACACCACGTCGCCCTTGAACAACTGGTCCCACAGTTGCGCGACGGTCTTGCCGCTGAGGGTATCGAGGCGCGGCGCCAGCGCGCGCGTGCGCTGCTGGCGCGGTCCGCGCGGCCAGTACGCTTCGTAGTATCCGTCGTTGGGCTTCCCGGGCACGTCGGTTCCTCTGCAGTCGGTCAATTGTATGGGAAAATCGGGCGCCCACTTCGCCCGCCCCGCCAAAATCGGTCCGCGTCCCGATTTTCCCATGCTGAGACTTACCGAGATCAGGCTGCCGATCGACCATCCGCAAGACGCGATCCGGGAAGCGATACTGAAGCGCCTCGCTGTCCCTGCAGGCGACCTGGAAGCGTTCACCGTCTACCGGCGCGCCGTGGACGCGCGCAAGCCGGGAATCGTCTTCAGCTACACGCTCGACGCGGAGGTCCGGAACGAACGCTCGGTTCTGAAGCGGCTGCATGCGGACCGGCGCGTCACGCCGGCGCCGGACATGACCTACCGCTTTCCGGCGCGCGCGCCCGGCGGGCTGGAGACACGGCCGGTAGTCATCGGTACCGGGCCCTGCGGCTTCTTCGCGGGCCTGCTGCTTGCGCAAATGGGTTTCCGCCCGATCATCCTGGAGCGCGGCAAGGCCGTGCGCGAGCGCACGCGGGACACGTGGGGACTGTGGCGCGGATCGGTGCTCCATCCGGAGTCGAACGTCCAGTTCGGCGAGGGCGGGGCCGGCACCTTTTCCGACGGCAAGCTCTACAGCCAGGTGAGGGACCCGCGCCACCTGGGACGAAAGGTCCTGGCGGAGTTCGTGAAAGCCGGCGCGCCGGAGGAAATCCTGTATGCGGCGAAGCCCCACATCGGGACGTTCCGGCTGGTCACCATGGTCGAGAGCCTGCGCGCCACCATACGCGCGCTGGGCGGAGAAATCCGGTTCCAGAGCCGGGTTGACGATATCGAGATCGAGGACGGTCGCGTGCGTGGCGTCGTGCTCGCGGGAGGGGAGCGCATCCCCGCCGACCACGTCGTGCTCGCCGCGGGCCACAGCGCACGCGACACGTTCCAGATGCTCCACGACCGCGGCGTCCATATCGAGCCCAAGCCGTTTTCCATCGGCTACCGCATCGAGCATCCCCAGTCGCTCGTCGACCGCGCGCGCTACGGCAGGAACGCCGGTCACCCGCTGCTCGGCGCCGCCGACTACAAGCTCGTTCACCACGCCAGGAACGGACGCTCGGTCTACAGCTTCTGCATGTGCCCCGGCGGCACGGTCGTCGCCGCCGCCTCGGAGCCGGGGCGGGTCGTCACCAACGGCATGAGCCAGTACTCGCGCAACGAGCGAAACGCCAACAGCGGCATCGTCGTCGGCATCACGCCGTCCGACTATCCCGGGCATCCGCTGGCGGGCATCGCCTTCCAGCGCCACTGGGAGGAGCGGGCCTACGCAGCCGGCGGCGGAAACTACGATGCGCCGGCGCAGCGCGTAGCGGATTTCCTCGCGGACCGTCCTTCCGCCGGGCCGGGCTCGGTCACACCCTCCTACGCTCCGGGCGTGCGCTGGACCGATCTCGCCGCCTGCATACCCGGTTACGCGGTCGAGGCGATACGCGAGGCGCTGCCCGCTTTCGAGAAGAGCATACGGGGCTACGCGATGGACGACGCGGTGCTGACCGGGGTCGAGACCCGCACCTCCTCGCCCATCAGCATCCGCCGCGGCCGCGATTACCAGAGCGTGAATACGCGCGGGCTCTATCCTGCGGGAGAAGGCGCGGGTTACGCCGGTGGAATCCTGTCGGCGGCTATCGACGGGATCGAGGTGGCGGAAGCGGTGGCACTGGATATACTCAAGAAGTGATGAGAGATGGTGATGAGAAGTGGTGATGAGGTGATGGTGACGAACACCGAGAGGTTGTGCACCAGAACGGGTTTTCATCACCAGTAGTCATCACCATTTTCCATCACCAGTTTTCATCACTATTTTCACCGCAATGAAATCGGTGGCGATCGTAGGCGGCGGGCCCGCCGGCCTCATGGCCGCCGAGGCGATACTCGAGGGCGCCGAGTCCGGTGCCGCCAAAGTCGATCTGTACGACGCGATGCCCTCGGTCGGCCGCAAATTCCTGCTCGCCGGCAAGGGCGGACTGAATCTCACGCATTCCGAGCCGCGCGAAACCTTTCTTTCGCGCTACGGGACAGCACGCGACCGGATCGGTCCGCCGCTCGAAAAATTCGACGCCGATGCGCTGCGCGCGTGGGTCCGCGCGCTGGGCATCGAAACCTTCGTCGGATCGTCCGGCCGTGTCTTTCCCGAGGGCATGAAGGCAGCGCCCCTGCTCCGCGCGTGGCTTGCGCGCCTGCGCGCCGCCGGGCTGACCGTGCACGCGCGCCACCGCTGGCAGGGCTGGAGGGGCGATGCGCTGCTGTTCGATACGCCGCGCGGCGAACGCACCGCGCGCGCCGACGCCGTCGTGCTGGCACTCGGCGGCGCAAGCTGGCCGCAGCTCGGCTCCGACGGCTCGTGGGTGCCACTGCTCGCGGGGCGCGGCGTTTCCATGACGCCTCTGCGGCCCGCGAACTGCGGCTTCGACGTCCGCTGGAGCGATCACCTCAGGACGCGTTTCGCCGGCGCGCCGGTCAAGACCGTGGTTGCCTCCTTTACGGACGAGGACGGCCACGAGCACCGGCAGCCCGGCGAGTTCGTCGTCACGTCCACCGGCGTCGAGGGCGCATCGATCTATGCGTTGTCGCCGCCCCTGCGTGACCGGATCCACGCTGCGGGCTCGGCGATCCTGCAACTCGACCTGGCGCCGGGATGGGATTTGCCGAGGCTCGCCGCCGAGCTCTCCCATCCGCGCGGCCGGCGCTCCCTGTCCAGCCACATCCAGAGCCGCATCGGCCTGAAGGGCGCGAAGATGGCGCTCCTGCGGGAGATCGTGCCGGCGCCGGATTTCGCGGATCCCCAGCGCCTCGCCGCGGCGATCAAGGCCCTGCCGTTGACGCTCGTCGCGCCGCGCCCGCTGACCGAAGCGATCAGTACCGCGGGTGGCGTAGCGTTCGACGCGCTCGACGGGCGCCTGATGATCCGTGCCATGCCCGGCGTCTTCTGCGCGGGCGAGATGCTCGACTGGGAGGCGCCGACGGGCGGTTACCTCCTCACCGCCTGCTTCGCTACCGGACGTGCGGCGGGCGCCGGAGCGCTCCGCTGGCTAAGGATGAACGTGGAAGAATGACCTTGCTCGAGATGCCCCGACCTTTCGTCCCCTTCGGTCCGAGAGGCCTCCGGCCGCACGGGTAGTGAAAGGCCGGGACATCTGGTTGTCACACGAAGCGTGGGGTCATCCTTCCACGTTCATCCTTCATCCTTTGTTCCGATTTTTGGGTAAGCTGGCCGGATATGGAAAAGGTAAGAGTCTCGAAACTGATGTCCGAGCAGGGGATCTGCTCCCGCCGCGAGGCCGACAGCTACATTGAACGCGGCTGGGTGCTGGTGGACGGTGTTCCGGTCACCGAGCTCGGCACGCGCATTTTTCCGAGCCAGAAGATCACGCTCGCCAGGGCCGCGCAATCGCGCCAGGAAGCGAGCGTCACCATACTGCTCAACAAGCCGGTCGGCTACGTCTCGGCGCAGGCGGAGAAAGGCTACCAGCCGGCAATCACGCTTGTCACCGCGGCATCGCGCTTCGGCGGAGACCGCTCGCCCCTTCGTTTCGGCCCTGCGCACCTGAAAGGCCTCGCGCCTGCCGGGCGCCTCGACATCGATTCCACCGGGCTCCTGGTGCTCACGCAGGACGGGCGCATCGCGAAGCAGCTGATCGGCGAGGACTCCGGTATGGAGAAGGAATATCTCGTTCGCGTGGAGGGGAAGCTCGCGGCGGACGGGCTTGCCTTGCTGAACTTCGGCCTGAGCCTCGACGGCGCGCCGCTCAAGCGCGCCGAGGTACGCTGGCAGAACAAGGACCAGCTGCAGTTCGTGCTGCGCGAGGGAAAGAAGCGTCAGCTCCGCCGCATGTGCGAGCTGGTGGGCTTGCGCGTCACCGGGTTGAAGCGCGTGCGCATCGGCAACGTGCGTCTCGCGGACCTGCCGGTCGGCCAGTGGCGCTATTTGCGCCCCGACGAGAAGTTCTAGAAAAGCCAATCGTTTCAAGGTCAATTTGGCCACGGAAACACACGGACGTACACGGAAGCAAGAAACGAATAGACACTCGCCATCGAAATCACACGTCCTCTCCGACCATATTCGAGTGGAGGTGCCGTTTCCAATTCTTGTTTTTGTCCGTGTGTTTCCGTGTGATTCCGTGGCCAGGTTCTTGAACTGCATGGTGTGATTCCGTGGCCAGGGTTTGCGCGTCGTGCGCCGTGTCATACATAATCGGGCGACTTTCCAGTAACGCAGTCCCGAGGAGGAAACATGGCAGGCATCAAGCCGATCCGGCGTGTGGTCACCGGCAACGACGAGCGTGGAAAATCGAAAGTAGTGTGGGACGGGCCCGCGCCCAATGCGCACGCGACGTCCATGGGCGTCGCCCGCGGCCACACGGATCTCTGGATCTGGAACGAAACGCCCCCACCGCTATCCGAGACGAGCGATCCTGGCAACGGCAGCTATGTCTTTCCCGGTCCGGACGACGGTGGCCATCTGCGCGTCGTGGAGGGCCCGCCGAAGCCCGTCGACTACGATCCGGCGAAGGACAAGGAGGCGATCGCGCTCCACTCGCCCCGGCTGCGCCAGGGGGCGACCCGCGTGTGGGACCGCGGCGGCGACAATCGTTTCTCCTCGGCATTCCACAAGACCCAGACCATAGACTACGGGATCATGCTGGCGGGCGAGCGCTATCTGGTTCTCGACGACTGCGAGCTGCTGATGAAGCCCGGCGACATCGTCGTACAGGTCGGCGCCTGGCACCAGTGGAAGTTCCCCGCGGGCGCGCAGATGGCGTTCGACATGTTCGCCGCGCGCTTCGTGGACGGTCCGAAGGGACTGGGCCAGGGCAAGGACAAGCCGATCACCACCGCGCCCAAGCTCCCCGCGGGCGTGAAGCCGCAGCGCAGGATAGTGACGATCGACCAGGAGCCGGGCATAGGCACGCTCGTCTGCGACGGGCCGGCGCCCGACGTGCGCACCGATCCGGCGCGGCCGGGTTTCGCGTCGGCGCGCCTCTGGGTTACCGATGCCCATCCCGCGGCAATCGTATTCGAGACGCTGCATCTACCGCACACCATAGAGCCGCCGAAGAACGGCTCCGTGTGCCGTGTCGTAACGATTCCGCCGGACGATGCGTGGAAAGGCAAGGTCGGGTCGGCCGAAGTGCAGGCGTACTTCCGTAGCATGGGATCGCCCGGCGTCTCGACCTACTCGCCGCAGGCTCCCCATCCCTACATGCAGAAAACGCGCACGCTGGAATTCGGCATCGTGCTGGAAGGCGAGATCGTGCTGGTGCTCGACACGCAGGAAGTTCCGCTCAAGGTCGGCGACATCGTCATCCAGCGCGGCACCAATCATTCCTGGAGCAATCGCTCGGCGCAGCCGGCCGTCGTCGCAATCGCGTCGCACGACGGGAAGTGATGAGCTGCGCGGTGACGACGCTATGCTGGTGACGACGCTACGCTGGTGACGTGAAGTAGTCGCGACTTGATCTGACTGCGAGTGTCTGGTTTCGCCCGCCGAGACCGACCGCTTTCGGGAGCGACGTAGGGCCGGTATCGACCCCCAAGGCGACATTGACCAACGTCCGCTGTAGGGGAGTCCGCAGAGGTCTCACCGTGGCGAAGCAGACGATGCAGAATTTCGTCGAACGTGCGGCTCGGCTTATGAGCAGGACGTGCGGCGCTGGCTGGGATGGGCGTACGGTGGTCTTAGTTACGGCTATGAATCGAAGCGCGAATTTGCGGTCGCTAAATGGGTCGCCTTGCAGCATCTGTGTGCGACCGCTGACGCCTGCGCGCCAACCCGGCTAAGACTGCCAGACATAGCGTGATTAGCCCTGCCGTCGGGGGTTCGGGTACCGATCCAACGGCCGACTGTGTGACCTCCCACCCCCCCCGGTTCTCTAACGGCACAGGAAAAAAGCGCGGGAAGAAGAATTCGTCTTGGGTGATGAACGCCACAGTCTGGCCAGGCCCGAAAGGTGTGGCGAAAACAAACTCAAATCTGCTAGGAAGAAACACGTCCAAGGGCTCGGTCGCTGACCACCGGACAACCGCCAGATCAGATAGTACACAGGGCGCTAACGTAATAAGCGCAAATCCGAGTGCTGGGCCCGTAACCCCGCATGCCCCAGAAAACGCCAAGCCTCCTCCCTCTATAGGACTGTTAGCCGCCGCTGTGAGATGGTAGAAGTGTAGATTCCACATAACGACAAAGTTCGTGAACTCAGGAATGGCCGAATCGTAGTCGAACCCGCCCACCATCGGTAGTGGAGGTGGAGACCCGCTCGTGATAGTGAAATCAATGTCGTAATGAATCGGTGCCGGGGCTGCTGGCGTGGCAGACAGGAGTGAAGCCGCCACGCTTAGCGCCAACAACCCTCGCCGCGAGGCCCCCACAATGGACGAATTCGCCTGGTGTCTCATCTCTCCCCCTTAACGTATCTGTCGTGAGGATTAGATTAGATACATTTCGGAGCAACCTTTGTGCCAAGCAGGGATGCAGTAACTTAACTATTTGATTTGACGCCTGAATATGATTACCACGTCCTGAAGCCGTAGTACTGGGAATCGACCAGTGTAAAAAATTTCGACACGCGTGACAGCCCCCCGCTCCAGCCTTCGTTAAGAGCATTCAACGAGTTACGCGGAAACGCCGGTATGCCGATGGATTCTCCGGCCACAATCCGTGTAAAGAAATCCGACAGCTGGCCATGCGAGGCGCCATCGAGCGCGGCGGCCTGTACTGGGAGATACGCACTGGAAACTCGCGCGCCTGTCGCAACCGGCGTCCGTCTGGTCGAAACCTCAATCAGGTGGCCATCACGACAGGCGTGGCGTCGACCGGCCGCTTTCGGGTCGCGAGTTCTGACTGCCAGGCGTCGGCTCCTGGCCGAGACTGTGTAAAAACGTGGGGATCTCGTAGACGAGATCGGGACTTGGGCGTTATTGCCTGCATCGATTCTATGGATCGAGGCGGGCAGATGAAGCGATTCATCGAAGGGGTTGACCGAGCGCAGTCGCTGTTGCT
>DASRJL010000225.1:0-4662 GCA_035649495.1 Burkholderiales bacterium | reverse complement strand
GGGGTGCCGCTGCGACTCGGTGTGCGCAGCAGGGTGCGGGAGCAGCGAGCAGGCCCGGCAAGTGGAAGCATATGCGACGCAGCGGCTCCGCGTCCCGTCCCGCACCACCGTTCCGGAGACCGAGGCCGGGCCGCATCCCCGCAAGCGGGGCCCCTGCTCCGCCCCTCGACGTGCTACCTGAGACGCCTTTTCTACCGCGGCTTCTCGAATCTCACGAAGTAGTTCTGCTGCAAGAGCTTCTTCTCCTCCACCATGCGGAAACCTTCGGCCTCGACTTCCTTGATGACGGTCTCCTTGCCTGCGCGCACGTGCTCCAGGATACGCTGGCTGCTCACGCCGGGAATGCGCTCGAAATCGACGACGATGAAGATACCGCCGGGCTTCAACGCCTCGCGGATCGCCCGCAGTATGATCTGCGGGTACTCGAAATGATGGTAGACGTCCGACGTAAACGCGACATCCAGCGACGCAGGCGGCACCGGCACCGTCTTCGCCGTGCTCACCTGCCCTTCGACGTTGCGGTAGCCCTCCTCCTGCAGGCGCCGCACGATGCTCGTCACCATGACCGGGTTGATCTCGAGGGCGTATACCTTGCCGCCCGGCCCCACTTCGCGCGCGAACAGCTGCGTGAAGAGACCTGACCCGGCGCCGATGTCGGCCACCGCCATCCCGGGCTTCAGGCCGACCGCCTTCAGGATGTCGTGCCGCCGGTCGAAGATCTCGCGGCCCTCGCGCTCGAACTGGTCGACGAACTCTCCGTAGTTGCGGCCCTCGAGGAAGCGCTCGTTGATGCCCGGCGCAACGCTCTTCTCCTGCGCGCCGGCGGGACCCGCAAGCGCCGACCAAAGCAGCAGCGAAAATGCCGAGAGCCTGACCACCCGGCGCATGACTTCCACTCCTGTCATTTTGTCGCTCCGTTTCTCGTCACCGTCTGAGCCGCTTAGCCGCATCTGAGACGCTTCATCTGAGACGCGTTATCTGAGACGCATTTCTACGTGATGGCATTCGCCCGCCGTATGCTCGCGATCATGCTGGAGACGAGCAGGAACTCGCGCTGGCTCTCCCGCGTGGCGGCCTGGCGCCTCAACTCGTCGAAATTCTTCCGGCGCTCCGGCTCCGATTTCTCGTTCAGGCGCTTCAAATTCCGGATCGAGGCCTCCTGCACATACTCGAGATTGACGGTGCGGCGCTGACGCACGTAGAGATCGAGGAGCGACGCGTCGGCTTCGCCGCGGCAGACCCTGGCGAGCTTCTCCGTCAGGTTGAAAGCGTCGTGGATACCGCCGTTCAGGCCGAATGCACCGATGGGATTGTTGAGGTGCGCGGCGTCCCCGGCCAGCAGCACGCGCCCAACGCGGAAGTCCTTCGCCACACGCTGGTGCACCTTGTAGATGCTCTTGTACTTGATCGGGTAGGCGCCCGGCCGCGGCTGGAAGCGCTGCATCCGCCGCTCCACCAGCCCCCCCGAGAGCGTCGCCGACTCGTCTTCGTCCTCTGGAACGGGAAATATGACCCGCCACATCCCCGGCGGGCCGTCGTCGGGCATCTTGAAGAGCGCGACCCATTCCTCGGGATCGGAAACGTACGCGTTCAACGCGTACCCGTGACGGACATAGTCGTCGGTCGTGCTCGCCACGAGAAAACGCTCCGGCCACGTGTAGCCCTCGAAAGCCACGCCCGCGCACTTGCGTACCTCGCTCCTCCCGCCGTCGGCGCCGATCACCCAGTCCGCCTCGAAGCGCTCGGGGCCGCCGGGCGTGTTCGCGGTCACCGTCACGCGGTCCGCGGTCTGCGTGACGTCCGCTACTGCGTGGGAGAAGCGCACCTCCACGTTTGCACAGACTTTCAACTTGTCGTGGATGATGGGCGTCAACCGGTGCTGCTCGAGATGCAGCCGGTACGGGTACGGGGTCACATCGTTGATCACCGAGAGGTCCCACTCGACCACCACGCCGTCGTTCCGGTCGCGAATCTGCCAGCGCGGCACTTTGATCGCGGTCCTGTGCATCTCCTCGGTGATGCCGTAGGGCGCCATCATCTCGAGCGAGGGCGGATGATACGTGCCCGCGCGGAGGTCGATGGTCAGACCGGGCTCCGCCTCGAGCACGAGCACCGGGATGTCCTGCTTCGCGAGCGCCAGCGCAGCGAGCAGGCCGACCGGCCCGGCACCGGCGACGATTACCTGGGGCTTTGCCATAACGGCGTGACTCGTGACTCGTGACTCGTGACCCGAATCCGCGCGAGGCATGAGATTTCACGCAGGATCAGAAACCAGGTAGACCTTGGACAGCTGGACCGGACGAGCAAAACCGTAGGAGGACGAGTCACGGGTCACCGGTCACGGGTCACTTCTCCTCAAGGCTTGAGGGCGTACGCCTCATCGAACCGCCGCTCCAGGTCCGTGTGCGTCCCGCGCATGTTGTCCACCACCGCTTTCGCCCAGTCGAAGTACTCGCGCCGGCGCGCGAGGTCCCATCTCGCGGGCGGGTGGTCGGCGACATCGCGCACGTTGCAGATCTTGTCGGCGAGCTTGACGAGCTTCGCCTCGCGGCTGATCGACGCCGCGTGCTCGATCTGCAGGCGCTTGCGCTCCTCCTTGAGGAGCTTCTTGTCGTCGGTCACTTCACCGACCACTTCCGCAATCTTCTCGCCGAAATGCTCGCGCAGCTCCGCCGCCGTTGTCTGCGTGTCCTCGAGGGTATCGTGCAATATGGCCGCCACCAGCACCACGTCGTCCGTCACCCCGCCCTCCCCGGCCAGCACGTTCGCGAGCGCGATCGGGTGGTTGATGTAGGGCGAGGCATCGGCGTCCTTGCGGCGCTGGTCGCGGTGCTTCAGCGACGCGAATTCGAGCGCCTGCAGGATGAGGGGAAGGCCTTCGTTCATAAATCCAAGGAGTGACTCGTGACCCGTGACTCGTGACTCGCTTCCTTCCTGCTCTTCACGGCACTGGTCACCGGTCACTGGTCACCGGTCACCTTCTCATTTGATCGCCTGCGGATTGATCGGCGATCCCACCGCCCCGGTGATCGGCAGAGGCGGCCCGCAGAACAGGAACTCGTAGACGCGGTCCTGCGCGCAATCGTCCGCCAGGTCCTTCAGGTAGAAGATCTCGCCCATCGTGATCCCGATCATGGGGATCACGATCCAGTGCCAGGGCTGGAAGGCTTCCGTGCTCTCGTTGGGACGCACCTCGCAGCCCCAGGTGTCGAAGCAGATCGCGGCGATCTCCTTCCGATGTATCCATTCGGCGGTCTCGAAACGCAGCCCCGGAGCATCACCCGCGGCGTAGGCGCCCCAGTCGCCCTCCGCCAGGCAATGTTCCATCTGGCCCGTGCGCACGATGACGAAATCGCCGCGCCGCACTTCAACGCCCTGCGCTTTCGCGCACGCGTCCAACTCCGCGTTGCTGATCCCGTAGCCGTCCTCCAGGTAGTCGCCGCCGAGGAAGCGCGGGATATCGAGCAGCACCCCGCGCCCCGTCATGCGGTCGCGCGTCTTGTGGATACCGTTCTTCTTCGCGCCGGTCGAATCCACGAGCCGCGCGTCGTAGCCGTTCCACATCCGGTCGCCGTAAAAGATGTGGCCCAGCGCGTCCCATTGGGTGCCGCACTGGAGCGGCATCGACACCATGTCGTCGGCGTAGCGGATCTTGCCCGCGTCCTGCGTGCCGGCGACCGCGTCGGTGCCGGTCGCGAGCATGGTATGGATGGGATTGAAGCGCCCGCCCCACCCGGTGCGCTGCGGTCCGCTGGAATTGAAGTCGAGACCGAGGGCGAACGCCCTGCCTTTCTTCACCAGCCGCGCCGCGCTTACGATGTCTGCCGGGGTCACGTGGTTCAGGGTGCCCAGCTGGTCGTCGGGCCCCCATCTTCCCCAGTTCTTCGTCCGCGCCGCCATCTCCTCCAGCGTTTTCAGCGTCACGTCCCGCTTGAGGTTGTTCCTGGGGATCATCTTCATGGATGGTTTTGCTGCGGCTTGCGGCATGACCCGGCTCCTCCGATAACCGTCGGAACGTTGATTGTAAAGGATACCGCGCGCCGCCGTCCGCAGCGGGTGGCGGCAATCAACAGATCCGGCATACTCCGGGAGGATATGCGGAAAATTCTGTCTGCCGGAATCGTACCGGCCCGTCGCACTACGGAAGGCTGGCGGCTCCTCGTGCTGCGGGCGTTCCGCAACTGGGATTTTCCCAAAGGCGTCGTCGATCCCGGCGAAGATGCGAAGGCGGCTGCCGTCCGCGAGACGGCGGAGGAAACCACGATCTCGAGCCTGGCTTTCGCGTTCGGTGACACCTACCGGGAAACCATGCCCTACGCCGGCGGCAAGGTTGCGCGATACTACCTGGCCGTCACCGAGCAGGATCGAATCACGCTGCCTGTCTCCGCGGAACTCGGCCGGCCGGAACACGATGAATGGCGATGGGTGGATTTCACCGAAGCCGCCTCGCTCCTGCCGCCGCGGCTGCAGCCCATTCTGGAGTGGGTGCGCCAGACTCTCGAGACTAGGGACTAGGGTTATTCGAGCGTAATCTTCTGCGCTCGAATGACCCGTCCCCACCGCTCGACTTCGCGCTTCAGGAACTGATCGAATTCTCCAGTCGTACTGCCGACCGTTTCCAGGCCGAGATTGCCGAGCCGGGTCTTCAGTTCTTCAGAGCGC
>DASRJL010000224.1:0-64316 GCA_035649495.1 Burkholderiales bacterium | reverse complement strand
GGCCGCTTTATCTGGACCGCTTTATCTGGGCCGCCGCGGCCTCCGATACGCCATCACGAATTCTGAATCAATCGGTGTCGGCCGCTCTGCGCGCCACCGGCGCCCGGAAACCGGGGCCCCTGCTCAACGCCTCGGCGCGCTATCTGAGCCGCCTTATCTGAGCCGCTTCATCTGAGCCGCCTACTTGGGCGGTATGATCGGCAGCAACAGGTACGACTCGCGCCCACCGCCCGAATGCAGCGTCACCTTGCCACCGAAGACGTCCGCCGGGCGGCTGTCCGGATCGTTGTGCGTCATGCCGCCGGTGCCCCGCGTCCCGTAGTGGAACTTCTTCCCGAACTCGGTGAGCTCGCCCTCGTACTCGTAATCCTTGCCGCGGACCGTCAGCGCCACGCGCCAGCCGGCCGGCACGACGATGCAGCTCGTGACGATCTCCACGTCGCATTCGTAGATTTCGCCCGGCGTCAGGGGCTCCGCGCGGTCGTGCGGGTGGTACGGTCGCCAGGGCTTGCTCCTTTGCGGATCGAGCCGGCGGTGCGACGCCCGGAGCCAGCCGTTGGCGATCGGCGTGTTCGGATCGGTGGAGCCCATGAAAGTGAGCTCCTTTCCCGCGGGATCGAATACGCGGACGATGAGGAAGAGATCCGTGTCCTTCGTCGAGGACGAGAGGTGGAGCCGGGCCATCATCGGGCCCGTGATCTCCGTCTCCCGCTCCAGCGGCGGCGTTGAGAACGTCACGCCGCTGCCCGAGGCTTCGTATTCGGTCTTGCCGGCCTGCGCCAACGGCTGCGCGCTCAGCGCCTTCCCCGCAGGGTCGAGATAGAACTTCGTCCATTGCGTGCGCGCGAGCGGCCACTCGTTCTCGTGGCGCCGCACGAAGCGCTCCCCGGGATGGCGGATATTCAACTGCACCTTCGGCTGCTTGTCCCAGCCGTTCTTCTCGCCCTTCAGGAAGTGGTCGAAGAACCGCTTCTGCAGATCGAGGCCGTAGTCGCTCGAGAAAAGCGACCAGTGCGAGTCGCCGTGGGCCTCGAGCCACTTGGGCGTGTCGGCGGGTGTTTCCGTGTAGCCGTTGAAGTTCCCGCGCGGGTGTATTCCCTGGCCGCCCCAGTTCGCGCAAGTGAGCAGCGGGGTTCGCACGAGCGAGAGATCCGCCGTACGCGAGCGGTGCCAGTCGTCGAAGAGCGGGTGCTTCTTCAGCTCCTCGAAGGCGTCCACCCGGTTCCTCGCCAGCTCCTCGTCGCTCAACGTAACCGGGCTCGCGACGGATTCACCCGTGTTGGTGTTCTTCTTCGCCCGTTCGCCGCGGCCGTACTGGATGTTCGCCACCTGGTGCTTGGCCCAGCGCTCCTGGAACTGGCAGAGGATCCCGCCGTGATAGCCGGAGTCCCGGTAGCGGTCGTTCTGTCCTTCCCAGGGGATGATGGCGGCGAGATGGCGCGGATGCATGCCCGCCACGCGCCACTGGTTGCTCGCGTAATACGAGATGCCCAGCATGCCCACCTTCCCGTTGCTCCAGGGCTGCGTGCCCGCCCATTCGATGCATTGATACAGGTCCTCGATCTCCCGCGGGCTGGCGGGATCCATGAAGCCGGGCGACCATCCCGCGCCGCGGGAATCCACGCGCACGATGGCGTAGCCGTGCGGGACCCAGCGCTCGGGGTCGGTGGTCTCCCAGTTCTGGTACTTGTTGGTCGAGGCCGCCAGGATCTCCGGATAGTCGGCGACCATCTTTTCCCACTGCAACGGGTAGCCGTCCTGGTACGCGAGTCCCTTCGCGTAAATCCCGTAGTTCAGTATCACCGGGACGCGGATGTCCTCGATGGGGCGATATACGTCCGCGCGCAGCACGAGCCCGTCGTCCACGGTGATCGGCTGGTGCCACGTGATACGCATGCCGTCACGGACTTCGGTGCGGACATAGGGATCTGATGGAGTGTTCATACGGATCCTTCAGATAAAAAGGAGTGACTCGTGACCCGTGACTCGTGCGTCACCAGATCGCTACCGGTCACCGGTCACTGGTCACTGGTCACGGGTTGTCAGCCGTTGATTTTCTTCTTCAGCTTTTCGAAGTACTTGTCGAGATCCACGACGAAACGATCGTGCTCCGATTCGCCCACCTGCTCCACTTCGTCGTAGATCTTCACCTTGAACGAAAGCCGGCGCCGGTCTATGCCGATCAGCTCCGCCTCGGCGCGCACCTTCTTGCCGAGCGGCGTCGAGGCCATGTGCCGCACCGTCACGAACATGCCGACCTGGCCCTGGCCCGGCTTGAGGTGCGGCCGGATGAGCTCGCTGGCGGCGTTCTCCACGAGCCCCGTCATGGACGGCGTGGAGAAGATCTTGTAATCGCCGCGCTGCGTCGTGCGCGCTTCGGTGACTTCCCATTCCTGCGTGAACTTCATTCCGACTTTCAGCGTATCCATTTCCGCTCCATAAGAGAACCTGACGAGAACCATGAAAAACCGGCGGGACGAACAGGATAAACCATTCTCCGGCCTATTCAGCGGTAATACCCGCGGCCTTCACGAGCTTGTCCCATTTGGCGATTTCCTCGCGTATCGTCCGGTCGAACTCGCCCGGCCGGGCAGCGGCGGCGGCTCCGCACACAAATGCAAGAACGATTCCCAGTGCCGCCATGCGGCGTGAGAATTTCCGCTGCACCCGGTTGCTCCGCGCTGCGCCAGTACGCATAATCGAATTCCTTCGGAGAATAGCATGCCTCTATCGTCCACCATGCAGGAAATGACCGCGAGCGACGGATTGAAGCTCGCTTACGCCATCGACGATTTCAGCGATCCCTGGGGGCCGCAGGAAACGCTGATCCTCATCCACGCCGCGATGGGCAGCTCGCGCCGCCTCTACAAGTGGATCCCGATACTGTCGCGGCACTTCCGCGTGGTGCGCCCCGACATGCGCGGCCACGGCCGGACGCAGATCCCGGGACCGGATCAACTCTCGCTCACGCGGCTCACGAAGGACGTCATCGAGCTCGCCGATCATCTCGGGCTGAAGCGCTTCCATCTCGCCGGCTCCTCGGCCGGATCGATCGTAGCAATGCGCACCGCAATCGATAACCCGGAGCGTGTTCTGACGCTCGCCAATTTCGCGTCGACACCGGGACTCAAGCCCTCGAACATCGACATGAACAAGTGGGTAAACGGCATCAAGGCGAAAGGCTTCAAGAGTTTTCTCGAAGAGACGATCGAGGAGCGGTTCCCGAACGTGCAGGACAAGGGCTTTCTGAAGTGGTTCGTCGAGGAATCGGCGAAAACGGATGTCGACCTCTTCGCCCGCTTCGGCCCGATGATGAAGGAAGTCGACTACACGGCGGACCTGCACAGAATCAAGTGCCCGATGCTGAACGTCATGCCGGGCCACGATCCCCTGGGGTCGAAAGCGCAGTACGAGGTCTACAGGCAGCACGTCCCCCACAGCGAATACATCTGGTACGACGGCCTGCCGCACAACATCACCGATTCGGTGCCGGAGCGCTGCGCCGAAGACCTGCTGAAGTTCCTCCTGAAGCACAAGGGCCGCGCATGAACGCGCAGAGATTCAAGGCCTCGGATGGCCTTGAGATCGCGTACTTCCTCGATGACTACACGGACCCCTGGCGGCCCGCCGACACGGTCATACTCGTGCACGCGGCGATGGGCAGCTCGATACGCTTCTATGCGTGGGTGCCGCACCTCGCCGGTGTGTTCCGTGTGGCGCGCATCGACATGCGAGGTCATGGCGCGACGCCGCTTCCCGGGCCCGACCAGCTCTCCGTGCCGCGGCTCGCCCGGGACGTGGTCGAGCTTGCCGATCATCTCGGCGCGCAGCGCTTCCACGTCGCCGGGTCGTCGGCAGGCTCGACCGTGGCGGCGAAGGCAGCCATCGACAATCCCGGCCGCGTGCAGAGCCTGGGCGCCTTTGCCTGCACGGGGGGCATCAGGCACGGCCTGCAGGACCAGAACTCCTGGGTGCGGAAGATAGGCGAGAAGGGGCTCGCCGCTTTCCTGCGCGACACGATCGCGGACCGCGTCGACCTGAAGTCCGTCGAGCCCGGCTTCGTGGACTGGTTCATTGCCGAGTCGGGGAAGACGTCGGTCGCGGCGCTCGAGCGGTTCGTGCCGATGATGCGCGAGTTCGAGTTCGTCGCCGATCTGCCGCGCATACGCTGTCCTACGCTCGCCGTCGCCCCCGGCGGGGACCCGATACACACCGTAGAGCACTATCGCGCACTACCGGAGCGGATACCGGACTGCGAATTCGTCGTTTACGACGGCCTGCCGCACAATATCACCGATGCCGTGCCGGACCGCTGCGCTCGCGACTACCGTCGCTTCCTGCTGAAAAACTCAACCACAGATAAACACAGATGAACACGGGGGACGTTACCGGTCACCGGTCACCGGTCACCGGTCACTGGTCACTGATCTTAGGATGAGAAAACACATCGTCTGCATCACCTTCGATTTCGACGCCATGTCGGGCTTCATCGCGCGCGGGCTGACGAGCCCGACGCCGATCTCCCGCGGCGAGTTCGGCCCGGTGGCGGTGCCGCGCATACTGAAGCTCCTCGCGAAATACCGGGTGTCGGCGAGCTTCTTCGTCCCCGGGCACACCCTGGAGACCTATCCGGGTGAATCGCGCATGGTCGCCGATGCCGGCTGCGAGATCGGGCACCACGGCTGGACGCATCGCCCGCCGGCGACGTTGACGCGCGAGCAGGAGGAAGAGGAGCTGACGCGGGCCAACGAGAGAATCAAGGCGCTGACCGGGAGCTATGCGCGCGGTTACCGCTCGCCCTCGTGGGATTTGAGCGAGCACTCGGTAGCGCTACTGCTCAAGCACGGTTTCTTTTACGACAGCTCGATGATGGGGCACGACTACCTGCCGTACCGGGTGCGCCAGGGCGACGTGGTCGAGCTCGAAAAACCGTTCCATTTCGGCAAGCCGACGAAGCTGATCGAGATGCCGATCAGCTGGTCGCTCGACGATTTCCCGCACTTCGAGTACCTCCGCACCCGGGAGTCGGTCCAGCCGGGGTTGCAGAACGCGAACCAGGTGCTCGACAACTGGTTGAACGAATTCGAGTACATGAAGGAGGCCGTCGACTGGGGCGTCCTCACCTATACGTTCCACCCTTTCGTGATGGGGCGCGGCTACCGGATGAGAATCCTGGAGAAGCTCCTTCAGCACCTGAGCGACGGTGGGGCGGAGTTCGCGACGATGGCCGCGGCGGCGGCGGAATACGACGCCCGCCACCCGCAGGTAAGTTAGCCAATTGGCGCTCTTTGATGTGCAGGAGAACAACGCATGAGCTCGAACCCGAAGGACTCCCCACGCATCATCGCGCATCGCATCGCGGCGAGCGGCGCTATCCCCAATAACCCGCGCTGGCCGCTCCTTGTGTATCCGGGCGCGGTCGCACCTGCGGCAGCAGACCTGGCCGAGGCTTTCGAAGAACTGTTCGACCGCAACAGGTGGCCGGCGGCGTGGCGCAACGGCATTTTCCCTTTTCATCACTTTCACTGCGATGCGCACGAAGCGCTCGGCGTCTACAGCGGCGAGGTGACGGCGCAGTTCGGCGGGGACGATGGGATCGTTATCACCGCGCGGCCCGGCGACGTGATCGTGCTGCCGGCCGGCACGGGGCACAAGAAGCTCTCGTCGCGCGGTGAATTGGGGATCGTGGGCGCCTATCCGGCGGGCCAGCATCCCGACATGTGCATGCCCCTCACGTCAAACCTGAAACGAAGCACGGCCGCCGTGGCGCGCGTCGCGCTGCCGCAACGCGATCCGGTCTACGGCGAGGGCGGGCCGCTGTTCACCCATTGGACGCGCGACGCCTGACGACTGGCAGCTGACGCTTCACGCCTGACCCCTGACCCCTGACCCCTGACGGGGGCTGATAAGCTTGGAGCATGGCCACCCAAACCGCGTCGTCCGCGGAAGATAGAGCCAATCCCCTCCTCGCGCTCAAGGTGCGCGGCTTTCGCCTCTACTGGCTGGCCCTGGTCACGCAGGTCGTCGGCCAGCACATGTTTGCCTTCACGCTGGGATGGCTCGCCTTTGAGATCACGGGTTCGCAGGCGCAACTGGGCTTCATCCATCTTTGCGGTTTCGTGCCCCAGTTCGCCCTGACGCTGCTGGGCGGCGTGCTGGCCGATCGCATCGATGCGCGCAAATTGATCGGCGCCGCGCAGGTCAACTCCGCGATCGCAATGATCATGGTCGGCGCGACGGCGATGCTCGGCGTGGCGCAGATCTGGCACCTGGCGCTGGGAGCATTTCTGTGGGGACTGTCGGCCGCCATCGACGAGCCCGCGCGCGCGTCGTTTTTCCCGCGCCTGCTGCCGCGCCCGCTGTTGCGCTCCGCGGTGCCGCTGATCTCGATGGCTTTCGGCAGCAGCCGCGTGATTGCCCCCTCGATCGCGGGATTTCTCATCGCGGCGGCGGGCGCGCCGACCACTTTTCTGCTGTCGGCCGCGGCGGTCAGCACCATGATCGCGGTGCTGTTCCTGCTTCACCCCGCGCGCGCCGAAGCGCGTTCTCACGGCAGCCTGCTCAACAACTTCACCGAGAGCCTGCGTTACATACGCGGCAACAAAGTCTTCGCCAGGGTCATCACCGTGTCGCTGATCAATGCCACCGTGGCCATGGGCTACATACACATGCTGCCCGTATTCGCCAAGGATGTACTGGAGGTCGATTCGCGAGGCCTTGGATTCCTCGCCTCCGCCGCCGGCGTCGGCGCGTTGACCGGCCTGCTTTCCTATGCCTGGATGCAGTCGCGCATATCGCCGAGAAACCTGATGGTGGGCTCCCTGACCGTCTATAGCGTCGCGTTGATCGGCCTGGCCTTCAGCGACTGGTACTGGCTGTCGTGCTGCATGATCTTTTTTGCCGGCCTGTGCCACGGTTATTTCCTGACCTGTGCGCAGGTAATTCTGCAAACCCTGGTCGAGGACCATTACCGCGGTCGGGTGATGAGCGTGTTCGCGCTGGTCTGGAGCCTCGTATTCTTTGGCGGATTTCTGTTGAATCTCGCAGGGTCGTTTGTGGGCCCGCGTCTGGCGCTCGCAGGAGGGGCAACGATCGTGCTTGCCTACGTGTGGCTGTCGCTGGTGCGCGCTACGGCGTTGAGAAATCTGGTCCTGGCGCCCAAACCGGGCTGAAGCGCATTAAGATACCCCAATGATTACCCGCCCGATCCTGGTGCTGTTCGCGTTGGCTTTCCTGGCGACGCTCGGTTACGGGATCATGATCCCGACCCTGTCGGTACACGCCCATTCTCTGGGCGCCAGCCATGCGGACATCGGCGTCATCATCTCCGCTTTCGCGGCGGCGCAGCTGCTGACCCAGGTGCCCATGGGCCGGCTGTCGGACTTGATCGGCAGGGTTTACATGGTGGTGTTCGGCTTCGGCCTCATGGCGGTGGCCGCGACGCTCTATCACTTCGCGACCGGCTCCGGTGAATTCACGCTGCTGCAGGCGCTCGCGGGCGTCGGGGGCGGGTGCCTGTGGCCGCCACTGATGGCGATGCTGACCGAGAACGTCGAGCCCTCCAGGCGCGGCAGGTTGATGGGCGCATTCAACACCGTGTTTTTTCTGGGCATCGCCTTCGGCCCGCTGCTCGGTGGCTTCATCGCCAGCGCTTTCGGGCATGACGCGGTATTCACCGCGTGGACCGGCGTGGCCCTGCTGGGTGCAATGCTCTGCGTTCTCACCCTGAGGGAGTCCGCGAGAGACAGGCACGCCAGGGCGGCGAGCGCGCGCAGCGCGCGGAACGCGGATGCGCCGCTGATCAGGCCCGGTATGATGACCACGTTCGTCGCGGGGTGCGTGGTGCGCGCGCGCGGCGGCGTGTGCTCCAGCTTCAACAACGCGCTCCTGCCGCTCTACGCGATCGCGTTGTTCGATGCCACGCCCGAGATGATCGGCAGCATCATGTTCATTCACGGTGTCGGCCTGGCGGTATTCAACATTCCGGGCGGCATGATGAGCGACCGGATGGGCCGCAGGCTGCCCGCGCTGGCGGGGTCGCTGGTGGCGACCGCCGGCGTGCTCTGGTACTCGGCGGCGAGCAGTTACTGGCCGCTGTTCGTTGCGGTCGGACTGGCCGGCGCGGGTTCAGCATTCAGCTCGCCCGCGGTAGCCGCGCTGACCGCGGACGTGTGCGACCCGAAAAGGAGAGGCGAAGCCTTCGGCTACTTCCTCACCTCGTTCAACCTGGGCATGGTGCTGGGCGCGCTGGTGTTCGGTTTCGTCGCGGAATGGGTGGGGCTGTGGGGCGCGGTCTTCACCTGGGGCGTGACCAGCCTCGTTCTATCCCTGTGTGGCCTGCTCATTCGCGAGTCCCTGGCAGCGCCCGCGGTTGCGATTGCACCCCAAATGCGGTCGTAGAACGGTCTTTCGATGGCAGAAAAGCTACCGCCGAGCCTGGATGGTCCGATCGTGCAGGCGCTGCTCGATCTGTTGCCGGGCACCTTGCACGTCAAGGACCGCCAGTACCGCTACTGCATGGCGAATCGTCAGTACCTCGAGCGCTGGGGCGGAAAGGCCGACGAGGTGATCGGGCGGACATCGAAGGAGGCTTTCGGCGACTATTTCGGCCCCGGGCCCGACAAGCGCAACGCGGAGGTTTTCGCGACCGGGAAGGCGCTGCCGTTCTACGAGGTGAACTATCCCGACAAGCGGGGCGGAAGCGTCTTCCTGTGGTCGACCAAGGTCCCGATCCTCGACGAGCACGGCGCCGTTACGCACGTGCTCACGTTCAGTCTCGACATCACGCCTCTGAAGCGCATGCAGGCGGAGCTCGAGCGCGAGCGCCGGGCGCTCTACCAGAGCGAGCGGCTCTCCGTGCTCGGCAACCTGGCGGCGGGTATCTCGCACGAGCTGCGCAATCCGCTCACGGCGGTCCTGACGCATGCGAAGCTGCTCGAGGAAGAACTCACCGCCGGGAAATCACAGCAGCGGCTCTCCGCGATCGTGCGTGCGGCGGATCGCTGCGCGGCGATCGTCCGGGCCTTTCTCGATCAATCGAGACCCGGGCCGCACAAGGTCGAGCACTTCCATCTCAGGCAGATCGTCGATTCGGCGCTCGATCTGTCCGCCTATGTGTTGAGGGAGCAGAACGTCTCGCTTCGCACCGAGCATTCGAACGCCGGCACCACGGTGGAAGGCGATCCCCACCAGTTGAGCCAGGTCGTGCTGAACCTTCTGCTCAATGCGACCGAGGCGATGCGGGAAAGCGACACGCCAAGGGAGATCACGATACGCACCCGCTTGAACGAGACCGGTGACACGGTGGAGCTCACGGTGAGCGACACCGGGCCAGGCATCGCGCCCGAACTGCGTGAGCGCATCTTCGAGCGATTTTTCACCACCAAGGCGGTGGGCGCGGGCACCGGCCTGGGCCTCGCCATCTGCCGCGACATCGTAGCCGCGCACGGCGGGCGTATCAGCGCCGAGCAGTCTCCGCAGGGCGGGGCATTGTTTCGAGTAGCGCTTCCCGTCAGCCATCTGAAAGAGCACGCCGAGACGCCGCACGATCCCGGACAGGATTCAACCATGAGGAGCAGCAGGTGAATGCCACGGAGAGAATCGCGCGGTTCGTAACGAACACCGCCTACGAGGACATCCCCCGCCCCGTCCTGGACGCCACGCGGACCATCATCCTCGACGGCGTTGCCAATATCCTCGCGGGATCCCGCCAGCCCGTGCTCGAGCACATCCGGCGCTACGTCGATCGCATCGGCGGACGCCCCGAGTGCACGGTAGTCGGCGCGTCGTTCCGCACCAACCCGCCGCTTGCGGCCTTTGCCAACGGCGCGGCCATGCACGTCCTCGACTACGAGCCCCAGGGGATTCCATCCACTCACGGAACGTCGGCCATCCTGCCAGGCATTGTTGCGCTCACGGAAGTGAACGGCGCTTCGGGGCGCGATGTCGTGACGGCGTTTGCCGTGGGATGGGAAGTGCAGCAGCGCCTCGTCATGGCTGCGCGAAAAGCGGAGTCGCGTCCTTTCCACCCGCCCGGAATCTTCTGCCCTCCCGCAGCCGCGTCCGCTTGCGCCAGGCTGCTTGGTCTTCCCGAGGACAAGGTGCGGATGGCCTTGGGCATTGCCGCGTCCAGGACCGGAGGGCTCTTCGCCAACAACGGAACCATGACCAAGTGCACTCACTTGGGCAATGCCGGCAGAATGGGCGTGGAAGCGGTGCTGCTGGCTGCCGACGGGTTCACCGCCGACGATTCGATATTCGAAACGCCGCGCGGCTATGTGGAGACCATCTTCGGCGACGACTTCGACTGGGACGCGCTCCTGGGCGGACTGGGCGAGCAGTGGAGCCTCCAGCGGCACGGGTACAACATCAAGCGCTATCCGGCCCAGATCGGTATGCAGTGGGCGATCGAGTGCGTGGCAACCTTGCGCGAAAAGCACGGCTTCCGGGCGGACGACGTCGAGTGGCTCGAGCTCGAGGTTTCGGCCAGGCGCGCTGCCGATTCGAATCCTCTGGTTGCGACAGGACTCGCCGGGAAGTTCAGCTTCGAGTACTGCGTCGCCATCGCACTCACCCAGGACCAGGTTGGCATCGACTCGTTCACCGACGCGGTTCGCTTCTCAGCCCCGGTGGAAACCACCCTGAAGAAAGTTCGCCTGAAACCCAACCCCGACATCCCGACGACGACCGTTGGCAACTGGGTGCAGGCGCGCGCGGGTCTGAAGGACGGCAGGGTCGTGGTGGAGCGCTGCGACGCTTTCCAGGGCTCCGTGCGCAACCCCATCGCGCGCGATACACACCTCGTGAAAGTGAGGGACTGCATGCGCCGCGCACTGCCCGCGCCGGCGATGGAGCGGCTGATCGGTCTCGTCGACGGACTGGAGGACCTCAAGGACGCGCGGGTACTGGCGCGGGCGCTCGTGGGGGAGTCGTAGCGCCCGCGGTGCGCGTGCTGCGAGGCAGTCGTTCAAAACGCCTGGATGTGAACTCTGTGGCCTCTGTGGCTAAGACCGGTTGTTAAAAACCGCCTAGTCAGGAAGCTTCGTCGACTGCCAGGTGATCATCCGCCAGGTGCCGTTCTGGTTTTCGTAGACGTCGGTGAACCGCACGCGGAAGGAATTCGGCTTGCCGTTGGAGTTGACGCTGATGGCCGCGACACCGGTCAGAACGACCGCGTTGCCGACATCCTGCGCCTTCACCTCGGACGGCACCACGGACGTGTAGACGGTGGTGCCCGCTTCCATCCCCTTGATCAGGCTCTCCTTGGTGTCCTGGCGCCCGGAGGAATGGGTGTAGATCAGGCCCTTGCACAGCATGCCTTTGAGGGCTGCCACGTCTTTCTGCGCCATCGCGGTCATGCGCTTCTTGTCGAGCTCGATGATCATCTCTGCATTGCCGGCCATGTGTCTCTCCTTGTGAATACGAACCGGCAATCTAGCCCGCGCCCGCATAGCGGTCAAACATCGGCACTTCCTCCATCCGCCGTCCTCCTTCCGCCTTGCCGGACCCCCCCTGTATAGTAGTGCCCCGACCAATGCTGGAGGACGTAATGAACACGCAAACCGTCACCAACCCCCGCACGGTGGATCCCGCGATTGTCTTCACGAGCTGCGATCTGATTGCCGCGCCGGAGCCGCTCGCGGCCGCGGCGGCGCAATCGGGCTCGGGGCAGGCAGCACCCGCGGTCAAGCGCCGCGAAGTCTCCGTCAAGGGCCGCCGCGTGAAAACCATCGACGTCCACGCGCACTGCCTCATCCCCGCGGCGTCGAAGCTTCTGGGCGAAGACGCCTACAAGCACCATACCGGGGGCATCGTGATGGAGGATGCGAGCACGCGGCTCCGCGACATGGACGTTCAGGGCATCGACATGGAGGCCCTCAGCATCAACCCCTTCTGGTATCGGGCCGATCGCGATACCGCCACCGAAGTCGTGCGTCTCAACAACGAAGGGCTCGTCGAGATCTGCGCGCGCAATCCCGACCGCTTTGTCGCGTTCGCCTCGGTCGCGCTCCAGTTCCCCGACCTCGCGGCGCAGCAGCTCGAGCACGCGGTGAAGAAGCTCGGCTTGCGCGGCGCCGCGGTCGGCGCGAGCGTGGGCGACGACGAGTTCGCCGATCCGCAGTTCCACCCGTTCTGGAGGAAGTGCGAGGAGCTCGACGTTCTCGTCTTCCTGCATCCGCAGGGCACGCCCGACCTGGCGCGGCGCCTGAAAGGCAACGGCGTGCTCGACAATATAATCGGCAATCCGCTCGACACGACGATCGCGCTCTCGCACCTCATCTTCGAGGGGACGCTCGACGCGTTCCCGCGGCTCAAGATCTGCTCCGCGCACGGCGGCGGCTACCTCGCGCACTACATGGACCGGTCCGACCACGGCTGCCTCACGTTTCCGCACCGCTGCAACCGCACGCTCAAGAAGCGGCCGACGGAATACCTGAGGCAGCTCTATTACGACGCGCTCATCTTCTCGTCCGAAGGGTTACGGCATCTCGCCGCGAACGTGGGGTCGAGCCAGATCATGCTCGGCACGGACTATCCGTACCCGTGGGAGGACAAGGCAGTGGATCACATCCTCAACACGCCGAGCCTCTCCGACGACGAGCGCATCGCGATCCTGGGTGACACCGCGGCGAAGCTGTTGAGGATCAAATAACACAGAGACTGGAGCGAGAAGCGCATGAGTAACGAAACCCACCACCATCACGACGGGCGCCGCGTAGAAGACGTACGCCTCATCACAGGCGCGGGCAGATATGCCTCGGACTGGAATGCGCCCGGCCAGCTCTACGGCGCGTTCGCGCGCTCCGACAGGGCACACGCGGAGATTGTCTCGGTCGATACGAAGAAAGCGGCTGCCGCCCCCGGCGTAAGACAGGTGTTTACCGGCGAAGACGCGGTGCGTGCCGGTTACGTCCGGGCGCCGCACACGATGCAGTTCGCCGGTAAGAACGGCATGAAGGCGCGAGCGCACGAACGCCCCGTGCTCGCCCACAAGAAGGTACGGTTCGTCGGCGAAGCAGTCGCGCTGGTCGTCGCCGACAGCGCCGCCGCTGCGGCGGACGCCGCCGACCTGGTGGAAATCGAGTATCGCGACCTCCAGAGCGTCACCGATCCGGAAGGCGCGCTCGCCGCGGGCGCGCCGCTACTGTCCGACGAAGTACCCGGCAATCTCGCGTGGGAGGCGGAGATCGGCGAGGAAAAGGCTGTGGAAGCGGCTTTTGCCGCGGCAGCACACATCACGAAGGCGAAAGTAATTTCAACGCGCGTGGCGCCGAATCCCATGGAGCCGCGGGCGTGCCACGTCGCCTACGACGCGGCGACGGAATCGTACCGGATCCACACCCCCATGCAGGGCGTCACCACGCAGCGCTCGCAGCTCTCGGCCTATACCAAAGTGCCGGCGGACAAGCTCATCTTCGAGGCGGGCGATGTCGGTGGCGGCTTCGGCCAGCGCTCGGGCGCCTATCCCGAATACGCGGCGCTCATGATCGCCGCGAAAGCGCTCGGTGCGCCCGTGAAATGGGTTTCCACGCGCACGGAAGGCTTGCTGACCGACACGCACGGCCGCAACATGATCGCTCACGGCCAGCTCGCGCTGGACAAGGACGGCAAGTTCCTGGCGATGCGCCTCGACTGGATCGTCGACCTGGGGGCGTACCTTTCGCCGGGCGCGCAAGGGCACATACGCAATACGACTAACTGCATGACCGGTGTCTACAAGATCCCGGCGCTCTACGGGACCTATCGCGTCCCGATCACGAACACGACGCCCATCGGCGCCTATCGCGGCGCCGGACGGCCGGATATCGCGTACACCGTCGAAAGCCTCGTCAACCAGGCGGCGGCGGAGATCGGCATGGACCCGGCGGAGCTGCGCCGGCGGAACTTCATTCCGCCCTCGGAATTCCCGTACTCATCGCCGACCGCCCGCCATTACAACGGTGTTTACGAAAACGCCGATCTGCCCGGGATGCTCGCGAAGGCGCTCGCGCTCGGCGACTGGAAGGGGTTCCCGGCGCGGCGAGCGAAATCGAAGGAAGCCGGCAAGCTCCGCGGCATCGGCATCTCGACCGTCATCGAAAACACCGGCCTCGGTAATGCCCCGGCGGACGACGTCGAGATCCAGCTCGATGCCAGCGGCACCGTCACCGCGTCCATGGTTGCCAAGTCGCAGGGACAGAGCCACGAGACGACGTTCGGCCAGATCATCGCGAATGCGCTGCAGATTCCCCTCGAGAAGGTAAAGCTCGCGCAGTGCCCGCCCGGAACGAAATTGAGGGGTAACGGTACCGGCGGTTCCCGCAGCACCGTCGGCGCCGGCAGCGTGTGCCACCTGGCGGCGCAGAAGCTCGTCGAAGAGGGAAAGACGCTGGCCGCGCTCGAGCTGCACGTGGAGCCTTCCCAGGTGACCTACGCACAAGGCGAGTTCAAGTCCGCTGCAAGCGATCGCAGCGTCAAGCTCGCCGACCTGGCCAGGGAGAAACCGTTGACCTGCAAGGCGGAGGGCAACTTCGGCTCGACCTGGCCCAACGGCTGTCACATCGCCGAAGTCGAGGTCGATCCCGACACCGGCGTCACGGAAGTGGTGTCGTATTGCGCGGTGGACGACATCGGCGTCGTCATCAACCACGCGATCGTCGAAGGACAGCTGCACGGCGGCGTGGTGCAGGGCGCGGGACAGGTCTTCGGCGAGAAGGTGATCTACGATCCGCAGACAGGACAACCGCTGACGGCGACTTTCATGGACTACTACATGCCGCGCGCGGGCCTGATCCCGGAGATTCGGGGCGAGGAACATCCCACGCCAAGCAAGGTAAGCCCGCTCGGCGTGAAGGGCGTCGGCGAATCCGGCTGCACGGCTTCGATCCCGGTTCTCGTCGGCGCGGTGCTCGACGCGGTGCGCCCGCTCGGCATCAAGAGCCTCGACATGCCGCTCACGCCGTCAAAGCTATGGCGGGCGATCAACGGGGCGGCGCGCTAAGGCTGGTGACCAGTGACCGACGTGGTAGTACGGAGAGAGTCATGATGAAAGGGGTGGTCGCCGCAATACTGCTCGCCGCTGCCGGCAGCCTCGCGCAACATGCGTGCGCGCAAGGCGGCCCTGCAGCCAAGTACCCGGATCGCCCCATCCGGCTCGTGGTCGGATTTCCGCCGGGCGGCGCGACCGACATCCTCGCGCGCATTCTGGCGCAGCACCTGCCCGAGGCTATCGGCCAGCCGGTGGTGGTCGACAATCGCGGCGGCGCGACCGGCACCGTCGCGGCGGCGATGGTCGCGAAGGCGCCGCCGGACGGCTACACGATCACGCTGGTGCCGAGCGGCCCGTTCACCATCAGCGTCAGCACGTACAGCAATCTCCCCTACGATGCCGTGCGGGATTTCAAGGGCGTCTCGCTGCTCGCGTGGGTAACCAACGTCATCGTCGTGCCCCAGGCCTCACCGGCGAAGACGTTGCAGGATGTGATCCGCATGGCGAAGGAAAAGCCCGGCCAGGTCACTTTTTCGTCGTCCGGGGCAGGGTCCCTGCACCATCTGGCGAGCGAAGTGCTGAAGCGCCTGACGGCCACGGATATGATCCACGTCCCGTTCAAGGGCGCGGGTCCGGCGCTCGTTGCGCTGGCTGGCAACGAAGTCGCGTTCGGCTTCACTTCGATGCCTTCCGCGATGCCTCTCATAAACGCGAAGCGCCTGAGGCCACTCGCCGTGACCAGCCAGAAGCGCATGCCGGCGCTGCCTGACACGCCGACCATGACCGAGGCGGGCGTGCCGCCGCCGCCCGGGCTCGACATCAGGGAATGGTACGGCGTGCTCGTGCCCGCTGCGACCCCGGCGGCGGTCGTCAGCAGGCTCCACGCCGAGATGGTGAAGGTGTTCAAGCGCCCGGACGTGCAGACGCGGCTGACCGAGATGGGCGCGGAGTTCGTGGGCAGTTCTCCGCAGGAGCTCTCCAAGCAGCTCGCGAACGACGTAAGGACGTGGGCGAAGTGGGTGAAGGACGCGGGCGTGCGCGCGGATTAGTTTTTTTCAGGGGGACGCATGAAAGTATACGAAGCGATGGCGAATGCCTTCATCAAGGAAGGCACCACGACCCTGTTCGGCCTGCTGGGCGACGGGCAGATGACCTGGTGGTCCGCCATGTCGAAATATCCGGAACTGAAGATCGTCGACGTTCGCGACGAAGGCTGCGCCGTCACCATGGCCGAAGGCTGGACGCTGGCCACCGGCAAGCTCGGTGTCGCGAGCGCCACCCAGGGACCGGGACTCGCGCGCATGACCACTTCCCTGATCGTCGCGGCGCGCGCGCACACGCCGCTTGTCGTATACACGAGCAGGACGGCGGCCAACAACGAACACCTCGTGCAGTATCTCAACCAGGACCAGCTCATCACCGCGACCGGCGCCGGCTACATCGAGGTGCTGAAGCCGTCCTACGCCGAGGACGCGGTCCGGGATACGTTCTACCGCGCCCGGCGCGAGTCGCGGCCCTACGTGCTGTGCTGCCCGCTCGACGTGCAGCAGCTGGAGTGCGATGCCGACTTCGATGACTACCGACCCTCGAGCGAGATGTTTCCGGGACAGCAGGCGATCCGGCCGGCCCTCGAAAAACTGCGCGAAGCCGCCGCCATCATCAAGGGAGCGAAGAAGCCCGTGATCGTCCTCGGACGCGGCGCGATGTCGCCCGCGGCGCAGGAGGTAGCGAACAGTCTGGCCAATCGCATCGGGGCGCTGGTCGCGACCACGCTCGTCGCCAAGGGCACGCTCGCCGATTCGGAGTACTACGCCGGCGTCTCAGGTCTGTTTTCCGCGCGCGAAGCGCTCCAGCTCTTCGAAGACGCCGATTGCGTCATCGCCGTCGGCGCGCAGCTCTCAACGCACACGCTCGCGGGCGGCTACCTTTATTCGAAAGCGCGCTTCATCCACATCGACATCGAGCCGCACAAGGTCATGGGCAACGACCGCAGCGCCGATTGCTACATCCAGGGAGACGCAACGGCGACCCTGCAGGAGCTCCTCGCTGAGCTCGAGCGCGAGGACGTGAAGAACCGTGGCTTCCATACCCCCGAAGTGCGCCGGATTCTCAGCACCGCGGGACGCGACCCGGCGGAGTTCGAGATCGAGCCCGGCACGGTGGATCCCCGCGAGGCGATCGCGTTGCTGGACGAAAAACTCCCTCCGGAAATGGACCTCGTGTCCTCCGGCAACGCCCATGCGTGCTCGTTCCGCGTAATGCTGATGAAGCGCCGGCGCGGGCTGCAGATCTTCTGCACCTCGTTCGGGTGCATCGGGCAGGCGCTGTCGACGGCCGTCGGGGCTGCGCTCGGCACCGGCCGACCGATGGTGTGTGTCGAGGGCGATGGCGGCGCGCTCCAGAACGTCCAGGAGCTGGATACAGTGGCGCGACTGGGTCTTAAATTCCTGTACGTCGTCGTGAACGACGAGGCCTACGGGGCCGAATTCCACAAGCTGCGCGCCCACAAGCGCGATCCGAACCTTTCCTTCGTGCGTTCACCGGATTTCGCCGGGCTCGGTCGGGACTTCGGATGCCGCGGCCGGAGCGCGCGCACGCTGGACGAACTGGGCGCCGCGCTCGACGAATTTCTCGCCGGCGACGGGCCGATGGTGGTCGACCTCCGCATATCGCGCAACGTCGTCAGCATCCCGTACCGGCGCATGCACTTCGGGATGGATGTATGAGAGTACCTGACAAAATGAGGGATGCTCCCCTGCATCAGGGCGCCTATCGTTCATTTTGATAGGCGCTCCAAGGATACTCATGCAGGATCCCACGCCGGACCGTGGGGCGGGTTGACGATTCGTGTTCCGCGAGCCAGCGCCGATATAGCGGCCATCTCGTCGTTCGTCAGCGTGACTTCGAGGACCTTCAGGTTCTCGCGCAACTGTTCGACGTTCTGGACGCCGGGGATGGCGACGACCCGTTCCTGCTGCACGAGCCACCGCAGCGCGACTTGCGCGACGCTCAACTGCCGGCGCTTCGCGATTTCCTGGAGGACCGGATCGCTCAGGACCTTCCCGCGGGCGATCGGTGAATGGGCGATCAGCACGAGCCCACGGCTCCGCATCAGGTCGAGGAGCGGGCGCTGGTTGAGGTAGGGGTGGTACTCGACCTGGTTGGCGACTACGTTGCCGTCGATCTCCAGCGCCTGCCGCAACAGAGCTATCGGAAAGTTGGACACGCCGATCGTGCGCGCCTTGCCCTGCTTGCGCAGCGTTGCAAACTCGCTGAGGGCCCACTCCAAAGACACTTCCGGGTTGGGCCAGTGGATCAGGAGGAGGTCGACGTAGTCCGTTTGCAGGAAGCGCAGGCTCTTGTTGAGCTCGAGAGCGAGGTCCGGCTGCGGCGGTGTCTTCGGGTGCAGAAGCTTTGTCGTCACCCAGACGTCGCCGCGCGGGACCGAGGAGCGCGCCAATGCCTTCCCGATAGCCTCCTCGTTGCCGTAATACCTGGACGTGTCGATGTAGCGGTAGCCCTCGGCGAGCGCCGCTTCGACGAGCGCGGTGGCAGCATCGCCGGTGTTGCCCAGCGTCCCGAAGCCGATGCCGGGCATCGTGTACGTCCCTACGAGTTCCTTTTCCATGTGAGGGTATAGCCCTATTCAGTTGGACCCGGATATCCTTATGTCCGGGCCTCATTTTCCGCTGAGACCGTGAAAGGGATATTAACGAAGATCGAGGAGGATCGTATGAGAAAACTGGCGGCTTTCGTTATCTTCGCGCTCGTCGCGGCGACGGGCGCATGGGCGCAGAATTATCCGACGCGGCCGGTAACCCTGATCGTGCCCTTTCCGCCCGGTGGTCTGAGCGAAATCGTGGGCCGCGTGCTGGCCGAGGGCATGCAGGAGCCCCTGGGGCAGACGGTCGTGATCGAGAACGTGGGCGGCGCGAACGGCTCTATCGGCTCGGCGCGCGTGGCGCGCGCAGCGCCTGACGGCTACACGTTGCTTCTGGGTATCTGGAACACGCATGTCTCGGTCGCCAAACTCATGAAGCTGGACTACGACGTGGTGAAGGATTTCACGCCGATTGCCTTCATGACGGATACGCCGCTGCTGTTGACGGTCCACAAGTCAGTGCCGGTGGGGAGCTACAAGGAGCTGGTGGTCTGGCTCAGGGCCAATCCGGACAAAGCTTCTTCGGGCAGCGCCGGCATCGGCAGTCCGCCCCACCTGCTCGATGAATTGGTGCGCAAGCAGACGAACACGCGTTTCGAGACGGTCCACTACAAGGGCGCAGGGCCGATCATGACGGACCTCATGGGCGGGCACATCCAGATCGCATTCTTGAATCCTGCCACCGCCGCGCCGCACGTGCGCTCCGGCGTGATCAAGGCCCTGGGCGTGACCAGCGCCCGGCGCATGGAGATTCTGCCCGAGGTGCCGACCATGGCGGAGGCCGGGTTCCAGGGCGGCATGGAGTTCTCACTCTGGACGGCGCTGTACGGCCCGAAGGGGATGCCGAAGGAGATCGTCGATACGGTCAACCGGGCGGTGGTGGCTTCTCTCGCCAATCCCAAGACGCGGGAGCGGCTCGTGAGCCAGGGTGTGGAAATCGCCGCGCGCGAGAAGCAAACTCCCGCAACGCTCGCCGCCATTCAGCAGGCGGAGATCAAGAAGTGGTGGCCGATTATCGAAGCCGCCGGAATCAAGCCGCAATAGTGTGTAGTGGGAATGGGGCGCCCGCATCACGCATGACCCCTGACCCCTGACGCCTGACCCGCCCCGAAAGGGGCGCCTAATCCGGGATAAAGGCCACCGCGTCGATCTCGATGAGGGCGCCCTGGAGCAGGCCCGCCACCTGCACGGCCGCGCTCGCGGGCAGGTTCGCGCCGAAGCGCTCGCCGCGTACGCGCGAGTATTGGGCGTACTCGTCCAGGCTCGTCAGCCAGGCGGTGATGCGAACGACGTGCTCGAGCGAACCGCCGACCGCCTTGAGCGCCGCCTCGATCTGGTCGAAGCACCCGTTCGTCTGCTCGGCCATCGAGCGGCCGGGGGCGAGATGCCCCGATACGTACACCGTCCGGCCCGCTCCGCTGACCGCCACCGCCTTGCTGAAGCTGGCGCCGCGCGCGCCCGGAATACGCTGTATACCCATGTCTGCTCCTTGTTCGAGTGGTGTCAGTGTACGATGATAGCAACATCAGGAGGACGCTCATGATGCAATGGCTGAACTTGCTGGCAGGGACCTGTATCGTCGCGCCTGACGCCACAGGCCGGCGGCCGGCGCAGGCTGCAGAACTCATCGTCCGGTCGTCCATGGGAGCGATCTCGGGATTGAACGAGCTTGGCCCTGCGTTCACCCGGCTGACGGGCCACAAGTTGATCGTCATCCAGGAAAGCAGGACTGAGCTGGAGCAAAGGCTCACCTCCGATGCTCCTGCGGACCTGATAGTGCAGACCACCAGCGTGATGGACGGCGTCATCGGGCGGGGCAAGGTCGTAAAGGGTTCCAGTGTGATATTTGCGCGCGCAGCGGTCGGCCTGTCCGTCAAGTCCGGCGCGCCCTGGCCCGACATCGGCACGCCGGAGGCCTTCAAGCGGACGCTGCTCGCTGCCGGGTCGATCGTCTATTCTCTCGGCGGAAGCGGCCTCGTCGCGGCGCGAGCGATCGAAAAACTCGGCATCGCCGGGCAGATGAAATCCAGGACCGTCCATTCCGACGGCGGTCCCGCTGCCGGCTACGTGGCGCGCGGCGAGGCGGAAATGGCGATCCAGCAGTTGAACGTGAGCAAGCCGGTTGCCGGCACCGATTACGTGGGCAACCTCCCGGGCGACCTCCACGAATACGTCGTGTTCGCCGTCGCCATCATGGCGGTCTCGAAGGAACAGGAGGCGGCCAGGGCGTTCATCAGGTTCGTCGCCTCGCCGGAGGCCACGCCGCTGCTGAAAAAGGGGATGATGGAGCCGGCGTCGCGCTGAGAACCCGTCAGGGGTCAGGCGTCAAGCGTCAGGGGTCAGGCGCGTCCGAGGAGATTGGATGAAACGATTACTGGCATTCACGGTCCTGGCGTTGACCGGGGCGTACGCGCTTGCTGCCGAATATCCGACCAAGCCGGTCCGCATCATCTCGCCCTTTCCGCCGGGCGGCAGCGTCGATCTCGTCGCGCGCCTGGTGGGCGCCGATTTGAGCAAGCCGCTCGGCCAGCAGGTCGTCATCGACAATCGCGCGGGCGCCTCGGGCATGATCGGCACCGAGCTCGCGGCGAAAGCGGCGCCCGACGGCTACACGCTGCTCGTCAACACACTGCCCTTCGTGACCAACCAGTTCGCGTACAGCAAGGTGCCGTACGACCCTGTCAACGACTTCGCGTCCGTTTCACTTCTCGCTTCGGTGGCGTCCGTTCTGGTGGCGCATCCCGCGCTGCCGGTGAATTCGATGAAGGACCTGATCGCGCTCGCGCGGTCGAAGCCCAATGCGATCACGTATGGCACGGCGGGCGCGGGCACGAATCCGCACATCGCGGGTGAGCTGCTCAATAATCTCGCGAAGATCAAGCTCCTCCCGGTGCACTACAAGGGCGGCGGCCCGGCGACGATCGCCACGTTGAGCGGCGAGACGCAGCTGTACTTCGTCAATGCGATACCGGAAGCGCTACCGCACCTTCAGTCAAAGAGGCTGAAGGCGCTCGGCATCACCGCCGCCAGGCGCAATCCCAGCGCGCCGCAAATCCCGACGATGGCGGAGGCGGGCCTGCCCGGCTACGAATTCACCACGTGGCAGATCCTCGCGGCGCCAAAGGCGACGCCTGGACCTATCATTGCGACGCTCAATGAAAAGGTGCGGGCGGTGATGAAGACGCCCGAGGCAGTGAAGCGCTGGCAGGATCGCGGCCTGGACGTGATTGCGAGCACGCCCGAGGAAATGACCGCTCACTTGCTGAGCGAAATCAAGAAGTGGCGCGTCGTGTTCAGGGAACAGGGAATCAAGGCGGAGTAATCCGGCTGACTCTATGGGACTCTCACAATGATTCACGCAAGGAACGGGACTGAAGTACTCGAGAATCTGCAGCCGGTGAGATCTCCGGGAACAGGCATCGAACACTGGGGCTCCTCGTATTTCGGGCCGCGGTACAGCACTGCCGAAGCCTCGTCCGGCCCTCAGGCATTGATGACGCAGATGTGTGCGAACGAGACCATACTTCCGCACTTTCACGGCCTCGCCCAATTCCAGATTTTTCCGGAGGGATCGGGGGTGATGGGCAAGGGGCAGGTCCAGCCGCTCATGCTGCAGTACAAGGATCATCACACTGCATACGGCCCGCTCGTCGCCGGTCCACATGGACTGACATTTATCGCGCTTCGCAACAGGACAGGTGATTCCGCTCCGGTGTATCTGAGCAAGCCGGGCTACCGGGAAAAACTGAAACCGAGCAAGCGGCGCAACTGGATGTCGTCCCACATTGCCTTGTCCACCAGGCCGGTTCTGCAGTTCCGCACCGAGATCGCCTGGGAACCGGTTTTCGAGCCGGAGAAGATCGCCGATGAGCTGGCAGCCCACCTGCTCAGGCTCGGCGGCGGGATGTCGACCCTGGGACCGGATCCCAGGGCCGGGGGCGGCTGCTACCTGTTCGTAGCCAATGGAAGTCTGGAGATGCGCGGCGAGATCTTGCCCGCCTCGTCGGTGGTTTTCGTCGAGCCCAGCGAGGACGCATTCGAGATCAAGTCGGGCCGCAACGGGCTCGAGGCTCTCGTGATGCAGTTCCCCCGGGACGACGAATAGAGGCATGAAAGCACTGGTGATCGGCGGCACCGGGCCATCCGGTCCGTACATTGTCAATGGACTCCTCGAGCGGCGGTACGATGTCACGATCCTCCACGGCGGCCAGCACGAAGTCGAATTCACGCAGCCGGTCGAGCACATCCATGCAGATCCTCACTTCGCGGAGACTTTGGCGCCGGCCCTTGAAGGGCGTTCCTTCGACATTGTGGTCGCGACCTACGGCAGGATGCGAATCATCGCGGACCTGCTGAAAGGCAAGACCGGGCGCTTCATCGGCGCCGGCGGCTCCGGCGTCTACGCTCACCACGAAGATCCGCGCTGGGGACCGCTCGGTCCCCCGACCTCGGTGGCCGAAGACGGTCCGCGATGCGACGATCCATCCGGGCCGAAATTCAACCACCTGATGTGGGTGACTGAAGAGACGGTGATGCAGGCGCATCGCGACGGTCATTACCGCGCCACTTACTTCCGGTATCCGGCGCTTTATGGCGCGCACTCGCCCGCGAATCCGGACTGGAGCATCGTGCGCAGGATCCTGGATGGCCGGCGGCGACTCATCGTCCCGGCGAATGGCGTGCTGAAGCGGCGTGGCGCCGCCCGCAATGTTGCCCACGCCTTGCTGCTTGCCGTCGATAAGCCCGCCGAGTCGGGCGGAGAGATCTACAACATTCGCGACGAGCTTCAATACACGCAACGCCAGTACGTCGCGTTCATTGCGCACCATCTCGAACACGATTGCGAAATCGTCGAAGTGCCGCCGGCGCTGGCACACAAAGTCTACAAGGGCGGCGCTGCGCGGCTGCGCGACTGGATGATCGAGTACGACATCGGCAAGATCAAGGCGCAGCTCGGCTATCGCGACCTGATTGCACCCGCGCAAGCGCTTGCCGACGCGGTGGATTGGCTGCTGGTCAATCGTCCCGAGCCGGGCGGGGAAATCGAGCGACAGCTGGGCGATCCGTTCGCTTATGCTGCGGAAGACGCGCTGCTCGAGGCCTGTAAAGCGGGCTATGCTGCGGCCAGCGCGGTGGAGTTTCCGGAGATGCAGCTTGGCCACATGTATCGCCATCCGAAGAAACCCGGAGAGGTTTGGGCGCCACCACCGCGGTCGTAAACCACCGCCTCTGACGTGGCCGGACTGTCAGGCATGAATCGCCGTCGCTTTCTCCTGTCGTTGCCGCCTTCCGTCCTCGCCGCCGCCGCGCTCGCGGGCGCGCCGGCAGCACGGTTTCCTCGCACATCACCCGTACCCGGCGGCGTCGCCAGGGTCGAGCTCGGCGCAGCTCCCCACCCGCCACGGGTGCGCATGGGCGGGACGCGCGTGCTCGTCGTGCGCGACGGCGGTGCATGGATCGCGCTCGTCGGCATTGCACTTGCGACGAAACCGGGGTCGAGGTTGCGGGTGGAGGCGGAGCGCGTCGATGGCACCGTTGCGTTGTACGAGGTGGCCGTTGCACCCAAGGACTATGCGTCACAGCACCTCAAGGTGCCGCCGGGCCAGGTCGAACTGTCCCCCGAAGATCTGGCGCGGTACGAGCGCGAGCGCGCGCATCTGGCCGGCGTGTTGAGGACGTTCACTGAAGACGCGCCGCCGACGCTGGCGATGGTGCAGCCCGCGCCCGGGGTGCGCTCGAGCTCGTTCGGGCGACGCCGCTACTTCAACGGCAAGGCGCGCAACCCGCATGGCGGGATGGACATCGCCGCGCCGGTGGGCACGCCGGTCGTCGCCGCCAGTGCCGGGCGTGTGATCGATATCGGCGACTACTTTTTCTCCGGCCGCACGATCGTTCTCGACCATGGCGCGGGCCTGCTGTCGCTCTACGCGCACCTGAGCGGGGTCGACACCCGCATCGCGCAGAACGTCACCGCCGACACACCGATCGCCAGGGTGGGCGCCACCGGCCGCGTGACGGGCCCGCACCTGCACTTCTCCGTGTATCTGAATACGGCGGCAGTCGATCCGGCGCTGTTCTTACCAGCCTAACAATCCGTCAGGGGTCAGGGGTCATGCGTGCCAACCGCAGAGCTCGTCACCGGCGAAGCGTCGTCACCGCGGAGCTCGTCACCGCGCAGCTCGTCACTGCGGAGCTCGTCACCGCGAAGCTCCCTATCTCTGGCGCGCCTTGCGCGCGGCGTATCTGGCATCGCGCGCGGCCTTCTGATCCCTTTTAAGCGCTGCATCGGCCTCCACCCGGGCAACGCGCTCGGCGTCCTTGCGCGCCTTCTCTTCCGTGACAGCGAGTGCTTGCCTGGCTTGCTCGGCGGCGCGTTCTGCGTTTTTCCGTTCGGCGATGACCCGCTTCGCGGATTTGCGCTCGGCTGTGCGGACCTCGCGCGCTCTTGCCGTTTCCACCTGTGCAGCCTGCCGCTCGGCGGACTGTGCATCGTTAGCCAGCGCCGTTGCGCGCATCTTTCCCAGCTGGGCTTGCTTGGCCTTGGCCGCCGTCTGCAGGCGCTCTGCGAAACCTGGTTCTTTAAGAGACATGTCTTTGCTCTTTCATTTCAAAGCAATCGTATGGGCGGCTGATTATGCGCGTAAGTGTCCTGACAGTCACGCGGACCCGCGGGATGATGACGCGGAACGTTCGCACTGCGGCTCGCGCCAGAATGCGCCGGTGGCCGCAAGCTGCCCGGCCTGATCCGCTAGCCCGATGCTCGCGAGAACTTCGAAACCGTCCGCGCCAGGGCTTGCAGCCGCGCGTCCCACAGCAACGGGCGTGCCGGACATGCGTACGGACGGACCGACAGTCGTGATCACCTCGCCGGTGTCGTGCTCGCGCGTCACGCTCAAGCCATGCGCGATCACCCACGGGTCGCTCATCAGCTCGGGCATTCCGACCAGCCGATGCGCGCCGATGCCGCGCGCGACCAGCCGCTTACACCAGGCATCGGCGGTTGCGGAGAGGAACCGGGCGTCGAGCGCTACCATCAGCGCGTCGCCCCTCAGCGCCTCGATACCGCCCAGCCCCGCGATGCGTGCGAGCGTCGTGAGCTGGCCCTTGCCGGCGCCGAGATAGAACCAGCCGTCCGCCGCGCGGTACAGGGCCTGCAGCGGCCCGAAGCCGCGCGCGGCCGGGCCCGCAGGCTCGTCCCATTTCTTGCCCTCGTACTGCTGGAGGTAGGGCGATTGCAGGATGGTGCCCGTGTACGCGAGCGCCGCCGCGCCCTGCTGGCCTTGCCCGGTCCGCTCGCGGTAGTAGAGCGCAAGCGTGGCGGCGAACGCAGACGACAGGCCCGTGCCGTAATCGTTCACCGCGAACGGCTGCATGAGGGGGCGCGCGTCGCCGCCCTGCCGTGCCGCCACGCCGGTCGAGGCCTGACCGAACCCTTCGTAGCCCGGGCGCGTGCCCCACGGTCCGGCACCGTACGCAGTCACGGCGATGTAGATGATCCCGGGCCGCCGGCGGCTTACCTCCTCGTAGCCGATGCCGAGGCGCTCCATGACACCCGGGCGGAAGTTGTGCACCACCACGTCGGTGTCGTCGAGCAACCGCCGCATCACGTCGAGCGCGCCCGGCTTCTTGAGGTCGAGCAGCATCGTGCGCTTCCCGCGGTTCACATCCGTGTGGTAGCGGTGGACGCTCAAGCGGATGCCCGCGCCCTCCTCGTCGGGCGGGTTGATCTTCACGACATCCGCGCCGAACTCCGCAAGCGTCCGACCGCCGGTTGGTCCCGCGAGGACCTGGCTCAGATCCAGGACCTTCACACCGTCGAGCGCGGCGTGCCGCGGCGCACGCAGATCCCGGGCCATCGGCGCCCGCCATGCGTCGAGCTCGGCGAGGATCGCGGCGCGGTCGGCATCGAGCACGGGCGCAGGACGGGCCGGCGTCGCGCTGGCGAGCGACAGGCGCAGCGGCGAGTTCGGCTGTGCCATCGGTCCGTACCGCTCGTCGTCGAGTTCGAGCACGCTCCCGGAGCTGTGGGCATGCCCGGTCTTCATCCACTCATCTGCGGTACGGATCTTCAGCAACGGCAGGTCGGCCTCCTGGCCGAACGCTTCCCATTCGTCCGCCGTGCGCGTCCTGAAGATCGCCGGAAACTCCGCACGCAGCGCGTCGCGGATCGACTTGTCGGCGCCGATCCGGTCGGGGTCGAAGCGGCCGGTGAGGCCGGCCGTCCGCACGAACCGTTCCTGGAAGCGCGGTTTCGCGAGCGAGACCATGACCCAACGCCCGTCGGCGCACAGGAAGTTGCCGCCGCCGAAGTCGTCGGGCCGCCCGCCGCCTGACTCGCCTCGCACGCTCAACCCGCCGGCTCCGATGGCGGTGAACGTCGCATCGAACAGCGGCACCTCGACGCGCTGACCGCGCCCGTCGCGCTCACGGGAGAACAGCGCCGAGCCGACGGCGATCCCCGCCAGAAGCGCCGCGAAGGTGGAGGCAATCGGGATCGCGGTGAACATCGGGGTCGCGGCATCGGCGCCGCGGGCAGCGTGATAGGTGTCGGTCGCCGCTCCGATGACGCCCTCCCAGGCGGCGAGGCCGGCGCGCGGGTCGTCGGAGGCGAAACCGGGGAGCGAGCAGTAAATCAGCCGGGAGTGCGCCGCAGTCATCGCGTGCGCCCCGAGGCCGAGGCGCTCCATCACGCCCGGTCGGAAGTTCTCGATCACGACATCCGCGCTCCCGATCAGGCGCTCCGCGATGCGTCGGCCAGCCGCGCTCTTCAGGTCGAGCACAATGCTGCGCTTGCCGCGATTCCAGGTCGCGTTCGCGGGGGTGTCCCACCGCGGGCCACCGGGCGGATCCACCCGGATTACTTCGGCGCCCTGGTCCGCGAGGAACATCGCGGCGAGCGGCCCGGCGATGTACTGCCCGAAGTCGATGACGCGAATGCCGTCAAGTGGCCCCGTCATACCCGCTCCACGCAAGTGTCAGCGTCCCGCGATCACCATGATCTCCACCAGAAGCCCGGGGCGCACGAGGTCGGTGCGCACACAGGCGCGCACGGGCGGATTCTCGCGGTCTACCCATGCATTCCACGCGGCGTTGTGAGCCTCGAAGAGCCGCATGTCCGACAACCACACCTGGGCGCTGAGCAGCTTCGACTTGTCGGTACCGGCCATGGCGAGCAAGGTGTCGATCCGCTCGAGTACCTGCCGGGTCTGCGAGGTGATGTCGCCGCCAGGGTCGGGTGTCACGCCCTGAAGGTAGACCGTGTCGCCATGCACGACGGCACCGGCGATATGGGGCAGATTGGCGGGTCGCTCGACGATTCCATGCCGACTGATTTTCATGGGACCTCTCATCTCCAGTTGTTGGCGATCGCTATATTTATCCGGGCGGTGTGACCATTAACTTTTCATGACCACATGAAATATGGATGACGAGCCGGTCAGATGCCCCGCTCGGCAAAAACCTGCTTGGCTTCCGTCAGCGCGTCCTCGACGTACGGCCATCCGCGGTACCAGCCGGCCTGCGAAAACGTCTCGCAGATCTCACGCTTGGACAGCCCGACATTCAATGCATACCCGATCTGCCGTCTCAGCTGATTCATGTGGCCACGGGACATCAATGCCGACAGAATACTGACCATCCTCTCTTTGTCGCTCAGCGGTGAGCGCGCCCACACCTCGCCATAGTGGTAGCCATCCACGATCGCCGCGGCGCCAGGCAGGAATTCGTGCGTCACCGTCCCGGCTATTTCCTGCTCCGCTTTCTCGCCCCACGCCTTGCGGACCAGCTCGCGGCCCCGCTTCCCCTTCTCCTCTACCGTGGCAAGCCAGGGCGCATCGACCGCCACGTCGAGCGCCTGCCACTCGTTCCGTTCATCGATTACCTCTTGCAGAATGCGAAAGGCAAACACCGTGTTGGGAACTCCGATCCAGAATCGCAACTCGAGCATCAGCGCCTTGAGCGTCTGGGGGGGAATCCCCAGAGTCAGACCCACCCTGCACTGATGGCGAAGCCCGAAGTCAAACCCGTTTACGGCCTGGGCAGCAATCGTGGCAAAACTGCGGAGCCGATGGTCCAGTCCCGGCTCGTTCCAGATTCCGCCCCACATCAGCTCGGCGGCAACATGATCCGCATCGGGATAAACACCCGCGTTCCGGGTCGGCCCGGGCAGATATTTGTCGATAACCCGCTTCAGGTCGTCTGACTTTCTTGCCAGGTCTTTTGCGGTGGTCATGTCGCTGTTCTCCCTTGCGTCGCTGTGATTGCTGGATTCTTCGCCCGCCGCGGCCAGCGCGCCGCGATCCGCGGCAGCACCTCCTCCACCAACCGCCTGGTCTGCGCGTACATATCCTCGTCCCCATCCGCCGCCGGGCGCAGGATGAATTTGCAGGCGTCGTTCTCGATATAGCTGGCCATGCGCTCGACGATCGCGTCGGCATCGCCAAAGGCAAAATGCACGCTCGCGTCGCGGCCGGTGCGGGCTTTGTAGCTCTCCATCACCTTCGCCACGCCGGGATCGTCCGCGCCGCCAAAGCGATAGGCGAAAGCGGCGCCGTAGTGATCCTCGTCGATGGAACGGCCAGCCCTGGCTGCGGCGTCCTTGATCGCGGCAATCACCCGGCCGACGGTCTCCGGCGTCTCGGATCCTGCCTGCCAGCCGGTGCCGTACTTGGCCGTTCGCCGAACCGCCGCGTCCGACGATCCGCCGATCCACATCGGAAAATCGGCCTGGACAGGCAGCGGGGAGATCGAGGCGCTCGTCAACCGGAAGTGCTTCCCGGCGTAGGTCAGCTTCTCGCCCTTCCACAGCCGGGAAATGATCTCCAGCGCCTCGTCCGTCTTGCGGCCGCGCGTGGCGGGATCGAGGTGCATGGCATCCCATTCCGGTCCCCGCGGGCTGCCGATGCCGAAGCCGGGCAGCATGCGGCCTTCGGACAGCACGTCGATGGTGGCGCATTGTTTGGCCAGCAGCACCGGATCGCGCATCGCGGCCGCGACGACATTGACCCCGAACTTGATCCGTCGCGTCCGGCCGGCGACCGCGGCCAGCGCCGTCATGCATTCCAGGATCGGGGTGCGGCTCACCAGGCGGTCGCTCTGCCAGATCGAATCGACGCCGCCCTGCTCGCACAGATCGACCCAGCGCCAGAAGCCGGACGCGGTCCGGAACGGGTATTCCATCAGGCCGATACCGGCGGCAATGGTGCGCGGCATGAATTACTTCCGTCAGGGGTCAGGGGTCAGGCGCAAAGCGTCCATATTGACAGAGTGAACGGGATTCACAGCTTCCTAGTTGAGCCGCATTCCCGATTCGCGCACCACTTTCGCGGTCTTGTCCGTTTCGGACTTGATTCGCGCCGCGAAGGCCTCCGGTGTTCCGCTCATGGCTTCCATGCCTTGCAGTGCAAGCATGTCCTGCACCTCGCGTCGTTGAACGATTTTTACGGTCTCGGCATTGAGCCGCGTCACGATATCGCGCGGCAGGTTGAGCGGCCCCAGCAGGCCGAGAAAAAACGTCGACTCGAAACCCGGCAAGCCGGATTCGGCGACGGTCGGAACGTCGGGCATGGCCGCTAAGCGCCGCGGACCGCTGACCGCCAACGCGCGCAAGCGGCCCGCCCTCACGTGCGGCATGGTCCCGAGCGGATTGCTGAACAGCAGCGACACCTGGCCCGCCATCGTTTCGGTCGCGGCGGGACCCGCGCCCTTGTAGGGGATGTGCACGATATCGATCTTCGCCTCGGACCGGAACATTTCCATCACCAGGTGCGTGCCCGAGCCGTTTCCCGCGGAGGCGTAGTTGAGCTGCCCGGGCCGCGACCTGGCGAACTTGATCAATTCACGCACGCTGGTCACCGGCAGCGAAGGATGAGCGACCAGCAGCGAAGCGTATTCGCCGATCATCGAGATCGGCGTGAAGTCGCGCTGAAAATTGAGCTGCTTGTGCGTGAGCGTGACCACGATGAGCCCTGATCCCGCGACGATCAGGGTGTAGCCGTCGGGCGCGGAACGCGCGGCATACTCACCGCCGACCAGTCCGCCGCCGCCGGTGCGGTTTTCGATCACGACGGATTGTCCGAGATTCTCGCCCAGATACTTGCCCATGAAGCGCGCCAGCGTGTCGTTGCCGCCGCCCGGCGCCAGTGGAACCACCAGTCGTATGGGTCTGACCGGATAGTTCTGCACCTGCGCGACGGCGACACCGCCGAATACGGCAAGAAGCGCCAGCGACAATCCGGGCAACACTTTCATGATTTATCTGTCTTTCGGGTTCTCACACCCCTGACCCCTGACGCCTGACCCCTGACGGGTGCTCACACGCATGACCCCTGTCGCCTGACCCCTGACGGCCTTTAATGCATCCTCACGTACTTGTCCACGCGGGCCGTTTTCGTAAGGCCGACATAGACGTTTCCAGCTGCGTCGATACCCATGCCGTGTATCGGGGCGACTTCCCAGCGGGCAAGCACCGCGCCGTTGCCGTCGCGCACGCTGACCGCGTGCTTGCTGTCGCCGGTCGCCTGCTCGGCCAGGTAGAAGTTGCCGGCGGCATCCCGTGCCATGTCGTTCGGACCGCCCATGCCCGTCCACATGCCGATGTACTGACCGTCCGGCGTGAAATTCTGGACGCGGGCGTTGGCGCGATCGGAGACGTGGAGCGTCCCGTCGGGCGAGATCGCCAGGCTGTGCGGCAGATGAAAATCACCCGGCGCGGTTTTCCCCGGCTGCCCAAAGGACTGAATCAGCTCGCCATCCTTCGTGAACCGGTGGACCCGGCTGTTCCGGTAGCCGTCGGTCACGTAGAGGTCTCCCGAAGGCCCCGGCATCATCTCCGTCGGATGATTGAACGGACCGGCCGCGCGCAAGGGGAGGTTGTGCCAGTCTTCGCAACCGGTGTCGGAATGCTGTCCGCGCGTGCCGAGCTGCCGCAGCACCTTGCCCTCGAGCGTGCAGACCAGCGCGACGTTATCCGTCTGGTCCGTGACGTACGCGAGATCGCCGACGATCTTGAAGCCGTGGGCACGCTTGAACTGCCCGCTGCCCCAGGAATTGAGGAAGTTGCCCTCGGGACCGAACACCAGCACCGCCGGGTCCTTGCGCTGGAAGACATACAAGCGGTTGCGGGAATCCGTCGTGACGCGGCTGATGAGGCCGAAGGTCTCGCCGTCGGGCAGTTTCGCGAAGTTCTCGACGAGCTCGTAGGTGTACTTGCCGGTTCCGACTTTCATGATGACCCCTTTCCATCGATAAGCAGGTTCGCGCGCGAATTCATGCTACCGCACCCATACGACCTTCGCGAGCAGGGAAAAAGTTACACTGATCCCATTAATCCGAAGGGGTGACGTTGCGCTCAGCGGTCGACCAGGAGGTCAGGGATCTCATTCAAGAGCATGGGCGAATTACGTTCGCCCGGTTCATGCAGGCCTGCTTGTACTCGCGCCGGGGGGGCTTCTACGCTTCCAGGGCCCAGGGGATCAGCGCCCACTTCGGGACTTCTCCCATGAGTCACCCGGCTTTCGGCGCCCTGATCGCACGCCAGCTGGAACAAATGTGGCACCTCCTCGGAGACCCACCTGTTTTCCATGTTATCGAGGTTGGTTCCGGTGACGGCAGCCTGGCCGAATCCATCGTGCATGCGTGTTCGCGGATGGCCCCCGGGTTGGCTCGGGCGCTGTGCTACGTCGCTGCAGACTACGAGCCTTGCCGGCCCCGATCATCCGACCACGCCGTTGACCGGGAAAATGGAAACGGAACCTCTATGTTCTCGAGCGGGCCGGACGCGATCCTGGGAGTCCGGCGAGTGAGAGCCGAAGGCCTTCGGGCGTTCCGAAATGTCGTTGGCTGTATCCTGAGTAACGAGTTGATCGATAACTTCCCTGTCCACCGCTTCGTTATTCAAGATGGAAGCGTCAAAGAAGTCTTCGTCACATTGACCGGGGGAAACCTCACCGAAGTCCTGGACGAGCCATCCTCACCCCGCATCGAAGAGAGGCTCGAAAGCCTGGGTTTGTCCCTGATCGAAGGGTCTCGAGGCGAGGTGAACCTGGGACTGGAGGATTGGACCAGCCAGATTTCCCGTGCTCTGGACCGCGGTTTCATTTTGACCATCGACTATGGTCAACAGGCGACCGCTCTATATTCCCCCGAGAATAACCAGGGCACGCTGGTTTGCTACCACCGACACGCCGCCCGGAACGACCCATACCAGGACATCGGGCAACAGGACATCACCTGCCAGGTGGACTTCACGACCCTCATGCGGCTCGGTGACCGGCATGGGCTGGCCACCGTGGGCTACATCCCACAGCGCCAGTTCCTGACGAACCTCGGTTTCTCCTCGTTTCTCGAAGCACTCGACACGCAGGGCCTGTCCGCGGCCCGGACGGCATTGAGCCGTATGGCCATGATGGCCCTGGTGGACCCGGAGGAGTATGGCGACCTCAAAGTGCTCGCACAGGCGAAAGGGACTGAGTTGGGAGCTGAGCTACTGGGATTTGTGAGCCGAGGAACCTAGAGACTGGAGACTAGAAGCCATCTCGAAAACACCTTTCGCGCCATGAATGGGACAGGGTTGACCACACCAATGGTATGCCAGCGCTCGCGGGAAACACCGGGGTCCTGTGATTCATCACACGTCCCGATTCAGCGCATCAAGTGTTGTGAATCCCGGATTCCAAGTCCTACGCGTTCTCCAGCGCCTGCTGGCGACCGCTCGTATCGTCACCATCCGATACCCTGAACTTGATGGCACTGACTTCGTGCGACACCGAAGTTGGAAAGTCGTCCCGAGACTCGCGGATGTCTTGAACGGTCATTTATGAGATAGGTTCTAGCGACTTAACCGGACGCTTGAGGTTCGTCACGGGTGCCTACTCCGTAGTCCCGAGTAACTTGAAGAATTAGCTCGCGTGCTTGCTGAACATCATGAAGCCGCAGCTATCGGGCGTATTGCAGCCGGCGACGGCAGTTTCAGCCCGCACCGTCACTTGTCGCGCACCCGCTGTCCCACGAAGCTGCTCGAGGCTGTCCGAGAACAGGCAGGAGCGGGTACGCCCCGTGCCGTTATTGCCGCCACTGGAGAGGAAAGGATGCGGACCTTCGACCCTGATATCGTCGGCATAGAAGTCGTGAGCCTCACCCCATTTCACACCGTGCCACTGGAAGCCCTCGAGGAACTGCTGCGTGAATGTGAGATAGCCATCGTAGGGGTTGAAGATGTCGACATCCTTGGCGCTCAGACCCGAGCCCTCCCACATCTTGCGCGCAATGCTGGCGCACGCTGCCTGATGCTCCTCCAGGGTAGCCATGCTGCTCCGGCCCCGGTTGTTGTTCTGGCAATGGTTGAGGACGTAGATCGGCTTCTGCCGGAGGTGCCTGGCCCGCTCCGCAGTGGTGAAGATGAAGGCCGCGCACGTATTGACCGGCCGATCGCAATCGTGGACCACCAGCGGTTCCTCGATCACCCGTCCGTTCAGGTATTCCTCACGAGTGAGCTGATGGGGTTCGTGTAGCGCGTAGTAACTCCAGGGGGTCTTCAAGCCGTTTCTGCGCAAGTTCAAGCAGAGGGGCGCGAGACCCTCATGGGACTTGCCGTATTTCTTGCAGTACTGCAGGAAGACGACGAGATTGTTGAACATCGCGCCGCTCTGATAACCCCACGGCAGGGTGAACGCGTTGGGGCCCGGGGCTTCCTGACGGTTGTTCTGGGGATTGTTGTGCCCGTAGCGGCCCGCGAGGTTCACCATTGGATACCAAACGAGGGCGGTCTTGCATAAACCGTCGCCGACGGCCTGAGCGGCCAGGCCCATCATCGGGCCGATGTAGGGGGCATCGGATTTCAAGTACTTTGCGTTCTTGAGTCCCAGCTCCCGCTGTATCCATTCCGCTGAAGTTTTCGTCAGGCCGTCCTCGGTGTCGTAAGGAGCGGCGAAATACGGCCGCGGCGCCCAGGTCTGCTCCGCCCGGGTTTCTTCGCTGGTGATAAGTCCATCGATGTCGTCCAGTGACAGGCCCGCGTCTGCGATCGCTTTCAGGCAGGCTTCCTTGGTCAACCCGCCGCAGCTCCTGTCCAGAGTCACGCCATCCCAGCGCCGGTCGATATGGGACTGGCCCCAACCTACGACGGCGACCTTGCCCCGGTGCTCCCAGAGCCCCAGCCCTTCGCGATCTCTCATCCAATTCTTCTCAGCCATCTCAACTCCTCAGGTAACCACGCGCCATTCGGGGAGCAGCTGGCCGGTACTGGTCTGCTCGAATATCAACTCCACGGGGGCTCCAACGGGAACTTCGCCCGGCGGGGTGCCCGGAAGATTGGACAGGAAGTTGATGCCCGGGTCCTCGTCCAGGGTGATCACCGCAAAATTGATGGGCTGCGCCGAGCGGAATCCCCGGATGCGCGAGTCGCGTATCACGAAGTACACGTCGATGTGTCCGCTGCCCTTTACTTCTTTCCACACGAACTTGTCGGCAGAGCCGCACTTGCCGCATTTTTGCGCGGGCGGATAGTGCAGCCTCTGGCAGGCGGTGCAGTTCTGCAGGACCAATCGGCGCTCGTTACAGGCGCTCCAGAACGGTTTGGTCAAATCATTGGGAACCGGAGCGGGTCTCTCCAGGCCTGGGATCGTCGACATAGCTTTCCCCTCTCGTGGCATCCTGCCACCGCGCGTTCGAATCGAATCTTACACTGACTCCGTTTATCGCCCCCATCGCCCCTCGGCGCGCCTCAGGCGCGCGGGGCCTCGCGCAGTGCGGCCGCGAGCAGATCGAGGGCCGCGCGCGCGAACACCCGCATGTTGGTCTCGCGGTCGGCCTGCCGGGTCTCGATCGTGACCGCGCGCGCGACCGGCCCGTCCACCGCGACGCAGGCGTGGCCGGGGCTGTAGCCGTAGCGGCTGCCGGTGGGGCCGGCAGTGCCGACTTCACCGATCGCCCACGTGGGATTCAGGGTGGCGCGCGCCGCGCGCGCCATTGCCGCCGCGTAGTCCTCGCTGCCGGACTGAGCGCCTTCGAGCGGATTCTTGCCGTCCCTGGACAGGAATTTGCTCCGCGCCTCGTAGGTGTACAGCACCAGGCCGCCGCGGTAGTAGGCCGAGGCGCCGGGCACGGCGAGCAGCGCGGCGCTGATCAGGCCGCCGCAGGCGGATTCGGCCACGATCACCGTTTCGCCGCGCGCCTTGAGGGCTTCACCCACCGCGGTGGCCATCGATTCAAGCTCGTTCATATTCTTCCCCTTGAAAATTCGAGCAAACATAACGTCTCACGCATGACCCCTGACGCCTGACCCCTGACGGATTCTCACACGCATGACCCCTGACGCCTGACCCCTGACGGATTTACGGCGCCTTGCCATCCGGCGGCCAGGGCTTGGCCCCTTCCTCGATCTCCACTTCAAGCGAATTGAGCAGCTGCGCGAACATCGTCCAGTTCCCGATGGCGACGACCATCTCCACGAGCACGGCGGGTTCCTTGAGCTCCCGCGCGCATTCCGCCCACACCGCGTCGGAAATCTTCCCTCGCTCGCAGGTATCGTCGGCGGCGGCAAGTACCGCCCGCTCCGCGAGGTCGAAAAGATGCGATTTCCTCCAATCGCGAACGGCAACGATCTCCTCGGGAGTGACGCCGGCCTGCGTCGCGATGCGGTAATGCTGGAACCAGGCGTACTCGCTGCCCGCCCGCCACGCGAGACGCATGATGATGAGCTCGCGCAGCCGCGTCGGGAGCTTGTTGCGGCTCGACAGCATCGTCAGCAAACCATAGACATGCTTCACGAGGTCGGGATGGTTCGCGAGCATGCGAAAAGCGCTGCGACTTGCCTGCGCTTCGCCGATACCGAACTCGCGCCCCAGGCGCCGGGCTTCGTCGATGGGAGCGTATTCCACGCGTCTTGCCATGTTCCTTCTCCGTTACTCGATCTTGATGCCCGCGAACTTCACGAGCTGCGCATTCTGCGCGCGCTCGCGGCGGATGAAAGCCGCGAACTCCTCCGGCGTGGTGGTCTGCACCTCCAGGCCCTGCTTCACCATGGCTTCCCTGATTTCAGGCGTGTTGGCGATCTTCACGATCAGCGTGTTGAGCCGCGTGATGATCTCCCGCGGCACGCCCGCCGGCGCCAGGAATCCGTTCCATCCGGCGCGCTGGTAGCCCTTCAAGCCGGATTCGTCGAGCGTCGGCACCGACGGCATCAGCGCTGAACGCTTCGAGGTGCTGACCGCGAGCACCTTCAGCCTCCCCTGATTCACCAGCGGCAGCGCGACTGTCACGGTCGGCACGCCGACGTCGATCTCGCCCGCCACGACGCCGACGATGGCCTCGGTCGCCCCCTTGTACGGAACGTGCAGCATCTTCACGCCGGCCATCATGACGAAGGCCTCGCCCGCGAGATGTGACGAGCTGCCGATGCCGGGCGAGCCGAACGTGAGCTTACCCGGCCGCGTCCGTGCAAGCGCGATCAGCCCCTGGGCGTCGCGCACCGGCACCGAAGGGTGCACGGCGAGGGTGAACACGGTGAGCACGGCGAGCGAGATCGGCGCGAAATCGCGCTCGACATCGTACGGCAGCTTGGCGCGCAGCGCGGGCAGCGTCGTAATGGCACCCGCCGCGTAGAGCAGCGTATGACCGTCCGGCTGCGATCGTGCGACGGCCTCGTCCGCGATCGCCCCGCCCGCGCCGGGACGGGTCTCGACGACCACGGGCTGCCCGAGGCTCTCGGCCATCTTTTGGGTGAACATCCGGGCCGATATGTCGCCGGTGCCGCCGGGCGCGGTTCCAAGGAGCACGCGCACGGGTTTGACGGGATAGGTCTGCGCTTGAGCGTCCACGATGCAGAGTCCGCAGAACGCGATAAAACCGCCAATCAGTTTTTTCAAGAACTCCGCCTCCTTATTGGAACCCAATTGTAGTGGATCGGTCGGCCGATCACGCCTGACCCCTGACGCCTGACCCCTGACGGATTCTCACACGCCTGACCCCTGACCCATGACGCATGACGGGACTTGGAAGTAGAATCCCTTCAACTGACCCGGGAGCGCGCCATGTCCCTCACCCTCGAACGTAACTTCACCGCCGAACCGCTGTCCCCCGTCCTCGGCGCTTCGATCGTCGGGCTGGATCTGCGCGAGCCGTTCTCGCCGAGCACGAAACGCGCGGTTTACGACGCCTTCGTCCAGTATCACGTGCTGTGCTTCCGCGATCAGCAGCTAGATCACGACCAGCAGATCGCCTTCAGCGAGCAATTCGGCACGCTCGAGCGCCACATGGCCATGAACCGCGGCACGGTGCATCCACTGGTGCACATTGTCACCAATCTCGGCGCCGACGGAAAACCCAGCGGCAAGGTTGCCTCGACCCTGTGGCATTCCGACAAGTCGTTCCGCCCCCAGCCCGCGCTGGCGACGATACTGCACGCGCTGGTGATGCCGCCGGATGGAGGAGAGACGTGCTTCGCCAATATGATCGCGGCTTACGAGGCGCTGCCGGAGGCCGAGAAGGCGGAGCTCGACGGCGTCCGTGTCGTGCATAGCTGGGAAATTTCCCGGGCGCGCGCGGGGGCCAAAGCCACACCCGAGGAAATCGCAGACGCCCCGCCCATGACGCATCCGCTCGTCCGCACGATCCCCGAATCCGGGCGCAAAGCGCTGTTCATGGGCGAGCATGCCTCGTACTTCGAAGGGCAACCGGAGGAGGTCGGGCGCGTCCGTCTGGCGAAACTCGTCGAGCACGCGGTGCAGGAGCGTTTCGTCTACCGCCACAAGTGGGCGCGGGGCGACCTGCTGATGTGGGACAACCGCTGCCTGCTCCACCGCGCCAACACCAACTTCGACGCGGCGCGGTTCCCGCGGGTGCTGCAGCGGACTTGTCTGCGCGGTAGCGCGCCCGCCTGATCCGGAGCCGCCCCCATGCCCAGAACCAGGGTCAATATTCCCACCGTGGCTGAAGCAGGCCCGGGACTGTGGTCGAACTGCATACGCGCGGGGGATCTCATCTTCGTCTCCGGCCAGGTGGCGCGTCCGGTCGACGGAGGCAAGACGCTGGTGGGCGAGAACGAGTACGAGCAGGCGAAGCAGATCTTCACGCGGATCAAGCTGATCTGCGAAGGCGCCGGCGGCAGCCTCGATGATGTCGTGAAGATCACCATCTTCATGGTCAATATCAAGAACAACACCGAGGTCTGGCGCGCGCGCCGCGAGTTCTTCACCGGTGATTTTCCGGCGTCTACCCTCGTAGAAGTGCGATCGCTCGCCGGCCCGGAAACGCTGGTCGAAATCGAAGCAATCGCCCATCTCAGCAAGTAACTGTTTAGGGCGTCTAGGGCGAGAGAGGCAACGAAACTATTGCGCTTCGAAGTATCCGACGGCGTCTGGCATTATCCACATCCGGGTCTGCCGACGCCCTATCCGTGCCATCAAGTTTGGAGCATCGCTACGTCACCGATTTCCGTCGTCGCAAGCAACGTTGGAGAACGCGTGGAACGTGGAATACGTGATACACAACACTTGATGCGTCGAATCAGGACGTGGGATGACCCTGAGAGTGAGTGGTCCCGCATGACCGCGCATACCGTCGCCGCAGTGCTCACGACCCTAGCCTTTCCGCAAGGGAGTGAGATAACCTAACCATTCTCGGACGACACTTCGGAGAAGCCATGGATACGCTCACGACGCGACTCGCCATCAAGCGCCTGCACCCGCTCTTCGTCGGCGAGGTGACCGGCATCGATCTGACTCAACCCATATCGCGCGAAGACTTCCGCACGATCTGGGAGGCATTCAACGAGCACCAGATCCTCGTCTACCGCGACCAGGCTTTCGACGACGCGTCGCAGATCGCGTTCAGCCGCAACTTCGGCGAGCTCGAAACGATGATCGCGCATCCCGGGAACGACTGGAATCCGGGGCACATCTCGGTCATGACCAATCTCGGCAAGGACGGGAATTTCCTGCCGCTCGACCATCCGGCGATGCTCCACCGCGAACGCAACGAGGCCTGGCACAGCGACAGCTCGTTCAAGCCGGTCGCGGCGCTCGCCTCGCTGCTGGCGTCGCGCATCGTGCCGCCGGTCGGCGGCAACACCGATTTCGCGAGCGCGCGCGCGGCCTACGACGCCTTACCCGCCGAGCGCAAGGCCGCGCTCGAAGGCCTGACCGCCCTGCACCGCATGACGCATCGGGACATGGACAACGACAAAGGCTACAACGAGGAGGACAAGAAGCGCCATGTCGTCACGCACCCGCTGATCCGGACGAATCCGGTCAACGGCCGCAAGGCGCTCTACGTCGGCTCGCACGCGCAGGAGATCGTCGGGATGCCGCCGGCGGAAGGCGCCAGGCTGCTCGACGAGCTGACCGTGTTCGTCACTCAGCCGCAGTTCGTCTACAGCCACCACTGGCGCGACGGCGACGCGGTGATGTGGGACAACCGCTGCACCTTGCACCGGGCGACGACGTTCGACAAGACGAAATACAAGCGCAAGCTGCACCGCACGACCATCGCGGGCAAGGCGCCGGACAGCGCTTTTGCGACAATGCCAGAGCCGCAACGAGCTGAGCGGTAGCGCGCCGAGGGGCGGAACAGGGGCCCCACAGGTTCATCGTGGGGATGTGACCCCCGGTGGCGCGCATCGGCCGACGCGATGACCATGGATACTTGCCGATATCGTTTCAGAGGCCGACGAGCTTCGCAGTGCCGACGACTTCGCTGATGACGAGTTGTGCGGTTGTCACGCATGACCCATGACGCATGACGGCTCTAGTCCCCTCGCCGCGTCGCAGTCGCCAGCCCGACGCCCGTGAGCACCACGCCCAGCGCGACCCCGAGGATGACCGCGTCGTAGCTGCCGTAGCGGTCGAACATCCAGCCCGCCCACCAGGGGCCCAGCGCCGAGCCCAGGCCGAAGCCGAGGTCGAGCACCCCCAGGATCGTGCCCAGGTTCCTGCCCGCGAACTTGTCGGAGACGGCGGAGGCGTAGACCGGGGCCATGGCGCTGAAGCCCATGCCGAACGTCAGCAGGTAGCCCGCGAGCAGGGCCATGCGCAGGGCAGACGACTCGGCCGGGAGAAGAGACGTCAGCCACAGCAGCGTCAGTCCGACGAGACTGATGCTGCAGATGATGACGACGCAGGCCGAGCGGCCGATCCGGTCGGAAAGCGGTCCCCATATCAGGCCGCCGACTGCGCGCGTCACACCCATCATGCCGAAGATCACCGACGCCAATGGCAGGCTGTACCCGATATCCACCAGCATCCGCGTCTGATGCACGACGATGGTCATGTTGCAGAGGCCGGTCATGGAGACGGCGAGCGCCAGCAGCCAGAAGGCCGGGGTGCGGACCGCGTCCCCGACGGTCGCGCCGGTCCTGGCGGGCGCGCTCCGCGCGGCAGGTTGCGCGGACGGGCCATCGGGCGTGAGGCCAATGTGCTCGGCGGAGTGGCGATGGAACAGGATGTTGAGGGGGATCAACACCACCATCGCGGCGATGCCGAACCACCACATCGTTTCCCGCCACCCGACGTACTGGATCAATTCCGCGGAGAGCGCCGCGACGCCAAGGGAGCCCAGGCCCACGCCGGCCAGGGAAGCTGCGGAAGCCAGCCCCCGCCGGCGGGCGAACCAGCGGGGGACGATGGCCATATGCGGAATGAATCCAAGCGCCGCGTAGCTGAACCCCAGCAGGATGCCGTAGGAGACGGTCAAGCCGGCCAGGGACTCGCTCGTCGAGCAGAGCATCAGCCCCGCCCCCATGCAGAGCGCGCCGACGGGAAACACCACGCGCGCGCCCAGGCGGTCGAACAGGTAGCCGGAGAGCGCCGCCGTGCAGGCGTAGACGATCATGGAGGCGGAAACTATGCCCGCCGTTTCCGCCCGCAGCCAGCCGGTCTCGTCGAGAATGGCGGAATAGAAGACGCCGAAAGCGAAGCGAAACCCGAGGGAAATGAATAGCGTGACAAACATCACGGCGACGATGACCCAGCCGTAATAGATGCCGCGCCTGCCGAACCATGCAACCAGCCCCGACGTATTCACGTTCTATCCGTTACACTCCCCTCTTTATCGCATAGGGTAACAACCATGGCCACGCGAGCAGAACTTGAAGCCGCCCTCACCAGCGCGCGCGCCGAGCGCGACAGGGGCGACGCGGAGGATTTCCAGGCTGACGCTGAACGGGAGCTGGCCCGCGCAGAATGGGAAAGGACTCGCAGCGACTATTACAAGGCACGCGAAGAATGGGAACGCGCGCGCGACAAGCTGGACAATGCCAGCCCGGAATACGAGAAAGCCCGCGCCCAATGGACTCAAGTACGTACCGACTGGGAGCAGGTGGACGCGGAGTATTTCAGGGTACGCACCGAAGATGCCAGGGCATTGGAAGAACGGCATAAGAAGCGAACCGAGCGGGAAGCGGCATACAACGCCGCGTCCGACGCTCTCGATGAGCTGATCAACGCGGACACGAGCAGGCGAAGAGAGCTCGAAGACGCTCTCGCGAAAGCCAGCGCCGAACGCGATACGGCAACCGTCCAGTGGGAAAATGCAAAAACCATCTGGAACCAGGCGCGCGCCGACTGGAACAAGGCGATCGCCGAATGGGAGCATGCGAGCGGCAACTGGCAGAAGTGCCGCGATGCGCTTGAAGAATTCATCCGCGGGGGAAATAGCGCACCTGGAAGCCAGGCAAAGCCCGGTGGGACCGCGGGGAACACACCATTTACCAGACGTTGAGACCGTATCTGGAACTGCTGGATTTACGCTGCTGGTGCCTTCCCGGACAAAAACGGCTTCAACGCAGCCCCGATGAAATCATTCGCCGGCGTAGGGATGCCGTGTTCCCTTCCCAGCTCCCTCACTCGACCGCCCAGCCACGGATACTCCAGGCGATTGCCCGCCATCAGATCGACGGCCATGGAGGGGATCACCATCGGCGGCGATGTTCGCGCACGCGCGAGCCGCGCCTCTACCTTCTCCGCGGGCAGCGAAATGCCCACCGCACGCCCCGTCGCAACGGCCTCGTTGAAGACAGCTGTGTAGAGCGCCCAGCACTCATCGTCTTTCTGCACCACGCCCATGGGTGATCGGGTGAGCGCGCACAGCGAGCTGTTCGAAACCAGTCCGATGAACTTGTCCCACAGCAGGGCGGGGCCATCGTTGCCGATTTCGACCGGAACGCCCGCAGCTCCGAAGGTCTTCTTCACCTCGGCGAGTCTGGCGGATTCCCGTCCTGGCGCCTCGGCCACGGTGAACCCGTACGCCGGATTTTTCTGACGGATGACGCCGGGCTCCTCGATGGCGGCGTTCATCGACGCGGAGCCATAGACGACGTGCTCCCAGCCGAGAGCCTTGGCGAGTAACCCGGGCGCATCGATGCCGTTCTGGACCGGAATGACGGCGGTGTTTTCCTCGAGCAGCGGCTTGAGCGTGGGCGCAAGCGCTTCGACGGCCCACATCTTCGCGGTCACGACGACGACGTCGCAGGTCCCGATTGCACGCGGATCGGTCTCCGCCCGAATTTCCACGCTGAATCGACCATCCGGGGCGATCACGGCCAGCCCGTTGCTCCTGATCGCCTTCGCGTGCCGTTCGGTTACCAACAGACTGACGTCGACTCCCGCCTTCCGCAGCACGGCGGCGAGCAGGCCCCCTACTCCACCAGCACCCACTACACAAACCTTCATTGAAAAGCCTTCCTGGGGTCTGACCCCGACAACTAATTGATAATACAAGATAACAGGGTCAAGCATCGCTCTCAGGCCACCTTAGAGCCGCAGTTTTCTGCCTGAAATCGCAGTTCTTAAGGCGAGCGCGCGGACGACGCGCCGCCTCCACGCCCTCGTTCACTGCCGGCGTATGCCGATGACGCGCCCGATTTCCGCCGGTCGCGGGCGCCGCGAATGCGCTTCGTGCAGGACTCGCAGGCGCGCAAGCCTGTCGTCGGGCCAGGTGGCGCTGCGCCGCGTCGTCATGTCGATGCAGATCGAGATCGATTCGGAGGTGGCTGCCAGCCAGCGCTCGCGCGCGTGCAGCATGGTCATGAAGTAGTGTATGCGCTTCGCGTCGAAGTCGATCAACTGAAAAGTGAAAGCTAGCGGATCGCCTTCGCGCAGCTCGTGCTGGTAGGTGACGTGAGATTCCAGCGCAAACGAGCTGCGGCCGGTTGCTTCGATGCTCGCAGAACCCAGGCCGAGCATGTCCCAGGGGAGATCGAGAGCCTTGTCGAAGAGCACGGCGTAGTAGCCGATGTTCATGTGACCGTTCGGATCGATATACGCCGGCAGTACGACAAAACCGGAATAACGAATGCCGTCGACAGCCTGCGCGATGTCAGAAGGTGGCAATATGACGTCCTCGTGCTCTCCGAGAGCTGGGACGCATTATGCAGCAGCCGCGGTTAACCCCCGTCATGGGTCATGCGTCAGGGGTCATGCGTGCCTTCTAAAACCCGTCAGTGGTCAGGCGTCAGCGGTCAGGCGTGGAAAACCAGAGCAGCGGCCGGCCCCATTTATCTATGGCGCATGACCGATGACGCATGACGGGTATTATTACGCCTGACGCCTGACCCATGACGCATGACGGGTGTTGAAAGAGGTTCGCAATGAAGGACGAACGGGTGCTGGAGAGGAGCCCGCTGGTGCTGGACCGGCGGGCGCGCGAGCGCTACTTCGAGGACGGTTTCCTGGTCGTGCCGCGCTACGTCGGCGCCAAGTGGCTCGACCGGCTCCGGGCGGTCGTCGCCGCCAAGGTCGAGGAGTCGCGGGCGCTCGCGGCCTCCGACGATCAGTTCGACCTGGCGCCGGATCACTCCGCCGAAAAGCCGAACATCCGCCGCCTGCGCAAGGCCGTGGATCAGCATCCCGAGCTGTGGGCGTTCGCGCAGGATCCGGCCGTGGTCGATCTCGTCGCGGACGTGCTCGGCCCGGACCTGCGTTTCCACAGCTCGAAGCTGAACTTCAAGTGGTCGGAGGGGAGCGACGCGGTGCAATGGCACCAGGACATCCCGGCGTGGCCGCACACGAGCTTCGGCGTGCTCACCTTCGGCGTCTACCTCGAGGACACCGGCTCCGAGGAGGGCCCGCTGACCGCGCTGGCCGGCTCTCACCGCGGACCGATCTTCGAGCATTTCGACGACGCGGGCCGCTGGACCGGTGCCCTCTCGGCGCGCGACGCTGCGACGCTGCCGGTCGACCGGCTCGCCGAGCTCAACGGGCCGGCAGGCACGGTCGTGCTGCTCCACTGCCGCGTGGTGCACGGGTCGGCCGCCAGCTCCTCGGAGCGTCTACGGCCGCTGCTCCTCAACGTGTACTCCGCGGCCGACACGCTGCCGATCACGCCGGCGCCGTCGCCGACGAAGCGCACGGGCGTGCTGGTGCGAGGCGAGGAGCCCCTGCACGTCCACATGGAGCCGTATCCGGCCCGCCTGCCGCCGCGCTGGGACCAGGTCGGCTACCGCTCGATCTTCGCCGCCCAGGGCGCGGGGGCGGCGTACGATTAGAGTGAAGAGCAGTAGTCTACGATGGATCTGATGGGCTGCATTCGATCCGCGCTCTCCCAGACATGCGCGCTTCAAAAGCACAGCGCGCGCTACCGGGATCACACGGCGTCGCACGAGTCACGGAGTGCATAGGGGAAGCCGCTTGACGGCTGATCATGACCCATGACGCATGACGGAGGGAAAGAAATGAACTACGGCATCGCGATCTTCTTCACCGACTATTCGATCGGGCCGGTCGAGATCGGCACGGCGCTCGAGGAGCGCGGCTTTGAAAGCCTGTGGGCGCCGGAGCACAGCCACATTCCGCTGACCCGCAAATCGCCCTACCCGCAAGGCGGCGAGCTGCCGAAAAAATACTACGATGTGATGGATCCCTTCGTGACGCTGACGGCGGCTGCCGCGGTGACGAAGAAGCTCAAGGTCGGCACCGGCATCTGCCTCGTCGTGCAGCGTGATCCCATCCAGACGGCGAAGTCGGTGGCGAGCCTCGACCAGATCTCCAGGGGCCGCTTCCTCTTCGGCATCGGCGCCGGCTGGAACGAGGACGAGATGGCGAACCACGGCACGACCGATTTCAAGGGCCGCTTCAAACTGATGGAGGAACGCGTCCGGGCGATGCGCGAGATCTGGAGCAAGCCGAAGCCGGAGTTCAACGGGACGCACGTCAGGTTCGGCCCGATGATGACCTGGCCGAAGCCGGTGCAGAAGCCGCTGCCGGTCATCGTCGGGGGCATGTACCCGCACGGTGCGCGGCGCGCGGTCGCGTTCGGCGACGGCTGGATGCCGCACGCGATGCGTCCCGAATACGGGGAGAAGGACGTTCTCGCGCACCTGCCGGCGTTTCGTGAGATGGCAAGAGCGGCCGGGCGGGATCCGGCGGCGATCCCGATCACTACGTTCAACCCGCCGGCCGAGCCCGATACCCTGAAGCGCTACCGCGACGCGGGCATCGAGCGCGTCATCTTCTCCATTGCCTCGGAGGACAAGGACAAGACGCTCGCCACTCTCGATAAACTGGCGGCCGCAATGCGGCAGGTCGGCTGAGTCAGAACCTATTTACCGTACCGCCGCAGCCATCGCGACGGGAACGCCGAAAGCACGCGGCCGCCGCGCGGCAAGCAGGCGCCGCGCCTCCTCCAACCGCCCGGCGTTGAGACAGGCTTTCAGCAATGTGAATTCGATCAGGTCGTGCTGCGCGCGGCTGCCGCCGATGCGTTCGTCCTCGCCGACGAGCGGGGCGAGCGCCGCGATCGCCGCAGGAAAATCCCCGCGCTCGAACGCCACGAAGCCGCGCGACAGCTCCGGAAGGTATGTGCCGGAGGGATACCGCCCCTCGCGCGCCAGATCCTCCATCTGGCGGACACGGACATCGAGCGCGGCATCATCACCCGTTACGGCCTGCGCCAGGATGACGTGCAGGTCGGCGAGCCCGGGGCCCGGCCGGGGCAGCTCGCTCTTCGCATACTCGTACAGGGCCCGCCAGGCGGCGGCATCGCGCGGTTGGCCGGCGAGCTCGGAGCGCCATAAGAAGGCTGCCCCATCGGTCATTTTCTGTTGCGGCCCACCGCTGTGCCGATCGAGGACGATGGCCTCGCGATAGAGCCGAAGCGCCGCCTCCCAATTCCCCGCCCCAAGCTCGAAGAGGGCGAGATGCCAGCTCAAATGACCGTGGAAAGCCCCGTCCTTCGGATAGGTGGCGAGCCAGGACGAAAGAAAGCTCCTGCCCGCGTCCGCATCGCCGCTCTCGTAAGAGACATGCGCGATGCCGTGCGCGCCATGCGCGTTTTTTTGGTTCAGCTTCACCGATCGCTCGATCAACGGTCGGGCGGCCGCGAACTGCCCATCCTCGGACAGGGCGATGGCGTGATAGGACAGGAACCAGTAATCGTCGCCGTAATGCGGGGCGAGGCTGTCGAGCAGGACCGCGATCCGGCGCTTCTGTCCGACGCGGCCGGAGCCGCCAATCACGCCGTTCGGGTTCGCGGCCGTGGCGACCATCAGGGCGTCGCGCGGCCATTCCGCGAGATGCGCGTACAACGCGGCAATCGCGTCGTCGGTCCGGCCCGCGAAGGCGAGATCAAAAAACCCGATATGACCGGCGTCGCGCGCCGGCAGACCGGCGGCCAGGCCCCTGGCCTCCGCCAGGGCCGCCCGCGCCGCCGCGGCTTTGCCTTCGCGCATCAGGACCTGGGCCTTGCCGGCATGGGCCAGGGCGAAACTGGGATCAGCGGCGAGGGCGCGGTCAAAGGCCTCGACCGCGCCGGGGTAGAGAGTCAGCGCCAGATCGAGGCCCTGAACGTAGGCATCCCGCGCGGCGGTGAAGCCCGTGGACAAGGGCAGGTCGTACCGGTCGGTCAGCATGATGGATTCCCTACAACTTTCACAGGCCTTGCAGACTATGCCGCAGCGGGTGCATTGTAGCGCCGTTGACCCGCGCCTTAGAGCGCCTGTCAAGGTGAAGGATAGGCGCCCTGATGTAGGGGAGCATGAGGGGAGCATCGCCTCATTTGTTAGGTACTCTTAACGCCGTCTACCCTGTCAAGGAGAAGACCATGAACGTATCTCGTCGTGATTTCGCGGTTGCAAGCGCATTTGCTCTCGGTGCTTCCGGTCTCCTGGCCAGCGCTTCCACGAGCGCTCAGTCCGCCGCCGACGAGGCGGCAGTCGCTCAAGCCATCGAGATCCTGCGCAAGGCTCAGTTCGAGGCCGACAAGGCTAGACTGGAGCAGGTAACGGCCGCGCAGGTCAGCTACGGCCATTCGGACGGTCGGGTCGAGACCAAGGAGCAATTCATCAACGGGGTAGTGACCCGCAAGACGATCGTCAAGTCGCTCACTTTTCCGGAGCTGAAAGTGGCCGTGGTCGGCAATGCGGCCATCGCGCGCCACATCTACCTGGGCGAATCCGAGCTCGACGGCAAGCAGACGACCACCCGCATCGGCGCCCTCCAGCTTTGGCAAAAGCAGGACGGCGCATGGAAGTTGATAGCGCGCCAGGGATTCAGGCTGCCGGCGGCGGCGTAATACCGCCCGGCTCGGCGTCGCCGCGACCTTCCGGAGCTGCAGGGTCAGGGTCATGGACGGGCAAACGGCGGAAACTCTGGTGCGCACCGGCCCCGGCACGCCGATGGGCGTGCTGTTGCGGCGCTATTGGGTGCCGGCGCTGCTGAGCGACGAGATCGCGAAACCCGACGGCCCGCAGGTGCGGGTGCAGATCCTGGGCGAGAGGCTGCTCGCGTTCCGCGACACCTCGGGCCAGCCCGGACTGATCGACGAGTTCTGCACGCACCGCGGTGCGTCGCTTTTCTTCGGGCGCAACGAGGAGAACGGCATCCGCTGCTCCTACCACGGCCTGAAGTTCAACCGCGACGGCGACTGCGTCGAGGTCCCTTCGGCGCCGCAGGTCTGTGAACGAATGCGCATCAAGGCCTACCCGTGCATCGAGAGGGCAGGGATCGTGTGGGCTTACATGGGTCCGCAGGACAAGCGCCCGGCGCCTCCCGAGGTCGAGTGGTGCGCGCTGCCGGCGAGCCACGTGTTCGTCTCGAAGCGCCTGCAGGAATCGAACTACCTGCAGGCGATGGAGGGCGGCATCGACACGAGCCACGTTACCTACGTTCACCGCTACGAGGTCGACCACGACCCGATGTTCAGGAATTGCAAGGCCAACGACTACATCAAGGCCGACGGCAACGTGGTGTTCGAGATCGAGAAGACCGACTTCGGGTTGACGCTGTTCGGCCGCAGGAACGGCGAGCCCGATTCCTACTACTGGCGCATCACCCAGTGGCTGTTTCCCTGGTTCACGCTGATCCCGCCTTTTGGCGAGCACTCGCTCGGCGGGCACGTGTGGGTACCGATCGACGACGAGAACTGCTGGGCCTGGAGCATCAGCTACCGCCCCGACCGGCCGCTCGGCACCGATGAGCGCCGCGACATGCAGGCCGGCAAGGGCCTCCACTGCGAGGTGGACTCCGGCACGTTCCGCTCGCGAGCGAACAAGGACAACGACTACCTCATCGACCGCCGTGCGCAAAGGGAAAAGCGCGCCTTCAGCGGCGTGTTCGGCTTCGCGATGCAGGACGCTTCGCTGCAGGAGAGCATGGGGCCGATCCAGGACTTCGAGCGCGAGAAGCTGCTCCCCACGGACCGCGGGATCGTCATGGCGCGCCGCATGCTGCTGGAGGCGGCCGCCGGCCTGCAGCAAGGCGTCGAGCCCCCGGCGCTGAATGCGGGCATGCAGCGCGTGCGGGCCGCCGGTGTGCTGCTCGAGCGCAGCATCAAACCTCAGGAATGGGCCCAACAGCACCTTGCCGACGGGCTCGAAGAGCCGGTGTACTCGATCTAACAACCCGTCAGGCGTCAGGGGTCAGGCGTCACGCGGGTAAGAACCTGCTTCACCCTTTACGCTTGACGCTTTACGCGCCTAAAGTACTGCGATGAGCCTCGCGCAAGAACCGAGAACCGAGCCCGCCCGGGTTCAACCCGAACACCCGGAGCGGCCGCCCGTGATCCTGCGGCAGTGGAGCTATTCCCGCTTCAATCGGGAGCAGCTCGTCGGCAATGTCTACAACCACCCCAACCCGCGGATCGCCGACGGCAAGCGGATCAGGACGAGTCGGCTCGTGTGGCTCCGCGAGGACATCGGGCTGGCGCAGACCCTGAACACGCTCTACGTGCTGCGCGATCCGGCCGGCTAGGTTTGGGAGGTTGGCCACCCGGCCGCAACCCGGGTAGCACCGCGCTGCGCGCGCGATCGCCGTACTCTTATATAAGTGAGTCGCGCGCTGCAAATGCCGGAGGAATGATCAAGTAAGGCGGGGGCTCGACCATTACACGAGCGGCACACCGGCCCGATACTTCGCTCGTCGCGGCATTCCCGCCGGTCTGACCAATCCATTCCAAAGGAGCTCCAAATGTCCACTATCAATTCGAAGTCGCTTGGCATCCTGTTGGCCTGCGCCGCCAGCGGGGCGCTGGCCGACGGCAAGCCCCTGTCGGTTACCGAAGAAGTCTATCTGGCCGCGGCCCCGTCGAAGACCTGGGAAGCAATCAAGGATTTCGACCGCTGGCAAGACTGGCATCCGGCCTTCGCCAGCACGGCAATCACCAGGGGTAAAGGCAATACCAGTGGTACGGTGCGGGTGCTGACAACGAAAGACGGCGCCAGGTTCACCGAGGAACTGGTCTCGTACAGCACCACTTCGCGTTCCTACCAGTACCGGATCATCGAATCGCCTCTGCCGATCACGGACTACGTTTCGACAGTCCAGATCAAACAGAACAAGGCCGGCTCGACCGTGGTCTGGAGTTCCAACTTCAAGGTCAGGGATGGCGTGTCTGAAGAAGAGATGAAAGAAACGATCTCGGGTGTCTACCGCGCCGGGCTCAACAATCTCGTCTCGGTGCTGAAGTAAGGTTCGCCCGCGGGCCTCTGCGTGAGGCCCGCGATCCGCGCTACAGAAAGATCAGTCGCCGCCCCCGCTCGTATCGACGTCGCACACGACGTTGAGCAGCGCCTGGCGCTTCTCCACCAGCACCGCTTTCATCGCGCGCTCCAGCGCGGGCAGCACCTGGCGCGCCTCGGTGACGCGCTCGCCGTAGCCGCCCGACACCTCCACCAGCTTGTCGTAGTGCTGCTCGACGGTGAAGTAGGTGAGCGGCGCACGCTCCGTGCCGGCGGCGTAGCCGTCCGGATTGAGCCCGCGGGTGGCGTTGCGCACGGCCTGCCAGCGCTGATTGTTGAACACGACCCACAACACCGGCAGCTGCTGCTCGGCGGAAACATAATGGGCGGAGACGGGCACGTTGTACATGTAGGCGCCGTCGCCCTCGGTGCCGATCACGAGCGTGTCGCGATTCGCGAGCTTCAGGCCGAGCGCCACCCCCATGCCGTGGCCGAGGCCCGAGGCGGCGCCCGGGTTCAGCACCATGCAGGGCCGATCGACATCGAGATACTGCGTCTGCAGCCCCGATTCCTTGACGATGATCGCGTCCCTGGTGCGGACCTTGTTGATGCAGTGGGAGATCCAGGCCGGCGCGATCGGCGAGGCATTCTCGCCGGCCGCGAGCTTCTTCGCCCAGTTCTCTTCGAGTTTCGCGTGATGCGCCGCGCATTCGTCGCGCCGCTTTCCGATGCGCGCGGCATTCGACTTCGCGGGCTCGGCCATCGCATCGTGCAGCATTCGCAGCCCGAGATCGCTCGCACAGGCGATGGACAAATCGGCCGGGAACCCGCGCACGGGCACATAGGTGTAAAGCGGATCCGGCGCCATGTGGATCACCTTGCAGCCGGCCGGGGGCCGGACTCTGGACGGCTGCCAGGGCACCGCGGTGTCGAGCACCAGGATCGCGTCGGCGGCCTTGACGTATGCGTCGGGATTGCCGCCGGCCATCATGGGGTGGTGCGTCGGCATGGCGATGTAGCGGTTGCGGTATTCGACCACGGGAATCGCGTAGCGATCGGCGAGCGCCGTGAGAGCGGGCATCACGCCAGGATTGCGGCCGCCCCAGTTGGTGATGATGACCGGATGCTGCGCCCGGGCGAGAATCGAGGCGGCCTCGTCGAGCGCTGCGGGCGAAGGCGCGGAAGGGGCGGCCGGGCACATCCGGCTCGGGCTCTCATAGGTGAACTTGTCGAGCTTGAGCGAGAGCACCTCGCGCGGCAGCGAAAGATAGACGGGCCCCTTGGGGTCCGACATAGCCACCGTGATCATGCGGTCGACGATGGTCTCGAGTTGCTCGGCGTTCCGGAGCTCGTAGTCCCACTTGACCGACTCCCGCACCATCGCGGCCTGGTCGTACATTTCCTGCGTCCAGTGGATGTCGAGCGTCCGATGGCCCTTCAGCGTGTCCTCGTTGATGGGCGTGCGGCCCGCGGTGAAGAGGATCGGCACCTGTCCGCGTGATGCGTTCAAGAGCCCGTTCATTGCGTTGGCCGTGCCCACGTTGACGTGAAACATGGTGAGCTGGGGCCGCCCGGTGGCGAGGTAATAGCCGATCGCCATGTGCTGGGCGGTGTTCTCGTGGGGGCAGGTGACGGGTTTGGGATGCGGCAGCCCGAGCGCCTGGGCCTTCGCGAGCGCCTCGATCATCGGCGCGAAGTCGGTGCCGGCGTTGGCGAACAGGTACTCGACGCCGCGGTCCGCCATCAAGGCGAGATAGGCGTCCGACACGGTCACGTTTTCGAGCGTCTTCGTCGCCATCGTCTTCTCCCGATCGTGTAGAGCAGCAAGCATAGCCCGTCATGGGTCATGCGTCATGGGTCATGCGCGATGCGTGACCGAGAGACCATCAGGCTCGACATGGATCGCCCCGATACGTATCGTTCAAGTAACGGACGTATCGCCGTCCCAGATGCTGCATTGTGCGCGACGCCTGACGCATGACCTATGACGAGTGGCCCGCCTGACGCATGACCCATGACCCCTGACGCGAAGACGCTAGGCGAACAGATCCGGCGCGACGGCTTTGCGTTCGTGCCCGCGGCGCAGATGCAGGCATTGTTCGCCGCGTCGGGGCAGCACTCGGCATGGAACGACGACTGGCAGCACTTCGCGTCCAGTTGGAACGATCTGGTGCTCGACACGTATCTACCGGAGGGCCATCGTTACCGGCTGCGCCGGCACGCAACGCTGTCGATGCGCGCGGGACAAACGCGCGCCCGCATCGAGCCGCATCAACCACACTATCAGAGCCTGGACTACAACCCGCTGGCGGGCGGCATCCAGCGCTGGTTCGAGCCGATAGCGCGCGACGTGATCGAAGGCGCGAGCATGCAGCGCATCCTCGCGTTCTGCCGCGAGCTGTTCGATGGCTTCAAGCCGGATGTCGAGTGGCACATCGAGTGCCACCAGTTCCGCATCGAGGCGCGCCGGGACGCGCCGGGGCAGCCGACACCGGAAGGCGTGCATCGCGACGGAGTCGACTACGTGCTGGTGCTGCTGATCGGTCGAGCCAACATCGCCAGCGGCACGACGACCACGCACGATCTCGCCGGCAATCAACTCGGCAGTTTTACGCTGAGCGCGCCGCTCGACGCCGCGCTGGTCGACGATGCGCGGGTCAAGCACGGCGTCACGCCGGTGCAGCCGATCGATCCCGCCAGGCCGGCGCATCGCGACGTGCTCGTCGTCACCTTCCGTGCAAAATAGGGCTGTATCGTCATGGGTCAGGCGTCATGGGTCAGGCGGACTTAGACAGTGCTTTTCACCGTCGAAAACGCGTCTAAGCGCGAAGATCCGCCGTTCGGAGATACCTTTTGACGCGCCATCAACCGGTTGGCTCGGGCCGACCGAACATTGGAAGGACTCGCGAGATGGGAATTGGCGCTGGCGAAGCGCGCGTGCAGCCGTTACTGCCGCAGGTTTTCAAGGGCAACGTGCTTTACGCGGCAGGCGTACGAGCCGGCCGGTGGATTTTTGCCACGGGCTTGAACGGCCTCGTCGACTACACGACCGGCGCGCCCTCCGCTGTGATGCGCCCGCGCCTCCCGCACTGGGATACATCCAAGTTGAGGCGCGAGGCCGACCAGATCTTCCGCAATCTCGACGCGGTCATGCGCGCGGGCGGCGGAGGGCTGGAGAACGCAGTGCGCCTGGACCAGCACTACACGTCCGGTCGCGCGGTCGAGGCGTATCACGATGCGCGCCGGGTCATGATGAAAGATCACATCGCACCGAGCACGTCGACGCTCGTCGAAGGTTTTCTGCGGCCGCGGCAGGAAATCGAAGTGCACATGATCGGCGTGGCGCCACAAGGCGAGTTCCGGCCGCGGCACATCCGGCCCGGGGAGCAGCAGGTGCATCCGAGCTCCGGTTACAGCCTCGCGCTCGAAGCGGGCGATTACGTTTTCGTCGCCGGGCGCATGGCGGACGGCAAGTTCGGGGAGGGTCTCGCGCAGGAAGCGCGCCTGCCGGAACAGCATCTGTGGAAAGGCCTGCCGATTCGCCTCGAAACGGAATACATCATTCGCGAAAAGATCGCGCCCGCGCTGAAAGCCGCCGGCTCCTCGCTCGACAACGTCGTGAAGTGCCAGGTGCACATGCGCGATGCCGCCGATTTCGGCTCGTTCAATGACGTGTGGTCCGAGTTCTTTCCGCACGAAAAGCCGGCGACTACGCTCGTGCCGACGGCTACGCCGGGATTTTTCCTTTCGAATGCGCGCATCGAGATCAACACGATCGCGTTGAAGAGCGGCGCGAAGACAAAGCGCGAAGTGGTCGACGCGGGTGTGTTCCCGGCGTTCCGCGGCTTGCCTCAGGCTATCCGGGCGGGCGACCTGCTCCTGCTGTCCGGCCTGCTGGCGATCGACGAGAATGGACTCGTCGAGTCCGCGCGTATCGACAGCGAGCAGCCGTATCACGGCTCGACCGTGCAGGCGCAGATGGATGCGATGCTCGAAAGCGCGGAGAAGATCTGCGCCGCCGCCGGCACGTCGCTCGGAAACGTCGTACGCATCCAGCAGTACCACACCGATCCCGCCGACTTCTATGGCGCTTATCAGGCGTGGGACAGACACCTCGCCGGCCGCCACCTGCCGATCTCGGCCGTGAAGGTGCCGTTCCTTCCGGTGCCGGGATGCACGGTGCAGCTTGATCTGTGGGTGTACGCGCCGTAGTCACTGGTTAACGGAGTCGTCCGCCGGTTGAACGGCACGCCTGACCCATGACCCCTGACGCCTGACGGGTTTTTAGGGGCGCCTGACCGCTGACTCCTGACGCCTGACGGTTCTTCGGGACGTCTGACCGCTGACCGCTGACCGCTGACGGATTCTTAGGGACGCCTGACCCATGACCCCTGACGCCTGACGGGTTTTTAGGGACGCCTGACCCCTGACGCCTGACCGATGACGGCAGTCAGGGCAGGCCTGTGCTTGGGCACCCAGTCGGGCGGGTTCCAGAAGATGTGCGGGCTGATTTCAGCGACGCTGTTCAACCCGAGCATCCCCATGATGCGGTCCATCTCGGTCTGGAAGATCTCGAGCGCGCGGTAGGCGCCGGCTTCCCCGGCAGCGGCGGAGCCGTACAGCGTGGGCCTTCCGGACATGACCATATCCGCCCCCACCGCGAGGGCCTTCACGAGGTCTGAACCGCGTCTCGCGCCGCTGTCGATGATGATCTTGAGACGGTCGCCGACGGCCCTGCGGACCTCGGGCACCAGCTGGAGGGGAGCCGGCGCGCTATCCAGGTAGCGGCCGCCATGGTTCGAGAGGACGACGCCGTCGAGCCCGTAATCGGCGGCGATCACGGCGTCTTCCAGGCTCTGCAGCCCCTTGACCAGCATGTAGCCCGGCCACATGTCGCGGATGCGCTTGATGTCGTCCCAGCACTGGGTGTCGGGCTTGGTGAGCTCGTGGTCGTTCTGCGCGTCCGTGAGCTTGTTCCCCCATTCCTTCGGATAGTTTGCTTTCCTGAACGGCCCGCGCTTGATGTACTGCGGCGCCAGGACACGCAGGCACCAGCCGGGTCTGGCAAGAATCTGCGCAATCAGCTTCGGCGTATACCGGAGCGGCAGGGAGTAGCCGTTCCTGAGATTGTGCTCGCGATTGGCGCCGACCGAGCCGTCGACGGTGACGAGCAGAGTCTTGTATCCGACCGCCTTCACACGCTCGACGAAAGCCATCCGCTGTTTCATGTCCACCCACATATACAGCTGGAACCAGAGATTGCCCCCGGCAGCCTCGTATATCTCCTCCATCGGGGTGAGCGCACTGGTTGCCGCGGTGCAGGGGATGCCCATCCTGGCTGCCGCTTTGGCCAGGCCGATCTCGCCGCCGTCGCTCATCAGGCCCGCCGAGGCCGTTGGCGAGATCGCGTAGGGCATGGCGATCTTCCTGCCGAAGATCTCGATAGCGGTCGAGCGCTTTGAAATGTCCTTCAAAACCCGGTTCTTGATCTTGAGCGACCGGTAGACCTCGCGGTTGTGCTGCAGGGCTATCCCATCCTCCGCGCCGCCGTCGACATACTCGAAGATGCAGCGCGGCAGACGCTTCTTTGCCATCTGCCTGAGGTCCTCGATATTGTAGGCACCCAGATCGTCACTCTTCATGGCGGACTCCACTTCGTTCGATCTGCCTGGCGCGGCAGACTATTTGGCGGCCGTGACGACGATTTCCACAAGCGTTTCCGGAGTGCCAAGCTCCACCGCGACGCAGGCACGCGTTGGGGGATTCTTGCGGTCGATCCATGCGAGCCACGCTTCGTTCATCGCCGCCTTTTGCGGCATATCAGAAATATAGACGGTCGCAGACAGCAGCTTCGACTTGTTCGTGCCGCTTCTGGCGAGTAATTGATCGATCTTCGCCAGCACCTGCTCGGTCTGTTGCTTCATTCCGACCGACTTGTCCTCGGCGGTCGTGCCGGCGACGTAAACGGTGCCGTTGTGTTCGACTACCTTGCTGAGGTGCCCGCTGATCTCCTGGCGTTCGATACTCATGTTGTCACTCTCCTCTGTGTGAAGTTAGAGCTTGATGTTCGCCGCGCGAACGACCTCGCGCCACTTGGGAATTTCGGCGTTCAAGTGCTCGGCAAGCCGCTCTGGCGGCCCCCCGACCAGGTCCGCGCCGAGGGCGGCGATGCGATCCGTCACGTCGCGGTGCGCGAGCGCGGCTGCGAGTTTCCCGTTGACCTCGGAGACGACGGCGGCGGGGGTGCCTGCGGGAGCCAGTATGCCCCACCAGGTGCTCGCCTCGAAGCCCGGAATCGCCGCCTCCGCTACCGTGGGCACCTCCGGCAGCAAGGAAGAGCGCTTCTCGCCGGTCACGGCCAGCGCCCGCATCCGGCCGGATCGCACGTAGTCCTGGGACGCGGCGGGGTTGGCGAAGGCGATATCCACGTGGCCTGCGATCAGATCCACCAGGGCCGGCCCCATGCCTTTGTAGGGCACCATCACGATATTCACCCCGGCCTTCGCCTTGAACAGCTCGGCGGCGAGATGCACTGAAGTCGCGATAGCGGTCCCGTAGTTGAACTTGCCCGGGCTTGCCTTTGCAAGCGCGATCAGGTCCTTCGTCGATTTCACCGGAACCGAGGGATGCACGAGGAGAATATTCATCGACTTCGCCATGAGCGAGACGGGCACGAAGTCCTTGATGGGATGGTAATTCACCTTCTGGACGTCCGGCAGCACCGTGAGGTTGGTGCTGCCGAGCAGCAGCGTGTAGCCGTTCGACTCCGCGCGCGCCGCCATCTCGAAGGCGATGGCGCCGCCGGCGCCCGGGCGGTTGTCCACCAGCACCTGCCTTCCCCACGCCTCGGCGAGCTTCTGGCTCGCCAGGCGCGCCATGATGTCGTTGCCGCCGCCCGGCGGCGACGGCACGATCACCCGGATGGACTTCTCCGGGTATGCGCCCCACGCCAGGGGGCCGGAAAGCAATGCCGGGAGCACGCACACCAGGCCGGCCGCGACTCGCAATGCACGAAGTTCGATCATGCGGAAATCCTGTCCTGGACGACAAAAAACGTGCGTCCCCTTTACGTGAGAGAACCCACGAAGCATTCTAACGGGAGAGTGGAAACCGGGCATGATCTATCATTCTCCACTGGCAGGCCCGACTCGAGTGAACGACGATGCCCGTGGATCCGGTTGAGTTCTTTTTCGATAAGGAGTGGTCCGACGGGCTGCCGGTCGTGCCGCCCACGGAAGAGCGCCTCGTCGCCATGCTCGCAGCCACGAATCGGGATCCGGAGGAGGTGATCGGCCTCGTCCCGCCGCTCATGGCTCCCGCCACGATACGAGCCATAGCACTGCACGCGGTGATGGCGGGCTGCAGGCCGGAATACCTCCCGGTGGTTGTCGGTGCGACGGAGTGCGTGCTCGAAGAGCACTTCAACCTGGTGCTGCTCCAGGCGACCACGAGCGCGGGCGCGCCGTTCCTTCTGGTGAACGGACCCTACGCGCGCGAGATCGGGCTCTCCGGCGGCATGGGCTGCTTCGGTCCCGGATTTCGCGCCAATGCAACCATCGGCCGCGCGTTGCGCCTGATGATGTTGAACCTTGGAGGCGGCATCCCGGGGGTGACGGCGCTCTCCGGCTTCGGCGGGCCATGGCGCTACACCTATTGCGTTGCCGAGAACGAGGAGGCGAGCCCGTGGCCCTCCTATGCCGGGACGCGCGGCTTCGGGCCGCAGGAGAACGTCGTGACCGCGATTCCGCTCGAAGGTCCCGTCCTCGTGTGGGACGACGCGAGCGAGGAACCCGAGCGGCTCGCAGTGGCGATTGCCGACATGATGTCCGCGCTGGGCGGCGGCAATATCTACCGGCAGGCGGACATGGGAGTGGTGTTGAGCCCCCAGCACGCGGAGGTGTTCTCGAAGGCCGGCATGTCGCGCGAAGACACGCATCGGCTGCTCGTCGAGCGCGCGGGGCGCCGGCTGGGCGAGATCCGGCGCGGGGGACTCTGGCGCGGAGAGACGGGCGCTGCACGCTGGCCGTTCAAGGTGGCGCTCGACGACGACAACGCGTTCGTGCCGGCGATCGGCCACCCCGACGATCTGCACCTCGTCGTCGCCGGGGGATCCGGATCCCCCGCGAGCCTGGTCATGCACGGCATCACGGTCGCCAGCCGCGCCGTGAGCAGAGTGTACCGGGTGTGATTCACGACGGCCCGCGTTAACATCGCCCCTGACCCATGACCCATAACCCATGACCCCTGACGAAATCATAGATCCCAGCGCCCGCGCCAGCGCGCAGGCGATACGTCCCGCGCCGCGCCCCGAGACCCTCGCGGGCAAAGTGCTCGGCCTGCTCGATAACACCAAGGAACAGGGCGACGTTATCCTGGAAACCATAGGCGCAGCGCTGCGCGAACGCCACGGCGTCGCGCACGTCGTAACACGGCGCAAGGAGCACTATTCGAAGCAGGCGCCGGACAGCCTCATCGACGAGCTGGCACGGGAGGTGGACGTCGCCGTCGCGGCGCTGGGCGGCTGAGGGTCGTGCACGTTGTGCAGTGTGCACGACACGGTGGAGCTGGAAAAGCGGGGCGTCCCCGCAACGGTGGTGATCACCGGCGCTTTCCGCAAGGCGGCGGAATTCCAATTCCGCGGGAGGGGCATGGCGCAGCACGGCTACGTCGAGCTGCCGCACCCGATCAGCAATCTCAAGCCGGAAGAAATGCAGGCTCTCGCACTACGCTACGTGGACGAGATAGCGCGGCAGCTTACCAAGCCATGAACTTACCCCGATCGCCCGCTCTGGCCGCGAGTGCCCGATGCCGGTCGCCGGGTTCGGCGAGGAGGATATGAGTTCCGTAGCTTTGCTGAGCGGTGCGCGCACGGGATGGAAAGGCCCGGAGATCGATTATCGTGAACACGGCCTCCACGTCTTCTCGGAGGTGGAGCTTGCGGAGATCGAGCGCGCGCTGCGTCACCTGCTCGCCCTGCCGCGTCGCGACTTCACCGACGTCACGCCGGAGTCGTTTCCCCTCGACCGTCTTGGCGATTACATGAGGGGCCTCTGCGACACGTTACGCAACGGCCCGGGCTTCGCGCTATTGCGCGGGATACCACGGGAGCGTTATTCCGCGGACGAGATGGCGTGGATTTACGTTGGCCTCGGCTCGTATCTCGGGCGGCCCACGGTGCAATCGTCTGCCGGTGACGTGCTCGGCCACGTCATCGATGTGCACGAGATCGAGCCCGAGTCGCGCGGCTACCGCAAGGGCGGCGGACAGCTCATGCACGTCGACTCTACGGACATGTGCGACGTCGTGGGACTCATGTGCCTGCGCGCGGCGCGCTCCGGCGGCGCGAGCTGCATCGCCAGCGCGACCGCGGTCTACCGAGACATCGAGCGCCGCCGGCCGGACCTGGCCGCGGCGCTGCGCGAGGGCTACTACTACCGGCGCAACGCCGCAGACGGCAGGCACGCGACGCGCATGCAGAGTCCGCATCGGATCGCCGCGTTCGCGGAGACTGCCGGAGAGCTCTCCTGCTATTTCGTGACGGCATACATACGGCGGGCGGCCGAGCACGACTCGCCGCTGACGCCGGCAGCGCAGGAGGCATTGAGGGAGGTGGAGCGGCTGGCCTCGTCGCCGGAGTTCTACCTCGACATGGAATTCGCCGAGGGCGACATCCAGTTTCTCAACAACCGCGTGACATTCCACGGGCGCACGGACTACCAGGACGATCGTGACTGGGCCCGACGCCGCCACCTCATGCGGCTGTGGCTGCGCGTACCCGGATGGCCGCCGCTGCCCGAGTCGCAGCGCTTCAGCACCGACGAGGATCAGCGGATGTGGAAGGGGAGCCGCACGACCCTGCAAGACCTGCCTTCGACTCACTTCGAAGAAATCCACCGGAAGAGCACCACGGCAGAAAAGTAATGGGAACGACGGATGTGCATCCGATCCGCGCTCTCGCAGGCATGCGCGCTTCAGAAGCACGGCGCGCGCTACCGGAATCACACGGCGTCGCATGAGCAAAGAAGGAAAAGCTCCAAACACGCCTGACCCATGACCCATGACGGGTTTTCACACGCCTGACCCCTGACCCCTGACCCATGCCGGGTTTTCACACGCCTGACCCCTGACCGCTGACCCATGACGGGTGTCAATACATGAGCGAAGGACCGCTGTTCGATCCGCGGGATTTCATGATCGCCGATGGCGTCGCCCATCTTTGCGCCGGCGGGGAAAGCGCCCCTCTGCACCGCCACGCTGCCGCGCTCTCCCGCTATCTCCGTGACAAGAGCCGCGGCATGGCCGGCCGGGTCGCGCAGGAAGCGGAGATTGCCCGCGCCCGCGCCGGCATCGCCCGCTCCTGGGGAGTGGACGCAGCGTCGATCGGATTCGTCGGCAACGTCGCCGAGGGTGTGTCTATCGTCGCGGAAAGTCTCGACTGGCGTGACGGGGACAATCTCGTGATCGATGCCAACGAGTATCCGTCCGTCGTCGGACCGTTCCTGATGCGCCGCCGTCCGGGCGTGACCTTGCGGCAGGCAAGGGGAACCGGCCCGGACCGCTTCGCTGGATGTGTCGATGCACGCACACGGGCCATCGGTGTCAGTCATGTTTCGTACCTGACGGGAGAACGCCATGATCTTTCCGCCCTCCGCGCGCTCGCGGACAGCGTCGGAGCGTTGCTCGTCGTGGACTTCACCCAGGCGGCCGGTTATCTGCCGATCGAGGCTACGTTCGCGGACTTCGCGTTCTCGGCCTGCTACAAATGGCTGCTCGGCGTCACTGGGGTTGCTGTCGCCTGCTGGAACCGCACGCGCCAGCCGGGGTGGTCGCCCGCTTCCGCCGGATGGTATTCCCTCGAGCCTGGATCCCGCAGCTACGACAAGCCGCCGCCGCTCCGGGAAGACGCGCTACGCTTCACACGCGGCAATCCCGCGCACGCCTCGATCTACGTACTGGCGGATGCGCTGGACTATCTGGCAGCCCGCGACGTGCGCGACATTCAGGCGCACGTCCAGGGCATGACGACCGCGATGCTGGAGCGGCTGGAAGCCCTGCGGGTTCCGACGCTCACGCCGGCCGATCCGGCGCGGCACGGCGCGAGCGTTTGCATTTCGTCGCCACGGGCGCAGGTGATCGTCGATGCGATGGCGCGGCGCGGCGTGCTGGCGTGGAACGGACAGGGACGCATTCGTTTCAGCTTCCACGGCTACAACTCGAGTCAGGACGTCGATCACGCCCTTGACGCATTGACCGCGGAATGGAGCTGATACACCGTCTCAGATAGAGCGTCTCAGGTAAATCGTCTCAGATGAGGCGTCTCAGATAGGGCGCGTCAAACACGTGACGCCTGACCGCTGACCCCTGACGCATGACGGGTTCTCGGCACGCCTGACCCATGACGCCTGACCCATGACGGGGGTTAACGCTCCTCGAGTTCGGGGTAATGCCTGAACACGCCGCGCTCGTTCCACGGCAGGCGACGCGGTGATTTCAGGTACGCCGCGACGTTTGGACGGGCTGCGATCCTGTCGTGCAGTGCGACGAGCCCGCGATAATCGCGCTCGATCCGCGCCATCGTCTTCGGAAAAGAGAAGCGCAGACCGTCGATGAGCTGGAACATCGAAAGATCGACGTACGACAGACGGTTTCCTGCCAGGTGCTCGCGCTCGCCGAGTACCCTTTCGAAAAATCCCAGAAACTTGGGCAGGCGCTCGGCGAGGAAATGCCGTGTGTAGGTAATCGCCTCGGCCTTCTGATCTTCATAGTAGAGGCCGTGCGCAACGGGGTGATGGGTATGTTGAATCTCCATTACGAGGTCGGCGATCGTGAGCTGAAGCTGATGCGCATAGAGGCGCTCGCCTTCGCTTTCAGGCGCGAGGCCGAGCCTGGGCCCAAGGTAGAGCAGGATATTGGCCGTCTGGCCGATGACGAGATCTCCATGCTTGAGGAACGGCGGCGCGAATTGCGGATGAGCGACGTTCGTTCCCTTCAGATAAGGCGCCATCGCCTCCGGCCCCAGGCCGGGGCCGCTTTCGCGTGCCACATCGACATAGTCGGCCTGCGCCTCCTCGAGGGTGAGCCGCACGAACTCGCCGCGTCCCTGATTGGTGTTTCCGTAGTAAAGCTCGTAACGCACGCCGAGTCCTCCTATAAAGCCGTCATGGGTCATGGGTCAGGGGTCAGGCGACTCTTTTCGCAGACAGGTCAGATCGAAGTCGGATCTGAGCCGCGCGTTAATGAAAGAGATCACGTGGAAAACCCTGGCTTGTCAGTACTCGGAGAAGATCCGCGCGATCTCCCCGGGCTCGCGCGTTTTCGTGAGCGCCAGCATGAGCAGGATGCGGGACTTCTGCGGGCTGAGATTGTCGGTGGGGATCATACCAAGGCTGTCGAACTTCCTGCGGCCGGTGACGCGCCCGTTTCCGGTCCGGGTCGAGCGCATCATGACCGGTTTCGTCGCCGATGACGATGAGACGATGGCCTCGATCGCGCTGCGCTCGGCTTCCGACAGGCTGCCCGCGCCCGGCGCCGCGAATATGATGCCATCCACGCCCTCGCGCACCAGGGCATGTAGCGGCACCGCCGAAGCTTGCGCGTACGAATAGACGATCTCGACCCGCGGAAAGTCCGCCACGCCCGCGATGTCGAACTCGGATTCCGCGGTATGGCGTTTCGTGGAGGCCTTGTAGAAACTCACCGTGTCCTCGTCGACATAGCCGAGAAAACCGAGCTCGCCGGAGCGAAACGTCTCCACCCGGTAAGTGTTGCTCTTGGTCACGTCACGCGCGCCGTTGATCTCCTCGTTCATCACGACGAGCGCGCCTTTGCCTCGCGCTTCCGGTGCGGCGGCCGTTCGCACCGCGTTCAGGAGATTGAGCGGGCCGTCGGCGCTCAAGGCCGTGGCCGGCCGCTGCGAACCGACGAGGACGACCGGCCGGTCGTGACGCACCGTGAGGTGCAGGAAGTACGCCGTTTCCTCGAGCGTGCTCGTGCCATGGGTGACCACCACGCCCGCCACTGCCGCGTCCTCGGCGAAGATCGCGTTGATGCGCTGGGCAAGCGTTTTCCACACCGCCGGCGTCATGTCCGGGCTCGCGACGTTCACCACCTGCTCGAACCTGACTTCGGCGTACTGCGCGATCTCGGGTACCGCGGCGAGCAGCTCGGAGCCGAGCAGGGTCGCGCCCTGATACTGGGTGAGATCTGTCGGGGAAGCACCCTTGCCTGCAATGGTGCCACCGGTCGAAAGTAACCACACGAGGGGCAACGCGCCGGACATCGCTTTTCCTGATAGGTTTGCGGGACAACAATACTCCATGCAATGGAACTGCAGGGATGAATACGATCGGTGCCCTCGCAAGCATGCGCGCTTCAGAAGCACGGCGCGCGCCACCGTAATCACACGGTGTCGCATGCGCCAGGAAAAGGAACACCTCCCCGCCTCCTTGAGCGCGCCTGACCCCTGACCCCTGACGGGTTTTTAGGGACGCCTGACCCATGACCCCTGACGCCTGACGGGTTTTTAGGGACGCCTGACCGCTGACCCCTGACGCATGACGGTTATTGGCGTGGAATTCCCGCGTCCTTGACCACCTTCTCCCAGCGCTCGACCTCGGAGCGCACGAACGCGGCGAACTCCTCGCGGCCGGTGGGCGCGGGTTCGATGACGAGATCGGCCAGGCGCTGCCGCACATCGGCGGCCTGCAGCGTCCGCACGATATCGGCGTTGAGCTTGTCGAGCACCGGCGCGGGCGTGGCCGCGGGCGCGCACACCCCGTACCACGGGGTGACCACGTAGCCCGGAA
>DASRJL010000223.1:0-22082 GCA_035649495.1 Burkholderiales bacterium | reverse complement strand
GGAACTGGAAAGACCCGTACCGAGTACGGCACCCGCGCCGGGCGAGCAGATTGCGGTTGCGCCGCCTGCAGTCGCCGCGCCCGCACCGGCCGTGACCCCGGCACCGCCACAGACACCGATCACTGCAGAAGGCGGGCGCATGTTCCTGCAGCTGGGCGCGTTTGCCTCGCGGGAGAACGCAGACGGCTTCCTCGCACGCGTCAAGTCGGAGGCGGACTGGCTGCCCGCGCAAATCGTCTCGCGCGACGGGCTGCACCGCGTCGAGGCGGGTCCCTATGCGAGCGTCGCCGAGGCGCGGCATTACGCCCAGCGCGTTGTCCAGGCGCTGGGCATCAGGCCGATGGTGCAGACGCGCTAAGGCTGTCGCGGCCGCGACGCGGCGCCCTGGCGGGCGAACCAGCTCTCTATCCAGTTCTTGTCGAAGCGCCCGCTGCGCGTCTCGGGCCGATGTGCCGCATCGTAGAGATAGGTTCTCGGGAGTTCGCCGCGCCAGGTGCGGTCGACGGCGTAACGTACGCGTTCGCCGAATTCATCGGCAAAGATCCAGGTTTCGACCCGTCCCGGGTCGTAGCGGGACAGAAATTCCGTGACCCGCGTGCGCTCTACCGGCAAGTCGGTCGAAACCAGCACAATGGGCAGGCCGGGATACTTCCGCTGAAGAGACTTCCACTGCGCCATCTCCTCGCGGCACGGCTCGCAGTGGATGGACCAGAAGGCAAGCACGAAGGGCTTGCCGGCGCGGGCCTCCCGGATGGCATCCAGGCTGCTCGCCGTGAACGGCCGGAGCTCGTGAAGCGGCGCGGCCTCCACGCCAAGGGCGCAGGCGAGGCCCAGCACTGCAAGCAGGCGGTACCAGTGGCTCATGGCAGGGGAACCACGCTGAGCGGCTCGTTCCGCGTGTTCCAGAACGCGTAGAAGCGGCTCTGCCGTTCGAGCAACCGGGGCTGGTCGGAGGCGCCGGCGGTGGACGCGAGATCGTGCTCGCGCCAGGCACTCCCGCCATCCTCCGAAATCATGGCGCGCAGGCGCGAACGCTCGCCGTCGAACTCCTTCCATATCACGGCAACACGCCGGGCGCTGACGGCAATGTCAGCGTGCTCGGCAGTTGCACCGCCCACGCCGCGCTGGCCCTCGACGCCGGTCTCCCCCAGCCGGCCGTAGAAGATGCCGCTGCGCTTTGCGCCCTGCGTGAACCAGACGGCGTGCAGCCGTCCCGAGGCGTCGGCCGCGAGCGAGGGCCCGTGGTGGGGGCAAACGTCCACGCGCCAGTCGTCGAAGGTGACGCGCTGCACTTTCCCGATACGCCCGTCGGGATACATCCGGGAGATAGCGTGATCGCGGACGTTCGGCGCGAATACGTGGCGCCACATCGCGAGCACGCTCCCGTCCCCCTGCGGCACGAGCGCGATGCGGCAGCACTCGCAGCTGTAGTCGGCGAGCTTATAGTCGCCGCGGAAGCTCGCGCCGCGGTCATCCGACACGGCGTAATAGACCGCGGCGCCGCGATAGCGGGCGTCCTTCGCGGCCGCGACCTGGTCCCGCTTGTCGATCCACGCGACGAAGACCTGCCCGTTCAGGTTGACCGCGATCGAATCGAAGCGGTGCGTGATCTCCTGCCGGTCGGTATGTACGGTGATCGGCGCGCTGAACGTCTTTCCGCCGTCGAGCGAGCGGGACAAGCGAATGTCACCGGTGTAGGGCTTGGAAAGCGGCTTCGTCCACGTGACGTACAGCTCGCCTCCCGCTCCGGCGGCGATCCTGGGCCGCGCATCGCCGTCCGCTCCGACCGGCTCCGGAACGGCGTTCACGCGGACGGGCTTGCCCCACGACCGCCCCAGATCGTCCGAGCTGCGGGCGAGGACGTGTTCGCCCTCCCTGTTGACCGCCCATAACCCGCCGCGCTGATCGAAGGCGGCGGTGGCGCCCAGTCCGCCGTCGGCCATGTGGCCCTTTGCTCCCTTCGCAGCGTCGTGGTGACCGTGCGGTTCCTGCGCGCAGACCGCAGCCGTAAAGAGCCAGAAACAAGCGAGCAACTGCAGCCAGTACCTCCTGGTCGATGGCCTGCACGGCCGTGAATACGAATTCATGAATCCTCCCCAAAACCGCACGCCGCGCGCGAGCGCGGCAACAGACGCCGCCGGGTTGGCGCGCGTCTATCTCCTGAAGCAGGTCAGCGGGAAAGGGCGGGAGGACCGCGGGCGCGGTGGAGAGCAGGTGCGGCCTGAGCGAGCTGCTGTTCCGGCGCGCCGGCAACGTCAGCGCTGGTAACGGCTATCGTCAGCGGCGCCGGTTCCGCGGAAAGGAGAGCAACGGTGGAGCTTGCTGCAAGGCAGAACGAGCAGAAAATGCCGTGGGCCGCGTGCTGCGACTCGTCGTGCGATTCGTGGCTGACGCCGCCGTGGTGAGCGGAGTGAGACGATTCCTCGGGCCGGACGTCGGCCGTAGACTCGTGCGGACATCCGTCGTCCTCCCCGGCCGCTGCTTCCTGTGGCACACCCCGCGTCGCGGCGGCTGGAATCGCCAGCATCCGGCCCAGTATGTCCGGCCGATGCGGGAACAGCGCCGCGGCCAGCGCCGGCGACACCGCGCCGAACAGCATCGCGGCAAGCGCGATCCAGGCGGTCAGTTTTCGGCTAATGATGGCCATGCTTGGTCGCGCCGGTCACATCGCGCACTTCGACGGTGAGGTCGAGCGTCTCCCGCGTCTTGTCGGCCATCTCGAACGTGAGCTTCAAGGGAACGCGGTCGCCGGCCTTCAACGTTTGCTTGAGGTCCATCATCATGACGTGATAACCGCCCGGTGCGAGCTTCACCGTCCGGTTCGCCGGCAGGTCGACGCCGTTCACGGCGAACATCTTCATGACGCTGCCTTCCATCTTCATGTTGTGGATCTCTACGACCCCTGCGGCCGGGCTTTCCACCGCCACCAGGCGCGCCGTCCGCTTGCTCGTCAACTCCATGAAGGCCCCGGTCCCTTTCTGACCGGGGACGGTGCCGCGGACCCACGCTCCCTTCACTTCGACAGACTGCGCGGCGACGGGGTTGGATCCCAGCGTCCACAAAAGGACAATCGCCGTTGCGATGCACGCACGCATGTTGGCCATTACTTTGCTTTAGCCACAGAGATCACGGAGCACACAGAGAAGAACGCGCGGAAACGTCTACAGCCTCTGTGAACTCTGAGTCCTCTGTGGCGGAATTCAGTTTCTTCGACCGCTTCTGCATTGTATCGCGCCATGGCGCAACGCTCACCCTTCAAGCCGGAAGACGATGGGCACGAGCACCCAGCCTTCCACGGCTTCGGTGCCGCGCCGGGCGGGCGTAAAGCGCCAGCCTTTTACCGCCTCCACCGCGGCATGGTCGAGCTGCGTCGAGCCGCTGGACTTTTCGAGGTCCACGCGCGCGGGTAACCCGTCGGGCGTGACCAGGACGCGCACGGTCGTGGTGCCCTGCTGGCCGGAGCGGCGCGCTGCGAGCGGATACGGCGGCGCGGGATTGCGCAGGTACGCCGCGTTGAACGCCGGGGGTGTGACCGCCACGCCGGCGCCTTGCGTTTTCTGCTCGACCCCCTGGGTTGGCTCCGCCGGCCGCGGCGCAGGCACGGTGAATTCCGCGGGCGCCTGCGTCGAGGGCAGCGCCAGGACCGGCGCCTGCTCCGGTTGCGGGGTTGGCGGCGGCTTTTTGGCAGCAGGCTCGCGCGCGCGCTGCGGCTCGGGCTTGCGCTTCGGCGGCGGTTGCTCCGGCTCGGGCGGCGCCACCGGCAACGGCTTGGGCTCCACCAACGTCACGTCCAGTACGATAGGCGGCGCGTCGATTTCCCGGAGGAAACCGGGCAGCACGCCGAATACGACCACGTGCGCCGTCAAGCTGACGGCGAGAAAGATTCCCAGCGTCCGTGGGCGCGGGCCGGAGGGCCGCCGCAGATCGGGTTCAAGGGTCGGGTTGCCTTCATATCCCATCCTTGCGATGTTAGCCAACCGCCTTGTCGGGTCAACCGGTCACGCCATTCCGGATGCGACGCGTACCGAGGACGAACACGGGAACGGCAAGGAGCGCAAGGCCCCACACGATCACCGCCCCCGAGGGCAGGTCGAGCAGGGCGGAAACCAGCAGCCCCGCCCCGTAGCCAGCCGCACCCAGCGCATAACAGATGGCAAGCCGTCCGTGCCGCAGGCGATGCGTCGCGAGCGCAGGCACGATGAGGGTCGTGAAAACGAGGTACAGACCGACGAGCTGGACCGAAACGGTGACGGCGACGGCGAATACCAGGTAGAAGCCCATGCGCCCCAGGCGCTCGCCGACGCCGAACAGAAGCGCCAGCAGCACCGCGTACGTGAGCGCGACCGGCAGCAGGCGCGGCCAGTTCACCCAGAGGATTTGACCGACCAGCAATTCCTTCAGGTGCTCACCGCCGTGTGGATTCGCCGCGAGCAGCAGCAGCGCGCCGCTGGCGGCCAGGATGAAGACCGTCCCGATGATGGCTTCCTGCACCTCGGGCCAGTGCTTTTCGGTCCACGTGAGGAGAAGCGCGCCGGCGAACGCGGCGACGAGTGCCGCGGCCTGCACCGCCCAGCCTTGCGGCTCGAGCCCGACACTGTCCGCCAGAATCACGCCCAGGCCTGCGACCTGCGCGATCGCCAGGTCGATGAACACGATGCCGCGGTTCAACACCTGTATGCCGAGCGGCGCGTGAGTGGCCGTAACCAGGACGCCCGCGACGAATGCGGGCCCCAGGATGGCCAGGTCGATGGCCGCGAGGCTCATCGGGCCACCGCCAGCAGGCGCGCAAGCGTATCGTCGAACAGCCCGAACAGGTCCTGCGCTTTCTCGTTGCCTCCGACCGTGAAGGGCAGCGCGACGGCCGGGACCTTCGCGCGTTCCGACAGCCATTCCGCCGCGCGCGGATCGTTGTAAGCGGCACGCACGATCGCTTTCGCCGGCTCGCGCGCGAGATTCGCCAGCAGCTCGCTCAAGTGTGACGCCGTCGGCGGCAATCCCGGCTTGGGCTCGAGGGAGGCGACCTCGCGCAACCCGAGCCAGTTGCTGAGGTAGGACATGTTCTTGTGGTAGACGACGATCGCCATCCCTTTCAGCGGCGCGCCCGCCTTTTCCCAGCGCGCCGTGGCCTCCTGCCAGCGTTGAAGAAAGGCCTGGGCGCGGGCACGATACTGCGCCGCCTCGCCGGGATCGAGCTGCGCCATGCGCTCGGCAAGCGCGCCTGCCACTTTGGCGATATTGCGCGGATCGAGATGCAGGTGAGGATTGCCGCCCGGGTGCACGTCTCCCTGCGCGCGATCGAGCTGCGCGGGGATCTCCAGCATGGTGACGAAGCGCGACGCCTCGAACATACCTGGCCGTCCCGCTTGTATCTTCGGATTCCCCGATTGGGTCTGCACGAGCGGCAGCCAGCCGATCTCGAGCTCGGCGCCGGTGCACACCGCGAGATCCGCCGAGCGCGCCCGCGCGATCAGGCTCGGGCGCGCCTCGATGCGGTGCGGATCCTGCAGTGCGGTAGTCGCCGTGTAGATAGCGGCCTTGTCGCCTGCCAGCTCTTTTGCCAGCGCGCCCCACTCGGGCTCGCAGGCGAAGATGTTAAGCGCGGCCGCGGCAGGCCGCGCCATGACACCGGCGGTAATGACGATCAGTAACATCAGGATGCGGTGCATGTTCGTCTCCATGTTGTGCGCCGGTCTCAGAACTTGTGCGCGCCGTGCGGTCCCAGGCTGTGGATGTACTGCAGGAAGACTTGGTTGTCGGGTGCGCCGATCCGCGATTCGTCGCGCGCGAGCTGCAAGCGGACGCGGCTGAATTCGCTGGGACTGAAGTCCATCATGAGCGTGTTGCGCACCGGGCTGTGGTTCGCGAGCAGGGAAAAATCCGCTGCCGTTGGTCCGAGCCCGTTCGCCACGATCCCGTTGGCTATGCTCCCGTAGTGCAGGCGATCGTACCGATAGCCCACGCGCCAGCGCGGCATGAACTGCCAGACCGCCTGCCCGTACCAGCCCGATTGGTCGCTCGTGAAGTAGTCGCTGATGGGCGTGCCGAACTGCGGCGCAGCCTGCCCGCTGTCGTCGTAAGTCAGCGTGCCGTCCTGCCGCAGGCGGAAGTATTCCCCCTGCAGCTTGAGGTTCCTGTAGACCGCGTTGCCGCCGGGCGACCACTTGAGCACCGCGTCGGCGACCCACAGCCTGGCTCTCCCGGTGAAGCTGTCGGTCACCGCGCCGCCCAGCGAGTCGACGTCCGTGTAGGCGCGGTTCTGTGCAGTGGCCCTCACGTAGGAGAGTCCCGCCCGCCACGCATAGCTCGCACCGATGTCGCCGCCGAGATGGGCAAACAGGGAGCCGCCTCCCACGCCGTTCTTGTTGCGGTCCGACCCGGGAAACTGGTCCCCGCTCGACAACTCGGCGCCGAATTCGAGGAACACCGGCGTGGGCGCGAGCCACCGCAGCTGGACACCGTCCTGGCGCAATCGGCCGCCGAGAAATGCCTTGTACGCGAGCGGGGCATCCTGGAAATCCCACGCGTGCTGGTGTATCTCGTTCTGATAGCCGATCCCGGAAAGAAAGCGCCCGCCCTTCAGCGAGAAGCCCTGCGGTAGCGCGAGCGTCTGAAAGTAGGCCTCCTCGACCTCGACCTCGTTTTCCGGGGTGAGCGCAGCAATCGCCACGCCGCGGAAATAGGGGTCGATGCTCGCGGAAAAAGTGAGCTCGGTCTCCCCCAGGCCGAAGCTGCGTTTGGGCGGCCCGACCTCTCCGCCCGAGGCCATGAAGCCCGTGATCTGGTAGGTATTCGGATCCTGTTTGGTGTCGGCGAAAGTGCCTTGCAGGATCAGCGACACGGCGGGATTGAATGCGCTCGCCGCCGCCGGCGCGCTCTGAACTGCCGCTGCCTGCCGCGCCGCGCCGTCCGCCGCCTTTCCGGCCGTCGCTTCAGCCTCTGCCAGCCGCTTCTCCAGGGTTTCGATGCGCCGCTCGTAGCTCTCCTTCATCTGGCGGATTTCCTCGCGGATCTTCGCGAGCTCGGCATCCTGCGCCTGCGCCGCACCAGCGAACGCCAGCGCGATCGCCGCGGCAATCAAATTCCGATTGAACACGCTTGCTCTCCTCTGAACGCACGAACAGAAACCGCCGCCGGGAAGCCCGGCTGCGACCGCGTCGTATCAGAGGAGGGCCGGAGGGCCGCGGGAAAGGGGTGCGGGAGAAAGAAGGGTGACGCGGGGCAGCGCCGGCGCAGCCGCTTGTTCGGCCGGGCCATGCTGCTCTGCGTGAGAGGCGGAGCCGGACGGCACGCCTCCGAGCACCTGGCAGAAGGCGCCGTGCCAGTCGCAGGAGCCGGCCTGGAACGAGCCTTTGCTATTGCCGTCCTGGTGTTGTTCCGGGGTCGGACCGTGGGCGTGCCAGATCGCGTGCGTGACCGCAGCCTGCTGCGCGAAGAGCAGCAGCGCGGCGAGTACAAACTGCAGGAAGGCGCGCCTGGTCATGGCGCTGATGGGGTACGCCGGGGAGAAGGCTCTACTGCGCGACCGCGTCCGTCAGCCGGTAGTAAAGCCCCATCGGGTCGTCCTTCAGCACGACGAACTTGCCGGTGACGACGATGGGCTCGAAGCCGTACTTGACCGCCGTCTTCGCCTGCACCTCGACCATCTGGTCCGGTCCGCCGGGCAGGCAGAACGCGCAGGACGGCGGCAGCGACACGAGCAGGAAACGCTTCTGCTTTTCGCCCGTGTCGAGCGGCATCATGAAGCCCTGCAGCTTCACTTCCTTCTTGTCGAGCGCTTCTATGCCTTTCGAAAACTGCGGAACGAACTTGTCTTTCTGCTTCACCGGCGTCACGTCGGCGAGCATTTTCCAGGATACGACGCCCTTCAGTTCCGGCAGCGGCTTGAACATGTCGGGAGAGGGCTGCTGCGACGTGTCCATCGCCGGGTTCTTGCTCAATTCCTTGCCGGGCGCGCCTTTCTGCTGCGCCCATGCAAAAACGCTCGACCCCAAAAGCAGCGCGATCGTCCAGGCAAAGAATCTCATGGCGTTCTCCTAGGCTGATACCCCGAGGCTGTTGATTCTACCCCCAATTCCAGTGGGATGAGGAACACCCAGGTTTCCTTACCATTCCGCAATACTCGGAATCCGAGGCGGCGGGATGAACGGCGGCAGGACCGTCCGTTCGATCCCGCCGAGATAAAACGGCACCGCAGGTGTCCGTTTTATCAGTATTTATCAGTGCCTGTGCTTCATGCCGCAATGCTTCCCTATGCCCAACCCCTTGCAATCCTTGGCAAGCTGGGCATGGCAGTCCTTCTCCGGTTTGCCCGATTCCAGGCATTTCGCCGCATTGAGATGCGCCTCGGCCATGGCGCGGTGGTCGCCGACGGCATCCTTCACATGCGCGGGGTCTTCCTTCTTGCCCTTGTCCTGCGCGAGGGCGCTGCCCTGCACGGCCAACACCGCGACGACGGCAACGACGATTGCTTTCATGGTTTGGCCCTCTCCAACAGGAGGCAACAGAGGACACAGAGAACTGCAAGAGTCTCCCTCTGTTCTCTCTGTTATCTCCTGTAAATCTGGTTATACAAGTCAACCGCGCGCCAAGGTCAGCGCGATATCCGTCCGGTACGCACGCCAGGCCGGAAGCAGCGCGGCGAGCACGCCCACAGCGAGCGCCAGCCCGATCAGCCACAGCTCAGCGGGGACCCACGTCCACCCCGTCACCGCGATCTGCTGGGCGGCTTTCAGCGACTGGCCCAGCACCTCGGTCAACGCGTGCCCGAGCGCGAGCCCGAGGACGGCGCCGAAGCCCGCGAGCAGCGCGCCTTCGAACAGCATCAGCGCCATCAGGGTTCTCGGCCGCGCGCCGAGCGTGCGCATCAGGGCGAGATCGTAGCGCCGCTCGCGCAGGGCGTTGTAGAGCGCGATGAACAGCGAGAGGCCCGCGGACAGCATCAGCACCAGGGCGAATCCGCGCAGCACGTCCACGCCCACGCCGATCACGCTGAACAGCCGCGCCGTCTCGTAGGCGGGCGAGGCCGCCTGCATCTCGCTGTTGTTGTTGATGTAGCGCGGCAGGACCGCCACGGCGAGCGGACTGGCGTACTGGATCAGGAGCGCCGTGACTTCCTTGTCTTCCTCCGTCACCTTGGCATCCGTGCCCTGGTGCTCGTCGTGCACCAGCCACACGCTCTCGACGCTGACGAGCACCAACCGGTCGAGCACCGTGCCGCTCGGCGCGAGCACGCCCACTACGCTGTACGGTGCATCGCCGTGGTCCGAGCCCGCATCGGCGATCCCGTGAGCGCCGATGAACGTCGCGCCCACCGCGTGCCCCAGGCGCTGGGCTATCTCCGCCCCGATGACCGCTTCCATCGGCTTCTCCCACAAGCGCCCGGCGGCAGGCTTCGCGCCGTAATGGGCGACGTAATCGTGGTTGGTGCCGACGATCCGAAATCCCTTGTAGGTGTCGCCGAGCGCGAGCGGGATGGTTTTTTTCACCATGCGATGCTTCGCGATCTCTTTCGCCTGCGCGAGCGGAATGTTTCCCGTCGGGACGTCGAGGTGATAGATCGCCGACAGAATGACCTGCAGCGGGCTGCCCTTGGCGCCCGCCACGAGATCGATGCCGCGCGCGTCGCGTCCCATGCGCTCCTCGAGCTGGTGCATGGTGAGAAGAAGCAGCGTGATGGTCGCCACGCCGAGGGCGAGCAGCAGAACGTTGAGCGCGGTGCTGAGGGCGCGCGCGCGCAGGTAACCCAGGCTCAGCGTCGCGACGTTCATTGATGAATGCCGATGGTGTACTGGTTGGGCATGCGTGCCTTGATGCGCTGGTCGTGAGTGGCGATCACCAGCGTGGCGTTGCACGCGCGCGCCTGGTCCTGGAGCAGCCCGAGCGCCTGCATGCAGCGCTCGTCATCGAGGTTGGAGGTCGGCTCGTCGGCCAGGAGCAGCTTCGGCCGGTTCACCACGGCGCGCGCGACCGCGACGCGCTGCGCCTGGCCGAAAGACAGCTCGTGCGGATAGGCGGCGACGCGCTCACCGATATCCAGGCCGGCCAGAACCTGGCTCGCGCGCGCCCGGTCCCGCGGCAGCCCGGCGAGATACTGAGCGAGCAGCAGATTGTCCATTACCGTCAGGCTCGCCATGAGGTGTAGCCGCTGCAGCACCAGCCCGATGTGGCGCCCGCGAAAACAGTCCAGCTCGTTCTCCGAAAGCGCGCCGATGTCCTGGCCCGCAACGCGTACGCTGCCGGCGGTTGGCTTCAATATGCCGGCGAGCACGTGCAGCAGCGTCGTCTTGCCGCTGCCGGAGGGGCCCAGCACCAGCCACTGCGAGCCCTGCTCGACCTGCCATGAGGAGACACTCAGGACCTCGGTCGAGTCGTAAGCGTGTTTCAACTCCCGGATTTCGAACATGCCTGGCCGTGTGTCGGAGTTTGGATGGCTGCAGGTCGTGCGCAGTATACTGCGTGGAACCTATCGTTGAGCCAGGTTGTGCATGAAAACGGTGCTGCTCGGGCTCATTCGAGGCTACCAGATCCTGCTGTCCCCCTTCTTCGGGCAACAGTGCCGGTTCTATCCGACCTGCTCGCACTACGCCCGCGAAGCGATCGAAATGCACGGGTCGTTCAAGGGATCCTGGCTTGCAGTGAGACGAATCGCGCGCTGCGGGCCGTGGCATCCGGGCGGGCCGGATCCCGTCCCGCCCAAAGGATGAAGGCGGAAGGATGAAGGATGACCTTGCCTGGAGGTCCCGACCTTTCGTTTCCTTCGGTCGGAATTTGTGCGCCGCGTTGCCGACCGGACGATAGTGAAAGGGAGGGGCTGGCTTTTTCGCGCATGAGCGCCGGGTCATCCTTCCACGTTCATCCTTCATCCTTGGCCTCATCTGCTCGCAACGCGGCAGATGATCCCCTTCAGGTAGTCGCCTTCCGGGAAGTTGAGCGCGACGGGATGATCGGCGCTGGGACCCAGCCGCTCGATGATCTGCGCTTGGGCGTCGGCATCCAGTGCAGCTCCGGCGACGATCTTCTGGAACAGGTCCGGCGGGACACCGCCCGAGCAGGAGAAAGTGACGAGCAGACCGCCGGGCCGCAGCAGCTTGAATGCGAGCAGGTTGATGTCCTTGTAGGCGCGCGCCGCCTTCTCGACATGTCCGGCAGTCGGGGCGAACTTGGGCGGGTCGAGGACGACGAGGTCGAAATGCCGGTTCTCATCCCGTAGCCTGCGCAACTCGCGAAACACGTCGCCTTCCAGCCACTCGGAATCCGGCAAGCTGTTGGCCTGCGCGTTGACGCGGGCAAGCGACAGCGCCGGGGCCGAGCTGTCGATGGCGAGGACCGAGTGGGCGCCACCCGCCAGTGCGTTCAACGCGAAGCCGCCCGTGTAGCAGAACGCATCGAGGACGTCGCGGCCGGCGGCAAATTCCCTCACCCGCCGGCGGTTGTCCCGTTGATCGAGATAGAACCCGGTCTTCTGCCCTTGAGCGAGGTCGATGGCAAACCGGAGGCCGCTTTCCGTAATGGTTACGCGGGACGGTTCCGCCGGGCCGCTCAGCGCGCCCACGACAGCAGGCAGTCCCTCCAGTTCCCGCACGTCAGCATCCGAGCGCTCCCACAAACGGGGAATCCCGCTCGCTGCGATGAGGGCGTCGGCAATTTCCCGGCGCCAGCGCTCCGCGCCCGCGGTGAGCAGCTGGACTACGACGACATCGCCGTAGCGGTCCGCGATGATTCCCGGCAAGCCATCGGACTCCCCGTGGACCAGACGCACGGCATCGGTGACGTCCTCGTACTGGAAAGCGCGCCGCTCCGCAACCGCATGCGCTACGCGCTCGGCGAAAAACGCGCGATCTATGGCCCGTTCCTGCCAGTCCCATACGCGCGCAACGATCTGCGACTGCGGGCTGTATCCCGCAACTCCCAGAAACTCACCGGAAGCGGAGCGCAGCTCGACGGTATCACCGGGGACGGGATTGCCCTCGACCTTCTGGACCGCGCCGGAAAACACCCAGGGATGGCGGCGCTTGAGCGACCTCTCGCGCCCGGGCTTGAGGATCAGCTTGTGCATGAATCCTATTCAAGTTTTTCGTCTTGCCCGCGGATGCGCCGCGTCGTAGGCCTTCGCGAGGTGCTGGAAGTCGAGATGCGTGTACACCTGCGTCGTGGAGATGCTCGCATGGCCCAGCATTTCCTGCACGGCGCGCAGGTCGCCGCTCGACTGCAGAACGTGGGACGCGAAGGAATGCCGCAGGACGTGCGGGTGCACGTTCGCGGACAGACCCAGCTTGAGCGCCCAGTGCTTGAGCCGTGCCTGCACCGCTCGCGGCCCCAGGCGCCGGCCGTTCTTCCCGACGAAGAGCGCTGTTCCGTCTCCGCGCAGGAGTCCCTGGCGCCGCGGCAGCCAGGCCTTGATCGCCGCCAGCGCGTGGCTGCCCACCGGAACGATGCGCGTCTTGTTGCCCTTGCCGGTGACGCGGACCGTCGCGTCGCGGAGATTGATGCCGTCCAGATCGAGACCCGTCAGCTCCGACAGGCGCAGACCCGAGGAATAGAACAACTCGAGTATTGCCTTGTCGCGCAGGGCGAGCGCCGTGGTCTCGCCGATCCCCATGAGGCGCGTGGCCTCGTCCGGGGACAGGGCAGGCGGCAGCTTCCTGGCGGATCTGGGCGCGCGTATGCCGAGCGCCGGATTGACCGCGTATCCATGGTCGCGCGCCAGGTACTTGAAGAAACCCCGCCACGCGGAGAGCATGCGCGCGAGCGTGCGCCCGTCGAGCCCCCGGCCGTGCAACTGCGAAACGAAGCGGCGGACCTGCTGAACCTGGATCCGGGGAAGCGGGGTGTCGCCGGCCAGATCGATCAGCTGCGCGATATCGCGCGCGTAGTTGCGCGTGGTATGTGCGGAGAGGCGCCGTTCGTGCGCCAGATGTTCCAGAAAACCGCGCACCAGAGGTTGCGCGATCGCGTCGGGTGGCGAGCTAGAGATGGCGTGCAATCGCCGCGGCAATCAATTCACCCAGCCGCTTGAGATACAGCGTGCCCATCTCGGGATAAAAGCGCTGGGCATCCTCGCTCGCCAGCGCCAGCAACCCGAAGGTCTCGCCGTCGCGCAGCGGCAGGTACGCGAAAGACCGCAGGTGAGCACCGGCGTCACCGAAAAGGCCCCCCGTATCGACCATGGCGTGGGCACTGCAGTAGGGGTGCGTGAGGCTCGCCGCGAATTCGCGCGAGGCCTCGCTGACCGGTCCGAACTCCGGCAACCCTCCGTGACCGTTGCCGTGCCAGGCCCGCAGCGCGACGTGCGGCACGGCAAAGTCCTCGCGCAGGCTCAGGTAGACCGTGTTCAAGATTCCGCCGATATCCTGCGCCGCCAGCAGAGCGAGCGAGATGCGATGCACTTTCGCGCCGATGGCGTCGTTTTCCTCGCCGAACTGTATGACCTCGCGCAGCTTATCCTCACGCAGCCTCAAGCGCTCCCGGAGATCGAGGATCTGCCGCTCGCTGATCGAGATCGCGCGCCCCCCATGCGGATGCGGGATGTTGATCTCCGAAAGCATGTCTGCATGCTCCTCGAAGAATTCCGGGTGCTGTTTGAGATAGATGGCGATTTCGTCGGCTTTCATCGAGCTCCTGATTGGGCTAGCGCACGGCTCACAGCCTACACTTCTATCTCCCCCTCGTACACCGTCTCCGCCGGTCCCGTCATCATGACCGGCGCTGCGCCGCCGGCCCATGATATACCGAGGTCGCCGCCACGCGTCGTGACGACAACGTTCCCGTCGAGGAGGCCACGCACAATGCCGGTGACCACGGCGGCGCACGCCCCGCTACCGCACGCGAGCGTCTCCCCGGCGCCCCGCTCGTAGACGCGCAGCCGGACCCGGCTGCGGTCGACGATTTCCATGTAGCCCGCATTGACGCGCCGCGGGAAGCGCGGGTGGCGTTCGATCAGAGGACCCTCGCTCGTCACGGGCGCCCCTGCCACGTCGGACACGATCTGCACGGCATGGGGGTTGCCCATCGAAAGGACGCCGATCTCGACCTGGCGGCCATCGACCTCGAGCTCGTAAGCGGGCGCCCGCCGGGGCGCATCAAAAGGTACGCGCGCGGGCTCGAATTCAGGCGCGCCCATGTCCACCGTCACCCTCCCGTCGTCTTCGAGCCGGGGGACGATGACGCCGCCCGCCGTCCCCACCCGGATTTCGGACTTGTCCGTCAGCCCACGATCGTGAACGTAGCGCACGAAGCATCGCGCCCCGTTGCCGCACTGCTCAACCTCCCCACCGTCGGCATTGAAGATACGGTAATGGAAGTCGGTATCGGGCTGGCGGGGCGGCTCGACCTGGAGGATCTGGTCGCACCCGATGCCGAAGTGGCGGTCTGCGATGCGTCGCAGCTGTTCGGCGCTCAGGGCTATGTGTGCGGCGAGGGCATCCAGCAGGACGAAGTCGTTGCCCAATGCCTGCATTTTAGTGAATTTTAGGCGCATTTAACAGATGATAGCTAGTGGATACCTGGTGTTGGCGAGTTTTGCCTCAAGACCACGGGTGCCTCAAACACCCTTTTCCATGATGTAGTCGTCCATCACGAACCCTCCACCGATCTCCTTCACGACGGAGTCCGCTATTCGAAACCCATGCTTGAGGTAGGCAGCGATGGCAGTGGCGTTGTTCTTGTTGACCGCGAGCATGAGGCGTTGGCACCGCTGCCGTCCCGCCTCCGCCAGGGCACGGTCGATGAGCATGGCGCCGTAACCCTGGCGCTGGCGGCCGGTGCGGACGTAAAGCTTGTCGAGCTTCATCGTACCCGGTTCGCCCGTAAGCAGGAACGAGGAGAACGCACACAACTCCTCCCCCACGACCAGCTTGTCCCACCAGATATCGCCGCGCGCCAGCTCCGCACGCACGACCGCGGGATCGTAGCGTTGCCGCAGCATGTAATCTATCTGCGCGGTGCTGATGATTGCCGGATAGTGGTCGTGCCAGATCTCGCGGGCAAGCGCGGCCACCCGCTCGACGTCGTCGCTCGCCAGCGGCTCGATACGCACCCGTTCACTGGTCACTGATCACCATAAACAGAAGGCTCGCCCGGCGGACGCGTCTTGAACCGCTTGTGCACCCAGTAATACTGCTCGGGCATCTCGCGCACACGCTCTTCGATAAACGCGTTCATCCGGCGCGTGTCCTGCTCCACGCTCGCGCCGGGAAAATCCGGCCACGCGGGATAAAAACGCAGCAAGTAGCCCGCCCCGCCCGGCAGCTGCCGCGTGACGGCCGGCACGACCACCGCGCCCGCCAGCTGCGCGATGCGGGAGAGACCGGTGATCGTCGCGGCGGACACACCGAAGAACGGCACGAAGATCGAATCGCGATCGCCCAGGTCCATATCCGGCAGGTAATAGAAGGGCAGCCCCTTGCGCATGGCCCGCACCACGGGGCGTATCCCGGCCTGGCGCGAGTACAGCTCGGGAGCGACGAAACGCGTGCGGCCGTGCAGAAGAACCCGGTCGAACACGGGATCCTTCTGATGGCTGTATACCGACACGCCTCGCCACTCCGTGATGATACGAGTGCCGCCCATGTCCAGGCCCACGAAGTGCGGGGCGAGCCAGATCACCGGCCGCCCGGCGACCGACTGCCAGTGTTCGAGGCCTTCGATCCTGACCAGCCCTTGCAGCCGTGCCTTCGTAGACCACCACAACAGGCCGTGCTCGACGAGACTCCGGCCCAGGGCCTGAAAGTGGCCCCGCGCCAGGCGGCCTCGCTCGCTATCTGTTTGATCCGGAAAACATAGTTTCAGGTTAGTTAGCACTACCTTTCGGCGTTCCCCCGCCGCGATATAGAGCAGCAATCCCAGAGCGCGGCCGAGCGGCGCGAGCACGGCAAGCGGGAGGAAGTGCAGCAGCCAGACGGCCAGGAGTGCCGCGCGGATCAGCATGCCGCGCCCCGAAGGATGACCTGATCTACGCGGGTCAAAACCGGGTCATCCTTCCACGTTCCACGTTCATCCTTCCTGTTCGGGTCATCCTTCGGCCCTCGTCCCTGTTTCCGGCGATGGCGCGCCCGCCGGAATCTTGTAGCGGTTATAGCTCCACAAGTACTGCTCCGGGCAGCCTCGCACGAGCGTTTCAATCGCTTGATTGAGCCCGGCTTCATCCAGCCGGGCGGCCGGCAATTCTTCGGCATGAAGACGGTAGCCGTGTCCCCCCGGCAGGCGTTCCGCGTACCCCATGACTACCGCTGCGCCGGTCGCCCGTTGCAGGCGCATCACCAGGGTCATGGTATAGGCCGGGCGGCCGAAAAAATCCGCCCACACCCCCTCGCCAGCCCCCGGCGCCTGGTCTGGCAGCAGCCCCACCTGCCCTCCCTGCTGCAGCGTCCGATACAACAAGCGCACGCCACGCAGGTTCGCGGGCGCGAGCACCGCGTGCCAGCGTTGGCGGCCCGCGAGCATTATCGGCTCCAGCCAGCGCAGCTTGGGCGGCCGGTAGAGCGCGACCAGCGGCTCGCGTTGCGAGACGTAGAGCGACGTAATCTCGAAGCACCCGAGATGGGGAGTCAGGAAGATAACGCCCTTGCCGCGCGCGCGCGCCGCTTCAGCGGCTTCCCACCCGTCCACGCGCACCACCAGCCCCGCCACTTTTTCATCGCTGCCAAACCAGATCGCGATCAGCTCGGCTGCGCCCTTGCCCGCTTCGGCGACGGCGGCCCGCAGGAGCGCGTCGCATTGGGCCTCCCCGTTGCACACCCCGCTCGCGCGCAGATTCTCGCGCAGCCGCGCGGCGTAGGTCGGGCTCGACCAGTACACCAGCCGGCCCAGGACCGCGCCTGCGGCGTGCAGCCAGGCGAGGGGCAGGCGGGCCAGCAGCCGCAGTGCCGTAACGACCATGAATTTTCTTTATAAATCGAGGCTTATCTGCTATTCTATGCGCCTTTTTTCGATTGACGAACAACAAATGAGCGATTATCTCTTCACCTCCGAATCCGTATCCGAAGGACATCCCGACAAGATCGCGGATGCAGTCTCGGATGCCGTCCTCGACGCGATCCTCGCGCAGGACAAGCGCGGCCGCGTCGCAGCGGAGACCCTGACTCACACGGGGCTCATCGTCATGGCCGGACAGATCACCACGAGCGCGCGCGTCGACTACGCGCAGGTGGCGCGCGACGTGGTCAAGGGCATCGGCTACGACGACTCCTCGATCGGCTTCGACTACAAGAGCTGCGGCGTGCTGGTGTGCTACGACCAGCAGTCCGCGGACATCGCGCAAGGTGTCGACGAGGGCAAGGGGCTCGACCTCGATCAGGGCGCCGGCGATCAGGGCCTCATGTTCGGTTTCGCCTGCGACGAGACGCCGCAGCTCATGCCCATGCCGATCTATTACGCCCATCGCCTGATGGAGCGTCACGCCGAGATTCGCCGTGACGGACGCCTGCCGTGGCTGCGGCCCGACGCAAAATCCCAGGTTTCGGTGCGCTACGTGAATGGCAAGCCCCATCACATCGACACGGTCGTCATCTCCACCCAGCATCGAGAGGACATCTCCCACGAGCCGCTCACCGAAGCCGTGGTGGAGGAAATCGTCAAGCCGGTGCTGCCGAAGAACATGATCTCGAAGGACACGAAGTACCTGATCAACCCCACCGGACGCTTCGTGATCGGTGGACCGCAGGGCGACACGGGATTGACCGGGCGCAAGATCATCGTCGATTCCTACGGCGGCTACTCGCGCCATGGTGGCGGCGCTTTTTCCGGCAAGGACCCCTCGAAGGTGGATCGCTCGGCCGCGTACGCCGCGCGCCACGTGGCGAAGAATATCGTCGCCGCGGGACTCGCCACGAAATGCGAGATCCAGGTGGCCTACGCGATCGGCGTCGCCCGCCCGGTCAGCGTGCTGGTGGAGACTTTCGGTACCGGGAAGATTCCCGACGAGAAGATCGCGGCGCTCGTCCAGAAGCACTTCGATCTGCGGCCGAAGGGGATCATCCAGGCGCTCGACCTGTTGCGCCCGATCTACCTCAAGACGGCTGCCTACGGCCACTTCGGGCGCGACGAGCCGGAGTTTTCATGGGAAAACGTGGACAAGGCATCGGCGCTGCGTGCCGATGCCGGCTCGTGAGGGACCTCACGAGCCACCCGCAGGGTGTTGTCCACGTTTCGGCGGAGACTAACCTTTAGGTTATGTCGGAGCCAAAACACGGATAAGGCGGCAGCGCTGAAAGCCGACGCCGGGAAATAGGTCACGCCTGCCGCGCGGGCGCGCGTGTATAATCGGCCCTGCTGAGGAGCGTTGCGACCGGGCGGGGTTGATCCGCCGACCGGCCAGGCTCAGCAAGACCCAACGGCGCTCGCATCGGAGACGATGCGGGCGTTTTGTTTTTATGGAGAGCTGATATGGCTGCAGACAATACGCGTGATTACCACGTCGCCGACATCGGACAGGCGGACTTCGGCCGCAAGGAGATCGCGATCGCCGAGACCGAGATGCCGGGCCTGATGGCGGTGCGCGAGGAGTACAAGGGAAAGAAACCGCTGAAAGGCGCGCGCATCGCCGGGTCGCTGCACATGACGATCCAGACCGCGGTGCTCATCGAGACCCTGGCCGAGTTGGGCGCCGATATTCGCTGGGCATCGTGCAACATCTTCTCCACTCAGGACCACGCTGCCGCCGCGATCGCCGCCCGCGGCATTCCGGTATTCGCCTACAAGGGCGAGTCGCTCGAGGACTACTGGGAGTACACCCACCGCATCCTGGAATGGAGCGATGGCGGCACGCCGAACATGATCCTCGATGACGGGGGCGACGCCACGCTGCTCGTCACGCTGGGCGCGCGCCACGAGAAGGAAGGCACGCAGCCGCCGGAGGGCAGCAACGAGGAGGAACGGGTCCTGTTCGCGGCGATGCGCAAGCGACTCAAGGACAGGCCTGGTTTCTACACGCGGATCCAGGACAGCATCAAGGGCGTCACCGAGGAGACGACCACCGGCGTGCACCGCCTGTACCAGATGCAGAAGGACGGGCGCCTGCCGTTCCCGGCGATCAACGTCAACGATTCGGTCACGAAGTCGAAGTTCGACAATCTCTACGGCTGCCGCGAGTCGCTGGTGGACGCGATCAAGCGCGCGACCGATGTCATGGTCGCCGGAAAAGTCGCGCTGGTATGCGGCTACGGCGACGTGGGCAAGGGCAGCGCCCGGGCGCTTTCCGCGCTTTCGGCGCAGGTGTGGATAACCGAGATCGATCCGATCTGCGCGCTCCAGGCCGCCATGGAGGGCTACCGCGTCGTCACCATGGACTACGCCGCGGACAAGGCCGATATTTTCGTGACGGCGACGGGTAACCTGAGCGTGATCACCCACGAGCACATGAAGCGCATGAAGCACAACGCCATCGTGTGCAACATCGGCCACTTCGATTCGGAGATCGAGATCGCCGCGCTCAAGCAATACAAGTGGGAGAACATCAAGCCGCAGGTCGACCACGTGATCTTCCCCGACGGCAAGCGCCTGATCGTGCTCGCCGAGGGCCGGCTCGTGAACCTGGGCTGCGGCACGGGGCACCCCTCCTTCGTCATGTCCAATTCCTTCACCAACCAGACGCTGGCGCAGATCGAGCTCTTCACGCGCGGGGACCAGTACGAGAAGAAGGTCTACGTCCTGCCCAAGCAGCTCGACGAGAAGGTCGCCCGGCTGCACCTGAAAAAGCTCGGCGTGGACCTCACGGTCCTGACCGAGACACAATGCAGCTACCTGCACGTTCCGATCGAAGGGCCGTTCAAGTCCGATCACTACAGATACTAAGGAGGAAGGCGGAAGGCGGAAGGCGGAAGGAAGAAGCGCGACTTTGCTTCATCCTTCGTTCTTCATCTTTCATCCTTGATGTCTTGGAGTCGCAGAGCAAAGTCGATCGCGCATACAGCTTCGAGTTCTTCCCGCCCCGGACGCCGGAAGGAAAGGTGAAGCTGCGTGAGACCTGGAAGCAGCTCGGGCAGCTCCAGCCCAAGTTCTTCTCGGTCACCTTCGGCGCAGGCGGTTCCACGCAGGCAGGCACGCTGGAAACGGTCATCGAGATACGGGCCGCCGGGTTCCAGGCCGCTCCGCACCTGTCGTGCGTCGCCTCCACCCGCGAAGAGCTGAAGGCCCAGCTCGAGCGCTACCGGGCGAGCGGCATACGCCACATCGTCGCGCTGCGCGGCGACCTCCCCTCCGGGCTGGCCGCGAGCGGCGAGCTGCGCTATGCGAACGAGCTGGTTCAATTCATCCGCGCGGAGACGGGGGACTGGTTTCACATCGAGGTCGCCTGCTACCCGGAGTACCACCCGCAGACCCGCAACGCGGACGACGAGGTGAGGAACTTCAAGCGCAAGGTCGAGGCCGGGGCGAATTCGGCGATCACGCAGTACTTCTACAATGCCGACGCCTACTACCGCTTCATCGATGCCTGCGAGGCGGCGGGCATAACGATACCCATCGTTCCCGGCATCATGCCGATCGGAAACTTCTCCCAGCTTGCGCGCTTTTCCGACGCGTGCGGCTCGGAGATCCCGCGCTGGATGCGCGTGCGCCTGGAAAGCTACCGCGACGATACCGCGGCTATCCGCGCCTTCGGGCTCGATGTCGTCACACGCTTGTGCGACGACCTGCTGCGAAGCGGTGCGCCCGGGCTGCACTTCTACACCCTCAACCAGGCCGGCCTCACCTCGACGATCTGGCAGCGCTTAGGACTGTAAGGATGAGCGTGGAACGTGGAAGGATGACCTGAGAACCGGGTTCCCCGCCTGCGTTCTGTCTTCATCCTTCATCCCTCATCCTTCCGCTTGCGGCACAATGGCAACGAGACGCCATTCGCGCGGAGGTTAGAGTGCAGCCCGGACCGACCGAAACCCAGCAAAGCCCGGAGGACCAGAAGAAGTCGCTCCTGCCCGAAGTCAAGGCGCGGCCGCCGCAAGAGGCCGCGATGTTCCTCGCGGAGTACCCCACGGGCGTCATCGCCGGCGTTCTGCTGGATCTCAATCCCGCGCTGACGCAGGACATACTGAAGGAGTTCCCGCGCGGGCTGGCGGACGCGGTGCTACAGTCGGTCTCGCCCGTCACCGCCATGCAGTGGGAGCGCAACGCAGCCTACCCCGACGGCACGATCGGCCGGCTGATGGAGCCGGTGGTCGCCGTGTTCCGTCCCCAGCAGACCGTCGGCGAGACCGTCGAGCAGCTGCGCCATCTCATCAAGACCGCGTTCATCACCTACGGCTACGTGATCGCGCCCGGCGGCAGGTTGATCGGCATCATCACCATGCGCGACCTCCTGTTCGCAGAGGAGGAGACGCGCCTCGACGCGCTGATGCTGCGCGATCCTTTCTCCCTCAGGCCCGACCTGCCGCTGGACGAGGCGATGAGGCTCGTGCTCGACCGGCATTACCCGGCGTACCCCGTGTGCGACGAGAACGGCGTGCTGATCGGCCTCGTGCGCGGCCAGGCCATGTTCGAGGAGCAGGCGTTCGAGATCACCGCGCAGGTCGGCTCCATGGTCGGCGTGGAAAAGGAGGAGCGGCTCGCCACGCCATGGCGCCAGAGTTTCAAGTTCCGCCACCCGTGGCTGCAGTTGAACCTGCTGACCGCGTTCGCCGCCGGGGCGGTAGTCGGGATCTTCCAGGACACCGTCGACCGGCTCGTGATACTGGCGCTCTTTCTGCCGGTCCTGGCCGGGCAGTCGGGCAACACCGGTTGCCAGGCGCTCGCCGTGACCCTGCGGGGTATCACCCTGGGGGACCTCAAGGCGGGGGAGGAGAGAACCCTCGTTTTCAAGGAGGCGTCACTGGGTTTCATGAACGGGGCCTTCACCGGCCTCGTCGCCGCCATCGGCATGTTTCTCGTTGCCACTCACCAGAACAACCCGAACGCGGTCGTGCTCGCCGCTGTCGTGTGGCTCGCGCTGGTGGCGAGCTGCGTCGCAAGCGGCATCTGTGGCGCGATGGTGCCGCTCACCCTGAAGCGCTTTGGCGCCGATCCGGCGACGGCCTCCAGCATCTTTCTCACCACCGCCACCGACGTCGTCAGCATGGGTCTCCTGCTGGGGCTCGCCACGATGCTGATCTGAG
>DASRJL010000222.1:0-41960 GCA_035649495.1 Burkholderiales bacterium | reverse complement strand
CGCGCAGCGGTGCGCCGACAGCGGCGTGCGCGTGTGCGTGGTCGACAACGGGCTCGAGACGCTCGAAACGCTGCGCACCCGCGACATCGCCACGGTTTTCGGCGACGCCGGGCGCCAGGAAGTGCTGCGCTCCGCCGGCGTGGCCGCAGCGAGAGTCATCGTTGTCACGAATGCCGTGCTTTCCGAGAAAATGAGAATATGCATCGCCGCGCGCGAAGTGAGTCCGCGTATCGCCATCGTCGCCGTCGCCGGCAGCGAGGCGGAGCGCGCGTGGCTGGAGGAATTCGGCGCGTCGGTCGTCATCGATCCGCTTGACGAGATGACCGACGCGTTGCTGCGCTCCTTGCGCAACGCGCTGTGAGTGCAAGGGAGCCCATAGAAAAACGGCGCCATCAGGCGCCGTTTCTTCACGCGAAGATGGAGCGCGTCGTCAGGCGGTGCCGGAGCTGGAGGGCTCGGAAATCTGCGCCCGCCTTGCCCTGATCCCCGGCAGCACCATGACGATGACGATCAGCACCGTCGCGATCATGAAGCCCAGGCTGATCGGGCGCGTAAAGAACACCGTCGGATCGCCACGGGAGATCAGGAGCGCGCGCCGCAGGTTCTCTTCCATCAAGGGTCCCAGCACGAAGCCCAGCAGCATCGGCGCCGGCGGCATTTCCAGCTTCATCCACATGAAACCGATGACGCCGAAGAGCGCGGTCAGATACACCTCGTACGCGCTGTTGTTCACGCTGTAGACGCCGATGCACGAGAACGCCATGATCGCGGGGAACAGCATCCGGTAGGGCACTCTCAGGAGCTGGACCCACATCCCGACCATCGGCAGGTTGAGCAGCACCAGCATCAGGTTGCCGACCCACATGCTGGCGATGAGGCCCCAGAACAGATCCGGTTTCTGGGTCATCACCTGCGGCCCCGGGGCGATGCCCTGTATCGTGAGCGCGCCCAGCATCAGCGCCATTACCGCGCTGGCCGGTATGCCGAGGGTCAACGTCGGGATGAACTTGCACTGGGCGTCCGCGTTGTTCGCGGACTCGGGGCCGGCCACGCCTTCGATCGCGCCCTTGCCGAAGCGGGACGGGTCCTTGGCCATTTTCTTCTCCACCATGTAGGAGGAGAACGAGGCGATCGCCGGCCCGGTGCCGGGCAGCACGCCGAGGAACGCGCCGATACCCGTGCCTCTCACGATCGGCCAGAAGGACATCTTCAGGTCTTCCAGCGTCGGCATGAGCCCGGTTATCTTGGACGATACCAGCTTGCGCTCTTCCGGGTCGCCGAGGTTCTGCACGATCTCGCCGATCGCGAACACGCCCACGGCGATGACGATGAAGCCGATGCCGTCGGTCAGCTCGGCAACGCCGAAGCTGTAGCGCGCCATGCCGGAGTTGACGTCGGTGCCGACGATGCCGAGGAGCAGCCCCACCACCACCATCGCCAGCGACTTGATCATGTTGTCGCCGGCCAGCACCGCCGCCGCGACCAGCCCCATCAGCATCAGGGAGAAGTACTCGGGCGCGCCGAACTTGAGTGCGACCTCGGCGAGCGGCGGGCCGAAGAGCGCGATGATCAGGGTGCACACCGTGCCGGCGAAGAACGAGCCGATGGCGGCGATCGCCAGCGCCGGTCCCGCTCGACCCTGTCGTGCCATCTGGTAGCCGTCTATGCAGGTGACGACCGCGGCGGTTTCCCCGGGGAGATTGACCAGTATGGCGGTGGTCGAGCCGCCGTACTGCGCGCCGTAGTAGATCCCGGCGAGCATGATGAGCGCCGGTATCGGCGACAGGTTGAAGGTGATCGGGAGCAGCATCGCGATGGTCGCGAGCGGACCGATTCCCGGCAGCACGCCGATCAGCGTGCCGAGAAAGCACCCTATGAAGCAGAACCACAGGTTCTGCCACGTCAGCGCGACGCCGAAGCCGAAGATCAGATTGTTGAAAAGTTCCATGTTGTTATCCCCAGAAGCCCTTGACCAGCGGGTACGGCAGGCCCAGACCGTAGATGAAGACGCCGGTGCAGATGACGGTCAGGCCGACGGTAAGCAGGATGACCTCACCCCATTTGAATTCGTTGCCCGACGCGGCGGAGAGGGGAATCAGGAGCGCCATCGCGGGTATGAATCCCCATTCTTCCATGACCCACCCGAACACGAACGTCGCCAGCGGCAGCACGACCAGCGCGCGCCACGACACGCCCGGCTTTATCTGCTCTTTGTTGGCAATGCCCATCAGCAGAACGGCGATGCCGAACGCGATCATCAAGCCGCCCAACACCATGGGGAAGTAACCCGGTCCCATGCGCAGCGCGCTGCCGAACGGATAATCGCGGGCCATCCACATTCCCGCGGCGCCGAGCGCGATGTACACCACGCCGGCCCAGAAATCCCGGTTATTGCGCCAATCGAATTTCATGCAGAGCCTCCGATGCTGAACGCGCGCGTCCACCCGTGGTCATGCGGGGAACCCCGGTGTGGTACGGCGCCTTCCTCTCTTCTGTTATTTAACCGGCCCTCTCCACATCGGCGGCGGCTTGCCCTCCATCCAGCGCCGGGGCCGTGACGCCTCGGGCAGGCCGCAACCTGTATTACCAATCGGTAAACTAAACCGTTGTTATTTAACGCCGAACTCCTCCGCAGGCAACCCTGGCTCTGCTCTATGCGGCAGACTGGATGACTCTTGCAGTAGCGAACCCGGCTCTCCCTCGATAGCCGCGTCCACGGGACGGATATTAGGGAAAACCCCACGACTGTGCAAGGGAAAACCCGAATGCCACTTTAGGGCGTTTCATGGCGCGGGCGGAGGCCCGGGAGGCGCTGAAGGCCCGCTGTGCCCGAGGTGCACGGCGGCAGACTGCCGCTCAGTGGACCGTAGAAAACAAAACGGCGCCCTTCCGGGCGCCGTTGTCATCGCGTTGCAGGGTAGCTGGAAGCGTCAACTCGCGACGTCGGTGATGGCAGAACGCTTTGCCCGTATTGCCGGCAGGCCCATGACGATGATGATCAGCACCGTGGCGATCACGAACCCGAGGCTGATTGGCCGGGTGACGAACACCGACGGATCGCCGCGGGAAATCAGCAGCGCCCGCCGCAGGTTCTCCTCCATCAACGGCCCCAGCACGAACCCGAGCAGCATCGGCGCTGGCGGGCAATCGGTCTTCATCCAGAAGAAGCCGATGACGCCGAAGAGCGCCGTGAGATACAGCTCCATCGAGCTGTTGTTCACGCTGTAGATGCCGATGCAGGAGAACGCCATGATTGCCGGAAACAGCAGCCGGTAGGGCACCTTCAGCAACTGTACCCACATCCCCACCATCGGCAGGTTGAGGATGACCAGCATCAGGTTGCCGATCCACATGCTCGCCACCAGGCCCCAGAAGAGGTCGGGTTTCTGAGTCATCACTTGCGGTCCGGGCGCGATGCCCTGTATGGTCAAGGCGCCCAGCATCAGCGCCATCACCGCGCTCGCCGGAATGCCGAGCGTCAGCATGGGGATGAACTTGCACTGGGCGTCGGCGTTGTTCGCCGACTCCGGACCAGCCACGCCCTCAATTGCTCCTTTGCCGAAGCGCGACGGATCCTTGGCAAGCTTCTTCTCCACCATGTAGGAGGAGAACGAGGCGATCGCCGGCCCGGTACCGGGCAGGACGCCGAAGAACGCGCCTATGAGCGTGCCCCTCATGATCGGTGCTGCGGAGATTTTCAGGTCATTTATCGTGGGCATGAGACCCTTGATCTCGGCCGTGAACACCGTGCTCTCGTCCGGCTGGCCGAGGTTGCCTATGATCTCCCCGATCGCGAAGACGCCGACGGCGATGACGATGAAGCCGATGCCGTCGGTCAACTCGGCGATGCCGAAGCTGTAGCGCGCCATGCCGGAATTGACGTCGGTGCCCACGATGCCGAGCAGCAGGCCCATCGCCACCATCGTCAACGACTTGATCATGTCCCCTTGCGCCAGCACGGCGGCCGCGACGAGGCCCATCAGCATCAGCGAGAAGTACTCGGGCGCGCCGAACTTCAAGGCGAGCTCCGCGAGGGGCGGGCCGAAGAGCGCAATGATCAGCGTGCACACGGTCCCGGCAAAGAACGATCCCACGGCGGCGATGGCGAGCGCCGGCCCCGCGCGGCCCTGGCGCGCCATCTGGTAGCCGTCGATACAGGTCACGACCGCCGAGGTTTCACCCGGGAGATTGACCAGGATGGCCGTGGTCGAGCCGCCGTACTGGGCGCCGTAGTAGATGCCGGCCAGCATGATCAGCGCCGCAACCGGCGGGAGGTTGAAGGTGATCGGGAGCAGCATCGCGATCGTCGCGAGCGGCCCGATGCCCGGCAGCACGCCGATCAGCGTGCCGAGGAAGCAGCCGATGAAGCAGAACCACAGATTCTGCCAGGTCAGCGCAACGGAGAAACCGAAGATGAGGTTATTGAACAGTTCCATCTCAGTATCCCCACACGCCTTTGATCATCGGGTAGGGCAGGCCCAATCCGTAGATGAAGCCCGCCGCGCAGGTAACGGTCAGCCCGATGGTGAGGAGCGTGACCTCCAGCCACTTGAAGCCCCGCCCCGATGCCGCCGACACGAAGCACAGCGCGACCATCGCGGCGACGAATCCCGACTCTTCCATCAGCCAGCCGAACAGAATCGTCGAGATCGGCAGCACGATGAGCGCCCGCAATGACCAGTTGCCCCCCACGGGGTCATGTGCTCGTATACCTTTGATTACGAACCAGACTCCGGCTATGAGCATGATGACACTCAGCACGGTCGGGAAATACCCCGGGCCCATGCGCAACGCCGATCCGAATGGGTAGTCGCGGGCCATCCACCAGCCGATGCCGCCGAAGAACAGAAAGTGCAGGCCGGATAGGAAATCCTTGTTGTCGAGCAGAGAACCCTTCATCAGATACTCCTCCTGTAGGCGCTTGCGGGGGTGTTTGGGGCCGCGCTGTTCCAATGAGTTTTGGTCTTATCAGCGCGGGTCTCGGATTGTGAACATCGGGCGTGCCTCCCGGCTATTAGGGAAAACCCGCAGTTACCGGGCTACGGGCACGCACATGGGGGAACCTGGCCGCCGGCATGCCGCCAGGTCGATTAATTCGCGGTAAGAGCTATCGGGCCGAGTGGCCGTCGATGACGAGGCGCACGAGTTGCGCGGTGGAATCCACGTGGAGCTTCTGCATCAGCTTCGCCCGGTGCGCTTCCACGGTCTTGATGCTGATTCCCAGCTCCTCGGCGGTGCGCTTGTTCAGCTTGCCGGCGACCACGCAATCGAGCACTTCCCGCTCGCGCGGCGTGAGCGTATCGAGCCGCGCCACGGCGGTGAGTTGGCGCGCACGACGCTCGCGCGCCGCCGCGTCGAGCTTCAGCGCCTCGTCGACGAGCCGGAGCAGGCGCTCGTCCTCGAACGGCTTCTCGATGAAATCGAACGCGCCCTGCTTCACCGCGGTGACCGCCATCGGCACATCACCGTGGGCGGTGAGGAAGATGATCGGCAGGATGGAGCCGCGCCGCGCCAGCTCGTGCTGCAGCTCGATGCCGCTCATGCCGGGCATGCGCACATCGAGGATGATGCACGAGCCCGGGGCGAGACGCGGCACCGCCAGAAACTGCTCGGCTTCGGCAAAGGTCTCGGCGCTGTAGCCTGCGGACTCCAGGAGAAAGCGCAGCGCATCACGCAGCGCGTCGTCGTCGTCCACGACGTAGACGGGGCCGGTGCGCGCGGTGCCGGTCACGGGCGCGCCGCCGGCAGGGTGAAGCGCATGCGGGTTCCGCCGCCGGGATCGGGCGCTGCCGTGAGCCGCCCGCCGTGGCGCTCGACGATCGAGCGGCAGATGTTGAGCCCCATGCCCATGCCCTCGGGCTTGGTCGTGAAGAACGGCACGAAGAGATTCTCCCTCAACTGGGGAGGCAGGCCGCTGCCGCAATCGGAGACTTCCACGCTCACCAGGTTGCGTTCGTCGGAGGTGGTTGCGATGGTGATCTCGCGGGTGCCGGCGGGCGTGTGCTGCATCGCTTCGAGGCCGTTCTTCGCGAGGTTCAGGAGCACCTGCTCGATCATGATGCGATCCGCGAGGATGGCCGGCACCTGCGGGTCGAGAGCCAGCCGCACGCGCGCGCCGCGCCGCGCCGCTTCAGCCTCGATCATGCCTGTCACCGAAGCGATCAGCGCATTGACGTCGCACGCGGTGGGCGCGGGGTCACGCTTGCGCAGGTATTCGCGCACGCGCTGGATGATGCCGCCGGCGCGCTCGGCCTGGGCCGCGCATTTCTGCAGCGCGTCGAGCAGGTCCTCGCGCTTCCATTCGCCCGAACGCAGCCGCCGCACGCAGCCCATGCAGTAGCTGGCAATGGCGGTCAGCGGCTGGTTGATCTCGTGCGCCAGCGTGGAGGCCATCTCGCCCAGCGTGGTGAGGCGCGAAGTCATCTCGAGGCGCTCCTCCTGCCGGCGGGCGAGCTCCTCCGTGCGCTTGCGGTCGGTCACGTCGGTCGCGATGTAGAGGCCCACGGGCCGCCCGTCGATCCATCTTATGGCGCGCGCCGCCAGCAGGTACCAGCGGCCGGACACGGAGTCCTGCAGTTCCTGCTGCGGACCGCCCGCGCCCGCGGACAGCGGACGGTACGCGGCGCCCGCCGCGTGCCAGCGCCGCTCGATTTCGCGCACGTTGGTGAGGCCGCGCCCGAACGCCTCCTCGCAATGATGGTTCATGTAGAGCAGCGCGCCCGACTCGGAATCCGCGACGTAGACCGCCGCATCGAGGCGCGCCAGCACCGTCACGAAGCGCTCGTCGGCATGCGCCAGCGCGGTCTTCAACCGGTCGAGCAGCAGCGCGAAGCCGAGCCACGTGACAATCCGTATCACCATTTCCCAGTAGCGGTAGAACCAGTGCGTGTAGCCGTGGGACGTGAAGATATCGACGACGAGCCACGCGGCCACCGCGGCGAGCGAGAACACGATGCCGGCGGTGCGTCCCAGCATCCAGGTGGCGAGACACACCGTCGCGAGGTACAGAATGGAAAGGTTCAGCTCGTAGCCGGTGACGTAGTCGACGAAGGCGATCACGCCCACCAGCGCGCCGCACGCCACTGCCCAGGCCGCACGGTGGCCGCGGCTCGGCTCGCCGGCGAGCAACAGCGGGGTGGTAAGTGCGAGGGGCCACTGCACGCACGTAAGCTTACTACCGCAGGCGCCTTTCGAGGAAAAGTCTGACCTGCCGTACGAGCTCGTCCTCCCGGCCGGCGAAGAAATGGTCGGCACCGGCGACCTCCACCTGCGCCGAACCGCGGATGCCCCGGAGGGCGGTGGCGCGCGTCCCCGCGTTGCCGAGCACGGCCGCGTAGTCCTTCTCGCCGTAGAGGTCGAGGACGGGAATCTTCACGGCAGCGGGTTCGCTGACGAGGCCGGGCAGCCCGATCGCGATCCACGCGGCCACCCCCGCGTTCGCCGCGTGGCTCAGAAAATAGTTGCTCATGCGCGCGCCCATGCTGTGGGACACGATCGCGATCTTCTCAAACCCTTTGCCGTGCAGATGCGTAACCGCGGCGGCCAGGCGCTCGGCCGCTTCCGGGAAGAGCGGCGGGTATTGCTCGCCGGGCGCGCCCGCCGCGAGCACGGGCATCTGCACGGAGAGGGTGGCGTAGCCGTGCTCCGGCAGACGGCTGCGCAGCGTGCCGATGAGGCCCCAGTCCGGGTGCACGCCCAGTCCGTGCACGACGATGACGCCGCCGCCGGCTTTCGGCGCGGCCGTGTAGATCGCGAGGAATTTGCGGCCCGACCTCGACTCGAGCCGCACCGGATCGCCGACGACGATGGCGGGGGCTATCTCGTCCGCCCAGCGCTGCTCGCGGGCATAGTCGGCCTGCGTCCAGGCGTGGACGGGCGTGAGCAGCATCGCGATCCCGATCGATAGCTGCAACAGCGATGCGATCAGAAGCCTGATGTGCCTTACCTGCCCTTCAATACCGGTCCGGAATATGACAAGCATTCGGTTCCGGGTCTATTCTATGCGCCACTGCGACGGCTCGCTTCGACGCGGAGGATCGATGAGGGATACAGCCACCTTTGCACGTCGACTCACAGTGCTGGTGTTCGCGCTCCCGGTGCCGTCCATCCTCTGGCATGCCGGCGCATGGGCGCAGGGGTATCCCGCGAAAACGGTCAGAATCATCGTGCCGCTGGCGCCGGGCGGGCCGCCCGATTTCCTGGCGCGCACGATGGCGCAGCATCTTGCAGCGGGGCTCAACCAGCAGGTGATCGTCGAGAACCGCCCCGGGGCGGGGGGCACGATCGGGGCCGCCGCGGCGTCGAAGGCGCCGGGCGACGGCTACACGCTGCTCCTCGCGAGCACGACCACGCTCAGCATCTCGCCCAGCCTCTACGCGAATCCCGGCTACGATCCGCTGTCGTTCGCGCCCGTGACCCTGATCGCGACGGCGCCGTTCCTCATCGTGGTGCATCCCTCGCTGCCCGCGAGATCGCTGAAGGAGCTGATCGCGCTCGCGAAGGCGAAGCCGGGAGAGCTGAACTTCGGCTCCGGCGGGAGCGGCACGCCCCTGCACATCGGCGGGGAGATGCTCAACACCGCCGCCGGCGTGAAGTTGGTTCACGTTCCCTTCAAGGGCGCGGCCGCCGCGGTGATCGATCTGCTCACGGGACGCATACAGGTGATGGTCGAGCAGCTCTACCCGATGGCGCAGCACGTCCAGGCGGGGAGAATCAGGCCCCTCGCCGTCGCCGCCGCGCAGCGGCATCCCCAGCTTCCCGATCTCCCCACTGCCGCGGAGGCGGGGCTGCCGGGATACGAGGTCGTCGCGTGGATGGGGCTCGTTGCGCCGCGCGGGACCCCGGCCGACGTGGTGAAGCGCCTGAACGCAGAGGCGGTGAAGGCCCTGCAGACGAAGGAAGTGCGCGACGGCCTTTTCAACCAGGGCCTCCAGGCGCGCGGCAACACGCCCGAGGAATTTGCCGCATTCATCGCGAGCGAAGCCGCCAGGTGGTCGCGCGCCGTCAAGACGTCGGGGGCGAAGGTCGACTGAAAACCGAAGGATGAAGGATGAACGTGGAAGGATGACCCCACGCTACCGCGTGTACTCACCAAGTCCGGCCCTTGCACCACGTCCGGGCGGAGTCTGGCCGGACGTCAGTGAAAGGCCAGGACGAATGCTGTCAAGCGAAGCTTGACGGTCATCCTTCATCCTTCCGCCTTCATCCTTTCCCGGCTCTCCCACCGGTCACTGTTCTATAGTCACCCCGCTCGCCTTGACGAGCTTCGCGTACTTGGCGATCTCGCTCGCGAGGAACTTCGTGAACTGCTCGGTGCTGATCGGGTCGAGCTGCGTGCCGACCTCCTCGAGCTTGGCCTTCTGCTCGGGCAGCCCCATGATCTTGTTTATTTCTCCGTTCAGCTTCGCCACGACCTCGCGCGGCGTTTTCGCCGGCGCCATCACGCCGTACCAGTTCGTCATCTCGAAGCCCTTGAGGCCGCTTTCGACCATCGTCGGCACGTCCGGCAACGGGCCGGCGCGCTTCGGGGTGGTGACGGCGAGGGCGCGCATCCTGCCGGACCGGATATGCGGCAGCACCGGCGGCATGGTGTCGAAGTTCATGACGACGTGTCCCGCAATCAGGTCCACCACGGCCGGGCCGCTGCCCTTGTACGGCACGTGCAGGATGTCGATGCCGGCGAGGAGCTTCAGCATCTCACCCGCGAGGTGCTGCGTGCTGCCGACGCCCGACGAGGCGTAGCTCATCTGGCCCGGCCGCGCCTTGGCGATCGCGATCAGCTCCTTCACGTTCCTTGCCGGGATCGACGGGTGCACCACGAGCACGTTGGGCACGTAGCCGACGTACGCGACCATCGCGAAATCCCGCTGCGCGTCGTACGGCAGTTTCTTGAAGAGGTTGGGCGCGATGCCGTGTGAATTCACGTGCCCCATGATCAGCGTGTAGCCGTCGGGCGGCGATTTCGCAACGATGTCGGCGCCGATCGTCCCGGTCGCGCCCGCGCGGTTGTCCACCACCACCGGCTGGCCCCAGGTCTCGGAGAGCTTGGCGCCGATGATGCGCGCGACGATGTCGGTGCCGCCGCCGGGAGCGAAGCCGACCACTACCCGTATGGTCTTCTGCGGATAAGTCTGCGCATCTGCAATGGATGCAAGCAGCGCCGCCATCGCGGCGGCAATGGTGATGCCGATCTTCATGACGCTCCTCCTGAGTGCTTTTTTGGGCGACTCAGCTTCTGTGCACCCCGTTCGTTCTGCCGCGGGTCACTATATACCCTGCACTGGTCACCGGTCACCGGTCACCGGTCACTGGTCAGCCGTCATTGCTGCGGAATCTTCGCTTCGCGCACGACCCGGATCCATTTCCCGGTTTCGGACTTAAGGCGCGCGCTGAATTCCGCGGACGTGGAAGGGGTCGGCGTGAGACCTTGGCCGAGCAAGCGCTCCGCGGTCTTCGGGGAAGCGAGCGCCTCGACGGTGACGCGGTTCAATCTTTCGATGGTCGCGCGCGGTGTGCCCGCCGGGGCGAGCAGGCCGTACCAGGTGCCGTACTCGTAACCGGGAACGCCCGATTCGGCGATGGTGGGGGTATCGGGCAGCGCGGGAGCGCGCTGGGCGGAGGTGACGCCGAGCGCGCGCAGCCGGCCGGACTTTACGTGCGGGAGCGCCGAGGCGAAGGTCGACAGGAGCGCGGAGACCTCATTGCCGAGCAATGCGGTGACGGCCGGCCCGACGCCCTTGTACGGCACGTGCACGAGCTCTATCTTCCGGGACAGGAGCAGCAACTCCATCGCGAGATGCGAGCCGACACCGGTCCCGCCGGAGCCGTAGACGAGCTTGCCCGGCTGCGAGCGCGCGAGCGCGATGAAGTCCTGGAAGGTCTTCGCGGGCAGCGACGGATGGACGACCAGGATGTTGGGCTGGTCCGCGACGAGCGCGATGGGAGCGAAATCGCGCAGCGTGTCGTAGGGCAGCTTCCGGTATAGCGCGACGTTGAACGCCAGGGCGTTTGGCGAAATGAGCAGAACGTGGCCGTCGGGCGCAGCCTTGGAGACGATGTCGGCGCCGAGCGTGGTTCCCGCCCCCGCGCGGTTGTCCACCACGACCGTCTGGCCGAGCGCCGGCGCCAGCGCGTCGGCGAGGATGCGCGCGATGATGTCGGTGCCGCCGCCGGGCGCGGCTGGCACGACGAGGCGGATCGGCCTTGCGGGGTAGCGTTCGGCCGCGGCCGCGGGCGCTGCGAGCAGGGCCAGGAGCAGCAAGGTAAGCGCGCTACGTAGCATGACGCTACTGGAGTGGAATCTTCGCGTCGCGCACCACCTTCGTCCACTTCTCGGTTTCTCTCTTCAAGTGATCGGCGAATCGAGCGGGCGTGGAAGGAATCGGCGTCAGGCCCTGCCCCACGTAACGCTCGGCGACCTTCGGCGAGCCCAGCACCTCGACGGTGGCGCGGTTCAGTTTCTCGACGATGGCGCGCGGGGTGCCGGCAGGCGCGAGGAAGCCGTACCAGGTGGTGTACTCGTAGCCGGGAACCCCCGCCTCCGCGATCGTGGGAGTATCGGGCAAGGTGGCGGCGCGCTGCGCGGAGGTCACGCCGAACGCACGCAGCCGCTCGGACTTCACAAGAGGCAGCGCGGAAGCGAAGGTGGAGAGGAACGCCGAGACTTCGTTGCCGATGACGCCGGTCAGCGCGGGCGCGGCGCCCTTGTACGGCACGTGCACCATCACCACCTTCTGCGACATGAGCAGGAGCTCCATCGCGAGGTGCGTGCCCGTGCCGCTGCCGGCCGAGCCGTAGGTGAACTTGCCGGGCTGCGCGCGCGCAAGCGCGATGAATTCCTTGAACGACTTCGCGGGCACGGAGGGATGGGCGACCAGGATATTGGGCTGGTCGGCGACGAGCGAGATCGGGGCCAGGTCGCGCAGCGCGTCGTACGGGAGCTTGCGATATAGGGCGGCGTTGAAAGCCAGGCTGATGGGACCGAGCAGCAGGGTGTAGCCGTCGGGCGCGGCCTTGGTGACGATGTCGGTGCCGAGTATGCTCGCGGCGCCACCGCGGTTGTCCACGACCACGGTCTGGCCGAGCGCCGGCCCGAGTCCGTCGGCGAGTATGCGCCCGGTGATGTCGGCGCCGCCTCCGGGCGGAAACGGCGCAACCATGCGCACCGGCCGCGCCGGGTATTGCTCGGCGCTCGTCGCAGGCTGCGGACAGGCGAGCGCCGCGGCAAGTGCAGCGACTGCCAGTCGGTGGCGCACGGTTTGCTCCTCCTGTATGTGCGGGGGTGCCGGCTATTCTGCCACGCTAGAGCTGCTGGATATTCGCCCGGCGCACGACGCTCGCCCATTTCTTCTTCTCGGAAGCCATGTACTCGGCGAACTGTGCGGGGGTGTTCGGCTTGGCGTTCAGGCCCTGCTCGATGTAAAGGCGTTTCACCATCGGCGATTCCAGCGCGCCGACCGTCGCCTTGTAGACCTTGTCGATAATGTGGCGCGGCGTGCCCGCCGGCGCGAACATGCCGTACCAGGCGGCGTATTCGAAATCTTTCATGCCCGATTCCTGAAGCGTGGGCACGTCGGGCAGCGGTCCCGCGCGGTAGGAGGTCGTCACCGCGTACGGGCGCAGGCGCTCCGACTTGACGTGCGGCAACGCGGACGCGAAGGTCGACATGTAGATCGTGAGCTCGTTCGAAAGGAGCGCATTCAGAGCCGGGCCGGTTCCCTTGAACGGCACGTGTATCCCTTCCGCGTTGATGTTGAGCATCAGAAGCGTCGTCGCGAGATGCGAGCCGGTGCCGTGGCCCGCGCTGCCGAAGGTGACCTTTCCCGACTGCGCGCGCGCGAGCGCGATGAAATCCTGGAACGTTTTCGCAGGGAGCGATGGATGCACCACGAGTATGCTCGGCTGGTCCGACACCTGCGTGATCGGAATGAGATCGCGCTGGGCGTCGAACGGCAGCTTCTTGTAGACCGCCGGGTTGATGGTGAGGCTGATCGTGCCGAGGAGCAGCGTATAGCCGTCGGGGACGGACTTCGCGGCGATGTCGGAGCCGATGCTGCTGCCGGCGCCAGGCCGGTTGTCGATGACGATCGTCTGGCCGAGCGTCTTTCCGATCGGATCGGACAGGATGCGCGCGTTGATGTCGGTACCGCCGCCCGGCGCGAACGGCACGATGAGGCGTATCGGTCGGTTAGGGTAGTCGTCGGCGGCTGCGGCCGGAGCGGCGAACGACGCGCACAGCAGTGCCTGGAACAGGGAAAAGCTGGCGGGACGAAGCATGGTCTTCTCCTCCTGAACTGTTTTGGCGTTCCGGCCGGCTGGGGACGGAAACGTTGGCGCGCCAACTCCGGACCAGGGGTCCAGAATATGAGCGACGATCTCAGGATATAGACTTCCCCGCGGCGCCGGAAGGGCCTCGGCGGAGGTTGCGGGATGGAGGGCGACCGGTCGTGGGATTGACCCGGACGTTTGCTACGCGGCTACTGCTGCTCGATCTTCGCTTCGCGCACGACCCTGGTCCACTTCTCCACTTCGGACTTGAAGAGCGCCGCGTAGTCGGCCGGGGTGGACGTCCTCGGGTCCAGCCCCTGCGAGACGAAGCGCTGCTGGATCTCGGGGTTCGCCAGCGCGGCGGCGGTGGCCTTGTTGAGCCGCTCGACGATGGGCCGCGGCACGCCGGCCGGCGCGAGCAGTCCGTACCACGTGGTGTACTCGTATCCGGGCACGCCCGCCTCCGCGAGCGTCGGCACCTCGGGGAGCGTCGCGGCGCGCTTCTGGCTGGTTACCCCGTACGCGCGCAGGCGCTCCGCTTTCACGTGCGGTAGCGCTGACGCGAAAGTCGAGAGGAGCACGGAAATCTGGTTGCCGGCGACCGCCGTCACCGCGGGCCCGATGCCTTTGTACGGCACGTGGACCAAGCTCAACCCCTGCGACATCATGAGCAGCTCCATCGCGAGATGCGTGCCGGAGCCCAGTCCCGCCGACCCGTAAGTGAGCTTCCCCGGCTGCGCGCGCGCGAGGGCGACGAATTCCTTGAACGACTTCGCGGGCAGCGCGGCATGCGCGACCAGGATGTTGGGCTGATCGGCAACGCGAGAGATCGGCGCGAAGTCGCGCAGCGTATCGAACGGCAGCTTACGGTAGAGCGCCACGTTGAAGGCCATCGCGACGTTGCCCATGAGCAACGTGTAGCCGTCGGCGCTTGCCCGGGCGGCTATCTCGGTGCCGAGCACGCTGCCCGCGCCCGGACGGTTGTCCACGATCACCATCTGGCCCAGGTCCCTGGCGAGCCCGTCGGTCAGACTCCGCGCGGCGATGTCGTTTCCCCCGCCTGGTGCGAACGCGACGATGAGGCGGATCGGGCGGGTCGGGTAGCGGTCGGCTGCCGCGGTCGATGCCGGAGCCAGCACGCACAGTACGGAGATGAGCGTAGTGATGGCAGAACGAAGCATGGTCGGCTATCCCTGAAGGATGAACGTGGAACGTGGAAGGATGACCTTGCTCAGCCCTGCCGGGTCATCCCTCATCCTTCATCCCTCATCCTTGTTCGACGTCAGTCGACCTTGACGCCCGCAGCGCGCGCCTTTTCCACCAGGTAGTCGCGTCCGGCGAGCATGACATCGAGATCGGCGAAGGCGTTGGTGTAGTAGCCACGATAGCCCTTGCCCTCGATCAGCTTGAACATCGTGCCGAAATCCATGTCGCCCTTGCCCGGCGCCAGGTGGATTTCGTAGCCGTTCCTCCAGGTGTCGGCAAGCCTGACCTCGCCGACCCGCTTGAAGTTGAGCGCCTCGATGAAACCCTCCATGCCTTCCGGAACGAGATGCGCGTGATTCACCGTAAAGCACAGCCTGAAATTCGGCGCCTTGATGTCCCAGTAGTACTGCCACTCCTCGACGGTATGCGCGAGGTAATGGACTTCGGCGTCCGCGGGCTCCTTGTTGAGATTCTCGAGCAGCACCAGCGCCTTTTTCTTCCCGGCGTACTCCACGACGCGCTTGAGCCGTTCCCGGCCGGCCGCCATCCGCCGTTCCTTGTCCCTCGTGAAGTGGTAGCCCGCGTGCATCTCTGTCCAGCTCGCGCCGAGCTTCGGGACCATGTCGACGTAGCGCTTGAGGTAGTCGGTCACGGCGTCGGAGACTATGGGGGAGTACTCGGCGACGTTCACCGCGGAATTGCTATGGAGTCCCAGGCCGATGCCGTGCTTGTCGAGGAGCTTGCGCACGCCCGCGCAGCGCTTCGTGTCGAATTTCGGCAGCGCGTTCTCTCCGACGTCGAGCTGGATGTCGATGTGACGCAGCTCGTTCTTCGCCGCCCACTCGATGGCGTCCTCGAGCTTCAGGCGGCGGCTGATATCTATACCAATACGATCGCGTAGCTTCATGGACGGGATACTTTCGGGGCAGTGGATAAGTCGGGGCGAAGGATGAAGGCGGAAGGATGAAGGATGACCCGCTTTACTCTTTACTGAAAAACCAGGTCATCCTTCCACGTTCATCCTTCATCCTTTCGAGCAGCGCTCAGGCCGCCGCACGCTTCCTGCTGGCGGCGCTGTCCGGCGCCGCGAGGTACTGCAGGGCGGCGTCCACGCCGCCCTTCTGGTGGGGCACACCGGCGCGCTCCAGCCCCATCTCGATGCCGCACAAAGTCCCGCAGAGCATGAGGTCGTTGAAGTCTCCGAGATGCCCGATGCGGAACACCTTGTCGCGCAGCTTCGTCAGACCGGAGCCCAGCGACAGGTTGAAGTGCTCCAGCACGACGTTGCGGAACGCGATCTCGCTATGGCCGTCCGGCATCAGCACTGCGGTGAGGGAGCTCGAGTATTCCGCCGGGTTGGCGCAATAGATCTCCAGGCCCCACGCGCGCACGGCGCGGCGCGCGGCCTCCGCGTGGCGGTCGTGGCGCTTGAAAACGTTCTCCAGCCCTTCCTCCTCGACCAGCATCCTGAGCGAAACGCGCAGGCCGTAGAGCAGATTGGTCGCCGGCGTGTACGGAAACCAGCCGTCCTTGTTGGCGGCGATCATCTCTTCCCAGCTCCAGTACGAGCGCGCGAGCTTCGCGCTCTTCCCGGCCGCCAGCGCCTTGTCGGACACCGCGTTGAACGACAGGCCGGGCGGGAGCATCAGGCCTTTCTGCGAGCCCGCTACCGTCACGTCCACGCCCCATTCGTCGTGGCGGTAATCGATGGAGGCGAGCGACGAAATCGTGTCCACCATGAAGAGAGCGGGGTGCTTTGCGCGGTCGATCGCCTTCCGCACTTCGTCCACCCGCGACGTGACGCCGGTGGAGGTCTCGTTGTGCACGACGCACACCGCCTTGATGGCGTGCTTCTTGTCGTCTGCGAGGCGGGCCTCGATGCGCGCCGGATCGGCGCCCCTTCTCCAGTCGCCCTCCACAAACTCGGGAACCAGGCCGAGCCTGGCGGCCATGCTCTGCCACAACGTGGCGAAATGCCCGGTCTCGTACATGAGCACCCTGTCGCCGGGCGAGAGCGTGTTCACGAGCGCCGCTTCCCACGCGCCCGTCCCGGAGGCCGGGAATATCACTACCGGGGATTTCGTCCCGAACACCTGTTTCAATCCCGCCAGCACTTCCTTCGCCATCTGCTGGAACTCGGGACCGCGGTGATCCACCGTCGCGCTGTCGATCGCGCGCAGCACGCGATCCGGCACGTTCGTGGGACCGGGGATCTGCAGGAAATGGCGGCCGCTCTGGTGCTTCATGGGTCGTCTCCGAGTGGGGTGCGCTATTATAGGCACACCCGTCGCGAGCCATGAAACACCAAAGGATGAAGGCGGAAGGATGAAGGATGACCCGCTCGACTGACAAGACCAGGTCATCCTTCCACGTTGGTCTTCGACCCCGGCCCGCCGCGCTGCATCGCGTCGGGCGTTCGCCGGCTCGAACGTGCACAGGCACGTTGCTCGAATTCCCGGCTCACTCTTCATCCTTTTGACGGCGATGCCCAGACTCTCACCCGGCGACCCGGCCCTGGCAGCTCGATTGCGGCGCGAGGTGCGCGGCGAAGTACTGTTCGATGCAGCCTCGCGCGGGCGCTATTCGACGGATGCGTCGATTTACCAGATCGAGCCGGTGGGCGTGGTCGTGCCGCGGACGGAGGAGGACGCGCTTGCCGCCTTCCACATCGCAATAGATGAGGGCGTGCCGGTCCTGCCGCGCGGCGGAGGCACCTCGCAATGCGGCCAGACGGTGGGCGCGGCGCTCGTCATCGATCACTCCCGGCATCTGAACCAGGTGCTGGCGTTCGACAAGGACGCGCGCACCGTGACCGTGCAGCCGGGCGTCGTGCTCGACCAGTTGAACGCTTTCCTCAGGCCGCACGGCTTGTGGTATCCCGTAGACGTTTCCACGAGTGCGCAGGCGACGCTCGGCGGGATGGCCGGCAACAATTCCTGCGGCTCGCGCTCGATTCGCTACGGCAACATGGTGCACAACGTCGGCGCCATCGACGCCGTGATGGCCGATGGCGCGGAATATGCCTTCGGCGCGGTGCCGGACGATGTGAGCAAGCTTGCCGGACCGAGCGGCTACGTCGAGCTCGTGAAGAAAATCCGCGCGATTGCGGCGCGCGAGGCAGAGGAGATCGAGCACCGCGTGCCGAAGCTCCTGCGCCGGGTCGGCGGCTACAACCTCGACATGCTGCTGCCTTCGCCCTTCAATATGGCGCATCTCCTGGTGGGCTCCGAAGGCACGCTGGCGTGGTCGCGCCGCCTGCAACTCAACCTGTCGCCCCTGCCGAAGCACAAGACGCTGGGCATCTGTCACTTCCAGACCTTTTACCGCTCGATGGAGGCGCCGCAGCATATCGTCAAGCTCGGCCCGGCTGCCGTGGAGCTGGTGGATCGCACGATGATCGGTCTCGCGCGCGGCAATCCCGCGTTCCGCGCCACGGTGGACCAGTGCGTCAAAGGCGATCCGGACGCGATCCTGCTGGTGGAGTTTGCCGGCGACGAGCGCGACGAGCAGCTGCGCCGCCTGAAGCAGCTCGTCGAATTGATGGGCGACCTGGGCCTGCCGGGGAGCGTGGTCGAAGTGACCGATCCCGCCCTGCAGCGCGACTTCTGGGAAGTGCGCAAGGCGGGACTCAATATCATGATGTCGATGAAGGGCGACGGCAAGCCCGTTTCCTTCATCGAGGACTGCGCGGTTCCGCTCGAGCACCTTGCCGAGTACACCGACCAGTTGACGCGCGTTTTCGAGAAGCACGGAACGAAAGGCACCTGGTACGCGCACGCCTCCGTCGGCTGCCTCCACGTGCGCCCGGTGCTCGACATGCGCCGGGAGGGCGCGAAGCAGATGCGCGCCATTGCCGAGGAGGCGGCGGAGCTCGTCCGGCGCTACAAGGGCTCGTATTCCGGCGAGCACGGCGACGGTCTGGTGCGCTCGGAATGGATAGCGCCTTTCTTCGGTCCGAAGCTGACGCGGGCGTTCGAGGAGATCAAGGACATCTTCGATCCGAACGGGTTGTTGAATCCCGGCAAGATCGTGCGCCCGACGAGCCAGGACGACCGCGCGCTGTTCCGCTACAAGCCGGATTACCGGACCATTCCCATCCGCACCGCGCTCGACTGGAGCGAGTGGGGTGGCCTCGATAAGGCAGTGGAGATGTGCAACAACAACGGGCACTGCCGCAAGTTCGACGCCGGCACCATGTGCCCGTCGTACCGCGTCACGCGCGAGGAGCAGCATCTGACGCGCGGGCGCGCGAATACGCTGCGCCTCGCGCTCTCCGGGCAACTGGAAGGCCGCGGGAACGAGGATCCTCTCGCGTCCGAAGAAGTGTACGCGGCGATGGACCTGTGCGTCTCGTGCAAGGGCTGCAAGCGCGAGTGCCCGACCGGCGTGGACATGGCGAAGATGAAGGTGGAATTCCTGTACCACTACCGACAGCGCCACGGGATGACGCTGAAAGACCGTCTCGTGGCGTACCTGCCGAGGTACGCGTCCCTCGCTTCTCGCTTCTCGTTTCTGGTGAACCCGCTGCAGCAGACATTCAAGGCGCATTTCGGATTTGCGCCGCAGCGCTCGCTGCCGGGCTGGCGCGGCGACGCGTTCATGGATGAAACGGCAGGGGGCAACGGACGACCGGTCGTGCTGCTGGTGGACACCTTCAACCGCTACTTCGAGCCGGAGAACGCGCGGGCCGCGCTGGCGGTGCTGAATGCGGCGGGCTATCAGGTGCATCTGCCGCAAGCCGTCGACGGGGGCCGGCCGCTGTGCTGCGGCCGCACGTTCCTCGCAAGCGGGCTGGTGGACGAAGCGAAAGCGGAAGCGCGCCGCATGATCGAGGCGCTCCGGCCGGCGCTGGACCAGGGCATGCCCATCATCGGGCTCGAGCCCTCGTGCCTGCTGGGACTGCGCGACGAGTTCCTCTCCCTGCTGCCCGGCGGCGACGCGCAGAAGCTCGCGGCTAACGCGTGCCTGTTCGAGGAGTTTCTTGCGCGCGAGGCAGTGGCGGGCCGGTTGAATCTCGCGTTGAAGCCCCTGCCGCAGAAAAAGGCGCTGTTGCACGGTCATTGCCACCAGAAAGCCTTTGCGGTCATGCCCGACGTGCAGCGGGTGCTCGCGTTCGTGCCCGGGCTCGCGGTCGAGACGATCGAGTCGAGCTGCTGCGGAATGGCCGGCAGCTTCGGCTACGACGCCGGGCACTACGACGTATCGATGAAGATGGCGGAGCTCGCGCTGCTGCCGGCCGTGCGGGCGGCGGATGCCAATGCGTTGATCGTGGCGGACGGGACGAGCTGCCGGCACCAGATCCACGATGGGACGGGACGCGCAGCGGTGCATGTCGCTCGGGTGCTCGAGCGAGCCTTGGCGTAACAGCGTCTCAGATGCGGCGGCGCAGATACAGCGGTGCAGATACAGCGGTGCAGATACAGCGAACTCCACCGCTAAACTTTGGTTGACCCGCTTTAGCTGAACCGCTTCACCTGAACCGCTTCACCTGAACCGCACTATCTGGCCCGCTTTTTCAGTCGGCCTTTAGTCCGGCTTCCTTGACCACTTTCCCCCACTTCGCGATCTCGGACTTGATGAGCGCGTCGAACTCCTCCGGCGTGCTGCCCACGGGCTCGGCCCCCAGCTTCGCGAAGCGTTCCCTGACCTCCGGCTGTTTCAGCGTGCCCGCCATCTCCCGCTGGAGGGCCGCAATGACGGGCCTCGGCGTGCCGGCGGGCGCGAGTACCCCGAACCACGCCGCCATCTCGTAGCCGGGCACGCCGGCTTCCGCGACGGTCGGCAGCTCCGGCATCGCTCCGCTGCGCTTCGTCGCGCCGACCGCCAGCGCGCGCAGCTTGCCGGACTGGACGTGCGCGCCGACCGAGATCAGGTTCTCGAACAACATGGCTGCTTCGCCGCGCATGATGCCGATCACCGACTGCGTGCCCTTGTACGGCACGTGTACCAGGTCCACCCCGGCGAGGCTCTTGAACAATTCCATCGCCATGTGCGGCGTGCTGCCGCTGCCGCCGGAGCCGTAGTTCAACGCGCCGGGTTTTGTTTTGGCGAGCGCGATCAGCTCCTTGACCGACTTGACGGGCAGCGATGGATGGACGACGAGAAACATGTTCATGGCCACTGCCTGCGTGACCGGAGCGAAGTCCCGCACGGGGTGGTAGGCCAGCTTCGAGTACAGCGCGAGGTTGGCCGCGTGCGACATTCCCACGATGATGATGGTGTAGCCATCGGCCGGGGATTTCGCGACGATCTCGGCGGCGATGTTGCCGCCGGCGCCGGCGCGATTGTCGATCAGCACCGGCTGCTTCCAGGCATCGGACATTCTTTCGCCGAGTATGCGCGCCAGTGCGTCGGTCGCGCCTCCCGGGGGAAAAGGTACGACGAAGCGGATCGTTTTCTGCGGGTAGCCTTGCGCGAGGACGGCGGCGGACACGGCAAGCAGCCCCAGCGCGAGCCCCGCTTTCCGTATGAGACAGCGCATGTTGATCGCTCCCTTGCTCTGGCGAAGCAGTGCCAGCAGCGTCGAATCATAGCTCCCGCGTCGCCGCGCCGCGACACAGCTAACTCGCTGGCCGGTAGACGTTTCCCGTCATTCGGCTGCGTGGATGTCGCGCCGGAGCGACGTCTGTGTTTGCACACGCGCGTTCCAATCGATTGAATCGACAGGACTCCTGTGAATGGCATGCGCATTGCTTTGGGAAGCAGCCAAGGTAAGCGAGAAGCCAAGGTGAATGAAGCGTTCAGCGCGGCCCGCTGACACAGAGGTTCGGTAGTCATGTGATCGTCTTTCCCATTCCCTTCCTCCCTCCCCGGGGAAAGACGGTGCATGCAGCCGCAGGAGTCTTGGCTCCTGCGGCTTTTTTTTGCGCGTCGCCGGTTTACGACGCGCTAACCGGCTGCCGCATCAGGGATTCCGGCGGTCCGCCGGCGAGCCCGTCGCGGCAGGGTGACGGTGCGTGTCGGCGTCGTCTTCCAAATCGTTGAATTCATAAGGCTTCGGTGGATGGCACGGGCCTTGCTCATTCGCAGGGTAGCCTTCATCCATCTGGAGAGTGTCATGCTGAGAACAAAACACGCCGTCCTCGCGGCCGCGGTTATCGCGGCTTGGAGTGCCGCATCCGTGTCGGCACAAACGACTGCGACCGGCGGCGTGAGCGGGCCCGTCGCGATCCAGGGCGGGGCCAACGACAATCCGGAGGAGCGCGCCTCCGCCGTCATCCGTATCATCGACGCGGCCGGCCCCTCGACTCAGGCCGTGCCGGTCAATACCGTCGAGCTCGTCAGGGCCCGTGCCGCTGGTGATATGGAAGCGGGGGAACGCGGCGAACCCATTCAGATCGAACGCATCCGGATCGACGATCCCGTGAAGTCCAGCGCGAAACCCGGCGCACCCGCGGCAGCGCGCAGGTCTGAAGCTCAAGTCCAGGCGAGGAGCGATGTCCAGCCGCAGATAGTTCGCGCCGAGGGAGAGCCGAAGGGCCGTACCGAGACGCGGGCCATCGTCCGGCTCGACGATGCGGCGCGTTACCGGGAAACCGCGAAGTACGAGGCGGACAGGAAGCGGCGCGACTCCGAAAGCGCGGCTGCGGCGAGCCAGCCAGCCGGGCCACGGACTACGGAGCCCAAGGTTACGGTCATGGGTACCGCGCAAGGCAGGGCAGAGATCAGCTGGTCGGCGCCGGAGCCAGAGGCCCCCCCGGTCGTGGTCGTCGAAAGCCCACAGGAAATCCTGAGGAACTGACTCTGGTGGCTAGCCAGAGGCGCTGCGCGCTGAACGGCGAGCCATTCGTCTGTTCGAACGCGCAGAGTTAAACCGGCGCGCAGCGTCCGGGTTTGACGAGACTTGACAATCCGTATGGTGGTCAATAGCCTGCCGGACCAGTACTAAGCGTCCGATTTTCCAGGCAGGTCTCAGCGGAGGGGGATGGATCAGACTACGGTAGCGCGCGGCGCCGCCGCGCCCGGCGCCGGCGCGGGCGAATGGCTGCTGGAGGTCGAGGACCTGCACGTACACTTCGTCACCACGCGCGGCGTGGTGCGCGCGGTCGAAGGCATCTCCTACAAGGTCAGGCCCGGCGAGACGGTGGCGCTCGTCGGCGAATCCGGCTGCGGCAAGTCGGTGTCCTCGCTCGCCATCATGCGGCTCCTCGCGAAGCCCGCCGGCCGCATCGTCGCCGGCCGCATCCTGTTCCAGGGAGTGAACCTCCTCGATCTTCCGGAAGACGACATGCGCGCGATCCGCGGACGCGACATCGCGATGATCTTCCAGGAGCCGATGACCTCGTTGAACCCCGTGCTGACCATCGGCTTCCAGATCATGGAGCCGCTGTTGATACACCTCGGGATGACAGAGCAGCAGGCACGCGCGCGGGCCACCGAGCTCTTGAAGCTGGTCGGCATTCCCGACCCCGAGCGCCGCCTCGATCAGTACCCGCACCAGTTCTCCGGCGGCATGCGCCAGCGCGTCATGATCGCGATCGCGCTCTCCTGCAACCCAAAGCTCATCATCGCCGACGAGCCGACGACCGCGCTCGACGTGACGATACAGGCACAGATCCTGAAGCTCATGAAGGATTTGTCGCGCGATCTCGGGATCGCCCTCATCCTCATTACGCACAACCTGGGCATCGTCGCCCGCTACGCCAATCGCGTGAACGTGATGTACGCCGCGCGCCTGGCCGAGCAGGGCAGCGCGGGGAACGTGTTCGAAAAACCGCTGCACCCCTACACGGCGGGGCTGCTGCGTTCCGTGCCGCGCCTCGACCGCGCGCGCGGCCGCAAGCTCGAGACGATAGAAGGCCTGCCGCCCAACCTGCTCGAGCCGCCGCCCGGTTGCCGGTTCGCGCCGCGTTGTCCGGCGCGCCTCCCGGAATGCGTCGCGGCGCTGCCGGAGATCGTCGAAGTGGAGCCGCATCGCCATTCGGCCTGTATCCGCGCGAAAGAGATGTCGCAGGTCGGACCGGAGGGGCTCGGGCTGGCGCAGGCAGGGCGGGAGCGGTCGGTGACGAAGCAGGTCGATCGCGCGCAGCCGCTCCTGAGGGTGCACGACCTGCGGACCTACTTCGAGGTCGGCGCGGGCTTCCAGATCTTCAAGAACACGCGCTTCGAGGTGCGCGCCGTGGACGGAATCACCTTCGAAGTGTACCGCGGCGAGACGCTCGGCCTGGTAGGCGAATCCGGCTGCGGCAAGACGACGGTGGGCCGCACGCTGCTCCGGCTCGAGCAGGCGACCGCCGGCGAGATCGTGTTCAACGGCGCCAACGTGACGCGCGTGACCGGGCAGCGCCTGAAGGACTATCGCCGGAAGGTGCAGGTCATTTTCCAGGATCCGTACAGCTCGTTGAACCCGCGCATGACCGTCGGGGAGATCATCTCGGAGCCGATGCTGGTCTACCGCCTCGCGCCCGACCGCAGGGCCGCGCGCGCGAAGGTGCTCGAGTTGCTCACGCAGGTGGGGCTCTTCGAGTACATGGCCGAGCGCTACCCGCACGAGCTCTCCGGCGGCCAGCGCCAGCGCGTGGGCATCGCCCGGGCGCTGGCGATGCAGCCGGAGTTCATCGTGTGCGACGAGCCGGTGTCGGCGCTCGACGTCTCGATCCAGGCGCAGATCATCAACCTGCTCGAAGATCTGCAGCAGAAATTCGGGCTGACGTATCTGTTCATCGCGCACGATCTCGCGGTCGTGCGGCACATTTCCGACCGTGTCATCGTCATGTACCTCGGCAAGGTGATGGAGGTCGCGGACCGCGACACGCTCTACGCCGATCCGCTGCATCCGTACACCCGCGCGCTGCTCGACGCCGTGCCGATTCCCGACCCGGCGCTGGAAGCAGAGCGCGAGTACCGCGTGCTCGGCGGCGAAGTGCCGAGCCCGCTGAATCCGCCGCGGGGCTGCGTCTTCCATACGCGCTGCCCGATGGCGAGCGAAGAGTGTAAGATCAAGATTCCCGAATTGCGGGAGGTCAGGCCGGGACATTTCGCGGCCTGCATCAAGATCTGAAAACAGGTCTCCAAAAAAATGGAGGAGGAGCATGAACCAACACCTTGCATTGCTGCTGGGCGCCGTGGCGCTGTCCTCCTCGATGGCGGCGACCGGCGCCGACACGCCGCGGCCCGGCGGGCTGCTCAAGTTCGCGGTGGGTGCGGAGCCGCCCAATTACGACTGCCACGCGCAGACCTCGTTCGCGTTCATCCACCCGGTGCGCCCGCACTACAACACGCTCCTCAAGTTCGATACCGAGAAGTACCCGGCGATCAAGGGCGACCTCGCGGAGTCGTGGACGGTCGCCAAGGACGGGCTGACCTACACCTTCAAGCTCAAGAAGGGGGTCAAGTTCCACGACGGCTCGACCTTCTCCTCCGAGGACATCAAGGCCACCTACGAGCGCCTGCGCAATCCGGCCAAGGGCGTACTCTCGATCCGCCAGGCGAGTTATGCCGACATCGCCTCGATCGAGACGCCTGATCCCCTGACCGTGGTATTCAAGCTGAAGAAAACCAACGCCTCGATGCTGACCAACTTCGCGAGCCCGTGGGACTGCGTGTACAGCGCCGCGAAACTGAAGCAGGATCCGAAGTTTCCGGAGCGCAACATCATGGGAACCGGGCCCTTCACCTTCGTCGAGCACGTCGCGGGTTCGCACTGGACGGGCCGCAAGTTCGACGGCTACTTCGAAAAAGGCAAGCCGTACCTGAACGGCTATTACGCCATCTTCATCGCCGGTGCGCCGATGGTGAACGCGCTTGCGGCGGGAGAGGTGCTCGTCGAGTTCCGCGGCCATTCGCCAGCCGATCGCGACCGCCTCGTGAAGACGCTGGGTCCGAAAGCGACGGTGCAGGAGACGCCCTGGGTCTGCTCGCTGGTGGTGACCTTCAACACGAAGAAGAAGCCCTTCGACGACGTGCGCGTGCGCCAGGCGCTGTCGCTCGCCGTGGACCGCTGGGGCGGCGCGCAGGCGCTCTCCAAGATCGCGCTGGTGCGGCATGTCGGCGGCATCCTGCGCCCCGGCTACGACCTCGCGGCGAATGAGAAGGAGCTCCTGACCTATCCCGGCTTCTCCAGGGATATCAATGCTTCTCGCGCGGAGGCGAAGAAGCTCCTGCAGGCGGCGGGCGTACCCAATCTCACGTTCGCGCTCACCAACCGCAACGTCGCCATGCCGTACACGCCGGTCGGCGTGTTCCTGATCGACCAGTGGCGGCAGATCGGGGTCAACGTCAAGCACGAGCAACTCGAGACGCGGCTCTACCTGGCGGCGCAGCAGCGCGACAACCCGGCTTTCGACGCGGCGCTCGACTTCAACTGCGATTTCATGGACGAGCCGAACCTGCAGCTGCAGAAATACCTGTCGCACGACCGGTCCACCATCAACTACGCGCAGCAGACCGACCGCGTGCTCGACGACCTCTTCGACAAGCAATCGGGCGAGCTCGACAAGAAGAAGCGCTACGCCCTGCTGCGCGAGTTCGAGAAGCGCGCGCTCGAACAGGCCTATACCATCCCGACGATCTGGTGGCACCGCATCATCGTCTACCACAAGCAGATGAGGGGCTGGTACATCACGCCCAGCCACTACGTGGGGCAGGATTTGACGGATGTGTGGCTCGATCAGTGATCGGTCCACAACAGCGGGTCAGATAGGGCGGTGCAGATACGGCGGTCCAGGTAGGGCGATGCAGGTTCGGCAGCCCGGATGAGGCGGCTGTACCCGTACCGCTTGATCCACATCGCTTTACCTGATCCGCTTCAACTGCACCGCTTCATCTGAGACGCCGTTCGGCCTGCATGCTCCGCTTCATCTTCCACCGCTTCCTCCTCATGATCCCGACGCTGATCGGCGTCGCGGTGCTGGTGTTCTTCCTGCTGCGGTTGATGCCGGGCGACCCGGTGGCGACGATGCTGCTGGGCGACGGGGGCGGCGCCAACATCGCCCCCGAGGTGATCGCGGCCGAGCGCGCGCGGCTCGGGCTCGACCAGCCGATGTACGTGCAGTTCGCGAAATGGTTCTGGGGGCTGCTGCAGGGGGATTTCGGCTATTCGATGTGGACCGGCAGGGCGGTCACCTATGAAATCGCGATCCGGCTCGAGCTCTCGCTACAGGTGGCGATCATGGCCACGATCCTCGCGGTGCTGCTGGCGCTGCCGCTCGGCACGCTCTCGGCCATTTTCAAGGACACCTGGATCGACCAGTCGATCCGGCTCTTCTCCATCGCGGGGCTCGCGGTGCCCTCGTTCTGGCTGGGCATGATCGTGATTCTGCTCCTCCTCACGTGGTTCGACTGGATACCGCCGCTCACTTTCACGCCGTTCCTGAAGGACCCGTGGGGGAACCTGTCGCAGCTGATCTGGCCCGCGCTCGCGGTCGGCTACCGCTATTCCGCGGTGTCCACGCGCATGATGCGCTCCTCCATCCTGGAGGTGCTGCAGGAGGACTACATCCGGACCGCCCGCGCCAAGGGCGTCATGGAAAGGCTCGTCGTCGCGCGCCACGCGATGAGAAACGCCATGCTGCCCGTGGTGACCGTGATCGGGCTCGAATTCGCCTTCCTCATCGGCGGGCTGGTCGTGACCGAGCAGGTCTTCAACCTGAACGGCATAGGCAAGCTCTTCGTGCAGGCCGTGGCGCGCAGCGACTTCACCATGATCCAGGCGCTGGTGCTGCTGGTTTCGGTGTTCTTCGTGCTGATCAACTTTGTGATCGATCTGCTGTATGCGTTCCTCGACCCACGCATTCGCTATCGCTAAACGGCCGTCAGGGGTCAGCGTCAGGCGGACTCAAAACCCGTCAGGCGTCAAGCGCCAGCCGAGACATGGCACCCCTGACTCCTGACCGCTGACGCACGACGGATCTATGAGCACAGCCGCTCCCACCATCGCCTACAAGGTCCCCGCACGGCGGCACCCTGTATTGCTGTTCATGACCCAGCAGCCGCTCGGCGCCGCGGGGCTCGTCGTCATAGTGCTGATGGGCATCTGCGCGGCGTTCGCGCAGTGGGTCGCGCCGTACGACCCGCTTACGGTGGACTACGGCGCGATGCTGGCGGCGCCCTCGGGTGAACATTGGCTCGGCACGGATTCTTTCGGCCGCGACGTGCTCTCGCGCATCATCTACGGCGCGCGCACCGCGCTCGCGATCGGCTTCATCGCATCGTTCCTGGGCTCGACGGGAGGCGCGGTGATCGGGGTCGTGTCGGCCTACTTCGGCGGCAAGACCGATCTCATCATACAGGGCGTGATGGACGTGCTGCTCTCGTTTCCCATCATCGTGCTGGCGATCACGGTGGTCGCGGTGCTCGGCAATTACGTGGTACTGGGGCTCGACATCAACCTCATCATTGCCATCGCCATCCCGATGCTGCCGCGGGTGGAGCGGGTGGTGCGGGCTTCGGCGCTCGCGGTGCGCGAGCTGCCGTACGTGGACGCCGCACGCGCGGCGGGCTATTCGCACGCGCGCATCATCTTCCGGCACATGGTGCCCAACGTGGTCGCGCCCTATCTCATCATGCTGACCGCGTTCGTCGCGCAGGCGATACTCGCCGAGGCCTCGCTCTCTTTCCTCGGACTGGGAGTGACGGAGCCGACGCCGTCGTGGGGGCTGATGCTCTCGGGCTCGGCCGCGGACTTCTACCAGCAGGCGCCGTGGATGATCGTCTTCCCGGGGATCGCGATCAGCCTGGGGGTGTTTGCCTTCAATCTCTTCGGGGATTCTCTGCGCGATTGGCTCGACCCGAAGATCAAGCTCTGACTTCGGTGACCAGTGACCGGTGACCCGTGACCGGTGTCGGCGGCGCGTCCTGCAATCAGTCCTCAGAACAAGCGAGACCTCGCCTTGTTCTAGAGGTAGATTGCAACTTACTTTCGGTACGGTTCATCGCTTCGGGGCGCGTGCGGAAGCTGCTCGTCGAGCGACTCGCGATAGCGCACGCAGCCGCGCAGGAACTGCGGCCACTCGGGTACGACGGGAAGGGGGTCGGTTTTCTCGGGCAGCAGCGACCACAGCGCCGGGTGGTGCCAGCACAAGTCCTGCCCCGTGCTGTCCCGGTGCGCTCGTACGCCTGCCCGGAGCTTCTTCACCTCGGCCACCAGCGCTTCGCGCGACATCCCGTCCAGATCGGTGTCCATGAGACCTCCTCACCGTCCGACATGCCGTATCCGGAGCGGTTCATCCAGCGGCGCCAGCTCAATGCGGGCGATTTCCGTTTATTTGCCGCTGAATCAAACACATTCTGAAGTCAGACCCCAGGAGACCGCAGAGTGTTCTCAACTCCTCGGAGTCAGACCCAAGGATCCAAGGGACGCATTCTCTCAAGTGTTGCGCAGCGCCTTTGCGCGCCCGCGCGGGAGCGAGGCGGCGAAGCTCTTCTCGTGGATCAGCGTGAGCTCCTCCGGATCGAAGGCCGCGAAGGCCTCCGCCGCGAATTCGAGGAACGCCGCGATCTTCGGGGCGAGTCGAGGCGTCCTGCGGTACATCGCGTAGACGGGAATGCCGCCCGGGCAGTTCCAATCGGCGAGCACCCGGCGCAGGCGCCCCGATTTGATAAGGGCCGGATCGAAGTTGCCGCCTCGATAGAGCCCGGCGCCGCCCAGGAGCGCCTCCATCAATCCCTCGCGATCATCCGTGAGGATCACGGGCTCGGTAATGGTGACTATCTTGCGCTCGCCCTGACGTTCGAAGATCCATTCGTTCAGCGACTTGCCGAATCCCGGATACCAGTACACGAGACAACGGTGGCGCAGCAGATCGTCGGGTTCGGCGGGTATGCCGGCGCGCTCGAGATAGTCGGGTGAGCCGTAGACGCCGAACCGGATCGTGGCGACGCGCCGCGCAATGAGGCTCGAATCCGGAGGCTCGGCGACCCGCAGCATGAGATCCACGCCCTCGGCATGCATCTCCTTCACCTGGGTCAGGACGATCATTTCCAGCCGCAAGTCGGGATGCCTCCGCGTGAACGCGGCAATCGCGGGCATGATGATGCCGCGGCTGAGCGTGACGCTGAGCCCGACACGCAGCGTCCCGCGCAGGCGCTCGGAGGGCTTCGCTACAGCGGCTTCGAGCTCGCTCAGCTGATCGAGAATCGCGCGGCCGCGCTCGCAGATCGTCTCGCCGTCCTGGGTCAGGCGCAGCTGCCGCGTCGTGCGGTAGAAGATCGTGACGCGAAGCTCTCTCTCCAGATCCGTCACGGCACGGCTCACTGCCGACGGCGTGACATCCAGCGCGCGCGCCGCCTTCGAAAAACTGCCCGCGTCCGCCGCCCGCACCACCATTTCCAGCCGCCGCAGCTTCTCCATGACCGCCATCTCCACGCCGACGTGCAAGAGGGGATTATCTGTGAGTTTCTTGCACAAGTGAAATGCCCGCCGCCGTATCGACGCTGCGGTGGGCGAGCAATAGACTGGCCCTGCCAATACGCGGAGGTGGTTTACATGAAGCTGCGCACCGTATCGTCGTTACTGATTCTCGGCGCCACATTGACCGGGCCCGTGGTTGCGGAAATCTATCCCGGCAGGCCGGTGAGACTGATTGTCCCGAGCACGCCGGGGAGTCCCCCCGACATTCGTTCCCGCTGGGTCGCAGAAAAACTCGCGGCGGAGTTCGGACAATCCATCGTGATCGACAACCGGCCGGGCGCAGGTGGCAACATCGGCACCGCGGCAGCGGCCAAGAGCGCTCCTGACGGATATACGCTGGTGCTGGCGCACCAGGGAACATTCGCGATCAACCCGTACCTCTACGCGCGAACGGGCTACGACCCGATCGCCGACTTCGCGCCGGTTACGCGGATTGTCGTGAGTCCCATGCTGCTTGCCGTCCATCCCGAGATGCCGGTTAGTTCCGTAGCGAATCTCATCCGGATCGCCCGGGAGAAACCGGGCCTACTCACGTTCGGATCGGGTGGCACCGGCACTCCCCCGCACCTGGCGGGAGAGCTCTTCAAGAAGATGGCGAAGATCGACGTCATGCACGTGCCGTACAAGGGTGCGGCAGCCGCCCTCGTGGACCTCATGGCAGGGCGACTCTCCTTCACCATCGACAGCACCGCGATTCAGCTGCCCTACGTCAAGACGGGAAAGATCAAGGCTTTGGCCGTAACGAGCGCAAAGCGGATCGCCTCACTGCCGGACGTTCCCACCGTCGGGGAATCCGGGCTCTCCGCCTACGAATACTGGAGCTGGATGGGCATTTGCGCTCCCGCCGGCACGCCTACGGCGATCGTGACCCGACTCAATCAGAAGATCGTCGGAATCCTGGCTACCCCACAGGCGCGTGAATGGTTCGCGGAGCAAGGCGGCGAACCGAAGGGGGAGACTCCGCAGGCGTTCGCGGCATTCATCAAGGCCGAGCACGCGAAATGGGGCGCTATCGTGCGCGACGCCGGAATAGTCGCGCAATAGACTCGCCCAGCCTTACGACCTTTTATCCAACGGATCACCATGAACGAGCTCGCAAAACCGGACGCGCTCCTGCGCGAGCAGCTACGCGGCATGATCGACGGTTATCGGGTCGCGCAGGTGCTTTACGTGGCCGCCGAACTGCGGATCGCCGATCTCCTGAAGGACGGATCGAAGCGAGCAAGTGAGCTGGCCGCGGCTACGCGCGTGGACCCGCGCGCGCTGTTCAGAATTCTGCGGGCACTCGCGAGCATGGGCGTCCTCGAGCACCGGGACGATGAGCGTTTCGCGCTCGCTTCACTGGGAACGTGGCTGCGATCCGATACCGACGAGTCGCTGCGCCCCTGGACGCTTTTCAGCGCGCGGATGTACCGCGCCTGGGCAGACATCCTCGAGAGCGTCAGGACCGGCGAGGGCGGCTTGGGGAGCGGCCACGGCAGGCATCGCTGGGAGCGCCTGGAGGAATCACCCGACGAGGCGCGTGTCTTCCACGACGCGATGGGCGCGAACTCCGCGTGGCTCGCGCGGGCGGTGCTCGATGCCTATGACTTCTCCTCTTCCGGGAACATCATCGACGTCGGAGGTGGAAACGGGACCTTGATCGCTTCCATACTTGGGGCGTACACAGGGCTGCGAGGGGTCGTATTCGATCTGCCCGAAGCAATCCGGGACGCGGCTTCGAGGCTGGAGGCTGCGGGGCTTGCCGGGCGCTACGACCTCCGCACCGGAAGCTTCTTCGATACCGTGCCGGCGGGGGGCGATGCGTATGTCCTCTCCCGGGTACTCCACGACTGGGACGACGGTGACACCATCCGGATACTCCAGAGCGCGCGACGGGCCATGATGCCCGGAACGACGCTCCTCATCATCGAGCGCCTGCTCGACCCGGACAAGCCGGGCGTCGAATCAACGCTCTCGGACTTGAGCATGATGCTGATGAACGGCGGATGCGAGCGAACGAGTAGTGAATTCGAGACCCTGCTGGCGGCGGCCGGATTCAAGCTGGCGCGAGTCGTCATGACCGCGACGCCGGTGCAGATTCTCGAAGCCGTCGCCATCTGATCGCAAGGCCTTCGATTCCGGACCAGAGCTTCAGCGCGTTCCCGATGTATCCCGCGACGAAAGGCCGGAGTTCTATTTCCACAACTGCCGGCTCGCCAGACGGGCGCCTTCCGCCAGTGCCGCGAACTTGAGGTAGGCGATACTCGGGTGGGTGTCGTTGAAGCGCGTGGCGGAGGCGGCGAAACCGCAGTCGGCGCCCGCGATGACATTCTCGCGCCCGACGAGGCGGGCCACACGGACGATCCGCTCGGCGATCAGCTCCGGGTGCTCCACCAGGTTGGTGGTGTGGCTGATGACACCCGGGATGAGGATTTTCCCCTCGGGCGGGCGATTCTTCTCGAAGACGTGGTACTCGTGCTCATGCCGGGGATTGGCCATTTCGAAGGAATACGCGCCGGCGTTGATCCTGAAGAGGAGGTCGACGATGTCCTTCAATTCCATGTCGTACAGGCGGGGACCGACGTCGATGCTGTAGCACGTATGGAAACGGACTTTCTCGGGCGGGATGCCGGTGAGGGAGTAGTTGATCGCCTCGATGCGCTTCTCCACCCACTTCCGGCAATCCGCCACGCTCGCCCCGGGCGTCATCATGTAGTAGGTGACGAGGCGCGGGTCATCGATCTGGACGATGAAGCCCGCATCGACGATGGCGCGGTACTCCTCGCGCGCCGCGTCGCACAGGGCCTGCTCGTACTCCTCGCCGGTCCGATAGTACGCGTTCGGATAGTTGGCGTAGATGTACGGGGCCGAGATGGCGGGCACGAAGACTTCCTCGTGGGGCTGCCTCTTCAACGCCGCCTTCAGATTCTCGATGTCGCGCTGGACTGCCGCCTGTCCCTTGTAGCTGATGGGTCCGGTGCAGGTTTCGATGCCGTGCCGGTTGCGGTCGTTGTTCCGGCCGCCCGCCCACTCCGCGATCTTCTCGGCCCACGCGTAGAACTCGGGGAAGGCCGTGAACTCGCGTCCCCTGGCGCGGGCGTTCACCTGGTCCGGGGCAGGCGGCCGGCGCTCGAACCCGCTGAAACGCTCGAGGACGTAGCGGTAGAAGCTCGACTTGCTTTGCTCCCCGTCGGCGACGATGTCGATGCCCGCTGCGCATTGCTTCTGCACCACGCCCGTTACCGCCTCGCGCACGAGCTTCGCGAACAGGTCCTTGTCGTACGGCTGCGCCAGGTCCTGCGCTTTCAGCAGGGGTACGAGCGCATCGGGCCGGGCGAGGCTGCCGACGTGGGTGGTGAGGATGCGGTCGGTGCTTCGTTTCATAAGCGTTCCTTCTGAAGAGCGGTGCAGGAAAGGCGATGCGGATGAAGCGGTCCAGGTGAAGCGAGCAGGCTCTCTACTTCGCCGTATCTGCACCGCCGTACCTGCATCGCGGTATCCGCACCGCAGAATCCGGACCGCTTTTCATGTCTCCCTCGCGTAGCGCCTCACCTTCGCTTCATCCACTTCGATTCCCAGTCCCACGCCTGTCGGCACGTTGATGTGCCCGCCCTCGAACACGTGCGGCGTCCCGAGGATGTCGTCGGTCAGATGCTGGCTGGAGAAGGCCACGCCCCAGTCCACGGCGGGGAGCGCGGCGGCGAGATGCAAAACGGCCGCGGTGGAGATGCCGGTCTCGGCAAACTTGGAGGCGAGGTTCACCTTCATCCCCAGCTTTTCGCACAGCACGCCTGTATCGTAAACCGGCTTCATGCCGCCCAGCTTGATGGTTTTCAGGCTGAAGCCGCTCGCCGCGCCGGTCTCGTGATGGCGCGTCACGTCCTCCAGGGAATGGAGCCCTTCGTCGCAGCCGATCTTCACCCGGCTTGCCTTCGCGACCCGCGCCATCCCCTCGAGATCGTTCCACGCGACCGGTTGCTCGAAGAAGGCAAGGCTCGTGTCCGCGACGGCCTGGACGTAAGTGATCGCCTGCTCGGGGGTGAAGCCCTGGTTCGCATCGGCGCAGATCAGGAGATCGCCATTGCCAGCGAGAGCCTCGCAGATCTTCCGCGTGCGCGCCGCGTCATCGCGCGGATCGGCGACGCCGACCTTGATCTTGAACGCGACGTGGCCTTCCGCGCGCGTGCGCAACGCTTCCTCCACGTCGGCCGCGATGCCTTTCCCCGTGCCGACCATGCACAGTATCGGTATGCGGCTGCGGCGCTTCGTTCCCAGCAGATCGTGCACCGGCTTCCCCATTCCGCGCCCCAGGGTGTCGTGCAGCGCCATCTCGAGCACCGACTTGGCCGACTGGTTGCCGTAGAGGTAGTTATGAGCGCGCGCCATGATCGCGGATATGTCGTCGAGCGGCATCCCTTCCAGCCTGGGCGCGAGATAGCGTATCGCCGCTGTCATGCTCTGCACCGTTTCCCCGGTCATGGTCGGCGCAGTCGCCGCGCCCCCCCAGCCGATGACACCACCGTCGGTCTCGAGCCGCACCAGCACGTTCTCCGCGCTCTTCACCTCCTCGAACGCCATCTTGAGCGGCTTCACCATCGGCAGGCTCACTGCCAGGGTTTCAATGGACTTTATCTTCATGGCGGGCAATCGATGATCTCGAAGGAAGAGGTGATGAAAAATAGTGATGAAAGATGGTGATGGGAAAAGGTGATGTAGGGCTGTTCCATCACCACTTTACATCACCAGTACTCATCACCACTTCTCATCACTTCTTCAAAGTTTCCCGATGCTCTTGATCGCCACGGCCATGCGCTTGTGATCGGCATCGAAGAACTTCCTGAACTCGGCCGAGTCGCGGTAGTCGGGCACGACCTGGACGTTTTCGAGCGCCTGCCTGAACTGGGGGTCGGCGGCGACCTGGCCGATCAACTGGCGCAACCTTGTAAGAACCGGCGCCGGCACGCCCGTCCGGGTGAAGATGCCAACCCACAGGTACGACTCGATGTCGAAGCCGGAATTCTTCATCAACGGCAGGTCCGGCAACGCCGGATGCGGCTTCACGCCGTAGCTCGCGATCGCGCGCAGCTTCCCCGATTTCACGTGCGGGTAAACGGCGGCCGGGCCGCCGGTCGTCAGTTGCGAATGACCGCCGAGCGCCTGCGTGATCGCCGGTCCGCCGCCCGTCGTGGGAAGGTGGCGCATCTTCGCCTTGGCGGCGTCGAGGAAGAGCTGCACCGGGGTGTGCGTGACGCCGTAGGCGCCGGAGGAGGAAAACACGAGCTCGTTGGGCTTCGACCGGGCGAGCGCCGCGACGTCCTTCGCCGTCTTAACGGGCAGCGAAGGATGGGCGACCATGATGATCGGATCGGCCGAGAGGAGAGCGAGGAACTCGACCTGGTCGAGCGAGTACGCCGTCGGCGCGCCGTAGAGCTTGTCCTTCTCGAAGATCTGGTGAAGATTGCCGGTGGAAACCAGCAGGGTATAGCCGTCAGCGGGCTGCTGGGCCACGACGTAGGCGGTTCCCAGCGCGGAGGATGCACCGGGACGGTTCACCACCGGCGCGGCCTGCTTCGTCAGCCTTTCCCATATGACGGAGAACGGCTGGGCGTGGATCTGGTTCATGCCGCCGGGCGGATTCGGCACGACGACGCTGACGGGACGGGTCGGGTACTCCTGCGCGTGCACGCACGCGGCCAGCAACAGGGCGGCCGCTGCCACCGAAGTTCCGGCGATGTTCATGGATGTCTCCTCGCTCGAGTTTTCAGCCCGCTGCGGCTGTTTTGTATCCTGCAAACGGTAGCGGAGCACAAGCGGCTTGGCAAGGCGCATCAGCACGCGGAAGGAGGAAGGAAGCTCTTCCGCCTACGCGAGAACGTCAGCCAGTTCCGTGAAATTGCCGACGATCAGGTCGGACCGGTACGGCCAGTCGCCGAACGGCCGCTTGCGGCGGTCGATGAACGCAGTGCGCATACCGAAGGCCTTGGCCCCCACGCAGTCGAAGGCGTGATTCGCCACGAACAGGATCTCCTCCGGCCGTGCAGCCATGATTTCAGCGGCCTTGCGATAGGTTGCCGCGTGGGGCTTGAAGCGACCTGCGGCGGCGACGGAGATGACGCGGTCGAACTCGAAGCCGAGATGCGGCTTGATCGCGTCGAGCATGTCGGGATCGCCGTTGGAGAGTATCACCAGCCGGTAGCGCTGCTTGAGCCGGGCGAGCGCCGTTACGACCTCCGGAAACGGCTCGAGCCGCTCGATCTCCGCCACCAGCCGCTCGACTTCCTCCCTTGTGTACCGGATGCCGGCGCGTTCCAGCGTGTACGAGAGCGAGATGCGCCCGATTTCCCGGTACGGGATGTGCTCCCGCTCGAGAAGGGCGTCTATCATCGAGTTCTCGAAATGCGTGCGCCGCCACCACGTCACGAGGCGCGAGGGCTCGCCCGTCCAGCCCTTTGCCTCGAGGAAGGGCGTCACCGCCCGGGTGAGGCAGCCCTGCATGTCGACCACGGTGCCGTAGAGATCGAACATGCAGATCGTCACGCCGCTGCGAATTGCCTCGATTCCGGTCATAGGGAGGCATTGTAGAATAGCGCGTCGAGGGGCGGAGCAGGGGCCCCGGTTTCCGGGGATGCGACCCCCGGCGGCGCGCAGAGCGGCCGATATGATGAACAGTATTCTTGCGATCACCTGTCAGAGGCCGCGGCGTGACCAGTAACCGGTGACCGGTCTCTTTTCTACTCCCATGGCTTCTCAAATACTCGTTACGCGCGAAACGGCTGTTGCTACGGTCGAGTTGAGTAATCCCGGCAAGCTGAACGCCATCACGGCGGCGATGTGGGGCGAGCTGAAGCGCGCCGTCGATGCGCTCTCCGCGGAGGACGGGCTGCGGTGCGTGGTGCTGCGCGGCGCCGGGCGCGACGCCTTCGCCGCGGGCGCCGACATCGAGGAATTCGCGACGGTGCGCGACAATGCCGAGCAGGGAAAGCGCTACCATCGCGAGCTGGTGCGCGGCGCGCTCGAAGCCGTCGCGGCATGCCGCCATCCGACGATCGCGATGATTCACGGCCCGTGCATCGGCGGCGGGCTCGAGATCGCGTGTCAGTGCGACCTGCGGCTCTCGGGGCGCTCCGGGCGCTTCGGTTTGCCCATCAACCGCCTGGGCTTCGCGATCGCCTACGACGAGCTGGCGGCGCTGCTGCCGCTCCTGGGTCGCGCGGTAACGCTGGAAATCCTGATCGAAGGCCGGGTATGGGACGCCGCGGAAGCGCACGCAAAGGGATTGCTCACGCGCGTCGTGCCGGACGATGAGCTGGACGAGGAATGCCGGAGAACGGTTGAGCGCATCATGGAAGGCGCGCCGCTCGTCAACCGCTGGCACAAGCAGTTCGTGCGGCGCCTCGCACCGCAGCCGGCGCCGCTGACGGCTGCCGAGATCGAGGAGAATTTCGCGTACTTCGCGACGGCAGACTACCGCGAGGGGATGGCTGCTTTTGCGGAGAAGCGCAAGCCGAAGTTCACGGGACGATAAAGCGGCTCAGATGAAGCGGTGCAGATAAAGCGGTGCGGATGAAGCGGTGCAGATAGAGCGGTGCAGATAGAGCGGTGCACACGAAGCGGTCCCGGTGTAAAAGGTGCTAAGCCCGCATTATCTGGCCCGCAGTACCTGAATCGCATTATCTGGCCCGCATTATCTGGACCGCATTTGGAGGAAAGAGGATGGCCGGACCACTATCTCACATCCGCGTGATTGATCTCTCCCGAGTCCTCGCGGCACCATGGACCGGCCAGAACCTCGCCGATCTCGGCGCGGAGGTGATCAAGATCGAGCGACCGAAGACCGGCGACGATTCGCGCGCGTTCGGACCGCCGTGGCTGAAGGATGCCGCCGGGAAGGACACTACCGAGTCGGCGTACTTTGCCAGCGCCAACCGCGGCAAGAAGTCCGTTACCGTGAATCTCTCGAAGCCCGAAGGGCAGGACATCGTGCGCCGCATCGCCGCCCGGTGCGACGTGCTGCTGGAGAACTACAAGTTCGGCGACCTCGCGCGCTACGGGCTGGGCTACGAGGACCTGAGGAAGATCAATCCCCGGTTGATCTACTGCTCGGTGACGGGCTTCGGGCAGACCGGACCGTACGCGGAGCGCCCGGGCTACGATTTCATGATCCAGGGGATGGCGGGTCTCATGAGCATCACCGGGGAGCGCGACGACCTGCCCGGCGGCGGCCCGCAGAAAGCGGGCATTCCTATCGGCGACATCATCACCGGAATGTACGCTTCCGTTGCGGTCTGCGCGGCGCTGGCGCATCGCGAGAAGAGCGGCGCGGGCCAGCATCTCGATCTCGCGCTCCTCGACTCGCTGGCGGCGATACTCTCGAACCAGGGCGGCAACTATCTCGCCACCGGCGTCCCGCCCGGGCGCCTGGGCAACGCGCATCCCAACATCGTGCCCTACCAGACCTTCAAGACGGCGGACGGCGACATCATCCTCGCGTGCGGCAACGACAACCTCTTCCGCAAGTTCTGTGAAGTGGCCGGCTGCCAGCCGCTCGCCGACGATCCGCGCTTCGTGACGAACGGCAAGCGCGTCGAGAACCGCGTTGAGATCACGCGGTTGCTGTCGGACATCATCGGCAAACGCACGACCCGCGACTGGGTCGAGGCGCTGGAGGCGGCAGGCGTGCCGAACGGGCCGATCAACAATCTGAAGCAGGTGTTCGAGGAGCCACAGGCCGTCGCGCGCGGGCTGAGAATCGAGCTGGATCACCCGCTCGCAGGGAAGGTGTCGCTGGTAAGGAGCCCGATGCGCTTTTCGGAGACGCCGCTGGAGCACAAGACCCCGCCGCCCACGCTGGGACAGCATACGGACGAGGTGCTGCGCGGACTGCTGACGATGAGCGAGGAAGAAGTCGGACGGCTCCGAGCCGCAGGCGTGGTCTAGCTTTTGAAAATCCCCTCATCCAGGGAGCCATAAAGGCGTGCTCCTGCGCCCGGAGTCTGGTCTTAACGGCGTGGTGTGGAAGGATCTGCTCCGCCTCAGCAGTTTTGATGTGGCGCACGAGCTCAGCCTTTCGCTGCCATGGTTGGCATGCTCGTGGGTCGCTGCAGCGCACGAGTGCTATCTGCTCGCGTTAGGCGCCTCGTTCATGTTCTTCCTGACGGGCCTGCGCCAGGTCCACAATGCCTACCATTACGCACTCGGCATCCCTCGCAACGCCACGGAATGCGTAATGTTCGTCCTTAGTGTTCTCATGCTCGGCTCCATGCACGCGGTGCAGCTCACTCATCTATGGCATCACCGTCACTGCCTGACGGCTGACGACGTTGAGGCGACGAGCGCCCGCATGCCCGGGTGGCGCGCGGTGCTGATCGGCCCGCTATTTCCGCTGCGTCTCCACAGAAAGGCTCTGCAGATAGCGAATGCCCGTCACTGCCGGTGGATTTGGGCCGAACTTGCCGCGAATCTGGCATTCGTAGTCGCCGTCTTTTTCGTTTTGGAGATTCGCTGGCTCGAGTATCACGTCGTCGCCATGCTTCTGGGCCAGTGCTTGACGGGATTCTTTGCGGTCTGGACCGTCCATCATGACTGTGACCCTCAAGGCCGCTTTGCGCGGACAATTCGCCACAGGGCGAAGGCGTTGATAACGTACAACATGTTCTATCACGTCGAACATCACCTGTTCCCCGCAGTGCCAACGTGCAGGCTGCCTGTTCTCGCGCAGCGCCTGGATGCAGTAGCGCCGGAACTTGCGGCGAAGAAAGTGTTTTAGGAGGTAGAGCCGCAGCGTCAGTTGAAGCTCAGACCCCCGTTCATCGCGACCGTCTGCCCCGTCATGTAGGCATTGCTCGCTACCATCACGACCGCGGCGGCGATTTCCTCTGCCGTGCCCAGTCGCCCGACCGGAATCCTGGCCCTCGCTCTCCGCGCGCATGGCCGCGATCATTTCGGTGTCGATCAGCGACGGCGCTACCGCGTTTACCGTGATCCCGTATTTCACCAGGCGCGCCGCGTAGCCGCGCGTCAAGCCCTCCAACCCGGCTTTGGACGCGTTGTAGTGCACGCCGAATCCGCCGGCCCCGCGCGCGGCGCCCGAGGAAATGTTGACGATGCGCCCCCATCCGCGCGCGCGCATGCCGGGCCATACGGCCTGCGTGCAGAGAAAGGCGGACTTGAGATTGGTGGCGATCGTCTGGTCGAACTCGAGCTCGGTGATCTCGTCCAGCGAGCGGCGGAGCGCTACGCCCGCGTTGTTGACGAGGATGTCGAGCGGTCCGAGCGTTTTCTCGATGTTCGAGATCATGGCCGCGACGGCACCGGCGTCGGTAACGTCGGCGGCGAAGGCCGCGGATTCGCGGCCCGTCCGCCTGACGGCGGCAACCGCCTCCTCGGCGTCTTCTTTGCGCTGACGGTAGTTGATGGCGACACGGGCGCCCGCGTCGGCCAGCGCTATGGCAATCGCTTTGCCGATGCCGCGCGAGGCGCCGGTGACGAGGGCGGTGCGGGAGGTGAACGCCGGGATGGACATTACGCGAATCGTAAGCAGTCAGTCTGTCGGACGCCAGTCGGGAAGTTTACAATTGGCGCGTTCGCGTAAGGAGGCTTGCCATGCCGGTTCTGGCAGCGGTTGTCATATTCATTCAGTTCTGTTTCGCGTTTCACGCCCTCAAGACGGGGCGGCCGTATTGGTGGATCTTCGTCATCATGGCCTTTCCGGTCATGGGATGCCTGATCTACTACTTTGTCGAGGTGTTTCCCGGCTCCCGTGAGCACCGCAGCGCTCACAAGGTGGCGCGCAAACTGGCGAAAGCGCTCGAACCGGATGCCGACCTCGCGCGTCGTGCCGAAGAACTGGAGATCTGCGGCAGCACCGATAACAAGATGGCCCTCGCCGACGAATGTATGAACCACCGGATGTATGCGGAGGCGGTGAAGCTCTACGAAAGCTGTTTGTCCGGCGCGTTTCAGGCAGACGGTGCAATTCTGTTCGGTCTGGCAAGGGCCGCCATCGAGCTCCGGGATTGGGACAAAGCATCGCAGGCGCTCCGGCGTCTTGGAGCCGACGCGCCGAAGACTCGTCCGCTGGATGCGCGCCTTCTTGAAGCGCGCCTCCTGGAGGGGCGCGGAGAGAACGATGCAGCCCTTGCCGCATATCGTGATCTGATCCCGGCTTTTGTGGGTCTTGAGGCGCGGTACCGCTATGGGGACTTCCTGGCACGGCTGGGGCAACACGAAGCCGCGAGTCACGTGTTCAATGAAGTCATCAAACACTCCCAACGCTTCGCTTCGTCGATCGAAGACGAGCAGAAGTGGGCGTTGGCAGCCCGTCAGGCTATCGGCAACTGAGTGTGCGTTCATCTGCGTTGCTCAAAAGAACCTGAGCAGCATGCCTGTCGCCAGCGCGTAGAGCACGACCGCGAACACGCGCCGCAGCCTCCGTCCCGGCGTGCGGTGCGCGACCGCCGCGCCGACCGGCGCCAGCAGCATGCTCGCGACCACGATCCACGCGAGCGCCGGCAGGTAGACGAATCCCACGCTCAACGAAGGCAGCCCCGGCACGGTGCTGCCTGACAGCACGTAGCCTATCGTTCCCGCGAAGGCCAGGCACAGGCTCGCTGCGGACGCGGTCCCGATCGCCGCATGCACGGAGATGTTACGGCGCACGAGATACGCCACCACCATCGCCGCGCCGCCAGTCGCGGTCAGCGTGGAGAAAAGCCCGACGACGCTACCCATCGCCCACATGCCGGCGCTGCCGGAGGGCTCCCGCTTCGGCTGCGCCCTGCGCTCGATCAGCATGAGCGTGGCGGCATAGTAGACGAGGGCCGTGAACACGATGGCGAGGAGCCGCGCGTCGAGCAGCCGCGCCAGCGCCGCGCCGGCCACGGCGCCTAGGACGACGCCGGGACCCAGCTGCGCGAGCACGCGCCAGTCGACCGCCTTGTGGCGGTGGTGGGAGAGCGCGCTCGAAATCGCGGTAAACATGATCGCCGCGATGCACGTGCCGAGAGCGAGGTGAACGACGTACTGCGCAGGGAAGCCCTTCGCGGCGAAGATGAAGGCAAGCAGCGGCACCATTGCCGAGCCGCCGCCGATGCCGAGCAGGCCGCTGAAGAAACCGACGAACACGCCTACCGCGAGATAGGCCCACCACCAGTCCATG
>DASRJL010000221.1:0-4598 GCA_035649495.1 Burkholderiales bacterium | reverse complement strand
CCCAACCCGCTCGTCAACCATCACTCGTCACGCATCACCCACGTTCCCGACCGTCCGGGGCACGATCGCCGTTACGCGATAGACTCGGCGAAGATACGGGGAGAGCTGGGGTGGCGGCCGCGCGAGGACTTCGGTACGGGCCTGAGAAAAACCGTGCAGTGGTATCTCGACAACGCCGAGTGGGTGAAAGGTGTCATGAGCGGCGAGTACCGCAGCTGGGTGGACTTGAATTACCGGAACCGGTGATGGGTCATGCGTCATGGGCCATGCGTCCGGCGCGCGCGAGACGCGCGGATGAGAGAATGGACACCCATGACCCCTGACCCATTGCCCATGACCCGATGAAAGGCATCATCCTCGCCGGCGGCAGCGGCAGCCGGCTCTACCCCGCGACGCAGGTCGTCACCAAGCAGCTGCTGCCGGTGTACGACAAGCCGATGGTCTACTACCCGTTGACGACGCTGATGCTGGCGGGGATTCGGGACATACTCGTCATCTCCACGCCGCAGGACACGCCGCGCTACGAGCAGCTCCTCTCGGACGGGCGGCACTGGGGCATCCGGCTCTCGTACGCCGTGCAACCGGCGCCCGAGGGGATACCGCAGGCATTCATCATAGGCGCGAGCTTCATCGGGGCGGAACCGTGCGCGCTCATCCTCGGCGACAATATCTTCTACGGGCACGACCTCTCTTCCGCCTTGCAGTCGGTCGCCGCCAAGCGGCGCGGCGCCACGATCTTCGCCTATCCGGTGCAGGACCCGGAGCGCTACGGCGTGATCGAGTTCGACCGCGACCGTAAAGTGGTGTCCATAGAAGAGAAGCCGCGACAGCCGAAGTCGCGCTACGTCCAGACGGGCTTCGCGGTATACGACAACCAGGTCGTGGACATCGCCCGCGCGCTCAGGCCGTCCCGGCGCGGCGAGCTGGAGATCACCGATCTCAACCTCGAGTACCTGCGCCGCGGCGAGCTCGAGCTCGTGGTGATGCGGCGCGGCATCGCCTGGCTCGACACCGGCACGCACGAGGCGTGGCTCGCCGCCTCCATGTTCATCGAGACCATAGAGAAGCGCCAGGGACTGAAAGTGGCGTGCCCCGAGGAGATCGCCTGGCGCATGGGCTACATCACCGCCGACGAGCTTGAAGCGCTCGCCGCGGGACTCGGGGGGAACGCCTACGCGCGGTATCTCCAGTCGATCCTGCGCGAGCAGGCATGACGGTCATTCCAGGCCTGACGAACGTCGGCTAGCGGTTGCGAAACCGGTTCGTGATCGGGTAGCGGCGGTCGCGGCCGAAATTTCTGCGCGTCACCTTGACACCGGGCGAAGCTTGGCGGCGCTTGTACTCCGCCCCATAGAGCAGGTTCTGGACCCTCGTCACCAGCTCGAAGGAATAACCCTTGGCGACGATATCGGCGACCGGCAGCTCGTTCTCCACCAGGTCCTCGAGCACCGCGTCGAGCTGCTCGTAGGGCGGCAGGCTGTCCTGGTCCTTCTGGTTCGGCCGGAGCTCGGCCGTGGGCGGCCTGGCGATCGTGCTCTCGGGTATCACGACGCCCGCCGGACCGCGCGCGCCCTCCGGCCGGTGCGCGTTGCGCCAGCGCGCAAGCTCGAATACCAGCACCTTGTACACGTCCTTCAACACCGAGTAGCCGCCGCACATGTCGCCGTAGAGCGTGGCGTAGCCGACCGACACCTCCGACTTGTTGCCGGTGGTGAGCACCATGGGGCCGAACTTGTTGGAAAGCGCCATCAGGAGCACGCCTCTCAGGCGCGACTGGATGTTCTCCTCGGTGAGGTCGGCGGCGCGGCCGGCGAAGAGCGGCGCGAGGGTGCGCTCCGCGGTCTCGACCAGCGGCGCGATGGAAATGGTGTCGAGCTTCACGCCAAGGCGGCGCGCGCAGTCGGCGGCCTCGTCGAGGCTTTCCTTGCTGGTGTACTTCGAGGGCAGCATGACGCAATGCACGCGAGCGGCGCCCAGCGCGTCCACCGCGACCGCGGCGCTCAACGCGGAGTCTATGCCGCCGGAGAGGCCCAGCACGACGCCGGGAAATCGGTTCTTCTCGACGTAGTCGCGCAGGCCCAGCACCATCGCCTGGTAGACGGCCTCGAGCCGTCCCGGCTCGGCACAGGCGGGGGCCTCCACGCAACGCCAGCCCGCCGCATCCCGCTCCCAGCGCGTAATTGCCAGGTCCGCGCGCCAGTACGGGCACTGCCCGGCGAGCGTTCCATCCGCCGCCATTACGAACGACCCGCCGTCGAAAACGAGCTCGTCCTGCCCACCCACCTGGTTCACATAGATGAGCGGCAGCCGGCTCTCGCGCACGCGTTCGAGCGCGATGCGGCGCCGGACGTCGTGCTTGTCGAGCTCGAACGGCGAGCCGTTGGGCACGATGAGGATCTCGGCGCCGCGGGCAGCGAGGTGCCCGCCGACCTCGGGCAGCCACATGTCCTCGCAGATCATGGCGCCCAGACTGGCGCCCGCGAATTCCACCGGATCGGGCAACCCGCCGGCGGAGAACACGCGTTTTTCGTCGAAGACCCCGTAGTTCGGCAGCTCGTGCTTCAGGCGCACGGCCGCGATGCCGCCTCCGGCGAGAAGCAGCGCCGCGTTGTACAGGCGGCCCTCCTGCACCCACGGGCTCGAGACGAGCAGCGCCGGACCGGGCTTCGCCGTCTCCGCGGCGAGCGCCTCGAGCGTCCGCCGCGTCGCTTCCTGAAAGCTCGGGCGCAACACCAGGTCCTCGGGCGGATAGCCCGAGACGACGAACTCGGGGAACACGACGAGGTTCGCGCCAGCGCCCGCAGCGCCGGCGCGGGTTTCGAGGATCAGCTTCGCGTTGCCGTCGAGGTCGCCGACGGTGGGATTGATCTGCGCGAGCGCGATTGACAGCTGGGCGGGCATGCGGTCCGCTTGAGGTGGCGGATAAGGAGCGGGCAGCGAAGAGAAGGTGAGGATTTTACAGGGAATACTGGGTTTGCTCCAAGCACCGCTTTCTTGCCAACCCGGGAAAATCGGTGTCTAATCGCATCTGTTCAATTATTGAACAGATGCCGTGCTGACCGACGAGTACCGTTCCAAGATACTGCGCCTGCTCGCGGAGCAGCCCGAGATCAGCCAGCGCAAGCTCGCGCGCGAGCTCGGCGTGAGCCTGGGCCGTGTGAACTTTTGCCTGCAGGCTCTCATGGAACGAGGGCTGGTGAAAGCCAACAACTTCAAGAACAGCAACAACAAGAAAGCCTACATGTACTTCCTCACGCGCAAGGGCATTGCCGAGAAGACCCTCGCGACGACGCGGTTCCTCGAGCGCAAGACGGCCGAGTACGAGGCGCTGAGGCGCGAGATCGAGCAGCTGCGGCGGGAGACCGTGAAATGAGCAGGCCGATTCCCTATGGCCGCCATTGCGTGGATGAAGATGACGTTCAGGCGGTAGCAGATGTGCTGCGGCACGGCTGGTTGACGCAGGGTCCGAAGGTTCAGGAATTCGAGACCGCGATAGCCGAGTACGTGGGTGCGAAGTACGCCGTGGCCGTGTCGAACGGCACGGCGGCGCTTCACATCGCCTGCATCGCTGCGGGCATATCGTCGGGTGACCGAGTTATAACTTCGGCCAACAGCTTCGTCGCCAGCGCGAATTGCATCCGTTATACGGGCGGGACGCCCGAGTTCGCCGACATCGAGCACGGCACCCTGAATCTCGACCCGGGCTACCTGCGTGGGCTGTGCAGGGGAAAGCCTGCGCCCAAAGCCATCATCCCGGTCCATTTCGGCGGCCTTCCCTGCAACATGGCCGAGATCGCGGCAGTGGCGGCAGACACCGGTGCCTGCGTCATCGAAGACGCCGCTCACGCCATTGGTGGGCGATACCAGACCGGCGAGCGGGTCGGGAACTGCGCCTATTCGGACATGACGGTGTTCTCGTTTCACCCGGTGAAGAACATCGCGTGTGGCGAGGGCGGAATGGTGACGACGAATCGCCAGAGCCTGTATCGCCATCTTCTCCGCCTGCGCGGCCACGGGATAAACAAGGGTGACGACCCTCTCCAGCATCCGCAGTACGCGGGTAACTATGAAGGCAAGGTCGACCGGTGGTACTACGAGATGCAGGAGCTGGGCTTCAATTTTCGCCTGACGGATATGCAGGCCGCCCTTGGCCTGTCCCAGTACCGCAAGCTCGAACGGTTTCTCGAACGGCGCCACCAGCTTGCAGCGGTGTATTGCGAGGCGTTCGGGAACGGATCCCTCGGCATCCGGGTCGCACAGACCGGCGGATGGGGCGTCAGTGCGCGCCATCTCTTCGTCGTGCGCATCGCGTTCGGAGAGGGCCGCTCGAGCCGCACCGCGTACATGCATCGGTTGCTCGAGCGCGGCTACACGACACAGGTGCACTACATACCGATCCCCATGCATCCCTATTATGCCCGGCTGGGATACACCCTGGAGCGTCTGCCGGAGACCAGGGAATACTATCGGGAAGCGCTGTCGATCCCGCTGTTCGTCGGCTTGACCGACGAACAGCAGCGCCGGTTCATCTCGGACGCGGTGGAGTGCCTGGCATGAGCAAGCCGCATCCGGTCGCGCGGCAGGCTGCGCGTTTCCCG
>DASRJL010000220.1:0-3236 GCA_035649495.1 Burkholderiales bacterium | reverse complement strand
AGCCCGCTGCGCCCTGCGCCGGAGGACCTCGAAATCTACGAGCGCGAGATCCGGCAGTGGCACGAGACGGCGCGGTCCGTTCCACTCCGCGCGCTGCTGCTCGGGGTCACGCCGGAAATCGCCGCCATGTCCTGGCCGGCGGGAACGCAGTTGCTCGCGGCGGATCTGTCGCGGCCCATGATCCGGGGTGTATGGCCCGGGCTCGGGCATATGGTGGTGTGCGCGACGTGGGTGGCCCTGCCGCTCGCGGACGGCATGCAGGACCTCGTGCTCGGCGACGGCAGTTTTTCCGTCCTTGCCGGCGCTGCGTATGCGGCGATGTCGCAGAGCCTGCGGCGGGTGGTGCGCCCGCGGGGACTGGTGCTGATGAGGTTCTACACGCGCCCGGACCGGCCCGAGGCGCCCGCGAGCGCGTTCGCCGACCTGCGCGCCGGACGTATCGGGAGCCTGCACGCGTTCAAGTGGCGTCTTGCGATGGCGCTGCATGGCAGCCTGGAGGCGGGCGTGCGGCTCGGCGATATCTGGGACGCCTGGCACGACGCCGTTCCGCATCCGGAAGACCTCGCGCGGGAACGCGGCTGGCCGCTGCCGGTGGTGCTGACCATGGACGATTTTCGCGAAGCCGACACGCGCTATACCTTTCCCACGCTCTCCGAGGCGCGGGCGGTGATGGCGGCCGGATTCGAGGAAGTCTCGTGCCACTTCCCCACGTACGAGCTGGGCGAGCGCTGCCCGATTCTCGCCTTCCGCCCGAGGTAGAACATGCTTGCCACGGACACACACGGAAACACACGGACGTGACCCCAACGAAGGGTTGACCGCTGAATCCCGAATCCTGAGTCTCGAATCCTGTGGCAGCCCCGAATCCCGAATCCCGGATACCGAATCCTGTGCCCTCCATGCGTTCCTTCATGGAGGGCAACCTGTGGCCGGCGCTGCCGTCGCAGCGTGGGGCGGCCCTGCTGTCTCTCCTTTTCCAGCTCGACGAGACCCAGTGGTGGGCCCCGGAGCGATTGATGGAGCACCAGTTGCTCCAGTTGCAGGCGCTGCTGCGCCATGCGTGGGAGACCGTGCCGTACTACAGGATGCGGCTGGGCGCTGCCGGATACCGGCCGGACGGCGCGCTCGATCTTGCCGGCTGGCGCTCGCTGCCGTTGCTCACCCGCCGGGACATCCAGAACGCGGGCAAGACGCTGACGACCCTCAGGCTGCCGCCGGAATACGCGCCGACGATGGAGGTGCAGACATCGGGCTCGACCGGTCAGCCGGTCAAGGTCGTCGGGACGCAGCTCGACGCGCTCAAGTGGGAAGCCATGACGTTACGGGAGCACCTGTGGCACCGCCGGGACGCGTCCGGGAGGCTGGCGGTGATACGGGCCAACGCGCCCGGCTCCGGCGGATCCGCGAGCGTCACCATGCTCGAGGACTGGGGTCCTCCGGCGAGCGTGGTTTTCGAGACCGCACCGGCCGCCGCCATGAGCTTCTCGGTCGACGTGGCCACCCAGGCCGGGTGGCTAAAGCGCCACGCACCGGAGTACCTGCTCACCTATCCGAACAACCTGATGGCGCTCATCCGCCATTTCGCGGCGCGAAACGAGCGACTGCCGCGCTTGCGGGAGGTGCGCACCATCGGCGAGACCGTGACGCCGGAGCTGCGGGCGGCCTGCCGGGAAGCATTGAACGTTCCCGTGGTCGACGCCTACAGCTCGCAGGAGCTGGGCTACCTCGCGCTCCAATGCCCGGCGAGCGGGCTCTATCACGTGATGGCGGAAAGCGTGATGGTCGAGATCCTGGCGGCCGACGGCACGCCCTGCGCGCCGGGTGAAACCGGCCGGGTGGTCGCCACCAGCCTGCACAATTTCGCCATGCCGCTCGTGCGCTACGAGTTGAACGACTACGCTGAAGCCGGCGGGCCGTGTCCCTGCGGCAGGGGGCTGCCGACGATCGCGCGCATCCGCGGGCGGAGCCGCAACATGCTGCGGCTGCCCGGCGGCGGCGAGCGCTGGCCCCTCGTGGGATTCGACCGCTACCGCGAAATCGCGCCGATCCGGCAATATCAATTGATCCAGCACACCCTGGAGGAGATCGAGGCGCGCTTCGTGGCGGACCGCCCGCTGACGGGCGAGGAAGAAGGGCAACTCGCGCGCGTCATCCAGACCTCGCTCGATCATCCGTTCCGCGTGAGCTTCACCTATCTCGAAGGCGAAATCCCGCGCGGACCCGGGGGGAAGTTCGAGGAGTTCGTTTCGAAGGTCGTTTCGTAGGAGAGGGTTTTTTCCCGCCCCGCCAGCCAGAACTCCGCGGCCCACCTGACCCGCGCGGCATTGCGGCGGAGTACGACCACGGTCACCGCGACGACCGCCAACGCGGCGATCAGCAGAATTCCGAATCCACCGTCCATAGCATCGACTCCCGCAGTTGAGCCCGAAAGAAGGCTGCAGGGCATCAGTGTGCGCTCGCAGGCACACACCCCCCATCGGCGGCGAAAGTAAAGAAAGGTCGGATGCAGCTGACGGAAATTGCTGACGGCGCCCGTCAGAAAGACCGCCGTTTCCGACAGGGAATCGAACAGCTACCCGTACTTAGCATGGTCTGACCCGACCGCCCTGCAACGAATCATCCGGTCAGCGGAGGGTTCCGAACACCTTCTTCACGATATCGCTCGACGCCCCGAGCGGGTTCTGGCGAAACGCCTTCTCCTGCTCGCCGATCATGAGGTACAGGCCGTCGAGCGCCTTCTTCGTGACGTAGTTTTCGATCGTCGCCTGGTCCTCCTTGACGAGCCCGAAGGCCGCGCCCTGGCCGGCGAGGGAGTTGTACTGCTGGGCGAGTCCTACTTTCTCGGTCGCTTTTTTCACGATGGGGAGAAAGCGCTTGGTGAGATCGCCCTCGGTGGTGCGCTTGAAGTACTCGGTCGCCGCCGTGTCGCCGCCCGTCAGTATGCCCTTCGCGTCCTGTACCGACATTTTCTTCACGGCGTCCACCAGGAGCTGCTTCGCCTCCGGCACCGCTGCTTCCGCCGCGCGATTCATCGTGAGCACCAGCTCGTCAGCTTGCTTGCGCATGCCGGCGAGGCGCATCGCGCTTTCGACGCGCTGCATCGCCGGCGGCAGGGGAATTTTCACCTTTGGATTGCCGAAGAAACCGTTCTCCGCGCCCAATTTCGCGACCGCGGCGATCGAGCCTTCGTTCAACGCCTGCTTGAGGCCGTTGGTGGCGTCGCTGTTGGTGAGATC
>DASRJL010000219.1:0-9577 GCA_035649495.1 Burkholderiales bacterium | reverse complement strand
CGGCTGGCCCCTGCCCGAAGCGATGATGATGCTGCGCGAGCTGACCGAGCACGCGACGCAGCGGGAATTCGTCTACCGTCACAAGTGGCGCACGGGCGACCTCGTCATGTGGGACAACCAGGCCACCATGCACCGCGCCCGTCCCTTCGACGACGAGAAATACCCCCGCGACCTGCGCCGCACCACGCTCACCTGCGGGAAACCGGCGGTCGCCGCGTAAAGACAAGTGACCGGTGACCGAAAGGCTGCAGCTTCATAGCGAAAAAGGTTGACGGGAGGACACAAAGGGGCTCGCGGCACAAATACGAGGAGGAGCAGCCATGAACTCGATAATCAGAAAACTGGCTTGGTGGCTCATGCCCGCGGCGCTCGGCGGCAGCGCGGCAGCGCTTGCGCAGGACAAGCCGGCCGGGTACCCGGTTCGACCGATCCGTATCATCATCGCCGTGGCTCCCGGCGCCGGCGCCGACTTCATGGCACGCGGGGCCGCGCAACTACTGAGCGACAAGTGGGGTCAGAACGCGGTAGTCGACAGCCGGCCCGGCGGCGGCGGCGTGGTCGCCATCGAGATGGCGGCGAAGGCGGCGCCCGACGGCTACACGATCATGCAATACGGAGACGGCATGTTGCTCATGGCTGCGCAGAAACGCGTGCCCTTCGACGTTCTCAAGGCGTTCGATCCCGTGGTCGCCCTGAGCGCCCAGCCCTACGTTCTCATCGCTCATGTAAGTCTTCCCGCCAAATCGGTCAAGGAGCTGGTTGCGCTTTCTGCGGCCAAGCCTCTGACCTACGGCGGAGGCGGCGGGGTCGGGGCTACCGTCCACGTCGGCATGGAACGTTTCGCGAAGGTTTCCGGAGTGAAGCTGAAGTACATCGCATATAAAGGGAGCGCTCCGGCCATCCTCGCGCTCATGGGAGGCGAGATCAATATGGCCACCACCAGCGCGATGGCGGCGAGCGCCGCCATCAGGAGCGGCAAGGTGCGCGGGATCGCCACGCTGGGCCCGAAGCGCATGGCGTCGCTGCCCGATCTGCCGTCGATCGCCGAGCAGGGTGTGAAGGGGTTCACGCTGACGAACCGCTACAACTGGTGGGTGCCGGCGGGAACGCCCCGTAGCATCATCGCGGCGCTCAATCAGGTCGTAAGCGACGGCATGCATTCCCCGCAGATGGCGCAGCGGCTCGCGGCCGAAGGCGCCGAACCCGCGGAGCGCATGACTCCGGCGGAGCTCAAGGCAACCCTTGCACGCGAGTACGTCGAGGTCGAGCGCGCGGTGAAGGAACTGGACCTGAAGCTCAAGTAGAACGAAAACTTCAGGTCTTCGCGCCCATGTGTTCGTTCTGGATCCGCGTAAGGTCCATGTCTTCGGTGCACACGTGCGGAAAGACCCAGCCCAGGGTGCAGAGGAAGATGATGAAGCGTCCCAGGCGGACAAGCTGGCGGCTGATCGCAGCAGACTGCCCCATGATTGCTCCCCTTTGACTCAGCACCGTTTCCCGATGCGGGCATGGAACGCGCCGCCCCGCCCGGTGAGTATACGCGGCGCCGGGGGCGAAACGCGATGCAGCTGAGAATCAGGAATCTCCAGGACTTCTGGAGCGGGATATTTTTCATTGCGCTGGGAGTCCTGGCGCTCTACCTGTCGCGCGACTACCCGATGGGCAGCGCGTCACAGCCGGGCCCCGGCTATTTTCCCGTCTGGCTGGGCGGCATCATGACCGGCTTCGGGGTGATCATCGGCGCCCTGTCCTTCAAGCTGCAGGGCGGGAACGATCAGGCCCTGGCGCTTCGCGAATGGGGATTCCGGCCCTGGCTCGTTCTCCCCTCGACGCTCGCGGTCTACGCAGTGCTGATGGACGCAGAGTTCGGGTTCGTGCCGTCCCTCATCGTGCTGATCGTCGGTTGCGCGCTCGCGCACAAGGACGTGCACTGGCGCGAGACGATCCTGCTCAGCATCTTCCTCACGGCGGGCGCCGTCGCAATCTTCGTCTACGGTCTCGAGCTGCCGTACCGGCTGTTCTGGTGGGGCCCGTGATGCTGGAGCTTCTGCAGAATCTCATTCTCGGATTCAGCGTGGCGCTTACGCCGCAGAACCTGGTGTATTGCTTCGCCGGAGTTTTCCTCGGTACCTTGATCGGCGTGTTGCCGGGCATAGGCCCGCTCGCCACCATGGCGATGCTGCTGCCGCTGACGTTCGTTCTGCCGCCGATTTCGGCGCTGATCATGCTGGCCGGAATCTATTACGGGTCCGACTACGGCGGCTCGACGACGGCGATACTCGTCAACCTGCCGGGCGAAGGTTCCTCGGTGGTGACCCTGCTCGACGGCCACCCGATGGCCCAGCAAGGCAGAGCGGGTCCCGCCCTGGCGATTGCAGCGATGGGCTCGTTCTTTGCCGGTTGCCTGGGTACCCTGCTGATAGCAGTCATCGGCCCGCCGCTCGCGGGAATCGCGTTGAGCTTCGGCTCGCCGGAGTATTTTTCGCTGATGTTGATGGCTCTCGTGTGTGCCTCGGTCGTTGGATCGGGGTCGCTGCTCAAGTCGCTCGCGATGGTCGTCGCGGGACTCCTGATCGGGATCGTGGGCATCGACGTCAATTCAGGCATGCCACGCTTCACCTTCGGCGTCGTCGAGCTGACCGACGGCGTCGGCATCGCGGTAATGGCGATGGGCGTGTTCGGCCTGACCGAGATCGTCAAGAATCTCGCCGGCCCGCAAATGACCCAGACCATACTGCGCGGGAAGATCACGGGCCTGATGCCGCGGTGGCAGGACCTGAAGATCTGCTTCGGGCCCATATTGCGCGGCAGCTCCATCGGTTTCGTTTTCGGGCCGCTGCCCGGCCTGGGCGGCACGATGAGCGCGTTCACGTCGTACATGGTGGAGAAAAAGCTGGCCGCGGACCCGTCGCGCTTCGGCAAGGGCGCGATCGAAGGCGTGGCCGGGCCGGAGAGCGCCAACAATGCCTGCGCGCAGACGACTTTCGTTCCGATGCTGACGCTGGGCATACCGGGCAGCGCATCCATGGCGCTCATGCTGGGGGCAATGATGATCCACGGCATCGTTCCCGGACCGCAGGTCATGACCTCACGGCCCGATCTCTTCTGGGGGCTGATCGCGAGCATGTGGATCGGCAACTTCATGCTGCTGCTCCTCAACCTGCCCCTGATCGGTATCTGGGTCAAGCTGCTGCAGGTGCCGTACCGCGTGCTGTTTCCCGTCATCATGACCATGATGGGAATCGGCATCTACAGCCTGAACAATTCGGGGACCGATGTGCTGCTGATGGCGTTCCTCGGCTTTGCGGGCTACGTCCTCGTGAAGCTCGATTGCTCGTTCCCGCCGCTGATACTCGCGATGGTGCTTGGGCCGTTGATGGAGGAGAACCTGCGGCGCTCGCTGCTGCTGTCGGACGGCGATGCGACGGTCTTCTTTACGCGGCCGTTGAGCGCGAGCTTCATGGCGGCTACCGCGGCGCTGTTGCTGCTGTTCACGCTGCCGGCGTTCCGGAGAAAACGGGTGGAAGTCCTCGCTGAAGACGAACAAGGAAGGTTGTGAGTGGAAATCATCGACAATGACCGGGTCCGGCTGAGCGCCGCCGAGGCGCAAGCGGTTGCCGAGCAGGCGCTCCGGAGAATCGGCTACGACGCGGAGGAGGCGCGCATCATCGCCGATCACGTGGTCGACGCGGCGCTGTGCGGCTACGAGTATTCCGGGCTGCCGAAAATACTGAACGTCGCCGAGCATCGCCGGCTGAAGGAGCCGCGCCGGGCGATGCGCGCGTTGAACGAGACCTCCGTCTCGACGCTGTTCGACGGCGGGAACAACAACGGCATGGTGGCGATGTACCGCGCGGCGCAGATCGCAATCGCGAAAGCGGGCGAGCACGGCTTCGCGGTCGTCGGCGTGAACAATTCCTGGATGAGCGGGAGGAGCGCGCACTACGTCGAGATGGTCGCCAGGGCCGGCATGATCGGCATCCACAGTGTAAGCAGCACGCCCCATGTGTCGGCGCCCGGCTCGGCCGGTCCCGCGAACGGGACCAATCCGATCGCTTTCGGCTTTCCCACGCAGGGCGATCCGCTGGTCATCGACCTGGGCACCTCCGCGTTCATGGGCACGGATCTTCAGTTCCGGGAGCGCCGCGGCGACCTGCTGCCCGAAGGAGTCGCGATGGACGCGCAGGGACTTCCGACGCGCGACCCGGCGCAGGTGCACGCGATCCTGCCCTTTGGCGGCCACAAGGGCTTCGGGCTAGCGCTCGCGATGCAGGCGCTCGGCGTGCTGGCGGGCTCGGCGATGAGCTTCGACAAGACCTATGGCTACGTGATCATGGGGATAAAGCCCGATCTCATGCTGCCGCTCGCCGATTTCCGGCGCGACATGAGCGAGATGCTCGCCCGCGTCAAGGCGACCCCGCGCCAGCCGGGCGTCGACGAGATCCGGCTGCCGGGCGAGCGCGCCGCCCGGGAGCGGGCGCGTCTCCGAAAGGAAGGGATCGAGATCGACCGGAAGATTTACGAGACGCTGCTGGCGCTGCCGCAGGGAAGGCTGCCGGAGCTGACGAATGCGTGATAGGTGATGGGTGATAGGTGATACGTGGTTCTTGCCCTGCTCGTCACCAGTGCCTCATCACCACTTCCCATCACCCTTTCTTCATCACTTTTTTCTTTGTCAGCCCGAGCCGCCGATGCCAGTCGGCGATCGATTCCTCCGGGTACTCATCGAACTTCCTGTCCCTGCGTTTCGCCTCGATCTCTACCCACCCCGCCTTTGAGCCCAGCATGATGTGCGTGTGCTCCGGCGGCACCGGAAGCGCGGTGTCGATCGCGGACGCGTGCGGATGCACGAGGTCGGGCCAGTTCGGATCCCACAGCCACAACGGGCTTCCGCAACGCCTGCAGAAGTGCCGGCGCGCCGAGCTGCGCGAGCGCCTGCCGGTGTCCCCGTCCGGCACGAGCGCACGATAAACAGAGATGTTCTTCCGTCCCGTGACCTTGAGCGTTCGCTGATCGCCGCCGAGATTGATGGCGTAGCCGCCGGCGCCCGCGGTCTTGCGGCAGATCGAGCAGTAGCAGCGCATGAAGGGATAGGGATGCGCCGATTCGAGATGAAAGCGCACCGCGCCGCAATGGCAGGAACCTGCGAGCTTCATCTCAGCGGCTGGAATGCTGCGCCATGCCTTTCCAGAAGAACCAGGCGCACCAGGCGGCCTGGGATTCACTGCAGTCGGGGATGCGCGCGAGAACGTCTCCAGCACGTTCCAGCTGGTAGCCGTGTTGCGATGAACGGGCCAGGCGGAGCGTATCGCCGTGCTGCCGCATCGCGTCGTTGAACGCGGCAACGTCCTGCATGGCGAGCAGACTCGCCTTTTCCTCTCTCTCGCCGTACGCCGCACTGTCGGCAGCACCCATGCGCCTTATCTCCTTTCGCAACTCGCCGAATCGCGCCTCGTTATCCCGGTCGAAAAGCGGGTCGGGCGTGTCGAAGACCGCGAAATCGACGTCCGCCCAGTCATCGCTGGAAAGATATTTCTTCGCCGCCGGAAAAAAGTACTGCTCTTCCATGGCCATGTGTTGGCGATAGAAGTCCACGAACCCGTCAAGCTGGTGCGCAAGGTCCTGTTTCGTCGCCTCCGGATTCTGTCGCGATTCGTCTATGGCACGACCAAGCTCACGGGTCAGTGCGGCAAGCCTGGCGTGCTCTGCCACCAGATCCTTGAGCGTCGGCGCCATGTCCGGATGGCGGTCGAGGAGTCTTCTATAGACGACATCCTCTTTCGGGTGATGGCATTGATCGGGATAGGCCGACAGATAGGCAAGCGCGCTTGCGAGCACATCGAAGTTCGCCGGCGCTCCACGCTTCATTTGCGTAACCTGTTGCTGAACGACGCCGAGCAGGCTCGTCATGTTGCGGTGCTCGAACTGCAGCAAAACCATGGTGTCAGGCATGGGAGGGATGACCGTATTTGACTCTGTAACCCGGTATTTGGACCGGTCTGCGCCCGTCACGCCGGGAATTCACTCCCCGGCATCCGACAGCGTCGCCTTCCGCCTCCTACTTGTCGGCTGGCGAAAGAACGTGGATCACGCGGCTCGCGATCATGTCCTTCACCTTGGCCGCATACGCCGCCATGTGCGGCGCCGCCGCGTGCGCCTTGAGCGCCTGTGCATCGCGCCACTTTTCGACGAAGACGAACGAGTCGGCGCCGAATTTCGTCTGGAAGCTGCCGATCCCCTCGGCGTCGAGGGCCAGGCTGTATTCGATGCAGCCGTCCTCGGCGCGCACCGAGGCCAGGTTGCCCCTGGCGGCTTCCAGTATCTTGTCGCGCGTACCGGGCTTGGCGGTGATGATGGCGATTACGTGGATCATTTGCTTCTCCCGTAAAGAAGTGACGAAAAATAGTGATGAATAGTAGTGATGAATACTGGTGATGAAAATGCGCCAGCAAGTTGTACATCACCAGTTCTCATCACCATTATCCCATCACCTCTTCTCATCACCCCTATTTCGGCTTGAGCCCGGCATCCATGACCAGCTTGCCCAGCGTCTTGATCTGGTCGCGCAGAATCGCGCTGTACTCCTCGGGCGTGCTCGGCAAGGTAACGAAGGCGATGGCCTGCATCCGTTCCTTGACGTCGGGAAGCTCGATAATGCGCGCGATCTCCTTGTTGAGCTGATTTACGATGGCGCGCGGTGTCCCGACCGGTGCCACCAGCCCGTGCGTTGTTTCAGGCCGCTTGAACTCGGGCATCAACTCCCCCAGCGTCGGCACGTCGGGCAGTACGGGCGCGCGCTGCGGCGTGGTCACGCCCAACGCCACGAGCTTTCCCTCCTTGACGAATGGCAGCACGACACCCATGGTCCCGACGTGGTAGTGGGCGCGCCCGCCGAGGATCTCGATCGTCGCGTCCGGGCCGCCCTTGAACGCGACCGTCACGGCCTTGATGCCCGCGATCAAGTTGAATCTGGCCCCGGTCAGATGGCTCGCGCTCCCGACCGCGCTGGACGCGAGGATTAATTTGCCGGGTTGGGCCTTGGCCAGCGCGACGAAGTCCTTAACGGTCCTGGCCCCCAAGGCGGGCGCCGAGACCAGCACGTTCGTGCTCATCCCGATCTGACCTATGGCTGCAAAGTCCTTGAGCGGGTCGTAGGGAAGACCGGGCTGCAGCACCGCGCTGATCGTGAAATTGGGCAGCACGTACAGGAGCGTGTGCCCATCCGGGGCCGCCCTGGCGACCGGTACTGCCCCCAGCGTGCCGCCTCCGCCTGCGCGGTTGTCTATCACCACCGCCTGTCCCCAGTTCTCGCTCATCTTCTGGGTGAACATGCGCGCGAGGGCGTCGGGCTGGCTGCCGGCCGTGGTCGAGACCACGAGGCGGATCGACTTGCTCGGATATTTCTGCTGCGCCTGCGCAAGAACCGGCGCGACCACCCACGCAGCACCCGCCACGATCACGATTGCCGGCAAGTATCGCCGCAAAGTGCCCACACAGCCCTCCTTGGCGTTCCATAACGATAGACGACTAGTACCGAGCCGCATTAGTTTCGCAGTGTTCTGCCCATGGACGGTATCGTTTCGAGTGAGGTGACGCGGCACTAGTGTGTACTCTTTGCAGGGTGTTCGCAATCTTCATGCAGGTTGGGTGTAAGATTTCCCGGACAATTCCTGAAAGGAGAGGCCCGTGGTCCGCAGAACTTTTCTGTCGCTCGTCGCAGGCAGTGTTGCTGCGCCCCGGTTTGCCGCCGCGCAGCAGCAGGCGCCGCGCAAGGTGGCGCTCTACGCCAACGTCGGGGCCGAGTTGACGCACTACGACGTCGACGTCGCGGGCGCCGCACTCATCAAGCATGCGACGGTCACGCTGCCCGCGGGCGTGCAGTACGCGTGGCCCCATGCCACGCGGCGCTATCTTTATGTCGCGACCAGCAGCAGCGCCTCGGGCTACGGCAAGCCCGGGACCGAGCATCACGTCACGGCGTTTCGCATCGATCCGGCGAGCGGCGCGCTGACGAAGCATGGCGAGCCGATACGCCTGCCGAGCCGCCCCATCCACATGACCCTGGACATTCCCTCGGAGAACATCCTCGTCGCGTTCAACAATCCCAGCTCGCTGCACATCTATCGCATCAACAAGGACTTCACGCCGGGTGAGGAAGTGAAGCAGGGCCCCATGGACGCCGGCATCTTCGCGCACCAGGTGCGCGTGACGCCGGACAACCGGCACGTAGTCCTGGTGACCCGGGGCAACGAAGGCACCGCCGCCAAGGCGGAAGACCCGGGCGCACTGAAGGTCTTCGATTACAAGAACGGCGTGCTCTCGAACGAGGTCTCCATCGCACCCAACGGCGGGCGGGAGTTCGGTCCCCGGCACCTCGACTTTCATCCGACCAGGCCGTGGATGTACGTGTCGATCGAGACGCAGAACAAGATGTACACCTACAAGATGGACGGCGGGAAGATCAACCCGGAGATCGCGTACCGCGCGGACACGCTGGCCGAGCCGAAGAACATCAGGGCGCGCCAGGCGGCGGGCACGGTCCACGTGCACCCGAACGGCCGGTTTCTGTACGGGGCGAATCGCGCCCAGGCCACCGTCGAGTTTCAGGGCAAGCAGGTCTTCAAGGGTGGCGAGAACAGCATCGTCGTCTACTCGATCAACCAGTCCACTGGAGAACCGACGGTCATCCAGCACATCGAGACCCGGGCCATACACCCGCGCACCTTCCACATCGATCCGAGCGGCCGCCTGATGGTCGTGCAGCACAACCTGCCGGTCGACGTGAGGGAAGGCGACGCGGTAAAGACGCTACCCGCCGGCCTGTCGGTATTCCGCATCGGCGACGATGGCAAGCTCACGTTCGTGCGCAAGTACGATGTCGACGTCGGCGACAAGGTCATGTTCTGGATGGGGATGGTGCCGCTCTGATGAGCTTCGCGGTGACGACGCTGCGCTGGTGACGTGTGGTAGTCGCCTTGCTGAGCCCCAACCCTGCACGACCTCTTGCCGTTCGGCTCAAGTGGCCGAGGCTGCGCCCTCGGCGGCGGCCTTGCGCTTGCGCTGCACCTTGATCACCGCCGTCTGGGCGGCCGGCGTGGCGTGGTACAGTTCCAGCGACTCCAGTTCCTCGGGCGTGACGGGCGTCGTCGCAATGTCCTGGTAGCTCGCCCCGCCCGGCTCCTTCTCTACCCGCCGCCGGATCCGGTGGAAACGCCAGAAGATCCACGCCAGGCGTGAATACTTGCGCAAGCTCTCCAGCGCGAAGCGTGGATAAAAGACGAAAGGGCTCTCGATCGGCAGTCCCGGGCGCCGGTCACGGCGGTACTTCCTGCGAATCAGCCCGCCATCCAGGGGATGCACGTGCTCGATCGCCTGACAGGCGTAAAAGACGAACAGCTTGACCATCAGATGGCCGAGCGGTTCGCCCCGGGCGCGGGCGCGGCGCAACACCGTGGCGACATGCTCCGGGGTGTAATACAGCCCCCAGGCCCGGCGATAAATGTCCAGCCATTCGTGCTTGGACATCCTGGCGTGTCCCGCGGTAACGTGAAACGTGTCGTAGCGGTTCAGATCCTGC
>DASRJL010000218.1:5000-8928 GCA_035649495.1 Burkholderiales bacterium | reverse complement strand
CCGGCCGCGAGCCGCTCCCAGGGTGCATCGATGCCGGAACTGCCGAATGCGAGCGAGGCGGAAATCGCCGCGATCGCCGCCGCGGCCAGCAGCGCGATCAGCGTCCCAGCGCGCATCCTCCCCATGCGCGCACTGTAGCCGATTAAAATCGCAGCCATGGATCGCGACACCGACTACATCGATGCCGACGGCTACCGCGCGAACGTCGGCATCGTCCTCATGAACGACGACCGCCAGGTGTTCATCGGCGGGCGCGCGGGCGCGCGCGGCTGGCAGTTTCCCCAGGGCGGGATCCGTCGCGGCGAGCGCCCCGAGCAGGCGCTCTACCGCGAGCTGATCGAGGAAGTCGGTTTGCGCCCGGACCAGGTCGAGGAAGTCGCGCGGACGAAAGCCTGGCTGCGCTACCGGCTGCCGCCGCAGTTCGTGCGCCGCGACTCGAGCCCGCTCTGCATCGGCCAGAAGCAGCGCTGGTATCTCCTTAAGCTCGGCGTCGGCGACTCGGCGCTGCGATTCGATGCGACGGAGCAGCCGCCGGAATTCGACCGCTGGCGCTGGGTCGACTGGTGGGACGCCGTGCACGACGTGATCTACTTCAAGCGCCATGTCTACTCGCGTGCGCTGCACGAGCTCGGCCGGCACGCGTTTCCCGAAGGACTTCCGGCGTATCCGCCCTGGTGGCGCGATCGCATGGGTGAGCGCGCGGCGGAGCCGAACGGCTAGAACGGGCGAGCGACGGCGAGCAGCACGATGCCGATGAGCAGAACCGTGGGGATCTCGTTGAACCAGCGGTACCAGCGTGCGCTATGTGCGTTCTTGCCCGCGGCGAAGTTCCGTACCAGCTTGCCGAGCCAGGCGTGGTAACCGATGAGGAGCACGACGAGCGCGAGCTTTGCGCGCAGCCATCCTGTCTCGAGCAGGACCGGCTCGCGCGAGAGCAGCCAGAGACCGAAGCCGGCGGTCAGCGCCGCGCCGATCGTCATGATCGCGAACAGCCGCCGCTCCATGACGCGAAACCGTTCGATGCCGGCGCTGTCGGTCGTCGCGGCGTGGTATACGAACAGCCGCGGCAGGTAGAAGAGGCCCGCGAACCAAGTCACCATGAAGACGACGTGCCAGGCCCTGATCCAGTGCATGTGGCCACGCTCCCGTTCCCGCCGCGATTCTAGCGGGGTCCGGCCTTGACCGAGAAAACGGGCATGGTGGGCTGGAAGATCGCGCTGCTCGTGGTCGCCGTCGCGGCGCTCGCCTGGGGCGCTTTCGAGCTCGGCCGCGCGAGCGCGGGCTACTTCGTCGTGAGCTCGATGCTCGAGCGATTTGACCTCCGCAAGCGCACGCAGGCGCTCGAGTCGGAGAACTCAGCGCTCCGTCACCGCGTGACGGTCGCCGAACTCGGCCAGAAGGTCGACCAACAGGCGCAGACGGACGCGCAGCAGATGATGGGCGAATTGCAGGCCGAGACGGCTCGCCAGAAGCAGGAGCTGCAGTTCTACCGAGGTCTCGTCGTGCGCCAGTATGGCTCCGGCGTGCTGCGCGTCCAGGAACTCCGGGTGCGCGCGGAGGACGAGGAGCGTCACTTCCTCGTCCTCATCACGCTGGTGCAGGCCGCCACGCGCGACACGATCGCGAACGGCACCGTGACCTTCTCAGTCGAAGGCCTACAGGGCAAGGTGCCCGTGACGCTCGCGCTGGCGGACCTCGAGATCGACAAGCGCAAGCAGTTCCCGTTCTCGCTGCGCTTTTTCCAGCAGATCGAGGTGCCGATCGTGCTGCCGGTGGAATTCCAGCCCGAGCGCCTCCACGTAGAGTACCGGCTCGGGCGCAATCCGGAGCCGACGAAGCAAACCTTCGACTGGCGCGTCGAAGGCGGGCCGGAGGCAGCGGCACTTTGACCCCCCGGGCGCGCGGCCCTAGAATCGAGCGGAAATCGGCGGGGCTTTCAGGATGGACATTGACGTGGAATCGGCGCTTGAAAACGACGGGCTCATCTTCACCGACGCGGCAGCCCGCAAGGTGGGCGAGCTGATCCGCGAGGAAGGCAACCCGCGACTCAAGCTGCGCGTGTTCGTCTCCGGCGGCGGCTGCTCCGGTTTCCAGTACGGATTCACGTTCGACGAAAAGGTCGAGGAAGGCGACGCCGAGTTCCCGAACCAGGGCGTGACGCTCCTCGTCGACCCGCTCTCGTTCCAGTACCTCACGGGCGCCGAGATCGACTACCGCGAGGACCTCGAGGGCTCGCAGTTCGTCATCCGCAATCCGAACGCCACCACGACCTGCGGCTGCGGGTCTTCCTTCTCAACCTGAAGTCTTGGAAAAAAGGGACGTTCCCCGATTTCCGAAGGACCGAAGGAAATCGGGGAACGTCCCCTTTTCCCTATTTTCCGCCTGAAGACGCGCCGCTGGCACCGGCGGTCGCGCTCGCGACCTGCACGGCTGGAGCCGCCTCTGCGTCGAGTCGCGCGAGGAGCGGCGCAGTCTGCGCCTTGAAGTCGGCCATGAGGTTCGCCGGAATCGGGTCGGCCTTCGGCATGGTCACCCGCGCCGGATTCTTGTGCACGCCGTTCACGCGATATTCGTAGTGCACATGCGGGCCGGTCGCGAGGCCCGTCATCCCGACGTAGCCGATCACCTGGCCCTGGGCGACATGGTCGCCGACCGAGAGGCCCTTCGCGAAGCGCGACATGTGCCCGTAGAGCGTCGTGACGCCGTTGCTGTGGGCGAGCACGACGACGTTGCCGTAGCCTCCGTTCCGGCCGCGGCTGACGACGCGGCCCGCCCCCGCCGCCTTGATCGGCGTGCCGGTCGCCGCGGCGAAATCGATGCCCTTGTGCGCGCGCACGCGGTTCAGCACCGGATGACGCCGCGCCAGGCTGAAGCCCGAGCTGATCCGCGCGTAATCGACGGGATAGCGCAGGAAGGCCTTGCGCACCGGCCGCCCATCCGGCGTGTAGTAGTCGGCCCGGCCGCTCGGCCCGACGTAGCGCACGGCGCGATACGTCTTGCCGGTATTCACGAACTCCGCGGCGAGGATGTCGCCATCGCGCAAGAATGCGCCGTCCTGGTATTGCTGCTCGTGCGCCACGATGAATTGGTCGCCCGGCTGCACCTGGTTCACGAAGTCGATGTCGTACTTGAAGACATCGGCCAGCTCGACCGCGAGCCGGTCGGTGCCGCCCGCAGCGTTGACCGCGACGTAGAGCGAGCTGTCGACGGTGCCGCGCAGCGTCGTCTCCTGCATCTCCAGCGGGTTCTCGACGACGGTCGCGTTGAAGACGCCGTCGGGCCGCGTCACCGAAAGCGTTGCCGTCTCGTTGATGCGCCGCGTGAGCGACTTGATCTCGCCGTTCAGGTGCGTGAGCTGGATGACGTCGCCTGGGCGGATCATGTCGAGGCTCTTGCGCACTTCCGGGAGGCTGCGCAGTTCGGCGAGGTCGGAGAGCTTCAACTGCAGGCCGCGGAATACCTGGTCGAGCGTGTCGTTGCGGCCGATCGTGACCGCGACGAACTCGAACGGCGCCGTCGCGACAGCCGGAACAGTCTCGGTTACGACGGCGTCGAAGTGGTCGGCTTCCGGATCGAGCAAAGGATTCCGCACCTGGGCGCCCGCTGCGGAGAGGATTGCGCCCGCGACGACGCAGGAAGCGACGATGCCGAGCCGCCGCGGCTCTGCAACAGCGGCAACTTCGGCAGCAGCTTTCGCAAGGAAGGGTCGGGTCACCAGCGGCCCTTTCGGAGAGTCAGGGGCGGGACGTTAATTCAATGTAGGAAGTCAGGTCAACCCATTGATTGAGTGGCTTTTGTAGTCCGTCACAGATCTGGGGGCCGCGATCTCTGCCGGCGATTGCCAAGCCCCGGCCCCGCTCACAGAATTGCAGGCATGCCGCAGCGGGCTGCCGGCAGGGGGGATCGATGCTGGCGCCGGGTCAACAAC
>DASRJL010000217.1:0-51789 GCA_035649495.1 Burkholderiales bacterium | reverse complement strand
TCGTGGCGCGCATCGTGGCGCAGAAGTTCACGGAGGCGCTCGGGCAGACCGTGATCGTGGACAACCGCCCCGGCGGCGGGACCACCATAGGCAACGCGCTGGCGGCGCGCGCCGCCCCCGACGGATACACACTGCTCTACAGCGGCTCGTCGCTCGCCACGACCGTGCCGCTCTATCGCAACCTGCCGTACGATCCGGTCAGGGACTTCGCACCGATAGGACCGGTGGGGCAATCGTTCTTCGTGCTCGCGGTGCATCCTTCGATGCCGGTCCGTTCGGTCCGGGAGCTGATCAACGTCGCGAAGGCCAAGCCCAAACAGGTCAGCTACGCCTCCGCGGGAGCGGGGACGATCACGCACCTCACGGTGGAGCTCTTCCTGGCGAACGCCAAGATCGACATGCTGCACGTCCCCTACAAGGGAGGAGCGCCCGCGATTCTCGCGCTCGTCAGCGGGCAGGTGGAAGCGATCTTCAACCCGATCGCGGAGATCCTGCCGCACGTGCGAGCCGGCGGCAGGGTGCGCGTGCTCGCCGTGACGAGCCCGAAGCGGGCGCCCGATCTTCCCGACGTGCCGACCCTCGCGGAATCCGGTCTTCCGGGTTGCACCGTCGCCACGTGGTCAGGACTGTACGCGCCGGCAGGAACACCGGCGCCCATCATCGAGCGGCTCAATGCCGAACTGAATCGCATGGTGCAGAGCCCCGACGTGCAGGAGCGCTTTCAGGCCGGGGGGCTCGTCCCGGTGGGCGGCACGCCAGCCGCGCTCGGCGATTACCTCAAGTCGGAGATCGTACGCTGGACGAAAGTGGTGAAGGACGCGGGAATAAAGATCGAGTAACGCGCCGAGGGGCGGAGCAGGGGCCCCGGTTTCCGGGGATGCGACCCCCGGTGGCGCGCCCCCGCCGATGATGCCAACGATGATTCCCATCCCGGTGCAGAAAACCTTGCGGCTCAGATACGGCGTAGATGCGGAGGATCCTAAAAGTATCGGGACGCGTTTCGCCTAGGCGCCACGCAACCCCGGCACTCTCGACGCACGCACCACTACCGCACCCTCGAACATTCTGCGTTGGGTCCTGTAAAACGCACCTTGTTCCGCAAACCAGTGCCCTTCGAGCCTTCGCACGCTCGCCGCGACCGTGAGCACGCCTGAGGGCATGGCGATACGGATTTCCGCCTCGGGATTGTCGGACGGCCGCGCGGCCTCTGCGACAACGCTGCCGGGAAGCCGCGCAGCGACCGCCATGCACAGCGTGCACGTCAGGGGCAGCGCGCGGTGCGGCTGGCCGCTCGACATCATGCGGCCGGTCAGATCGATCGCCCCCTCGCTGATAACCTCTCCCGTCAGCGTCTTCGCCTGCTGCGGCGCGGAGACGAAACCCACGAACGGCACGGTCTTCTTTCGGGAAGCCTCCTCCGGCGACTGCGTGATGCCCATGGCGACCGAGGCGGCGACGCGGATCGCTTCGAGCTTCTTCAGGAGCTCCGGGTTTCCCTCGATTGCGTCTGGCAATTCCGTTCCCTTGATACCGAGATCCGCTGCCCGGGCAAACACGCACGCGTTGGCCGCGTCCACCAGGGAGACGCGAATCTTGCCCAGCCCCGGCACATCGAGGTCGTCGGCTACGTTGCCCGTAGGCAGGAGCTTGCCGGTGGTCGCTCCACCCGGCTCGCGGAACTCCAGCTTCACCGGCGCGCCGGTGCCGGCAACGCCGGGTATGGACATGTCGCCATCGACGGCCGCTACGCCATCATCGAGCGCGAAGCGCGCCCAGATAATCTTCTTCGTATTCGTGTTGTGGACGCGCACGAGCGCCTCCTGCCCCGATCTCTTCACGAGCCCCTCGTCCACCGCGAACGGGCCCATCGCCGCGGACATGTTTCCGCAGTTCGCACCGTAATCCACCTTCGCTTCCTTCACCTGTATCTGGGCGAAGGTGTAGTCGATGTCGGCGTCGGGCCGCGTGGATGGTCCGATCACGCACACCTTGGAGAGCGATGAAACGCCGCCGCCCATGCCGTCCAGCTGGCGGCCGTAGGGATCCGGACTGCCGATCGCCGCGAGGAAGATCTCATCCCACTTCTCGCGGTCGGCCGGAAGATCGCGCGCGTGAAACACGACCGCGTTGCTGGTGCCGCCGCGCATGAACACGGCGGGAATTCTCAACTGCTTCATGATTGCTCCGTGCGACTGTGAGCTACACGATAGAGTATTCTAGGCGACTTCCGAATGAAACGAGGAACCACGTGAGAGCTCTTGCATCGCTTTTCATCATATCAGCCATATTGATGCCGCTTTGCGACGGCAAAGCGGCATATCCGGAGCGGCCGATCCGCCTCGTCGTCCCGTTCCCGCCCGGCGGCGGCACTGACCTCGTATCACGCACGATACAGCCGGCCTTGCAGGCACAATTGGGACAGCAGGTAGTCATAGACAATCGCGGCGGCGCCCAGGGCCTGGTCGGCACGGCGATCGCCGCGCAGGCCGCTCCCGACGGCTACACGCTGGTCATCGCGGAAATCGGCGCCATCGCGCTCGCTCCCGCGATCAGCGACAAGGTGCAGTTCGATCCGATCAGGGATTTCGCGCCGATCAGCAAGCTGATCGAGCAGCCGTACATCATGTCCGTGCATCCTTCGGTGCCGGCCAAAAGCCTTGCCGAGTTCATCAAGCTGGCGAAGGCGAAGGCAGGCGCGCTCAACTACGGGTCCGGCAACACGACGGCGCACGTCGCGCAGGAGCTGTTCTACCAGACCGCCGGCGTCAAGCTGCAGCACATACCCTATCGCGGGTCCGGCCCCTCCGTCGTCGCGCTGGTGGGCAACGAAGTGCAGGCGCTGTTCTCGGGACCGGGCGCGGCGCTGCCGCAGATCAAGGCGGGCCGCATCCGCGGCCTTGCGGTCTCCACCATCAAGCGCTCGCGCGAGCTGCCCGATCTCCCCACGCTCGACGAATCCGGCTTCAAGGGATTCGAGATCAGCGGCTGGTACGGGCTCGCCGCGCCAGCGCGCACGCCGCAGCCGGTGATCGCCCGGCTGAATACCGAGATCGTGAAGATACTGAGCGGCGGCGAAGCCGCGCAACAGTTGAGCGCCCGCGGCTACGACCCCGCGCCGACGACGCCGGAAGCGTTCGGCCGGTATCTCCAGTCGGAAGTCGCCCGCTGGACCAAGGCGGTCAAGCAGTTCGGCATCAAGACGCTGGAGTGACACTCATCAAAATCGTTTCGGGAGGCCAGACCGGCGTGGATCGCGGCGCGCTGGACGCGACGCTGGCCGCCGGATTTCCATGCGGCGGCTGGTGCCCGGAAGGGCGGCTCGCCGAGGATGGAGCAATAGCGGATCGCTATCCGATTGCAGTGCTGTCCGGGGCGGGCTACGAGGAGCGCACTCTCCAGAACGTCCTCGACAGCGACGGCACGGCGCTACTGCACACCGGAAAACTGGAAGGCGGTACCCGCCTCACCGCGGAGCACTGCGTCAGACACGGCAAGCCCCACGTGCTGATAGACGCTTCGACCTGCCCGCCAGACGGTGCTGCTCGCGAAATAGCCGCTTTCGTCGAGCGTGAACGCGTGTCCGTACTCAACATCGCCGGCCCGCGCGCGAGCAAGTGGCCCGGCGCGCGCGACTATGCGTACGACGTGGTCGACCGTCTGCTAAGGACGTACGCCTGACACGGGTCACCGGTCACACAGTTGGAGCACTCTGTCGGTGAAGTCGTTGCGAAAGACGCCGGCAGGGTCGTTCGCCCGGCATAGCGCGCGGAATTGCGCGACATGCGGATACATACGGGCGACCTCCGGCGCACCGAGCGGGTAATGCTTGCCCCAGTGCAATCTCGCGCCGAAAAGCGCGTGCAAGGCGCGGGCGCACCAGGAGCATAAGGCGTAGTAGGCGCCCCGGTTCTGTGGACTGTGGTAGGTGAACAGCGAAATCGAAAACCACGGCTCGTCCGACGAAGCCGTCATCGAGACGAGCGTATCGTCGGGCAGTACGCGCCGGAAAAACAGCGGGTAATGGTGCAGGTAGGTGCCGCGTGCTTTTACCAGCTCGTCGTACAGCCCACCCAGGCGCAGCCTTCCTTCGAGATCGGCGGACATCGCCCCCGCTCCGCCGGCGAAAATCTCGATCGCTCCTCGCAGCACCTCAGTCGCTTCGGCTACCCTGGCCCCGGGGGCGAATATCTCCATCTCCTCGTGACGGAAGAGATCGTGCCGCATGGTCAGCACGTGCTCCGCGTCGTCGATGCGCGGAACGTTCGCAATCAGCAGCCCGGGCAGGATTTTCAACAGCGTCCTCACTGCCGATTCGCCGATAGCGAGACTGGCCTTGACCAGCAGGTGACACGCGACGTCCACACCGGCGAAATTCAGAACGCGGAACACGCGCGCCCGGAGCCCGCCTCCGCCTCCCGCCGGCAGCGCATCGCGCTCCCAGGCGATGATCTTCCAGCTGTACGGCACCAGCGCGAATTGCGACAGCGGGTGACGCTCGAACAGGGCGAGGGCGTCGTCCAGGCGGTCGAAGATCCGGACGGTATCCCGGATGCAATATTTCGGGACGATCCGCAGCTCGACCGCGAGAATCACGCCGAGAGAGCCGAGTCCGCAGCGCGCGGCCCTCAATTCGTCGCCGCCGCGATACTCGAAGATCTTCGGCTCGCCTGAGGCGTCGTAGGCCGCGAGGCGCACGGCCGTCACGAAATGGGAAAGGGTTTGCCGCCCCGACCCGTGCGTCGCCGTCGAAATGGCCCCTGCAATCGTCTGTTTCGTGATGACACCCAGCGCCGGCAGCGTTTGACCCGTGCCGGCATGCAGGCGATCGAGCAGATCCTGCAGCCTGCAACCTGCCCCCACGCGCACTACGCCGTCCGCGACGCGGGGCTCTGCCTTGTCGAATTCGCTCATGTCGAGAACGACGTCCGGCGCGCCCGCGATGCCGCTCCACGAATGCAGCGAGCCGATCGCCCGAATGCGCCGCGAGCGGTGCCGAGCGAGTATGTCGAGGACCTCCTGCTCGTCGCGCGGGCGATAGCGCCGGGCGCGCCACCGCTGGTTGCCGCCGAAATTGACCAGCGTGCGCTCATCCGTCATCGATGACTCGTCACTCGACACCGCTGTTAGAATACTTGCGCCGCACCGTTCACGCCACCGGAGCCCCATGTCATGAATTCCCCGATCAAGTCCAACGCCGGACCGACGCGCGCGCTGGCGCGCTGGGTATCGCAGCTCGCTTACGGCGATCTCCCGCCGCGCACGAAGGAAGTCGTGCGTATCCTCTTCCTCGACACGCTGGGCTGCGGCGTTTACGGCTACGCGACGCCGTGGGCGAAAACGCTGCTCGACTGGGCCAAGGCCGGGGCGCCGGCAAAGGCAACGGCGACGGTGTGGGGCGAGGCCGCGCCGTCGCTGCGCGCGTCCGATGCGGCCCTCGTGAATGGAACGTCGATCCACGCCTTCGAGCTGGACGACTATCACCAGGCGAAGCTGCACCCGGGCGCGGTCGTGATTCCGGCCGCCGTCGCGATGGCGGAGCAGCTCGGTTCGTCGGGCGAGCGCCTCGTGACGGCAATCGCTGCCGGCTACGAAGTGATGATACGCACGAGCCTCGCGCTCAATCCTTCGGCCACGCGGCTGCGCGGCTGGCACCTGACCGGCGTGTGCGGGCCATTCGGAGCCGCGGCGGCGTGCGCATCGCTGTTGGGCCTGGACGAAGAACGCACGGCATGGGCGCTCGGCCTCGCGGGGACGCAAGGCTCCGGCCTCTGGGCGTTCAACGCGGACGGTACCATGAGCAAGCGCTTTCACGCCGGCCGCGCGGCCCAGTCCGGCGTGATGGCCGCGGAGCTTGCGGCGCTCGGCTTCAGCGGTCCGACGCAGATCTACGAATTTCACGACGGCGGCGTGCTGAAGGCGTTTTCCGATGCTTCGGACCCCGCGCCGCTGACGCAGGATCTCGGCGCCCGCTTCCACCTCGATGCCACGTCGATCAAGCCCTACTCGTGCTGCGGCAGCACGCATTCCTACGTGGACGCTGCCTACGAACTGCGGCGCCGCCTTGGCACCCCGTGGAACCCGCAGCGCTCCGTGCGCGTGGGCACGGCGAAGGTGGTGGACGTGCAGTGCGGATTCGACTACGTTCCGGGCTCGGCGCTGAACGCGCAGATGAGCCTGCGCTACGTCGTGGCGGCGGCGCTGCTGGAAGGCCAGGTGCTGCCGCCGCAATTCAGCGACGCCAAGATGTCCGATCCGGCGCTTGCCGGGCTCGCGCAGCGGATCGAGCTGGAGCACGATGCGGAGCTGGACAAACTCTACCCCGCCCGCTTCTCCGCCTGGGTCGCCGCCGAGGACAAGGGCGCCTGGGTGCGTGCCGACGTGCCCGATCCATTGGGCTCGCCCGCCAACCCGATCGGCGCGAAAGGCGTCATCGCGAAATTCCAGGGGATCAACCCGCAGCTGCCCGTCGACCGGATCGCGGACGCTGCGCTCAGCATCGAGCGCCACACGGTGAAGGACCTGCTCGCACTGCTCAGCGGGACTACCACCCGGCAACGAATGACGGCGTGACCAACGATCAGTGAACAGGACCAGTGACCAGTGACCAGTGACCAGTGACCAGTGACCAGACTTGTGATGGGTAACTTGCGTTCACCATTCATCGTCCATCATTCAGCACTGGCATTGCTGGGCGCTACGCTGCTCGCTCCCATCGTTCCGGCCGCCGCTCAGCAATACCCGACGAAACCGGTACGCCTGGTGGTGCCGTTCCCTCCCGGCGGCGGCACGGATATCGTCGCGCGCACGATCGCGCAGAAGGCGACCGAGGCACTGGGACAATCGGTGATCGTCGATAACCGGGCCGGTGGCGGCGGGACGATCGGCTCGGAAACCGTGGTCCGTGCGACTCCGGACGGCTATACGCTCGCCATGGTCTCCGCGAGCTACGCGACCAATCCCGCGCTCCACAAGCTGCCGTACGATCCGGTGAAGGACATCCAGCCGATAGTCATGATCGGCCAGAGCGGATGGGCTCTCGCCTTGAATCCCGCCGTCCCTCTGAAGAGCACCAAGGAACTCGTGGCCCACAACAAGGCGAACCCGGGCAAGTTGAATTACGCCTCGACCGGCACCGGCGGGGCCACGCATCTCACGACCGTGCTCTTCGAGCTGATGACCGGCGCGAAGATGACTCACATCCCGTACAAGGGCACCGGGCCCGCGTTGAACGATCTCATTGGCGGCCAGGTGCAGCTCATGTTCGCCGCCTTGCCTTCGGTCATTCCGCAGTTGAAGGCCGGCCGGCTGCGCGCCCTCGGCGTCACGACGCTGAAACGCGCGGGAGCGCTCCCCGATCTGCCGGCCATCACTGAAGCCGTGCCCGGCTACGAAGCCGTCACGTGGTACGGCATGCTGGGTCCGAAAGGGCTCCCCCGGAACGTCGTCGCCCGCTGGAATGGAGAGGTGGCGCGGATCATCCAGACCGACGACATGAAAAACCGCATGACGCTCGAAGCGATCGAGGCGGCGGGCGGGCCGCCGGAGGAATTCCTGAACGTCATCCGGCGCGACGTCGAGAAGTGGACCAAGGTGGTGAAGGCTGCGGGGATCACGCTGAGTAACTGAATGCGGTGCGGATACTACGGGCCGGATAGGGCGGTCCAGATACGGTGGAACCGCTTCACCTGCACCGCTTCACCCGCACCGCTCTATCTGCACCGCTTTTTAGGCTAGAAGGCGCCAACCGCCCCCGTCGGCGACGACGCGCTTATCCTGCTGCAGCTTGAGCAGATGCGCGTGCAGCGAGCGGCGCGCGACCGGATGGACCTGCGGCGCCACGTCGTCGTACGCCACCGGCACCAGCTCGTCGATCGTAGCGGGATTCTTCCCGGCGAAGGCATCCACCACCTTCTGCTCGCGCTTCAGGCGGTGCGCGAGGAGGCGGCGCACCTCGTCGTGCGTTCGCTCGATGACATGGCCATGGCCGGGGGCGAACGCCGACTGCTCGAATCCCAGCAGCCGCTCGAGCGATGCGAGGTACACGATCATGTCGCCATCGGGTGGCGAGATCACGACGGTAGATCCCTGCATCACGTGATCGCCGGTGAAGAGCAGCTTCTGCTCTTCGAGGAAATAGCACAGGTGGTTGGATGCGTGCCCGGGGGTGTGCAACGCACGCAGTCGGAACTCAGGCGTCTCGAGCACGTCGCCGTCGATAAGCGCGCGGTCGGGCTTGAACACCGTGTCCTGCCGCCCATCCTCCGGCACTCTTGCGAACCCGAGCACTTCCGCGCCGGTCGCGGCTTTCAGGGCTCTGGCGTTCGGCGAATGATCGAGATGGGTATGGGTGCAGAGGATCCAGCGCAACCGGCTGCCGACCGCCTGCACCAATGCATCGCAATGCACCGCGATCTCGGGACCCGGATCGATGACCGCCAGCACTTCGCGCCCGAGGATGTAGGCATTGGTGCCCGGACCGGTCATCATGCCCGGGTTCGGCGCGGTGATGCGCCGGATCAGATCGTTTATCCGGACGACCTCGCCGGGAACGATCTTTTCTCTGACATTCGCCATTCACCGCTCTCCATTCACCGGTTGATCGCCTGCGGCTCATCCGCCGTTTGCACGGAGGCAACCAGCGCGGCGACGGTATCGAACCCGGCAAAGCGCTCCAGGGTATGTTGGGTGGGTGTGCGCAGCTTGCATTCCCCGCGCCTCGCCCGCTCGAGGATATCGACCGGCCGCGCCCATTCGTGCGCGATCGCTTCGCGGTTGTCGTGCTCCGCCATCTGGTGCTCGGGCGCAATCGCGTAGAAGAACCGCGTGTCGTAACGGCGCACAGCTCCCTCGGGGGTAATCCAGCGGCTGAAATACGTGAGCTGGTCGGCCGCGAGCCGCAGTCTCTCGGCAGCAACGATCGCACCGAAGCTGGTCGTGCCGCTTTCGGCGTCCTTGCGGTGGCGGCGCAGGCGCGCAGCTCTTTGCTCGTCGGCGAGCGAGATCAGTCCTCCTCCCGCGTCGCGAGCGAGCAATACGCCCGCCTCCTCGAACAGCTCGCGGATCGCAGCGATCCAGTACGCGAGTCCGCCGCTCGCCATGCCCAGCACCCGACTCGCGGCGGCATCGTCGGGTCCGTCGCAATGCGCGTGCAGCGCCGGCGAATCGTCTTCCTCATCGATGGTGCCGCCCGGAAAGACGTGCACGCCGGGCACGAACGCGGACTCGAAATTCCGCTGGAGCATGAGCGCTTCCATCCCGCGCTGGGAATCTCGGACCAGCATGATAGTGGCGGCGGGCCGCGGAACGAGGGCAGGCATGGTCTTCAGGATGGTTGCCGGCTCGCGCGACGGGCCGGACGGGGACACTTCGATATCACGATGATTCTTATATCGCATTTGCACATCCAACGCACGCGTGGCGTTCCTTTTTCGGGCTTTTCTCTTGTGAGTTGACCACGATAATGAGAATCGTTACTATTAACAAGTGCAAACCCTCGACAGCTCCTCGGATAATCCAAAGCCCACGGCTCAAGCCGACGGGGCGAGGCGTGCAGTACCGCGCGTTTCGAGCAAGGACCTGATGCGCAACCAATCGGAGCTGATCATCGAGCACGACGGGCGCGAGTACCGCCTGCGCATCACGCACAGCGGAAAGTTGATACTCACCGCTTAGGTCGAGCCGGAATTTTCTACGACGCGTTGCCCATCTGCGACTGCAGGTAGTTCTGCAGGCCGACCTGAGCGATCAGGCCCAGCTGCGTTTCCAGGAAGTCGATGTGTTCTTCCTCGCCCTCGAGGATGTCCTCGAACAGCTCGCGCGAGATGTAGTCGCCGCAGCTCTCGCAGTGGGCGATCGCTTCCTTCAGCACGGGGTGCGCGGCGCGCTCGAGCTTGAGATCGCACTCCAGCGCTTCCTTGGCGTTTTCACCGATCAGGAGCTTGTTGAGATCCTGCAGGTTCGGCAGCCCTTCCAGGAAGAGGATGCGCTCTATCAGCTTGTCGGCGTGCTTCATCTCGTCGATGGATTCCTTCCGCTCGTGCTCGCCCAGCTTCTTCAGGCCCCAGTTGTCGAACATCCGGGAGTGCAGAAAGTACTGGTTGATGGCGGTCAGCTCGTTGACGAGGACCTTGTTGAGGTGCTGGATGACCTTCTTGTCGCCTTTCATGCGCGTCTCCTTGGAGCTGCTACGGGCACTTGGACGCGCACGAGCATGGACCGTTCACACGCCTGCCCCGCGAACAGGAATGAGAACGGGAATCGGCCCGCGCATCAATGCTGCGCGCGTGGAGCTGCCGTCAGGTCGCGCGAGCGAGCGAGAGATTGCCGCAGCAGGCGGCGGTCAGTTCGTCGCGCAGGATGTTCTTGGCGCAGGTTCCGCACTTGCCGCAGTCGCCCGCGACGCCGAGCCCCTCGCGCAGTTCCTTCAAGGTGGTGACGCCGAGCGACACGGCCTGGCGGATCTCGCGTTCAGTTACGGCGTTGCAGATGCAGACGTACATGGCGGTAGTGAAATAGCGTAGTGTTGCAATACGAATCATTCTCATTTATATTCGCACTACTGTCAAGTACTGAAGTCTCCATGGGATTAACCGTTTACCAGCAAATGGTTAGCCGGCCGCCACTCCAACAACTCCGATCCGGGTCGTACCACTCCCACGCGGGAACGGGCCGACTGGCCGGGATCGGCGTGACGATACTGCTGCATGCCGCCGTGATTGCCGTGCTGCTTCAGTTTCAACCGGTGCGCTCGGCGCTGACGCAGGCGGTGCCGATCATGGTGAGCCTGATCACGCCGCCGTCCGTGGTTGAAAAGCCGAAGGAGTTGCCGCGGCCGCTCCCGGTCAAGCCGCGCACGCAACGCGCAGAACCCAGGCCCGAGCCGCCGCCGCTGGTTACAGCCGTGACCGATGCGCTGCCACCACCCGAAGCGCCCGCGCCGCAACCCATCGCACCCTCCCCTCCAGCACCCGTCGCAGCCGCGCCTGCTTCTCCGCCGCCGGCGCCTGTGGTGCCCCCGAACTTCAACGCGGCATACCTGAACAATCCTGCACCCGCCTATCCCACGAACTCACGCCGCTTCGGCCACCAGGGAAGAGTCATCCTGCGAGTGCTCGTCAACGCGGAGGGCAATCCCGACAAGGTTGAAATCCGCACGAGCAGTGGATTCAGCCAGCTGGACGATGCCGCGTTCGACGCAGTAAGGCGCTGGCGTTTCGTGCCCGCGCGGCAAGGGGACAGGCCGGCTGCCGCGTGGGTACTGGTCCCGATCATATTCACCCTGGAAAGCTAGGAGTCCCTGACACCATGGAACCGACTCAAGCGGCCGGCATCGCCGGATTTCTGACCCAGACCGACGGCGTGGGCAAGGCGGCGCTCTTCGTCCTGCTCCTGATGTCGGTCGCCACCTGGTACCTCATCATCACCAAGACCATCCAGTTGTTCACCGCGCGGCGCCGCACCGGGCGCTTCCTCGCGACCTTCTGGGACGCTTCTTCGCTGCAGGCCGTGGCAGCCCATCTCGAGGCGCACCATCCCGACGAGCCGTTCTCCCATCTCGCCTGGCACGGCATCGTGGCCGCGCGCCACCATCAGCGCCACGGCACGAACAAGCTCACCGAAGCGGGCAGCACCTCGGAGTTCGTCACGCGCGCGATGCGCCGCGTCATAGACGAGGAGACTGCCCGCTTCGAGTCAGGCCTGACGGTACTCGCATCGGTGGGCAGCACGGCGCCGTTCGTGGGATTGTTCGGCACGGTGTGGGCGGTGTACCACGCGCTGGTCAACATCGGGATGAGCGGCCAGGGGACGCTCGACAAGGTGGCCGGGCCCGTCGGCGAGGCGCTGATCATGACCGCGCTCGGGCTGGTGGCCGCCGTCCCCGCGGTGCTGGCCTACAACGCCTTCGTGCGCTCGAACCGCATGACCCTCGCGAGACTGGACGGTTTCGCGCACGACCTCTTTTCGGTGCTCGCGACGGGGTCGCACGTAACCGCGGGCGGCGCCGTGCTTCCTCTCAAGCCCGCGCCTGCCAGCGGAGTAGCCTGACATGGCATTCGGCGGATTTCATCGCAGCGGCACGGACGCGCCCATGGCGGAGATCAACATGATCCCGCTGATAGACGTGATGCTGGTACTGCTCGTCATCTTCATCATCACCGCGCCGCTCCTCACGCACTCGGTCAAGATCGATCTGCCGCGGGCAACGAGCACGCCCAACCTGACGCGGCCGGACAACATACAGCTCGGCATCAAGACCGAAGGCGCGTTCTACTGGAACGGCGAGCCGGTGGATGCGGCGGCGCTCTCGCAACGCATGGCCACAGCAGGCAAGTTGAATCCCCAGCCCGAAGTGCATATCCGGGCGGACGCGACGGCGCAGTACCAGCTCGTCGCTCAGGTCATGGCGGCCGCCGCTCGCTCCGGCCTGACACGGATCGGGTTCGTATCCGATCCCAACGACATCCCCGCGGCACGATGACCGCGCTGATCCAGGCTCTGATTTTCATGGTCGCATGGGCCGTGCCCATCGCGCCCGCCGCATCTGCTCCTCCCGCCGGCCAGGAAGCGCCGGGAACGGCCGCCCAGACGGTAGTGCATCTTCTCGACTATGTCGGCGTGGACTATTCGGAAGCCGTGGCGGACGGGAAGGTGAAGAACGAGGAAGAGTTCAAGGAGATGCTCGAATTCACCGGGCAGATCGTGAGCCTGCTGAAATCGCTGCCGCCCGTTGCCCGGCAGGCCGGCCTCATCGGGCAGGCCGGATCTCTGGCACGGCGCGTGAACGATAGGGCGCCGCCGCCCGAGATCGCTGCGGACGCCGGCAAGCTACGCTGGGCGGTGATAGCCGCTTATGGGATACAGGTCGTGCCGAAAGCGGCGCCGGACGTCGCCGCCGGAGCAAAGCTGTTTCAATCGCTGTGCGCCGCCTGTCACGGCGCAAAAGGCAAAGGCGACGGTCCTGCTGGCGCGAAGCTGGACCCCACGCCATCCAATTTTCACGACACCGAGCGCATGGCGCAGCGCAGCGCCTACGGCCTCTACAACGCGATATCGCTCGGCGTGAGCGGCACCGCAATGGTGGCGTTCAAGCAGCTTTCCGACGCGGAGCGCTGGGCGCTCGCTTTTTATGTCTCCGGCTTTCCCCTCGCGGACGCGCGCGGACAGGGCGAGGCGCTGTGGCGGGCCGGCAAGGGCAAGGACTTCTTTCCCGATCTGGCGAACGTCGCGACGCTCTCCGCGAACGAGGTCAAGGAGAAAGCCGGGCCGGATGCCGTCGCGCTGCGCGCCTGGCTCCTCGCACACCCGGAAGCGCTCTCCGAGGGCAAGCCCGCACCGATTGCGTTCGCGCTCGCCAAGGTCGACCAGGCCGTCGCAGCCTATCGCAAGGGCGATCGCCCGGGCGCGCTCAGGCTCGCCGTCGTCGCCTACGTGGAGGGCTACGAGCTCGTCGAGAGGCCGCTCGCGAACGTGGACGAGAAGCTCATGCGCGAGGGCGAGCGCGATATGATGGCGCTGCGCGACGCCATCCGCAGCGAAGCCCCGCTCGCTGCAGTGGAAGCGCAGGCGAAGCGCGTCTCGGCAACGCTGGAGCGCGCCCGCGAGCGGCTCGATGCCGGAGAGCTGTCGGCGGCAACCGTCTTCACCAGCGCGCTCTTCATCCTGCTCCGTGAAGGACTCGAGGCGCTGCTGGTAGTGGCCGCGATCGTCGCCTTCCTCACCAAGGCGAATCGGCGCGACGCCCTCGTGTGGGTGCACGCCGGCTGGATCGCCGCGGTCGCGCTCGGTGTGGTGACCTGGGCCGTGGCGAGCTACGTCATCGCGATCTCCGGAGCTCATCGCGAAATCACGGAAGGCGTTACGGGACTCATCGCGGCGGCGATGCTGGTCTACGTCGGCTATTGGCTGCACAGCAAGTCCTCGACGCAAGCCTGGCAGGCGTTCGTGAAGGACAGTGTCGGCGCGGCTCTTGCGAGCCGCACACTGTGGACGATGGCGGGCGTGTCGTTCCTGGCCGTCTATCGGGAAATATTCGAAACGGTGCTCTTCTACCAGGCGCTCTGGGTTCAGGCCGGCGAGACCGGCAGCAGCGCGCTCGCAGGCGGACTCGTCGCCGGGGCAGCAGTGCTGGCGGCAATCGGATGGGGACTCTTCCGCTACAGCCTGCGCTTGCCGCTGGGACCGTTTTTCACAGTCATGTCCTGGCTGATGTGCGTGCTCGCCGTGGTGCTCGCAGGGAAGGGCGTGGCGGCACTGCAGGAAGCGGGCGTCGTCGGCGCGAACGTGGTCGGCATTCCCTCGCTGCCGGTGCTGGGAATCTTTCCGACCGTGCAAACGCTTGCCGCGCAAGCGGCGGTCATAGCTTGTATCGCCGCGCTGCTCTACTTCGGCAGCGGCGACAGCCCCGCTCCGCAGTCGAACGCCAGGAAGGTCTAGTCCGGTTGATCTCCACGGTGGTCCGGCGACCACGTTGCATGAAGCGGCGTCCGCTCGTCAAAACGCCGTAGACAACGTCAATCGGGCACTGCGCGGCGCTCCCGGGCTGATATTGTTGTCGCCGTCGACCGTCGGGAAATACTTCTTGTCGAACATGTTTTCGATGTTGAGCGCGAGCCGGGTCTTGCCACCCGCGAAGGTATGGAAGACACCCCCGTCGACACGGGTAAAGCTCGGCAGCTTCACGGTATTGTTGAAGGACGTGAAGGACTCGTCCTGGTAGATCAGCCCCAGGCCGGCCGACCAGCCCGCGGCAATATCGAACTTGTTCCACAGGGAGAGCGTATTCTCGGGAACGAGGCCGATCTTGTTGCCGGCAGGGATCACGGCCCCGCCGCTGGCGACAGGGTTGGTGACGCGGCCGTCGAGATACGCGTAACCGCCGTAGACCTGCCAGGTACGCGTGACCTCGCCTTGCAGGCCGATCTCGAAACCCTCGGTACGCTGCTTCCCGGTCTTCACAAAGAATCCGGGGCGCAGGGGATCGTTGACGCGCACGTTCTCGCGGTCGAGGTGAAACAGGGCCGTCGCAAGCGTCAATCCGGGCAGGAGATCCCAGCGCGCTCCGACCTCGTAGTTCTTCGCCTTCTCCGGCTCCAGGTCGGCCGTATTCGTTGCGAGGGCCAACTGCTCGCCGGAAGGCAGGACGGCATAGCTGTAGCTCACGTAATAGGCGGAGGCCGCGGTGGGCGTCCAGATCAGCCCCACGCGCGGACTGAAGGCGTTGTCGGTGCGTGACAGATCGACCGCCGGCGTAGTCGTTCGTCGATCGTCGAAATCGACCTTGAAATGATCGTAGCGCAGGCCGGCGATCATCTTCCATTCACGGGAGAAGGCAATCTGGTCCTGGACGTACACCGCCGCAATATCGGCCTTTACGTCGTTGTTGGCGTCGGTGCCGTTCGGACGGAAAGCGGTGGCGACTGCGAACGGATTGTCTGCGCGCACGACGGCGCCAATGGCGGTGCCGGTAGGGGCGAAAAAGCCGGTATTGCGCTTGTTATCGCTGTTCTGGTGACCGAGCTCTACGCCTGCGAGCACCGTGTGCTCCATGCCGCCGGCGCTCACCTTCGTCGTTAGATCGGACTGGTTGAAGAAATTGGTGCGCTTGTTCGCGTTGTTGTACGCCGAGAGGGTCAGATTGCCGGCGGCGTTGACGGCGCTTCCCGGATAAACATTCTGATAGTACTTGTCGTAGCGAGCAGCCCGGAAAGTGTTCTTCAACTGCATTCCGCCGCCGAAATCGTGGTCGAGAATGGCGTACGCGCCGTCCACTACGCTACGCGCATGGCTTTGGTCGGCGTTGCCGAAAAACCGGCTCGGATCCGCATTGAACGGCGCTCCGTTGAACGAAGGGAAGCCGCGGTCAGCGGTCCGGTAGTCCGACAGATGCTCGTACCCGAGCGTCACGGCGGTCTGTGGCGCCAATGCCACGGTGACCGTGGGATTCAGAGCGTAACGCTCCAGATTGAAACCGTCGCGGAAGCTTTCGGAGTTTTCGTACATCGCATTCAGGCGCCACGCGACGCGGTCGTTCACCTTGTTGCCGTAATCCAGCGCGCCCCGAAACTGGTTGTAGTTGCCGATGGTCACGTTCGCTTCTCCGACGGGACCGAACACCGGCTTCCGGGTTACCCGGTTCACCACCCCACCGGCGCCGCCGCGGCCGAAGATCATGCCGGCGGGACCCTTGAGAATCTCGACGCGCTCCAGGTTGTACAGATCGCGGAACACCTGTGCGTCGTCGCGGACACCATCGACGTAAAAATCGGCCGTCGTGCTGTTCCCGCGCAATACGATCTGGTCGCGGTTGCCCTCGCCCTGGTGCATGAGCACACCCGGGACGTAGCGGAAGACATCGCCCAGGCTCTGCATCCCTGCGTCTTTTATCAATTGAGCGGGAACTACAGTCACCGACGCGGGAACTTCGAGGAGGGGCGTGTCGGTCCTGGTAGCGGTGCCGGACCGGGTGGCGCGGTAGCCATCGACCGGGCCGTCCGCGCGCTCTGCGGCATCCTTCACCTTGACTTCGGGCAGCGTAGCCTCGGGCTGTGCTTGCGCGATCATTTCGGATTGCGCGTGCGCGTGCGCGAGCGGCGCGGAAAGCATCACGAGTATCGCCGCTGCCAGCGGCTTGCGTTCGAATTGCGGCATGTGCCACCTCTCTTCGCCAGGTTCTCAGTAGAAAAACCCACTGCAGAACTTGCTGGCTGCCGTAGAGGTGGCTGGCTTGTCTGCCTGTCCCCGCTTTCCCCGTACCTTATTGGTGGAGCGGTGATACCGTGCTATTGATGATAATGATAATGGTTCTTGTTACCTAAATCAACGGCGGGCCGGGAGCGACCATCCTATTGACCTCGGCACCGCTAGGTGCCGTAGCGCACTGGCGACTTCACGGCTCTCAGCGCCGCGAGCGCGCTATAGCAGGCAAGCCAGGCGGTCTTGGGATTCTCCGGCGCGGGCACGTTTTCCAGCTTGAGGCTGATATTCCCGGTCTTGCCGCGTATATCGATGTGGTGAGTGTTGTAGACGAGGCCCGGATCGGCGACTACCTTGAGGCGGGTCCGGTCGAAACCGATGCCCGCCAGGGACAGCACCGCAGCGATGTTCACGTTCGCGGGAAACAGCGGCACGCCTTCCCGTGCCGTGCCCTCGAACAGCACCCTTGGCGCTCGCAACGCAGCGAGATCGATCTTCAATCCTTCGACATACGGTATCCCCTTCCAGGCCGCGGGCGGCTTGGTGACGGCGATAGTGACCTCCTCCACGCCGGCAATACACGCCGCCTTCAGCGCGTCGAGCCCGCCGATACCGCCCGACGGAACGTACAGCATCGCACCTGTCGTCTCCGCCGCGCGCTCGAGCCGCGCGCGCAGGGCGTCGTCGCACAACGCGCCGCCGGAGAGCACGATGGTCGCTACGCTCCGCCCGAGCAGGGCCTCCGCGTATTCATGCACGGCTTCGTGCGAGGCTGCTTCCACCACCACGTGGGGATTCTCCTCGAGCAGTCCTTCCAGGCCGGTCACGAAGGGAACCTTGAACTCCGCCGCCAGCGGCCTGCCGCGCGAGCGGTCATTGCGCCCGACGATCGCGACGACCCTCGTATCGCCCAGCTCCCCGCGCTCGATGTGCTCCAGGAACAGTCGGGCGATGGTGCCGCCGCCGATGATCCCGACCCGCATCGTCGCCGCATCTTTTCCCATCAGCTCATTCTACGCGCCGGGAGACCATGTCGGCCGGCGCAGGCCGGTGTTGCGATACACTCGCACCAACGATCCATTCGGCGATTCCTTCCGCGTCATTCCATTTTTCAGGGGAGAACGATGACGAAACGATGGCTGGCGGCATTGCTGTGGGCAGTGGCAAGTCTTTCCCTGCCTGCCATGGCGCAGCAAAAACCCGCTGCGGCTCCCGAAGTACGAATTCCCTCCACCGTGCCCAACGTCATTCGCGGGCAAATCCCGGCGAACCTGCCCCCGATCATGCGGGTGAAACCGGGACAGCTGGTCACGATAGACACCTTGTCGCACCAGGGGGTCAATACCGGCGCGGACCCGATCGAGTTCTTCGCCCGGGGCGGCATCAAGGCCGAAGAGGTGTTGAAAGACCACGTCGACATCTACGGCCGCGTGAAACCCCCTCCCGGCGGCGGCACACACGTGCTGACCGGCCCGGTCTACATCGAGGGCGCCGAGCCCGGGGACCTGCTCGAAGTGCGCGTCGTGGACGTCCGCTTCCGCGTGCCGTACGGCGTGAACGCTTCGAACAAGGGCAGCGGCGTGCTTCCCGAATTGCTGACCGAGCCGGTTTTTCGCATCATCCGGCTCGACGTCGAGCGCAGGGTGGCGCTGCTGACGCCTGAGATCGAAGTCCCGCTCGCGCCGTTCATGGGGATCATGGCGGTTGCGCCGCCGCCCGACGTGCCGACCGTCAGCTCGCGCCCGCCCGGGGCATTCGGCGGCAACCTCGACCTGAAGCAGCTGACCCGGGGCTCCACGCTGTACCTGCCGGTCTACAACGCGGGCGCTTTGTTTTTCACCGGTGATGCGCATGCCGCGCAAGGCGACGGCGAGGTGGACGGGACAGCGATCGAAACGTCCCTTACGCCGGTCTTCCAGTTCATCGTGCACAAGGCGAAGGGCCAGAACCTCAAGTGGCCGCGCGCCGAAACCCCGAGCCACTACATCTCGATGGGCATCGACAAGGACTTGAACCTGGCGCTCAAGCATGCCGTGCAGGAAACCGTGGACTTCCTGATGCAGGAGAAAGGCCTCGATGCAAGGACGGCCTACGCGCTCGCGAGCATCGCCGTCGATTTTCGCGTAGCGGAGGCCGTCAATCTGAACCAGGTCGTGTACGGGATGATCCCGAAGAGCTTGTTCGTCAAGGAACGCGCGGCGTACTGGTACAAGCCCTGACCGGACCCCGGCGCGCTCAGATCGCGCCGCCGCCCGCCCGCGCTTCCGGCGCAACGCGGGTCGGCCGCGCCGAGGCGCGCTGGACGAGATCGGGCCAGATGCGCGACACGTCCTTCTCGAATATCGTTTCCGCGTCGGCCGGCAGCACATACCAGTCGCCGCGCTGCATCTCGTTCTGCAACTGCCCCTGGCCCCATCCCGAGTAGCCGGCATAGACCCGCATCCCCCGCGTCGGATCGGGCCGCTGGAGCAGCGTCTCGATCCATTCCGTGTCCCCTGTGAAATAGACGTCTTTCAGCACGTGCACCGCACGCACCGGAGGTTTCGAGGTTCGCACGAGAAACACGAGCCCGTCGGGGTTGACCGGCCCGCCGCGAAACAGCACTGCCGTTTTTCCCTTGAACCCCGCGTGCTGGGGGAATATCTCGGACAGCAGCCTGGTGAGCGGCCGGTTGACGATCACCCCGAACGGCCCGCCTTGCGGCGGCTGCGTCACCAGCACCACCGTCTCCCTGAAGCGCGGGTCCTTCATCTCGTGCCTGGCGACGAGGAAGATCGCGTTCGCCAGTTCGGCCGCCATCGCGACTGCCGGCATCATCAAGAACGCCAGCAACGCGACTCGAATGGACGCCATCATGGCGGCCGAACGCCCGGGTACTCTAGGGTGTGACGCAGCCTGCCACCGTCGCCTTCGGCAGCTCGACCATCTCGGGTATCGCCACGCCGTTACGCACGGCGGTCATCTCGGCAAGGATGGCTATCGCGATTTCGGGCGGCGTCTTGGCGCCGAGCTTCAAGCCGACCGGACCATGCAGGCGGGCGATCTCGTCCTGGGACAAATCGAACTCCGAGAGCCGCTGCCGGCGCGCGTCGTTGTTCTTCGTCGAGCCAATGGCGCCCACGTAGAAGGCCGGCGATTTTAACGCCTCCATCAGCGCCATGTCGTCGAGCTTGGGATCGTGCGTCAGCGTGACGACGGCGGTGTGGCCGTCCGGATTCATCTCGATCACCACGTCATCGGGCATGCCGCGCTTCAGGTCGACTCCAGGCACGTCCCACCCCTCGGCGTACTCCTCCCGCGGGTCGCAGATCGTGACCTGGTAGTCCAGTCCCTGCGCCATCTGTGCGAGAAAATTCGAAAGCTGCCCGGCGCCGACGATGATGAGACGCCAGCGGGGGCCGTGCACCGTAACGAGCGCCTTGCCGTCGAACGTGAGCTGATCGCTCGACGTGGCCGGCGCCAGCGCGACGCGGCCCGACTCCATGTCCAGGCGGCGGCTGACGAGCTCGTGCCGCTCGACGCGCGTCAACAGCTCGCCGAGCGCGCTGTCCTTCGTGAGCGGCTCCAGCACGAGCTCCAGCGTCCCGCCGCACGGCAGCCCGAAGCGCTTCGCTTCCTCGGCCGAAACGCCGTAGCGCGTCGTCGCGGGCTTGTCCTGCACCAGCTCGCCGTTCTTCACGCGGTCGATCATGTCGTCCTCGATGCAGCCCCCGGACACCGAGCCGACCACCATGCCGTCGTCGCGGATCGCCGTGAGCGCGCCGATCGGCCGCGGCGCGGAGCCCCACGTGCGGATCACGGTAGCCATCACGACGCGGCGGCCCGCAGCGACCCAATCGCGGGCGCTCTTCAGAACCTGGAGATCGACACTGTCCATAATCCAGCACCCCACTGAGAACTCAGACCCGGAAACAGGGCTATAGTTTACTGAATATAACGGGACAGTGCATCTCCGGGCCATGGGCTGTGAGCTGTGAGCCGAGAGGCGACCACTGCATGGCTCATAGCTCATGGCTCGTAGCCGCTGCGCATGTGGCTCTGTTGCATGCGCATTATGCTTGAGCTAGCATCGCCTCGACCTGCCGCCTGCCCGCCACACTCAGAATCGCACTCGAACCAGCGCGGGACGGGCGGACCACCAGCCGGAGGAATTCTCATGAGCCTTGCCATCTCCATGACAGTCAACGGGAAAGCCGTCAGCGCAGAGATCGATACGCGCACGCTGCTCGTCGAGTTCCTGCGCGGGCACCTGCGCCTGACCGGCACGCACGTCGGGTGCGACACCGGGCATTGCGGCGCCTGCACCGTGCATGTCGATGGCCGCGCCACGAAGTCGTGCAACGTGCTCGCCGCGCAAGTGCAGGGCTCGAACATCGTCACCATCGAAGGGCTCGCTCCCGACGGCGTCCTGCACCCGATGCAGGCCGCGTTCCGGGAGCATCACGGGCTGCAATGCGGCTTCTGCACTCCGGGCTTCGTGATGAACGCGGTCGAGCTCGCTAAGAAGCATCCCAACCCGTCGGAAGAAACGATACGCAGCGAGTTGGACGGCAACCTGTGCCGCTGTACCGGCTATCACAACATCGTGAAGGCGGTGCAGGCGGGCGCGACTGCGATGAGGAGCGCGAAATGAATGCACCACTGATCGGGCAGTCCATCAAGCGCAAGGAAGACGCGCGGTTCCTGACCGGCGCCGGGCAGTACACGGACGACGTCGTTCTGCCGGGGCAGACCTATGCCTGCTTCCTTCGCTCGCCCCATGCGCATGCAAGGATACGCAGCATCGATACGGCAAAGGCGCGCTCGGCGCCCGGTGTGGTCGGCGTCTTCACCGGGGAAGACCTCGCCGCGGCGAAGGTCGGCGGGCTGGGATGCGGCTGGCTTATCACCGACGTGAACGGCCAGCCGATGAAGGAGCCACCGCATCCCTCGCTCGCGCAGGGCAAGGTGCGCTACGTCGGCGATCACGTCGCGATCGTCATCGCCGAGACTCTTCACCAGGCACGCGACGCGGCGGAGCTGATCGCCGTCGACTACGAGGTCCTCCCCGCCGTGGTAAAGGCCGGCGACGCGCGCAAGCCCGGGGCGCCGACGCTGCACGACGATGCGCCCGATAACACCTGCTACGTGTGGTCGATCGGGGACAAAGGCGCCGTGGACCAGGCATTCTCCGGCGCGCACCACGTCACGACGCTGGAGTTCATCAACAACCGGCTCGTCCCCAACGCCATCGAGCCGCGCGCCGCGGTCGCGAGCTATTCACGCGCCGACGATGCCTACACCCTCTACGTCGCGAACCAGAATCCGCACGTCGAGCGCCTGCTCATGACGGGATTGCTGGGACTCGCGGAGCACAAGCTGCGTGTCATCGCGCCCGACGTGGGCGGCGGATTCGGGTCCAAGATCTACCTGTACGCCGAGGATGTGGTTGTTACCTGGGCCGCAAAGCAGTTGAATCGGCCGGTCAAGTGGACGGCCGAGCGCTCGGAATCCTTCCTCTCGGACGCGCACGGCCGCGATCACGTAACCAAGGCGGAGCTGGCGCTCGACAAGAACGGAAAATTCCTCGCGATGCGCGTCGTGACCACCGCCAACATGGGTGCTTACCTCTCCACTTTCGCTTCCTGCATCCCGACCATCCTCTACGCCACCCTGCTCGCCGGGCAGTACACGACGCCGGTGATCTACTGCGAGGTCACCGCGGTCTTCACCAACACCACGCCGGTGGACGCGTACCGCGGCGCAGGCCGCCCCGAAGCCACCTACGTCGTGGAGCGCCTGGTCGAGACCGCCGCGCGGGAGCTGAAGATCGACCCCGCCGAGATCCGCAGGCGGAACTTCATCAGGGAGTTTCCCTACCAGACGCCGGTCGCGCTGCTCTACGACACCGGCGATTACGAGGCGACCCTCGCGGAGGCGCTGAAGGTCGCGGACGTCGCGGGCTTCGACGCGCGCCGCAAGGACGCCGAGAGACAGGGCAAGCTCCGCGGGCTGGGCTACTCCACCTATATCGAGGCGTGCGGCATCGCGCCCTCCAACGTCGCCGGCTCGCTGGGCGCGCGCGCGGGATTGTTCGAGGCCGGCGAGATTCGCGTGCATCCCACCGGATCCGTGACGGTATTTACGGGCTCGCACGCCCACGGTCAGGGACACGAGACCACCTTCGCGCAGGTCGTCGCCGACCGTCTCGGCATGCCCATCGAAAATGTCGACATCGTGCACGGCGACACCGGGCGCATTCTCTTCGGCATGGGCACCTACGGCTCGCGCTCGATAGCGGTCGGCGGCACCGCCATCATGAAGGCGATCGACAAGATCGTGGCCAAGGGAAAGAAGATCGCTGCTCATATGCTCGAAGCCGCGGAATCCGACATCGAGTACGCCGGCGGGACCTTCACCGTGGCCGGCACGGACCGGAAGAAGACGATTGCCGAGGTCGCGTTTGCCGCCTACGTGCCGCACAACTATCCGCTCGACAAGCTCGAGCCGGGGCTGAACGAGTCGGCGTTCTACGACCCGACCAACTTCACCTTCCCCGCCGGCAGCCATATCTGCGAGATCGAGATCGACCCCGACACCGGCCAGACCCGCATCGTCAACTTCACGGCGATAGACGACTTCGGAAAAGTCATCAACCCGATGATCGTCGAGGGACAGGTGCACGGCGGGCTCGCGCAAGGCATAGGACAGGCGCTCCTCGAAGGCTGCGTCTACGATCCCGAAACCGGGCAGCTCCTTACCGGTACCTACATGGATTACGCGATGCCGCGGGCGGATGACCTCCCGAGCTTCAAGGTCGGCACCCGGGAGACGCCCTGCACGCACAATCCGCTGGGCGTGAAAGGCTGCGGCGAAGCGGGCGCGATAGGCGCACCGGCCGCGGTGATCAATGCGATCACCGACGCGCTGTGGTCGCGCGGCGTGCGCGACATCGAGATGCCCGCCACGCCGGAGCGGGTGTGGCGCGCGCTACAGACCAAGCCGGCGAAGAAATCCGCTTAGGAGGAACGCATGCACGCATTCGAATACCACCGACCCAAGTCCATGAAGGACGCGGTGTCGCTGCTGCGGAAAGTCGAGAACGCCAAACCGCTGGCCGGCGGCCAGTCGCTCATCGCTGCCCTCAAGCTGCGGCTTGCCAGTCCCGCGGCGCTCATCGATCTCGGCGGGTTGGAAGAGCTGCGCGGCATCAAGCTGGACGGCGGGACGCTCAACATCGGGGCGCTGACGCGGCACAGCGAAGTCGCGTCCTCGAAGGACGTGGCGATCGGCATTCCCGCGCTCGCCCGACTCGCCGACGGCATCGGCGACCGCCAGATCCGCAACCAGGGCACGTTGGGCGGCTCGCTCGCCAACAACGATCCCGCCGCCGACTACCCGGCGGCGGTACTGGGGCTGGGCGCGACGATCAACACGAACCGGCGCGCAATCCCGGCCGACAAGTTCTTCACCGGCCTCTTCGAAACGGCGTTGAAGCCGGGCGAAGTGATCGTCTCGGTCTCCTTCCCGCTGCCCAAGAGGGCGTCGTACGTGAAGTTCCGCAATGCCGCGTCGCGCTTCGCGCTCGTGGGCGTGTTCGTGAGCGAATCCGCCGGCACCGTGCGCGTTGCCGTGACCGGCGCGGGCAAGGACGGCGTGTTCCGCGCGAAGAACATGGAGAAGCGGCTCGGCGAGAATTTCTCGGCGGAGGCGGTCGCGAAGACGAAGGTGTCGCCGGACAATCTCGGCTCGGACGTGCATGCGAGCGCGGAGTACCGGGCGCACCTCGTGAACGTGCTGGCGCAGCGGGCAGTCGCGGCGGCTGTCGCCGGTAAGTAGGGGGATATATGTTCCGAAAATTGTCCGCGCTGGCGTTGCTGCTCGTCATATTCGCGGCGGGATTCATCGTGGGCCGCACTACTGACGCGGACTGGCTATCGAGCGCGAAAGCGCAGGCGCCGGGACGGGTGTTCGAGCTCCGAACCTACACGACCAACCCCGGCAAGCTGCAGGATCTGCACAGCCGGTTCCGCGACCACACCACTCGCATGTTCGAGAAGCACGGCATGGTCAACGTCGGCTACTGGGCTCCGCAGGATCAGCCGCTCGCGGGCAATACGCTGATCTACATACTGTCGTATCCCAGCCGCGAAGCGGCGAAGAAAAGCTGGGATGCCTTCCGCGCCGATCCGGAGTGGCAGAAGGCACGCGATGCCTCGGAAGCGAACGGCAAAATCGTCGCGAAAGTCGATTCCGTGTTCATGGAAGCGACGGCTTTCTCGGCCATCAAATAGGAAGGTAGCTACATCCTCAGCCCGAGGCGCTTGACGACTTCGCGCTCTTCCTCGAAGGTCTTCCTGGCAAGCGTCGCGTAGTCGGCGCCGTTCAGGTAATAGGCCTCCTGGTCGAGCCTTTCCAGGATCTTCTGATAGTCGGGATCCTCCAACGCCTTCTTGAAGGCGTCGTGGAGAACCTTCACCACTGCCGGGTCCATGCCCTTGGGGCCCGCGAGGCCGTAGGGCGAGTTGGCGACGATCGGGTAGCCCAGATCCTTCAAGGTCGGCACCTGCGGCCAGCGCTTGGTGCGTTGCGCGCCCCAGGTGACGAGTAGCCGCACACGGCCCGCATCCACGAGCTCCGCCCAGCCGGTCGAATCGGCGTGCGCCATGACGTGGCCGCCGAGGAGCGCCACGCTCGCGTCGGCATAGCCCTTGAACGGTACGTGCAGCAACTCCATGCCCTCGCGCGCCGCGAGGTTTTCCATCGTGATGTGCAGGCTCGAGCCCAGGCCCGGCGAGGCATAGGTCAGTTTGCCCGGATTCGCCTTGGCGTACGCCACCAGGTCCTTCCAGGTCTTGAGGGGAGAATCCTCGCGCACGATGACGCCGAAAGTGTAGCCGGTCAGGTGGATGATCCAGCTGAAGTCCGTCATCGGATCGAAGGCGGTCTTCATCATGTGCGGCAGCCGGAACACCGTGATCGGCATCTGGGAGATCGTGTAGCCGTCGGGCTTGGTGTTCTGCACCATGTACGTGGGACCTACCGTCCCGGTAGCGCCGGACCGGTTTTCGATGACGAACCGCTGCCCGAGATGCCTCGCCGCGATGTCGGCGAGGGCGCGCACCGAAAGATCCGTGCTGCCACCCGCCGGCCACGGCACGATCAGCGTGATCGGCCGGCTCGGGTAGGCCTGCGCGAACGCGGCGCCCGCGCAGGTGAGCAGGAGCAGCACTGCGATACCTTCGATCCACCGTCTTGCTCTCATGCTTCCTCCGCCGTCGAATGCCATCGAAATGTGGCCACAATATACCCGAGTTGTAGGATGCCGGCTTCGCGCGCACAATGACTGAATGAAGGGTTATGCCCCGGTTGCCCTGTTGCTTGCGGTTTGCTGCGCGCAGGACGCACTCGCGCAGCAGGACGGCGGCCCGTTGAATGGCACGCAAATGCGCGGGCGCCAGTTGCTCGCTCAATCCTGCGGCGTCTGCCACCTGCCGACCGTGATGGGGGGAAAGACCTACGGTCCTCCGCTCCACAAGGGATCCACGGCGGGCAGCGACGAGCTCATGCGCGCGTTCATCCTGAACGGATCGGCGCGCATGCCCGGGTTCAAGCACTACTTTCAGCCGGCAGACGTCGACGCCATCATCGCTTACGTGAGAACGGTGTCCGCGCCGGCTGCCGCGGCCGAGAACCGCTGAACCGATCATCCTCGACGAAGGACACCACATGATAAACGCGCGCACCATCCTTCTTGCAGCTGCGGCAAGCCTGATGCTCTCGACCGGCGCGCACGCCGCGGAGCAGCTGCTTTCCGGCGCGATCGCGTCGCAGTCGGGACAGAAGATCGAAGGCGTCACGGTGTCGGCGAGACTCGTAGGCTCTCCCATCGTGACCAGCGTCTATACCGACACGGCCGGCAACTACTATTTCCCGCCGCTCCAGGCCGGCAAGTACGCCGTCTGGGCCCAGGCGCTCGGCTTCGAAACCACGAGGAGCTCGGTCGACCTGGCCGCCGCGCGCCGCCACAACCTCGTGCTGAAGGCCATGACCGACCAGGAGCGGCGCGTTCGCCAGCTGCCGGGCGAGCTGATGGTCGCGGCGCTGCCGGAGGCGACGCCGGAAGACGTCCAGATCAAGAAGATCTTCACGAACAACTGCACGGCGTGCCATTCATCGAGCTACGTGCTGCAGTTCCGCTTCGACGAGGACGGCTGGAACAAGATCATCGATCTCATGAAGGTGGTCCCCAATAACGGCAGCTATCCCGGTCCGACCGCCAAGCCCAACGAGATCATCGATCGCAACCAGAAGGCGCTCGCCGCGTACCTCGCGCGCGCCCGCGGGCCGGGCGAAACGTCGATGAAGTTCGTGTCGCGCCCGCGTCCGACCGGGGAAGCGGCCCGCGTCGTCTGGACGCTTTACGACCTGCCGCTCAATCCGGATACCGGCATCAGCACGAAGTACAACCCGAACGACGGCACGGACTGGTCGCTCGGCACCACTTCCAAGATTGGCCAATTGCCCCACGACGGCGGCATGGGACTCGACGGCAACATCTATTTCACCGTCAACAATCCCAACCGCAGCGTGACGGTCGGCAAGGTCGACGCGGTGACCGGCGAGGTCAAGTTCCTGAAAGCCGAAGCCCCGAACGGACGCGCCGCCACGGCGCACGGCCTGGTGCGCGATGCGCAGGGCAATTTCTGGTTCGACGCGACGACGGGCCGGCGCGGCCTGGGCAAGCTCGAGACCGTCTCGGAAAAAATCACCATCTACCAGACCCCGTCCGACATGTCCCCGCTGGGCGGCGCCGTGACGATGGACATCGACGGCAAGGGCAAGATCTGGGCCTCGACGCCCAACGGCGTGGTGCGCTTCGATCCGCAGACCGAGCGCTTCACGGAATTCAAGTCGCTCTCCAAGAATCCACAGGGTTCCGCGGCGACTTACGGCGCTGCCGGTGACCGGGACGGCAACGGCTGGTGGGCGCAGATGGCCATGGACACCATCGGCAAGGGCGAAGTAGCGAGCGGCAAGACGCTGGAATTGAAGCTCCCGGCGCTGCAGTCCGAGATCAATCGGATGAAGGCGGAAGACCGCGCGTTCTACGAAGGCGTCAACGGCCTGGGCTTCAACACGCCGCTTCCCTGGCAGCAGGGCCCGCGCCGCATGGGCACCGACAAGAACGCCGACGTGCTGTGGATCGGCAACTCGTGGGGCGCGACGCTTGCGCGCATCGACACCAGGACCCTCGAGACGAAGATCATTCCGCTCCCGGATCCGACGATGCAGCCTTACCACATCGTGGTCGACAGCAAGCACAACGTCTGGGGCAACCTGTGGACCTCGGACCGGATCGTGCGCTTCGATCCGGGCGCCAACACCTGGACGACATACGACCTGCCCGTGCGCGGCACGGAGATCCGTCATATCGCGCTCCACGAGCGCGATGGCAAGGTCTACGTGATCATGCCGGTCTACCGGTCCAGCCAGATGGCCGTCATGACCGTGCGCACCACGGCAGAGTTGAACGCTCTCAAGGCACGCGCAAAGTAGCTGCGAGCTTCTAGCTGGTGGCTGGTAGCTGGTGACTGGTGGCCGGCAGCTCGTAGCTGGTAGCCGTAGCCCATTCACTGCGGCTTCAAGCCGATCCGCTTCGCGATTTCCGTCTGCAGCGCGATGTCCTTCCTGATGAAGTCCGCGAACGCCTCGGGCGAGTTGCCGACAGGGATCAGCCCGTTGTCCGCGTAGTGCTTGCGGACTTCCGGCACGGCCAGCGCCTTCACGACTTCGGCGTTCACGCGGCGCACGATATCGGGCGGCACGCCGGCAGGAAACCAGATGCCGTGATAGCAGGTGACCTCGAAGCCGGTCAGCCCCGCTTCGTGAAACGTCGGCACGTCGGGCAGTATCGGCGAGCGGCGCGGCCCGCCGATACCGAGCGCGCGCACGCGCCCCGCCTGTATGAAAGGCACCGTGAACGGCCCGCTGGAGAACATCACCTCGACGTAGCCGCCCAGCACGTCGTTGAACGCCACCGACGTGCCCTTGTAAGCGACGTGCGTGAGCTGGATACCCGCCATCGAGGCAAACAATGCGCCGGTGACGTGCGGGGGACTGCCGATGCCGGCCGAGGCGTAGTTGAGCTTGCCCGGCATCTGTTTCGCGAGCGCGATGAACTCCTTGACCGAACGGGCGGGCACCGACGGGTGAACGGAGAGCACGTTGCCATAGGTCGCGTTGCTCTGGATGACCGGCGCGAAATCGGCGAGCGTGTCGTAGGGCAGCTTCCTGTAGTGCGCCGGATTCGACGAGTGGGCGCAGTTCTGGTAGAGCATCGTGTAGCCGTCCCGCGGCGCCTTGGCGACCAGCTCGGTGCCTATGACGCCGCTCGCCCCCGGACGGTTGTCGATCAGGAAGGACTGCCCGAGCGTCTCGGACAGCCGCTGCGTGACGGGACGCGCCGGAATCTCCACCGGGCTGCCGGCCGTAAAGGGCACGATCACGCGGACCGGCCTGGCGGGCCAGCCGGCGCCCTGCGCTTGAGCCGCGGCCGGGAACGCGGCGGCCACGATGGCTGCGAGTAGCCTCGTCATCCGGTAAATCCTGTCCAATCGCAGCGCGGGAGTCAACATTTCAACGAGGGCGCTTTGGCGGTTAATATTCCATTGTGACCGCTCTGCCGAAATCCATAGATGAAGCGCTGGCGCTCCTCGCCGCCGGCGGCTACGTGGCGGAGCGCAGCCTCGCCACGGCCCTCTTTCTCGCCCTCAGGATGGAGCGCCCGTTGTTCCTGGAAGGCGAGGCCGGCGTGGGCAAGACCGAGCTCGCCAAGGTGGTGGCGCAGGCGCTCGACCGCACGCTCGTCCGCCTGCAATGCTACGAGGGGCTGGATATCGCATCCGCGGTGTACGAGTGGAACTATCCGCGCCAGATGCTCGAAATCCGGCTGGCGGAAAGCGCCGGCCAGAAAGCGCGGCCTGCGCTCGAAGAGAACCTCTTTTCGGCGAAATTCCTGATCGAGCGTCCGCTCCTTCAGGCGCTGCGCGGCGGCGACGCGCCTCCCGTGCTGCTTATCGACGAGCTGGACCGCACGGACGAGCCGTTCGAGGCGTACCTCCTCGAGGTCCTGTCGGAATGGCAGGTGAGCATACCGGAGATCGGAACCATCAAGGCGGCGCGCCCGCCGGTCGTGATCATCACGTCGAACCGGACCCGCGAGATCCACGACGCCGTGAAGCGCCGTTGCCTGTACCACTGGGTGAACTATCCCGACGCGCAGCGCGAGCTGGAAATCGTCCGGCGCAAGGCGCCCGAGGCATCCGACGTGCTCTCGCGCCAGGTGGTCGCGTTCGTGCAGAAGCTGCGGTCGGTGGATCTCTTCAAGCTGCCCGGCGTCGCGGAGACCATCGACTGGGCGAAAGCGCTCACGGCCCTGGACGCGCGAACGCTCGATCCGGACACGGTGAACGACACGCTCGGCGTGCTGCTCAAGTACCAGGACGACATCGCGAAGGTGCGCGGGGGCGAGGCAGCCCGGCTCGCCACCGAAGCCCGCGCGGCAGCCGCCACCGCTCCTTAGGCTTCAACCCGTGGCGACCGGCTCCTTCTTCAAGCGCATCATCGGCGACTTCGTTCGTCCGTCCAAGGCCGCAGGGCGGCCCGTGCGCAAGGCGCGCGACGCACTGAAGCTGTGCCAGGCGCTGCTCTCCGAGCGCGGCGAGGTGTCCGGCGCCACGCTGGCGCGCGAAGTCCTCTCCGAGTGCGAGCAGCTCCCGGAGCCGGCGTGGTCCCCCTTTTTCGATCTGCTGGCGTCGAATTTCTCGCCCGACCCCGGGGAGATCCGCCGCGCCGCGGAAGCGTGGCTCGGCGAGTCCACCGCAGACAACCTGCTTCGCCTGCAGAGCGCGGTCGAGCCGCCGCGGCAGGAGCTGTTCCGGCGCCTCAACATGGCCCCGGGCGGCACTGCCGCGCTGATCGCGATGCGCCGGCGGGTGCTCGCCGGGTTGAAGACGCATCCGGAGTGGAAGAGCGTGGACGCCGACCTCGCGCACCTGCTCGGATCGTGGTTCAACCGCGGCTTCCTGACGCTCCAGCGCATAGACTGGCGCACGCCCGCAATGGTCCTGGAGAAGCTCATCGCCCACGAAGCGGTGCACCAGATCCGCGGCTGGGACGATCTCCGGCGGCGCCTGGAGAACGACCGGCGCTGCTTTGCGTTCTTCCACCCGGTCCTGCCCGACGAGCCGCTCATCTTCATCGAAGTCGCTCTCACGAAAAGCATGAGCGCCACCGTGCGCACGCTGCTCGATCCCGGAGCGACGGTGGACGATCCCGCACGCGCCGACACGGCCACGTTCTACTCGATCACCAACTGCCAGGAGGGACTGCGGGGCATCTCCTTCGGCAACATGCTCATCAAGCAGGTGGCGGAAGAGATCGGACGCCAGTTGCCGCGCGTGCAGCGCTACGCCACGCTCTCTCCCATACCCGGCTTTTGCGCCTGGTTGAGCGACGCCAGGAGCCGGATCGGGGCGCTCGCCCGCGGCTCGGCCCTGCTCGCGGAGCTCGACCGCCTCGCCGCGCCGGGCTGGCACCGCGATACGCAGGACCCGGGCGCGTTGAAGCCGCTGCTGATGCAGCTATGCGCCTCGTACCTGCTCGAAACGGGGCACGACGGCGAGCCGATAGACACGGTCGCGCGGTTCCACCTGAGGAACGGCGCACGCATCGAGCGGCTCAACTGGCTGGCGGACGACTCCGAGCAGGGCATGCGCCGCTCGGCCGGCCTGATGGTCAACTACATGTACGACCTCGAGCAGGTCGAGAGGAACCACGAAGCGTACGTAAAGGTCGGCCAGGTCGCTGCCTCCCACGAATTGCGGGCGCTGCTTCGGGCGAGCCCGTTGTCGCGGCCGGCGGTCAAGGCATGAGCAGGGCACAAGGGCAGCAGGGCCGGCTGGCGGAAAACGTCATGCATTTCGGCCGCCTGTTGCGCGCGGCGGGACTGCCGGTCGGCCCCGATCGCGTGCTCGACGCGCTCGAAGCCCTGCGGATTTCCGGTGTCGAAAGGCGCGACGATCTTTACTGGACGCTGGCCGCCGTTTTCCTCGACCGCCATGACCGGCTTGCCCTGTTCGACGAGGCGTTTCGCATGTTCTGGCGCGACCCCGACCTGGGAATACGCGCCCTGCGGCTGCCGCCGGTCGAGGGGCGTATTCCACCGGGCGAGCGCGAGCCGCAGATCTCCCGGCGGCTGGCCCAGGCGCTGTTTCAGCACCGCGAGCATCCGGGCGCGACGCCGCTCGAAAAAGTCACGTTCGATGCAGCCCTGACCTTCTCGGCGCGCGAGTCGCTGCAGACCATGGATTTCGAGAGCATGACGAACCACGAGCTTGCCGCGGCGCGGGCAGCCCTCGCCCGGCTGAAGCTGCGGCTGCCCGAGATCCGGACCCGTCGCTACGCGCCGCACGCGCGCGGGAAGCGTATCGATCCCCGGGCGAGCCTCCGTGCGAGCCTCCGACTGGGCGGCACGGCGATACCGCTCAAGCGCCGCTCGCCCGTCCGGCGCACGCCGCCGCTGGTGGTGCTGTGCGACGTATCGGGCTCGATGAGCCGCTACACGCGCATGTTCCTGCATTTCCTGCACGCGACCGTCAACGACCACGATCGCGTGCACGCCCTCACGTTCGGGACGCGGTTGACCAGCGTCACGCGCCACCTTCAGTACCGTGACCCGGACATCGCGCTCGCCACGGTGAGCCGCGCCGTCAAGGACTGGTCGGGAGGCACCCGCATCGGCGCCTGCCTGAAGGAATTCAATACCCGCTGGTCGCGACGCCTCCTCGCGCAGGGCGCCATCGTGCTGCTCGTGAGCGACGGGCTCGATTGCGATGCGGGCACGGACCTCGCGCAACAGATGGAGCGGCTGCGCAAATCCTGCCGGCGGCTGATCTGGCTGAACCCCCTCCTGCGTTACGATGCATTCGAGGCGAAGCCGGCCGGCATACAGGCGATGCTGCCCTACGTGGACGAATTCCTGCCGGCGCACAACGTGGAGAGCCTGGAAGACCTGGCTCGCGTGCTCGCGGAACCTACTGCCGCAAGTCCACTACAGCCACGGACACACACGGAATCACACGGAAAAAAGCACAATGTATCGTGATTCACGGCATTCGCTTTCATTTGGAGAATCTTCATCAAATTCGAGCGCCCCATGAATTTGCGGAAGTACCGTCCGTGTATTTCCGTGTGCTTCCGTGGCCAGAATTACTCTTGTCTTGCAACAGGAATTGAGGACAAACAATGGAAATGACCGGCGAACAACTCGTCCCCCTGCCCCAGCAGGAAACCTGGAACGCGCTCAACGACCCCGCGGTCCTGAAGGACTGCATCCCCGGCTGCGAGAGCATGGAGCTCACGGGCGAGAACGAGTACGAGGTCGTGCTGGTCGCGAAAGTCGGCCCCGTGAGCGCGAAGTTCAAGGGAAAGATGACCGTGACGGAGTCCGATCCGCCGCGCGCCTACACGCTCAACTTCGAGGGCTCGGGTGGCGCCGCGGGCTTTGCCAAGGGACAGGCGAGCGTCTCGCTGACGCCGCAGGAAGGCGGCACCCTCCTCACCTACACCGCCAAGGCGAACATCGGCGGGAAGCTCGCCCAGGTCGGCTCGCGGCTGGTGGACGGCGTGGCGAAGAAACTGGCCGGGGAATTTTTCACCGCCTTCACCGGACGCGCCGGCGGCTCGAAATCCGGCTAGAAGCAGACTAGCCACAGAGATCACAGAGAACACAGAGGAAACCCACTTGGACAGGTTTGCCCCGACGGGCGCGGAAAGGCAGAATGGCCAGGTGAGCGCGCGGATGGACCAGCCCCCGGAACTGTCTCCCGAAGACAAGGCCTACGTCGAGGAGAAAACGCGCCGCCTGGTCGCCGTGGCGGCGCTGCGCAAGATCCAGCGGCTGGTCGATGACTACCGCCACGGCAACGCGCCGCTCGATCTGCATCGGCCCGGGCAACCCCGCGCCCTCTCCCCCGAGCAGCAGGCTGCCGTTCCGCTCCACGCGCGCCGGGTGGCCGGCTTCGCGGCCATGCTCAAGGTCCAGCAGCTGGTGCGCGAGTACCGCGAGCGCCAGGAAGCCTCGAAGAAAGCCGCGAGAAAAATCGCGATGTTCTTCGCAGTCCTCCTCGTGGCGGGCGCGGTGGCCCTGCTCGTCGCTCCGACCGCGCTGCACGCGCTGTTTCGCATGTTGTCCTGAAAAGGAGTGACTCGTGACTGGTGACTCGTGACTCGTCCAGAGTTGAATATCGCCAATCCCCGCAGCACGGATTTGCCGGTCACGGGTCACGGGTCACGGGTCACGGGTCACTCAATGAGCGAACAGCGTTCGTTCCGGTACTACGACATCGTAATGGCGGGGTTTGTCACGGTCCTGATCTGCTCGAACCTGATCGGGCCGGCGAAGATCGCGCAGATCGACGCGCCGCTCCTCGGAATACTCACCTTCGGCGCAGGCACCCTGTTCTTCCCGATTTCGTACATATTCGGCGACATCCTGACCGAGGTCTACGGTTACGCCCGCGCGCGCAAGGTGATCTGGGCCGGTTTCGCGGGACTCGTTTTTGCTTCGCTCATGGCGGCGGTCGTGGTAGCCCTGCCCCCCGCGCCGTTCTGGAAGCACCAGCCCGCCTACGAGATCGCGTTCGGCTCGACCTGGCGCATCGTCGCCGCCTCGATGTTCGCCTATTTCTGCGGCGAGTTCGTGAATTCCTTCGTGCTCGCGCGGATGAAGATCCTGACCGCCGGCAAATGGCTGTGGACCCGCACGATAGGCTCCACGATCGTGGGAGAGGCGGTGGACTCCGCGCTGTTCTATCCTCTCGCTTTCTACGGCACCGGGATCATCCCGGACGACAAGCTGCCGCTCGTCATGGTCGCGCAATTCGTCGCCAAGGTCGGCGTCGAGATCGTGTTCACCCCGCTCACCTACAGGATAGTCGCCTTCCTGAAGCGCGCCGAGCACGAGGACTACTACGACCGGGGGACGAACTTCAATCCCTTCACACTGAAAACGTGAGACTCGAGACTAGAGACTCCCTCCCTTTGAGCTTCTGTCCCGGGAATCATCGCAATAACGGTATACCAGCGCCTTCGGGACCAGCAAAGTCCTGCGGTCCATCAAACGTGCTGATTCAAAGCATCAAGTGTTGTGAACGCGGATTCCACGTCCGACGCGTTCTCAAGCAACCGCCGGCGATGGCGCGTACGATCCCCATCCGACGCTCTGAAATTGATGGCATTGATTAGTGCGACACCGAAAACGCAAGGTGTCACGGGATCCGTGGATGTCCCGAGGCGCCGTACAAAATCAAGATCAGCGATGGTCGTTTATGAGATAGCCTTTAGTCACCCTTTCACACAAAGGACTTGCTTCAGCGTGTGCGCGATGTCGACCAGGTCGCGCTGGTTCTCCATCACTTCGTCGATGTTCTTGTAGGCGCCGGGTATCTCGTCGATCACGCCACTGTCCTTGCGGCACAGCACGCCCGCCGTTTGCTCGGCAAGATCCCGCGGCGTGTAGGTCTTCGCCGCCTGCGTGCGGCTCATGCGCCGGCCCGCGCCGTGCGCGCACGACTCGAAGCTCTCCGCCGCGCCCTTGCCGCGCACGATGTAGGACTTCGCGCCCATGCTGCCGGGGATGATGCCCAGGTCGCCTTCGCGCGCGCGTATCGCGCCCTTACGCGTCACCCACACGTCCTTGCCGTAGTGATGCTCGCGCTCGACGTAATTGTGGTGGCAGTTGACGACTTCGCCCGTTACTTCGAAAGGGGGCAGGTGCCGCCGCAGTGCAGCCACGACAAGATCGAGCATGGCGTTCCGGTTGGCCGCCGCGTAGCCCTGTGCCCAGCCCACCGCCTCGACGTAGTCGTCGAAATGCCGGGCACCCTCCTCGAAATAGGCGAGGTCGCGGTCGGGCAGGTTGAGCTGCCGGCGCTCGGCATCGCGGCGAGCCAGCTCGATGAAGCAGGTCCCGATCGCGTTCCCGATGCCGCGGCTGCCGGAGTGCAGCATCGCCCATACGCTCCCGGCCTCGTCGAGACAGACCTCGATGAAATGATTGCCGCCGCCCAGCGTGCCCATCTGGCACGCCCAGTTCTGCGTGCGCGGGAAGCGCTTCTCCAGTTCCGGGTGCTTCTCGAGGATTTTCCGGAGCCCGCGCTCGAACGGCTTTGCGACTGCGGTGAGCGTCCGCCCCTCCTTGTGCTGGCCGCGGCCGACCGGAACGTCGCGCGCGATCTGGTCGTACACGCGCCTCAGGCTCGTCTCGTCGAGCTCGCCCGCATCGAGCGACGTGCGCGTGGCGATCATCCCGCAGCCGATATCCACCCCCACCGCCGCCGGGATGATCGCGCGGTGCGTGGCGATGACCGCGCCCACCGTCGCGCCGATTCCCGTGTGCACGTCCGGCATGGCCGCGACGTGATGGTGCACTATGGGCAGTTGCGAGACGTTGACGAGCTGCTGGCGTGCCCGGGCCTCGATCTCGCCGGTGTAGATTCTGACGGGGACACGGCCCTCTTCGACAACCTGTTTGACGGGCATGACGGTGTAAATACGACGGGAAGTAGCGAAACTCCTGAACCAGTTCAATGAATTGCCTGTCGCATGGTAGCCGACGGGGACGCCCGATGCTGCGTTACGGCCGCTCCCGGTATACGCTCCGGTAAGAACAGCCCCGAACGACACCGGTAAGACGGGATAAGTAACCATTTGTTTCCTGCTGGATACGACATCGAAAAGCATCGTATATTCCGACGTCCCACGCAGGCTGAACAATAATGGAAACTGAAGCCCGACCGGAGCGCCGCGGCGCTGGAGGATGGCTGCGACGCAACTGGGTATGGATCCTGGGAATCTGCGTCGTCGCCGGCGGCGCCTACCTTTTCTACCGCTATCCCCCTGTCGCACCGCCGGCTGCCGGGAAAAAGAAGGGCGATGCGGCTTCGCGCGTGACGCCGGTCGTCGCAGACCAGGTCCGCACCGGGGAGATCAGGATCTATCTCAACGGGCTCGGGACGGTGACGCCGATGCGCACCGTTACCGTGAGAAGCCGCGTCGACGGCGAGCTCCAGCGCGTTCACTTCACCGAGGGCCAGCTCGTGAAATCGGGCGAGGTCCTCGCGGAGATCGACCCGCGGCCGTTCCAGGTGCAGCTGGCGCAGGCCGAAGGCACGATGGCGCGCGACCGGGCATTGCTGGAGAACGCGCGCATCGACCTCGAGCGCTACCGTACGCTCCTCAAGCAGGACTCGATAGCCGAGCAGCAGGTGGCGAGCCAGGAATCCCTGGTGCGGCAATACGAAGGCACGGTCAAGGTCGACCAGTCGCAGATCGACAATGCCCGGCTCCAGCTCACCTACGCGCGGGTGACGGCGCCGGTCGGCGGCCGCATCGGGCTGCGGCAAGTGGATCCCGGCAACATCGTGCGGGCGGGGGATACGAACGGGCTCGCCGTGATCACGCAGGTACAGCCCATCACGGTCATTTTCACGATACCCCAGGACAATCTTCCCGCCGTCCTCAAGCGGATCCAGACCGGCGAACGCGTGCCGGTGGAAGCCTTCGACCGGGACCAGAAGACCCGGCTCGCGAACGGGGTGCTGCTCACGGTCGATAACCAGATCGACACCACGACGGGCACGGTAAAGCTGAAGGCGCAGTTCGCCAACGACGACGGCAAGCTCTTTCCCAACCAGTTCGTGAACATCCGCATGCTGCTCGACACGCTGCAGGACGTCACCACCGTCTCTACCGCGGCGATCCAGCGCGGCACGCAGGGAATTTTCGTCTACGTCGTCGGCGCCGACTATACGGTGTCGCTGCGGCCGGTGAAGCTCGGGACCACCGAGGGCAACCGGGCCGCCGTGGAATCCGGCCTCAAGCCCGGCGAGCTGGTCGTGGTCGATGGCACCGACCGGCTGCGCGAAGGAGCGAAGGTCGAGCTGTCCAACCGTGAAGCAGGCAAACCCGCGCCCTACGATTCCAGCAAGAGAGGAAAGGGCGGGCGCAAGAAGAAGGGCGGGGACGAGGGCGCCGACAAGGGCAGCGGCGACAAGGCCGCGGAAAGCGGCGCCGACAAGAAGGGCGCCAACGCCCGCGCCGACAAGAAGGGCGGCGAGAAAGGTACGGAACGCAGTGCCGAGAAGAAAGGTGGCGAGAAAGGCACCGGGGAAGGCGGTGGCGACAGGAAACGCTGGCGCGACATGAACGACGAGGAAAAGGCCGCCGCGAAAGCAAAGCGTGAGAGCATGACCGACGAAGAAAAGGCGGCCGCGAAGGCGAGGCGTGAGAAGAAGGGCATCGAGTAATCGAGCATGGCGGGCACTCTGGACACGCCTGCCTGACGCGGAACGATGAACCCGTCCCGCCTGTTCATCCTGCGGCCCGTGGCGACCACGCTGCTGATGGTCGCCATCCTGCTCTCGGGAATCATCGCGTACCGCCAGCTCGCCCTGTCCGCCCTCCCGGAGGTGGACTACCCGACGATACAGGTGATGACCTTCTACCCGGGCGCGAGCCCGGAGGTCATGACCTCGTCGATCACGGCGCCGCTGGAGCGCCAGTTCGGCCAGATGCCGGGCCTGAGGCAGATGTCATCGACCAGCTCGGGCGGGGCTTCGGTCATCACGCTGCAGTTCAACCTTTCCCTTTCACTCGACGTGGCCGAGCAGGAAGTGCAGGCGGCGATCAACGCCGGCGGTAATTTGCTGCCCTCGGACCTGCCGGCGCCTCCGGTCTACAGCAAGGTCAACCCCGCCGACGCGCCGATACTCACGCTGGGCCTCACCTCGAAGACGATCCCGATGCCGCAGGTCCAGAACCTGGCGGACACGCGCATCGCGCAGAAGATCTCGCAGTTGACGGGCGTCGGCCTGGTAACTCTGAGCGGCGGCCAGCGCCCCGCCGTGCGCGTGCAAGCCAATCCCAAGGCCCTGGCGTCCAACAACCTGAGCCTCGAAGACGTGCGCACGGCGATCGCCGCCTCGAACGTCAACCAGGCCAAGGGCAGCTTCGACGGGCCGCAAAAGGCCTACACCATAGATGCGAACGACCAGCTGCGCTCGGCGGCGGAGTACGCGAAGGTCGTCGTCGCCTACCGCAACGGTGCGCCGGTGTATCTCTCGGACGTGGCCGATATCGTCGAGGATGCCGAGAACGTGCGGCTCGCGGCGTGGATGAACGACGCGCCGGCGGTCATCCTCAATATCCAGCGCCAGCCCGGCGCCAACGTGATCGAGGTGGCGGACCGCGTCAAGCAGATACTGCCGCAGCTGCAGGCCTCCCTGCCCGCGTCGGTCGATGTCGCGCTCCTGACCGATCGTACCGTCACCATACGCGCCTCGGTCAATGACGTGCAGTTCGAGCTCCTGCTCGCCGTCGCGCTCGTGGTCATGGTGATCTTTCTGTTCCTGCGCACGGCCGCAGGCACGCTCATACCGAGCGTTGCCGTGCCGCTGTCGCTGGTCGGCACCTTCGGCGTGATGTATCTCGCCGGCTTCAGCATCAACAACCTCACGTTGATGGCGCTCACGATCGCGACCGGCTTCGTCGTGGACGATGCGATCGTGATGATCGAGAACATCTCGCGCTATATCGAGGGCAGCGAGGACACGCCGCCCCTGCCGCCCCTGGAGGCGGCCCTGAAGGGCTCGGAGCAGATCGGGTTCACCATCATTTCCCTGACTTTCTCCCTGATCGCGGTGCTGATACCGCTTCTGTTCATGGGCGACGTCGTCGGCAGGCTGTTCCGCGAATTCGCGATCACCCTCGCGGTCGCTATCCTGATTTCCGCCGTGGTCTCGCTCACGCTGACGCCCATGATGTGCGCGCGGCTCCTGCGGCGCGTGCCGGAATCCGAACAGGGCCGCTTCTACCGCGCGAGCCAGCGCTGGTCGGACCGCGTGATCGAGCGCTACGGCAGGATGCTCAACTGGGTGCTCGACCGCCAGACCGCGACACTGTGGGTGGCGCTCGCCACGCTGGTGATCACCGTCCTCCTCTACATCGTGGTGCCCAAGGGATTCTTCCCGGTGCAGGACACCGGGGTCATACAGGGCATATCGGAAGCGCCGCAGTCGATCTCCTTCGCCGCCATGGCGGAGCGGCAGCAGGCGCTCGCGCGCGTGATCCTGGAGGACCCGGCGGTGGAGAGCCTGTCCTCGTTCATCGGCGTGGACGGCACCAACACGACGCTGAACAGCGGGCGGCTGCTCATCAACCTCAAACCTCACTCGGAGCGCCCGGGCGCGGCCGATGTGATGCGACGCCTCCAGGAGCGCCTGGCGAAGCTGGAGGGCATCACGCTCTACATGCAGCCGGTGCAGGACCTTACCACCGAGGACCGCGTGAGCCGCACCCAGTACCAGTTCACGCTCGAGACGCCGAATCCCACCGAGCTCTCGGACTGGACGCGGCGGCTGGTCGAGCGCCTGGCGCAGCTGCCGCAGCTGGCGGACGTGACGAGCGATCTGCAGGACGAAGGCCTGCAGGCGTTCCTGGAAATCGACCGGGACTCCGCCGGACGCCTGGGCATCACCCCGGCGGCGATCGACAACGCGCTCTACAACGCCTTCGGCCAGCGGCTGATATCCACCATCTTCACGCAGACCAACCAGTATCGAGTGGTGCTGGAGGTCAAGCCCGAGTTCCGCAGGGGGCCGGCGTCGCTGGGCGAAATCTACGTCGCGACTTCGACGGCCACGACGGGCACACCCAGCACGCAGGTTCCGCTCAACACCGTCACGCGCCTCGTGGAGAAACCCGTCGCGTTGTCGGTGAATCACATCGGGCAGTTTCCCGCCGCCACGATTTCCTTCAACCTCGCGCCCGGCGTTGCCCTCGGCGAGGCCGTGAAGGCGATCGAGGCCACCGAGCGCGAGCTGGGCGTGCCGGTGAGCGTGCGCACGAACTTCCAGGGCGCGGCCGGCGCGTTCCGCGCCTCGCTCGCGAACGAGCTGCTGCTGATCCTCGCGGCGATCGTCACCATGTACATCGTGCTGGGCGTGCTCTACGAGAGCTTCGTCCACCCCGTGACCATACTCTCCACCCTGCCCTCGGCCGGCGTGGGCGCCCTTCTCGCCCTGATGATCGCCCGCACGGACCTCGGCATCGTCGGGATCATCGGCATCATCCTGCTGATCGGGATCGTGAAGAAGAACGCGATCATGATGATCGATTTCGCCCTCGACGCGGAGCGCCGCGAAGGAAAGAGCCCGCGGGACGCCATCTACCAGGCGTGCCTGCTGCGCCTGCGGCCCATCCTGATGACGACGATGGCGGCGCTCCTGTCCGCCCTGCCCCTCATGCTCGGCACGGGCGTGGGCTCGGAGCTGCGTCATCCCCTGGGCATCACCATGGTCGGCGGACTCATCGTGAGCCAGGCCCTGACTCTTTTCACGACGCCCGTGATCTATCTCTGGTTCGACCGGCTGGCACGGCGGGTAGGGAAGTCGTCCGATGAGGATGCCGACGGGCGTGACGATGCGCCGGACCGTGCCGGACCCGGTGCGGCTCCCAACGCCACTGAGGGCAGCCGGCCGTGATCAACATCTCCGAGCCGTTCATCCGCCGCCCGGTTGCCACCACGCTGCTGACCATAGGCCTGGCGCTCGCCGGCATGGTGGCGTTCAAGCTCCTCGCCGTGGCGCCGCTGCCCCAGGTGGACTATCCGACGATCTCGGTGCAGGTCCAGCTGCCCGGGGCGAGTCCCGAGACCATGGCGGCAACCGTCGCGACGCCGCTCGAGCGGGTGCTCGGGCGCATCGCCGGCGTGACGGAGATCACCTCCTCCTCCACGCTCGGCTCGAGCCGGGTGACGCTCCAGTTCGAGCTGGACCGGGACATAGACGGCGCGGCGCGCGACGTGCAGGCCGCCATCAACGCCGCGCGTGGCCAGCTGCCTTCCGGGCTGCCGAACAATCCGATCTACCGCAAGATCAATCCCGCCGACGCGCCGATCATGATCCTGGCGCTCACGTCCGACACGCTGGACCGCGGCCGCATGTACGACGCCGCGTCCACCATACTCGCCCAGAAGCTCTCGCAGATCCAGGGCGTGGGCCAGGTGACGGTGAGCGGCAGCGCGCTGCCTGCCGTGCGGATAGAGCTGAACCCGACGGCGCTCAACAAGAACGGGATCAGCCTGGACGAAGTGCGGGCCGCGGTGAATGCGGCGAACGCCAACCGCCCCAAGGGCACCGTCGAGGAAGGCGACCGGCAGTGGCAGATCTACGCCGACGACCAGGCCCGCAAAGCCAGCGAGTACCAGCCGCTCATCGTGGCCTGGCGCAACGGCGCGCCCGTGCGTCTTTCCGACCTGGCCGAAGTGGAGGATTCCGTCCAGGACCTGCGCAACCAGGGCCTCTCGAACGGCAAGCCCGCCGTCCTCGTCATCATCAACAAGCAGCCGGGCGCGAACATCATCGAGACGGCGGACCGGGTGCGCGAGGTGCTGCCGCAGCTCGAGGCCGCCATTCCGCGCGCGATCAACGTCTCGCTGGCGATGGAGCGCACGACGACCATCCGCGCCTCGCTCTTCGAGGTCGAGCGCAGCCTGATGATCGCGATGGGGCTCGTGGTCGTGGTCGTGTTCGTCTTCCTGCGCAACCTCCGCGCGACGCTGATTCCCGCCGTCGCCGTGCCGGTCTCACTCGTCGCGACCTTCGGCGTCATGTACCTGTGCGGCTACAGCCTCAACAACCTGTCGCTGATGGCGCTCACCATCGCCACGGGTTTCGTGGTCGACGACGCGATCGTGGTGCTCGAAAACGTGACGCGCCACATCGAGCAGGGCATGTCCCCGTTCCGGGCCGCGCTCCGCGGAGCCCGCGAAGTCGGATTCACCGTCGTGTCCATGAGCCTGTCCCTCATCGCGGTATTCATCCCGATCCTGCTCATGGGCGGCATCGTCGGGCGCCTGTTCCGGGAATTCTCGATAACGCTTTCGGTCGCCATACTCGTCTCCCTGCTGGTGTCGCTCACGACCACCCCCATGATGTGCGCGCGGCTCCTGAAGCCCGAGTCAAAGGAGGGCCACGGCCGCCTCTACCGCGCGAGCGAACGAACCTTCAACTGGATGCTGGCCGGCTATCGCGCCAGCCTGCGCTGGACGCTGCGCAATCCCGGACTCATCATCATCGTCCTCGGCGCCACCGTAGCGCTCAACGTCTATCTCTACATGGACGCGCCCAAGGGATTCTTCCCGCGGCAGGACACGGGGCGCCTCGCGGGGTTCATACGCGGGGACCAGAGCATCTCGTTTCAGGCCATGCGCCAGAAGCTCGCGAGCTTCGTGGAAATCGTGATGAGCGACCCGGCCGTCGAGAACGTCGTCGCCTTCACCGGCGGCGGACAGCGCAACGCGGGCTCGATGTTCATCGCGCTGAAGCCGCTCGCCGAGCGCCCCTCCGCGGAGGCGGTCATCGCCCGCCTGCGGGTCAAGCTGGCGAAGGAGCCCGGTGCGACGCTCACCCTGAACCCCGTGCAGGACATCCGGATCGGCGGCCGGCAGAGCGACGCCACCTACCAGTTCACCTTGCAGGGCGACGATCTCAACGAGCTTCGAACGTGGGCGCCGGCCCTGGAAGCGGCGCTGCGGCAGGTGCCGGAGGTGCTGGATGTCAATTCCGACCAGCAGGTAAAGGGCCTCCAGACGACCCTGACCGTGGACCGCGAGACGGCCGCGCGGCTCGGCATCACGCCGCGGATGATCGATTCGGCGCTCAATCTCGCGTTCGGCCAGTCGGTGGTATCCACGATCTACGCCGCGTTGAACCAGTACCGGGTCGTGATGGAGCTGGCGCCGCAATACTGGCAGAGCCCCGAGGCGCTCAAGAACATCTACGTCATCTCGCCGGTCAAAGGACAGGTGCCGCTTTCATCGTTCGCGACCTACGAGTTCACCAACACCGCGCTCGCGGTCAACCACCAGGGACAGTTCGCGGCGTCTACGCTGTCGTTCAATCTCCCGGAAAGCGGCTCGCTGTCCGACAGCGTCAGGGCCATCAACGACACGATGGCGCGGATCGGCGTGCCGACTTCCATACACGGCACGTTCCAGGGCACCGCCCGGGTCTTCCAGAAATCGCTGGAAAACCAGCCCTGGCTGATACTCGCGGCGCTCATCACGCTCTACATCGTCCTCGGCGTGCTCTACGAGAGCTACGTGCATCCGATCACCATCCTCTCCACCCTGCCCTCCGCCGGCGTGGGCGCGCTGCTGGCGCTGAAGCTGTTCCAGACCGAGTTCAGCATCATCGCGTTCATCGGGGTGATACTCCTCATCGGCATCGTGAAGAAGAACGCGATCATGATGATCGACTTCGCGCTGGAAACCGAGCGGCGCGACGGCAAGCCGCCGGAGGAAGCGATCTTCGAAGCGTGCCTGCTGCGCTTCCGCCCGATCATGATGACGACCATGTGCGCGCTGTTCGGTGCGCTGCCCCTCGCGCTCGGCTCGGGCTACGGCGCCGCGTTGAGGCAGCCGCTCGGCATTTCCATCATCGGCGGGCTCGTCCTCTCGCAGCTCCTCACGCTCTATACCACGCCCGTCGTCTACGTATATCTCGACCGCTTCCGGCTGTGGTGCCAGAAGCAGTGGCGCAAAACGCGCGTCGGCGCCGCCGTGCCGGAGGCCGGATGATGCGTCCACCACATCATCCCCTCCTTCAACAAGAAGGGGCCCGCCGGGGTGGTCCAGTACGCGCGCTTATCGCATCCATCGCCGTAACGAGCACCCTCGGCCTCGCGGGCTGCAAAGCGGGCCCCGACTACGTGCGTCCCGAGGTGGAGGCCCCGGCCGCCTACCGGGAGACGCCGGTCCACTGGAAAGTGGCGCGGCCCAGCGACGATCTCCACCGCGGCAAATGGTGGGAAGCCTTCGGCGATCCCGAGTTGAACGGGCTGGTCGAGCAGGTCGAGTTCTCCAACCAGGACGTGCGGCTCGCCGAAGCGCGCTTCCGCCAGGCGCAGGCCGCGATCACCGGCGCGCGCTCGGCGCTCTTCCCGACGGTGGAGGCGAACGCTTCCATCATCCGCAGCCGCTCGCCGAGCGGCGCGCTCGGCGGCACTACGGCAGGGCGCATCGTCACCAATCGCTCCGCGAGCCTGGAGGCCAGCTGGGAGCCGGACCTGTGGGGCCGCGTGCGGCGCGGCGTCGAAGCGAGCGAAGCCGGCGCGCAGGCGAGCGCGGCCGACATCGTCTCGGCTCGTCTCTCGGCCCAGGCGCAGCTCGCCACGAGCTACTTCCTGATCCGCGTGCTGGACGTCCAGAAGAATCTGCTCGAGGATACGGCGGCCGCGTTCGAGAAGACCCTGCAATTGACGAAGAACCGCTACGCCGCCGGCGTGGCGGGACGGGTGGACGTCGTGCAGGCCGAAACCCAGCTGCGGAGCACGCAGGCGCAGGCGCTCGATCTCGGCGTGCAGCGCGCCCAGCTCGAGCACGCGATCGCGCTCCTCATGGGAAGGGCGCCGGCAAATTTCACGGTGCCGCCCGCATCGCTGCGGATCACGGTGCCGGACGTCCCACTCGGGCTGCCCTCGGAGCTGCTGGAGCGGCGCTCCGACATCGCCGCCGCCGAGCGCCGGGTCGCCGCCGCCAATGCGCAGATCGGCGTGGCGCAATCCGCCTTCTTTCCGTCCCTGCTCCTGTCGGCGACCCTGGGCTCGCGCGCTTCGGACCCGTCGGTATGGTTCACCACGGCGAGCCGCTTCTGGTCCATCGGTCCCGCCATCGCGCAAACGATCTTCGACGCCGGGTTGAGGCGCTCCCAGTCCGACCAGGCGATCGCCGCGTACGATGCGACCGTGGCCGAGTACCGGCAGACCGTCCTCGTCGGGTTCCGCGAGGTGGAGGACCAGCTCGCGGCCCTGCGCATCCTGGAGGAGGAAGCGAAGGTACAGGACGAGGCGGTGCGCGCCGCGCGCGAGTCGGTCACCCTGACCAACAATCAGTACCGGGCCGGAACCGTGAGTTTTCTCAACGTCGCTGTCGTGCAGGCCGCTCAGCTGAACAACGAGCGCACGGCGGTCGGCCTGCTGGGCCAGAGACTGGCCGCCGGCGTGGCGCTCATCCGGGCGCTGGGCGGAGGATGGGACGCCTCGAGTCTGCCCTCAGCGGAGCAGGTCAGGCAGGGGAAGAAGGAGTAACGGCGTGATTCGTGAATCGTGATTGGTCCTGGCAGGGCTTGGCTAGCGTGTGAGCGCGTGACACCATTCACGAGTCACCATTCACCATTCACGTTGTGACGACGAAGTCAGTCTACCAGCGCGGCTTGAACGCGCCCGTAGCCGGGCCGAACCGGCGCGGGTCCAAGCGAGTCGCAGTGATCGGCGCGGGTGCGTGCGGCATCTGCGCCGCGAAGTACCTCCTCGAAGTCGGTTTCGACGTCACATTGTACGAGATCGGCAGCCAGATCGGCGGCCTGTGGTGCTACCAGAACGACAACGGCCGCTCTCCGGCCTACCGCACCCTGCACATCAACACCTCGCGCGGCGTGACCCGCTTCAGCGACCTGGATTTCGACGACGCCACGCAGCCGTTCCCCGATCACGTCGACATGCATCGATATCTCGTCCGTTACGCGGAGCATTTCGGCGTCGCGCCCCGTATCCGGTTCAATAGTCGGGTAACGCAGGTCAGGCCGGCGTTCGACCAGGCGCGCGAGCCGCCGAAGTGGGAAGTGGAGCTTGCCGATGGCGCCGTGGCGGCTTTCGACGCGGTGATCGTGGCCACCGGCCACCTGACGAAGCCCCTGCACGTGCCTGAGCTGCAACGGTTCGGCGGCGAGTACCTGCACGCGCATCAGTACCGGGCGCCGGAGCCCTATATCGGCAAGCGCATCTGCGTGGTCGGTATCGGCAACACGGCCTGCGACATTGCCAGCGACGTGTGCGTAACGTCGCCGAAATGCGCCCTGGTGGCCCGCTCGGGCGTGCTCGTCCTGCCGAAGCTGCTGTTCGGGCGCGCCTTCACCGATATCACCGCGCAGATCCAGCGTCCGTGGATCCCGCGCGCGCTGCGGCGGCGAATCACGCGCTTCCTGACGTGGCTCGCGCATGGCGACATGACGAAGCTGGGCTTCAAGAGGCCGGATGCGCTCACCCACGTCACGTCGAACGCCACGGTGGTGACCGACATCGCCTACCGCCGCATCTTCGTCAAGCAAGGGATCTCGGGCGTCGAAGGAAAGACCATCCATTTCGTCGACGGCACCACCGGGGAATTCGATGTCCTGATCGCTGCGACCGGCTACCTGATCGACCTCGACATTATTCCGCGTGAAGTGCTCCAGTTCGCGGACAACCGGCTCGAGCTCTACATGCGCATCGTGCTGCCCGAATGGCCGGGCTTGTACTTCATGGGCTTTTTCAACACCGATACGGCGCTCAACATGGTGTTCGAGCACCAGGCGCGCTGGGTGCGCGAGTTGCTGCTGGAGAACGCCCGGCTACCGGACGTAGAGGCGATGCGCCAGGCCATCGCCGAGCGCGCGGCCTGGTACGCGGGGCAGTACAAGAAGACCATTCGCCACAGCATCGAGGAGGAGCACGTCCGCTACCTGACGGACCTTCGAAAGACGCTGAAGGGAATGCTGCACAGGGCAAACGGCATACGGACAGGATGAACAAAGATGAACAGGATAAAAACGCGCTTAAACCATCTTGTAGATCCTGTTCATCCTGTCTGTCCAGACCCCTACGCTTCGCGCATCCATGCCATGTCCGAGTGTGGCTGGTGCGCTACATCGTGACGGCCAGATACCGACATGCCTGGGCTAGTAGCGGTAGGGGTTGTCCGGACGAGCGTCACGGGAGTTACGCACGCCGTCACCATCCCGATCGCGATCGTAGCGATTGGCAATTCCATCACGATCCCGGTCGCGATCTCCGTAACTCGAGCGGCTGCTGTAGCTGGGAGTCTCATAAGCAACGCAACCGGACAAAAGAGCAGACAACGCGAGGACTGCTACCACGAACTTTTTCATGATTCTCTCCTGGTGGGCAAACACCCCCTCCTCAAGAGGTACGACCCGTCTCCGACGCCGTTTGTTCCGCACGGCACAGGGATCGCCGGTCGGCCGTCGCGACGGCAGTGCTCGAAATCGGCATCCAGCGTGAGCAACCGACAGTCCGGTCAACGCTCGGTAAGCCGAACAAGGCAGGCATCCCCAGGATCTGATCGCAATCGTTCGGGAAACGTGCCGGTCTGCGACGTGTTGCGTGACAGCGGATTGCCGAAGAAGTAGACGGTCACCGCTTTCTTGACCGCTGATCTTCGCAAGCTGTTGATTAGGACACATCGCGGCCGCGGCAGATGCGCACTGACGAGCGTTTGTTCAGTATGCTACCTCGGTTGCCCGCGCTCACTTCCGCGTCCTCTTACCCTGCGCTTAGCGGCACCACGAGCATGGGCTTGCCTGGGCTGGTGGGCATCATTGGATTGAATCGGTCCATACGCGCATCCAGCGCTTAGGAAATGTTCCTGATTGGCGCCCCGCCGGCCTATCCCTCAGATCTCCAGATACCGGCCGGTCACCAAGACCCACAGCAATCAGAACGGTGGTCACTGGCGACAACTATATCGTGGTCAGCTGCCCGCAGCGCAGCGATGAAAGCGAATGAATTAGAGTCATGCCCCATGAGAGTCGCTCTCGCTTTCCTGCTATTGATCGCCCCGCTTTGTGGCTGCGACCCCGTCAACAAAGCTGTCAACAAACCCAACAAGATGAGGGGCCCAATCGGGGATTTAATACAGTGTCGTGACCAGTTCCAAACTGCCATGAATGTGGCATCCCGGGTATGGCAGGACTCCAACACGTCTGACAGCGACAGACTTCGCGCCATCCTTGGCTTCGTCAAAGACCGCCAAGAGTGCGAAGAAAAGATGATGGCCAAATTAAGGCGCCGCTAGATCGGCCCACAACACTTAGGGCACTCCAGCGGATCGGTCTCGTAGACTTTGCGGAGACGTCGTAGCCGCGTGAGGCGGTGTACTCCATTCATGGCTAGCCGCCGAGCCGGGGGGCAGAGACTGGTCGCGAGCGGTCTCGCGGCCTTGAGGATCCGGCGCGACAATCGCGCCGCTGGAATCGACGGTGACCAGGCGCTGGCATGACGGCATGTCGCGCCCGTAACGCCACCGAAGCTCCGCCTCGCGATTGCGGGCGGCCTGTTCTGCGTCGGCCAACGTTCTGTGAGCCACCACGATGGTTTCACGGCCACACCGGATGCCCAGACTCCAGCCGGCTCGGATCGTCGTGCTAACCCCGCCACAGCCGATTTCGCGTTGATAGGCAATCTTGCAATTGACGATCGCGGTGGCGATTGCTTCGTTGATTGAGGAGCTTGTGGCTGTGCCCCAGGAACCATCGGGTGCCATGGTCAACACCGTCCAATCGTCGGCCGCGACGGCGGGTGTGGCCACTGGCGATGTCGCCAGCGTGACAGCGAGAGAGGCCGTGCCTAAAGCGAGATGTAAACGGCGCATCGCAATGCTCCTCCGTTTCATTCCGCAAGCAACACGTAGCGCTCCGCATGGGCAATCACGCCTTACGTTGCATGGCACATCGGTGGTCGACGGCCCGGTCGCCCGTGCGCTTGCAAAAACAAAAAGAGCATAGCGGGGCTCGTCACAACCAGATAATATTATTGTCGAATGATTGCATAACCATCTGGAATGACCTTCGCGCTGTGGGATGATCGCGTCCGCCGCCGTCTCAAATTGCGGGACGTCGATGTTTTGTTGGCCGTGGTTCAAACCGGCAGCATGGGCAAGGCGGGGGCCGTTCTGCGCATGTCACAGCCTGCGGTGTCCAAGGCGATCGCCTCCCTCGAACAGACACTCGGTGTGCAGCTGTTGGATCGGAGCCGGCGCGGCGTCGAGCCGACACCCTACGGCCTTGCTCTCATCAAACGCGGCGTGGCCATGTTCGACGAGTTACGACAGGGCGTTCACGATATCGCGTTTCTCACCGATCCTACCGTTGGCGAGATACGTGTGGGGGGCACCGAGGGCATGATCTCAACGCTCTTTTCGCCCCTCATTCACCAATTGTCGACACAAAATCCGCGGATGTCCTTTCGGGTCATCTCCGGAGACTTACGAGCGTTATACCGGGAGTTTGAAGCACGACGCGTCGACATCGTCGTCAGTCGACTGCCCAGTCCTCCGCCCGAGGAATATTCGGCCGAAGTCCTTTATGAGGATACCCTGGTCGTCGTCGCGGGATTGCGCAATCCGCTGGCTCGCCGCCGCAAGATCGAGATTGCCGAACTGCTGGATGAGCCATGGACAAATTCGCCGCCTGACACCAATTTTGGCTCATTCACCACAGAGGCTTTTCGCGCTATCGGGCTAACTCCTCCACGGCTCACGGTTGCGACAACATCCCATACTTTGCACAACGAATTGCTCGCGACGGGCCGCTACCTCGGAATGGTCCCTCGCTTTTGGGTGCTGGTGCAGCGTCCGAACCCATCAATCAAAGTCCTGCCGGTGGCTTTTCCCCACACCCGACACAAGGTAGCAATTATTACGTTGAAGAACCGGTCGCTCAGTTCGGCCACGCAGTTCTTCGTCGATCGCTTGCGTGCCATCACAAAAGCCGTTCACGAGCAAAAATAGGCTGATGACTAAACGCAGCAATCCCTGAGAATCTCCGACCTGAACGCAAGTCTGTGTCGCGGCCCCCTATGGCGGAGATTCCGGAATAGCGGAATATTCACATTCCGGTTGTGCCCAGGCAGGCATTTTCCGCCGTCATGAGCGACCGACAGCTTCTGGCCGCACCCGGCCCGACGCAACCGAGCCTCAATTTTCCGGTAAGCCGCCGTTGCCATCCTGCGGCAGGCGACCACACGGCGTTCGCATGTATCCCCAAATGAACACGCGCTATTGCTTGTTGAGAAACTCAAGGATCCCAGTCGCGGCAGTGGCAGGATTATCTGCCGGCCATGCGTGCGAGGCGCCCGGAACGATCATGGATTTCGCTGTTGGCGGGAGACATAGAAGGAGAGCCTCATGTCCGTGCGTGTAACTATCGCGGGTATTCTGGCCTCGGACCACTAGAACAGGTAACTTGATTGCCTTAAGTTTTTCGCATGTTACCGGTGCCGGTGGCGGACCAGTGAATAACGGTTTCATTGTTTTTGCGTTTTGGAGCCACTTTTGCTGTCTCTCTGAAGAGAGCTTGTTGAATGCCTCTGAATCATCGAGCACTGCGTTGACCAACAAGATCGATGCTTTCTTGTCATCTCCAGACGTTGCCGCCGCACGGACTTCTCCGAAGTCTTTTGCAAGACGAGCCATTGCAGCCTTGCCCTCCGGTGTGGTGGGCGCAACAAGACTGGGTTCACCCAGCACGACACTGTGGAGGAGATCAGGGTATTTCAGTGCTACATAGCCGACCAACCTGCCCCCGTATGAGTTTCCTACTAGATGCACCTTCCCGACGTTCATCGCCTTGATGAAACTGGCAAGGTCCTCCACGTCCTGATCGAAGCTGTAGTGAGAGGCGTCGTCATCCCATGAATTCGGAAAGTGATAGCGACGACTCAACGAAACAAAGCGGAACCGGGAGGAAATGATCGGCATGAAGCCTTCCCAACTGCGCCAATCACCGCCAGCACCGTGCACGAACAGGATGGTCGGCCCGGTTCCCTGCTCGATATACGTGAGCTTGGTGCCCTGAACGGCCATTTGCCTTACGACGACCGAATCGTTAGAGCTCGATCCAAGACTCGCACATCCGGCTAAGACAAGCACGGCAACACAAGCGGCAATTGTTGGACTGCGCATGATGACTCCCTTCCCCGATGCGTTTCGAATACGCAAGATTGTTCTTGATGCCGAGGAAATACAGTACGCTGAAAGCGCAAATGCGGCAACATCGGGCACCGCTCAAGTGGCGGCTATTGGCCGAGACTGTGTAAAAACGTGGGGATCTCGTAGACGAGATCGGGACTTGGGCGTTATTGCCTGCATCGATTCTATGGATCGAGGCGGGCAGATGAAGCGATTCATCGAAGGGGTTGACCGAGCGCAGTCGCTGTTGC
>DASRJL010000216.1:0-26260 GCA_035649495.1 Burkholderiales bacterium | reverse complement strand
GTGACCTCACGAATCCCTGGCGTGCTCGGTGCAGCGATAGCACCACCCTTCCCGAGCGGAGGGGTGGTTCAATGTGCGCTGCCGCGCGACACGCTACACCTGAGCCGCCGTAGCTGATCCGCCCTATCTGAAGTGATCGGGTTCTCAATTAGAAAGTGCGGGAGGCCAGACGTGGTATCCAGTGCTACCGCGCGTCGCTGAAACGGGACCGTACCACTACTGTGTGCGTAAACCTCCCGCACTTTCAGCTACTGCGCAAAGAACTCCTTCACCTTCTCCATCCAGGACTTGGCCTTCGGATTGTGCTGGCCGCCGTCCTTCAGGTTGATCGCCTCCAGCTCGGCCAGCAGCTCGCGCTGGCGCGCGGTCAGATTGACCGGCGTTTCAACGACCACGTGGCACATCAGGTCGCCGTGAGCGGTGGCGCGCACGCCCTTGATGCCCTTGCCGCGCAGCCGGAATACCTTCCCCGTCTGGGTCTCGGCGGGGACCTTGATCTTGGCGTAGCCGTCGAGCGTGGGAATCTCGATCTCGCCGCCCAGCGCCGCCGTGGTGATGCTGATCGGCATTTCGCAATGGAGATCGTTGTGGTCGCGCTGGAAGACGGAATGCGGGCGCAGGTGAATCACCACGTAGAGGTCGCCCGGGGGGCCGCCGTTCACGCCTGCCTCGCCCTCGCCGGTCAGCCGGATGCGATCGCCTTCGTCCACGCCGGCAGGTATCTTCACCGATAGCGTCTTGTGCTGCTTGAGGCGCCCGGCCCCGCCGCAGGTCGCGCACGGGCTCGCGACGATCTTGCCGCTGCCATGGCAGCGCGGGCACGTCTGCTGGATCGAGAAGAATCCCTGCTGGACGCGCACCTGGCCGTGGCCCTGGCAGGAAGGGCAGGTGGTGGGCGAAGTGCCGGGCTTGGCGCCGGAGCCGTGGCAGGTTTCGCATTCTTCCATCGCCGGGATTCGGATGCGGGTCTCGGTTCCGCGCGCGGCGTCCTCCAGCGACACCTCGAGGTTGTAGCGCAGATCGGCCCCCCGAAACACGCTGGAGCGGCCTCTGCTGCCGCCGAAGATATCGCTGAAAATGTCGCCGAACGCGTCGGCGAAGTTGCCGAATCCCGCCCCCGCTCCCGCGGCCGCGCTCGGATCGACGCCCGCATGGCCGAACTGGTCGTAGGCCCCGCGTTTGCGCGAATCCGAGAGAATCTCGTAGGCCTCCTTGGCTTCCTTGAAGCGCTCCTCGGACTTGGGATTGTCCGGATTGCGATCCGGATGGTGCTTCATCGCCAGCTTGCGGTACGCCTTCTTGACGTCGTCCTCGGAGGCGTCCTTGTTCACTCCCAGTACTTCGTAGTAATCGCGCTTTGCCATCTTGTCCCTGTCAAGCGTTAGGCGTCGGGCGGTGTACAAACAGCAAGAGGGGCAAGGTCTCCGCCTCACCCCTCACGCTTCACCCCTCACGCACTTGCTATTTCTTGTCCTTCACTTCCGTGTACTCTGCATCAACCACGTTGCCATCGTCCTTCTTCGCGTCTTCTGCGGGCTTCTCGCCGCCGCCCGGCTGCTGGGCCTGCTGCTTGGCCTGCTCGTCGGCGTACATCTTCTCGAACAGCTTGTGCGCGGCCTGGGTGAGCGCCTGGGTCTTCGCCTCTATCGTAGCCTTGTCGTCGCTCTTCAACGAGTCCTCGGCGTCCTTCAGCGCGGCCTCGACCGTGCTTTTCTCCTCGGCGGCGAGCTTGTCGCCGTGTTCCTTCAGCGATTTCTTCACCGAGTGCACGAGGTGATCGCACTGGTTGCGGGCTTCCACCAGCTCGTGCGCCTTGCGGTCTTCCTCCGCATTCGCCTCGGCATCCGCGACCATGCGCTTGATCTCCTCCTCGGTGAGCCCCGAGCTCGCCTGGATCTTGATCTTGTTCTCCTTGCCGGTCGCCTTGTCCCTGGCCGACACGTGCAGAATCCCGTTCGCGTCGATGTCGAAAGTGACCTCGACCTGCGGCATGCCGCGTGGCGCCGGCGGGATGTCGGTCAGGTTGAACTGCCCGAGCGACTTGTTGCCGCGCGCCATCTCGCGCTCGCCCTGGAGCACGTGGATGGTGACCGCCGTCTGGCTGTCCTCGGCAGTCGAGAACACCTGCTGCGCCTTGGTCGGGACCGTCGTGTTCTTCTGGATCAGCTTCGTCATCACGCCGCCCAGCGTCTCGATGCCGAGCGAAAGCGGGGTCACGTCGAGCAGCAGCACGTCCTTGACGTCGCCCTTCAGCACGCCCGCCTGTATCGCGGCGCCTACTGCCACCGCTTCGTCCGGGTTCACGTCCTTGCGCGGCTCCTTGCCGAAGAATTCCTTCACCTTGTCCTGCACCTTCGGCATGCGGGTCTGCCCGCCGACGAGTATCACGTCCTCGATGTCGCCTGCCTTGATCCCGGCGTCCTTCATCGCCATGCGGCAGGGCTCGATCGTCCGCTCGATCAGATCCTCGACGAGGCTCTCGAACTTGGCGCGCGTAACCTTGATCGCCAGGTGCTTGGGGCCCGACTGGTCGGCCGTGATGTACGGCAGGTTGATCTCGGTCTGCTGCGAGGACGAGAGCTCGATCTTGGCTTTTTCCGCGGCGTCCTTGAGCCGCTGCAGCGCGAGCATGTCCTTGCGCAGATCGATGCCGGACTCCTTCTTGAACTCGTCGCACAGGTAGTCCATCAGGCGCTGGTCGAAATCCTCGCCGCCCAGGAAGGTGTCGCCGTTGGTCGAGAGCACCTCGAACTGCTTCTCACCGTCGACGTCCGCGATCTCTATGATCGAGACATCGAACGTACCGCCGCCCAGGTCATAGACCGCGATCTTGCGGTCTTTCTTGCCCTGCTTGTCGAGCCCGAAGGCGAGCGCCGCGGCAGTGGGCTCGTTGATGATGCGCTTGACGTCGAGGCCCGCGATGCGGCCGGCGTCCTTGGTCGCCTGGCGCTGGGAATCGTTGAAGTAAGCGGGGACCGTGATCACCGCTTCGGTGACCGGCTCGCCGAGATAGTCCTCGGCGGTCTTCTTCATCTTGATCAGCACCTGCGCCGAGACTTCCGGCGGCGCCATCTTCTTGCCGCGCACCGCTACCCAGGCGTCGCTGTTGGGAGCCTCGACGATCGAGAAGGGGGAGACCTTGAGCGCTTTCTGCACTTCGGCATCCTTGAATCGCCGCCCGATCAGCCGCTTCACCGCGTACAGGGTGTTCTTGGGATTGGTGACCGCCTGCCGTTTGGCGGGCGCGCCGGTGAGTATCTCCCCGTCTTCCATGTACGCGACGATCGAGGGCGTAGTGCGCGCGCCCTCCGAGTTCTCGATCACCTTGGGTTGGCCGTTTTCCATCACGGCCACGCACGAGTTGGTCGTTCCCAGGTCGATACCGATGATCTTAGCCATGTTCTACCTCGTTGGTTTTGCGCCGATATTCGTTCAACTGACGATACGTTCGATATGGGGGAGCCGGGCCTACTTTTCAACCGGCTTCGCGACGATGACGAGCGCGGGGCGCACCACCCGCTCGTGCAGCAGGTAGCCCTTCTGCAGCACCTGCAGGACGGTGTTCGGCTCGGCGTCGGACGCCTGGGTGCTGATCGCCTGGTGCCGGTGCGGGTCGAACCTCTGCCCGACCGGATTGACCTCCGTGATGTTGAAGCGGTCGAAAACGGCCGCGAGCTGCTTCAAGGTGAGCTGCACGCCGCTTCTCATGCTCTCGCTGGTGGCGTTCTCGGCCGCGAGCGCGGCCTCCAGGCTGTCCTTCACCGGCAACAATTCGGCGGCGAAGTTCTCCAGGGCGAACTTGTGCGCGTTGGCGATCTCGGCCTGCGCCCGCTTGCGGATGTTGTCCGCTTCCGCCTTCGCGCGCAGCCAGGCTTCCTGGTGTTCCCGCGCCGCCAGTTCGGCCTTGCTGAGTCGCTCGTCGAGGCCGGCCGCACCGGCTGCCGCCTGGTCGGCTGCCGCCGACTCGCGCTCGGGTTCGTTGTCCGGCCGTCCGTCGGGCTTCGCGGCCACCTCCGGGATATCGTGCATGCAGGGCTCTCCGTTAACTTTTTGCATATTGGGCTAGCGCGGTCGATTTCAAGGGCCGGGTCGTTATCCTAACTAATTGTACAAAAACGAGTTTCGATCTCCCGGATCGAGGCGCCGCTTTGCGGCGCCCTGGACGCGGGACGGGCTGCTCCAGCGCCCGCCACGCCGCAGAGGCAAAAAACCGAGGCTCGATCCGCCTAGACTTTCCTGCCCACCCCCAGGATCAGCGCGCTGCACGCCCAGCTGATGACGCTGTAGGCGATCGCGCCCAGCACCGCCGTCCAGAAGCCGGACACCACGAACCCGTCGACGAACGACGCCACGAACCAGAAGGTGAGGCCGTTGATGACGAAGATGAACAATCCCAGGGTGAGTATCGTCAGCGGCAGCGTGAGCAGGACGAGAACGGGCCGGGCGACCGCATTCACCAGGCCGAGCACGAGGGCGACGATCAACGCGGTATAGATGCCTTCCACCCTGATGCCGCTGAAGAGGTAAGGCAGCGCGAGCAGCGACAGCGCGTTGATGATCCAGACGACCAGTATCTTCATGGCGCGGCCTCTTCCCGGAGTGGCATGCTTCAGGTTTTCGCGCCCATGGCGAGCGCGCGCAGGCGGGTCATCTCCAGGTCCGCATTCGATTCACCCGCTTTCCACCCCTGGAGGTTTTCGAGGACGAGATTCGTCAGCGCGTGCAGCCAGTCGTTGCGCTCGTTCAGGCAGGGGATATGGTGGAACTCGCGACCTCCCGCGGAGAGGAAGATGCTCTTTCCTTCGATGGCGATTTCCTCGAGCGTCTCCAGGCAGTCGCTCACGAAACCCGGGCAGACGACGTCCACGCGTCCGAGCTGCTGTCTTCCCAGTTCCGCCAGCACGTCCGCGGTGTACGGCGTCAGCCAGCGCGCCCGTCCGAACCGCGACTGAAAAGAGAGGCGGTACTGCTCGGGCTTCAAGGCAAGCGCCGCGGCGAGCAGCCGTCCGGTCTTCTGGCATTCGCAGTGGTAGGGGTCTCCCTTGTCCAGCGTCGCCCGCGGCACGCCGTGAAAGCTCATGACGAGCACGTCGGGCCGGTTCGTCCGCGTCCAGTAGTCCCGCACGCTCTGCGCGAGGGCCCCGATATAGCCGGGATCGTCGTGAAAGCTCCTGATGGTCCGCAGCGCCGGCTGGTTGCGCATGCCCGCGAGGCAGGCCGCCGCCGCGTCGACCGCCGTCGCGGTCGCGCTGGCCGAATACTGGGGATAGAGCGGCACCAGCAGTATCCGGTCGCAGTGCTGCGCTTTCATCTCGCTCAACCGCGCGGCGATGGACGGATTGCCGTAGCGCATCGCGTAGCCCACCACCAGGGGCAGCTTGATCCGCTCCCCGAGATAGCCGTGCAGCATCGTCGCCTGGCGCTCGGTGTGGACCCTCAGCGGCGAGCCTTCGGTCATCCAGATCTGCGCGTAGCGCCGCGCCGAATCCCTGGGGCGCGTGTTGAGCACGTAAAGATGCAGAATCGGCAGCCACACCGCGCGCGGAATCTCGACCACGCGCGGATCGGACAGGAACTCCTTGAGATACGCCCGTACCGCCGGGGGAGTCGCGGTTTCCGGAGTGCCGAGGTTTACCAGCAGCACGCCGATGCGGGGCGGCGTGCCGTGGAAGTAGGGCGGATCACTTGCCGAGGGCACTGGAGAGCAGCCGGGCGGTGATGTCCACGATGGGGATCACGCGCTCGTAGGCCATGCGCGTCGGCCCGATGACGCCCACCGTGCCGACCACTTCGCCTTCCACGGTATAGGGTGCGGTGACCACGCTGCACTCGTCGAGCGTCGCCACGCCGGATTCCCCTCCGATGAAAATCTGCACGCCTTCGGCGCGGTTGGAGTTGTCCAGCAGCTGCAGGAGCCCGGTCTTGCGCTCGAACAGCTCGAAGAGCCGGCGCAGGTTGCTCATGTTGGACGCCAGGTCCAGCGAGTCGAGGAGGTTGCCTTCGCCCGAGATCACCACCGCCTCCGCGGGCTCGCTCACCGCGGCGCTGCCCGCATCGAGCGCCACCGTCATGAGGCGCGTCATGTCCTCGGTGAGCTGTTTCAGCTCCTCGTGTATGCGTTTCCGGATTTCCTCGAAGGTCATCCCCGTGTAGTGCTGGTTCAGGATGTTGGCCGCCTCGATCAGCTCGGAAGGCGAGTACGACTTCTCGGTGATCAGGATCCGGTTCTGCACGTCGCCTTCCGGGGTGACGATGATGAGCAGCACGCGCTTTTCCGCGAGCTTCAGGAATTCGATGTGGCGGAAGCCGGCGCTGCGGCGGGGCGTCATGACCACGCCCGCGAAATGGGTCAGGTCCGACAGGAGCTGCGAGGCCGACACGACGAGCTTCTGCGTGTTCGGGAGCCGAAGCTGGTCCTCGAGCTGGCTGATTTCCTCACGATCCAGGGGCTTCAGCGTGAGCAGCGTGTCCACGAAGAAGCGGTAGCCGCGCGGCGTGGGCACGCGGCCGGCGGAAGTATGCGGGCTCGCTATGAAGCCCATCTCCTCCAGGTCGGCCATCAGGTTGCGGATGCTCGCGGGCGAGAGGTCGAGCCCCGAGTAGCGGGACAGCGCGCGGGAGCCCATCGGCTGGCCCTCGACGATGTAGCGCTCGACCAGCGTCTTCAGCAGCGTCTGGGCGCGGTCGGAGAGCGTGGGGTAGTCGGCGGGCATGGAGACATTCTACTAAATTATGCTCTAATGCCGCCATGAAACCCACGTTCAAGACGGTCGCGCTCATCGGCAAGTACCATAGCCAGGAAGTCGCCAAACCGCTGCTCGAGCTCGGCAAGTTTCTCGAGGGGCGCGAGATCAAGGTCATGCTCGACGAGCTGACGGCGTCCCAGATCAATACCGGCAGGTACCCGGTGCTTCCGCTGGACGAGCTCGGCGAGGCGGCCGATCTCGCGATCGTCATCGGTGGCGACGGGACCATGCTCAACATCGCGCGCGCGATGGCGCCGCACGACGTGCCGCTGGTCGGCGTCAACCAGGGCCGGCTCGGCTTCCTCACCGACATCTCGACCAGCACGATGCTCGGGACCATAGAAGCGATGCTCGACGGCCAGTACGTGACCGAGGACCGCATGCTGCTCGACAGCCGGGTGTACCGCGGCAAGGAGAAGATGTTCGAGGCCCTCGCCTTCAACGACGTGGTGGTGAGCAAGGGCACGAAGGGCGGCATGATCGAGCTCGAATTCCGCATCGAGGGAGAGTTCATTCACCGGCAGCGGTCCGACGGACTGATCGTCGCGACGCCCACCGGTTCTACGGCCTACGCGCTGTCTTCCGGCGGGCCCATCGTTCATCCCTCGCTCTCGGTCATGGCGGTGGTCCCGGTGTCGCCGCACACCCTGTCCAACAGGCCGATCGTCATCCGCGGCGACAGCAAGGTGGAGATCATCGTCCAGCACGCGGCCGATCCCCGCGTCTACATGGACAGCCACTCCAGCTTCGACCTGCGCGAAGGCGACATGGTGCAGGTGCGGCGCTACCCGCACCCGTTGAACCTGCTGCATCCGGCCGGGCACAGCTACTACCGGATGCTGAGGGAAAAGCTCAACTGGAATCGAGAGTGAAGCGTGACAGTGACCCGTGACTACACAGAACGCTCAGGTGTATATCTGACTTGACCTTCGCGATCTCTCTAGCGACTGGTGTTTTGTGAGTTGCCGCCGGATTCGTGTTTGCGTCCTCTTTCCGATCGCTGATCTCCAATGTTGCTCCGCCTGACCATCCGGGATTTCGTGATCGTGGACCGCCTGGAGCTGGAGTTCGCTCCGGGATTCACGGTGCTGACGGGTGAGACCGGCGCGGGCAAGTCCATACTGGTCGACGCGCTCGCCATGGTGCTCGGTGCGCGGGCCGAGGCGAACGTCGTGCGGCAGGGCGCCGAGCGTGCCGAGATCGGCGCGGAGTTCGATCCGGCCTTGCGGGCGGCGGCCCGGCGCTGGCTCGCGGAGAACGACCTGGCGGGCGACGAGGGCGGCTGCCTGGTGCGGCGCGTGATCGAGAGCGGCGGGCGCTCACGCGGCTATATCAACGGCCGGCCCGCGACGCTTGCGCAGTTGCGCGAGCTGGGCGAGCTCTTCGTGGATATACACGGCCAGCACGAGCATCAGTCGCTCGCGCGCCAGGCGGCGCAACGCGAGCTGCTCGACTCGTATGGCGGGCTCGAGGACGCGGCCGGGAAAGTGGGGGCATCCTTCCGCGCCTGGCAGCAACGCCGCCGGTCCCGTATCGATTCCGAGTCGAATGCGGCGGCTTACGCGGCGGAGCGGGCCGAGCTCGAGTGGCAGGTGCGGGAGCTCGAATCCCTCAAGCTCGGCGCGGGCGAGTGGCAGGAGCTGACCGAGCAGCACGCCCGGCTCGCGCACGCTGCGAGCCTCCTCGAAGCGGCGCAATTCGGGAGCGAGGTCCTGTCCGAGGGAGAGAGCGCGAGCCTCGCGCAGGTGAACCAGGTCGTGGCGAGGCTGACCGGGCTGACGGAGTTCGATCCCGGGTTGAAGGACATCCTCGATGTGCTCGAGCCGGCGCGCATTCAATTGCAGGAAGCGGCGCACGGCCTGCGGCGCTACGCTGACCGGGTCGATCTCGATCCGCAGCGGCTGCGCGAGGTCGAACGGCGGCTCGACGCGGTGCACGGCGCCGCGCGCAAGTTTCGCGTGAAGCCCGAGGAGCTGCCGGAAAGGCTTGCCGCCGCCAGGGCCCGCCTGGACGAGCTCGGATCGGGTGGAGATGCCGGGGCGCTGCGCATGCTGGAGGAGCAGGCGCTCGCGGAGTGCTCCTCGGAAGCGAAGAAGCTCTCGGCGGGAAGGAAGAAGGCCGCGAAGAAGCTCTCGGAGCAGGTCACGGCGGCAATGCAGGACCTCGCAATGGCGGGAGGGCGCTTCGAGGTGGCGCTGCCTCCCGCGACCGAAGTGACCGCGTCCGGACTGGAAGGCGTCGAGTTCCTGGTTTCTGCACACAAGGGCGTGGAGCCGCGGTCTCTGACGAAAGTGGCGTCGGGCGGCGAGCTGTCGCGCCTGTCCCTCGCGATTCAGGCGGCGGCGACACAGGTGGCGCACGTGCCGACGCTCGTATTCGACGAAGTGGACTCCGGCATCGGTGGGCGCGTTGCGGAGATCGTCGGGAGAATGCTGAAGCAGCTGGGCGGCAGGCACCAGGTGATGTGCATCACCCACCTGCCGCAGGTCGCGGCTTCGGCCGACCAGCAGTGGCAGGTCGCCAAGAACGCTGCGAACGGCCAGGTCCTTTCCCGGGTCACGGTGCTGGGCCGCGAGGAGCGGGTGGAGGAGATCGCGCGGATGCTGGGCGGCGTGAAGATCACGGAGACGACGCGCAAGCATGCGGCGGAGATGCTCAAGGGCGGTGACCGGTGACGAGCTTCGCGGTGACGAGCTTCGCGGTGACGAGCTTCGCGGTGATGATAAGAATGGCGGGCAGGGTCTGACACACACCAACTTCCAGGGCAGTGAAATGAAAATCGTCGACGTCAAAACCTACTCGCCGGTATACCCGGTCAAGGATCCATTCTCGAACGCCATGCGCACCACGCGAGAGCGCGCGTTTGGCGTGGTCGAGGTGATCACCGATGCCGGCATCACCGGCTGGGGCGAAGGGGCGACGGTGCCGGCGCGCCGCGCGCTCGAGGCGCAAGTGCTCGGCCGCAACCCGTTCGATTACGAAGTCATCTGGGAAGGGCTCCATCACCAGCGCACCGATATCGCGGCGATCAGCGCCGTGGATATCGCGCTATGGGACGTCATGGGCAAAGCGCTCAAGCAGCCGATCTACCAGTTGCTGGGTGGCGCGTTCCGCACGCGCGTGCAGGCTTACGCCACGGGGCTCTTTCGCCGGGAGCGGGCCGACCGGACTGCCGCCCTGGTGGAAGAAGCGCGCGGGTACGTCGACGAAGGCTTCAAGGCGATGAAAATGAAAGTCGGTTTCGGGCCCGACTACGATATCAGGAACGTCACGGCGGTGCGCCGCGCGATCGGCGACGAATGCCTCTTCGCGGTGGACGCGAATTGCGGCTATGACCGAGCGTCGGCGATCGCCGTCGGTCAGGAGATCGCGAAGCAGAATCTCCTGTGGTTCGAAGAGCCCATAACCCCGGATGACGTCGAGGGGTACATCGAGATACGCCGGGCCCTGAAGGTGCCGATCTCGGGCGCGGAACAGGGTCGAGGCCGCTGGGCATTCCGGCGCTTCATCCAGGAGCGCGCGCTCGACATCATTCAGCCCGATGTGTGCGTTTGCGGCGGCTTTACCGAGTTCCGGAAAATCGCCGCCATGGCGAGCGCCAACCATGTCAGAGTGATCCCGCACATGTTCGGCACCGCGATCCGGCTCGCGGCCACGCTGCATCTGCTCGCGGCGCTGCCGGACTCGCCGCGCGCGCTGGAGCCGTTCCCCGCGCTGCTGGAGTACGACATGAGCGAAAATGCGCTGCGCACCGAGCTTGCGAGAGAGCCGATTCGCCACAGCGATGGCATCGTGGCCGTGCCGCAAGGGCCGGGCCTCGGTATCGAGATCGATCGTGAAGTGCTTCAGAAATACTGCTAGAGCGCGACTCGTTGCTTTCGCCGGGGCGATCGGTTTTGCCGGTTGCGCGCTTGCGCAGCAGGATTATCCGGCGAGACCGATACGCTACATCCTTCCGTACGCTCCGGGCGGCAGCACAGGGTTTACCGCGCGTTTGGTCGGTCAAAGGCTGACCGAGGCCTGGGGCCAGCAGGTGGTCATCGATTACCGCGCCGGTGCCAACACGGTCCTCGGCACGGAGATCGCGGTGAGATCGAAGCCGGACGGCTACACCCTGGTGTACATCGGCAGCGTGCTCGCCGCAAACCATAGCCTGCTGAAAACGCCTTATGACGCGACCAAAGATATCGCGCCGATCGCGACCATCGCCGGTTACGAGAACCTGCTCGCGGTGCACCCGTCAGTGCCCGCCAGGACGCTGAAAGAGCTGATCGCGCTCGCGAAGGCGCGCCCGGGGGAGCTCGATTACGCTACCTCGAGTCACGGCGGAGCGTCGCACCTCGGAGTAGAACTGCTCAATGCGACCGCCGGTATCAAGACGCACCAGATCCCTTACAAGGGCGGTGGGCCTGCCGCGGCAGCGCTGCTCGGTGGCGAGGTTCACTTCATCCTGGCCGTTCCCATCAATATCCTCTCACAAGTCAAGAGCGGCAGATTGAGGGCGATCGCCGTTACCGGAGAGTCGCGCATGAGGGCGCTTCCCGACGTGCCTACGTTCACCGAGGCCGGGGTGCCGAATGTTTCGCTGCAAACCTGGCACGGGGTTGGCGCACCCGCCGGCACTCCGAAGGGCATCATCGACAGAATATCGGCCGAAGTCGCGAAGCTTGCCGCCATGCCGGAGGCCAGGGAAAAGCTGGATGCCCAGGGATTCGTAGCGAACTACAACAATCCCGAGCAAACGGCCGCGCTTCTGAAGGCGGACATCGTCAAGTTCGCCAGGATCATCAAGGCGGCGAACATCAAGAGCGAATAGGCGCGATGCGAATCGCGGGATAGGAAACTGTAATGCACGAGGACGTTTTCGAATTTCCTGCGTTGGAGCGGCTGGTCTATGGCAAACCGGCTGCGCAGGCGCTTGCGGCGGAGGCCGAACGCATCGGCGCCAGGCGGGTGTTTCTGGTCGTCAGCGGCACGATGAATCGCGCCACGGATGAGGTCGAGAAGGTGCGAGCCGCGCTCGGCGATCGCTACGCGGGAACGTACGACAGGATCCCGCCCTTCACGCCGCGTTCGGCTGTGCTGGAAGCGGCGCGGCTCGCGCGTTCCGCCGGCGTTGACCTGGTCGTGACCTTCGGCGGCGGCTCGGTGACCGAAGGAGGCAAGATGGTCCGGCTGTGTCTGCAGCACGACATCACGGATGTGGACGGCTTCGACCGGTTTCGCGCCGTCACCAGACCGGACGGCACCCGCTTCATGCCCCGGTTCGAGGGGCCGAGCATCCCTCAGATCGCCATACCGACCACGCTTTCGGCAGGCGAGCTCACGACCGGGGGCGGCGCCACGGACGAGCGCGTCAAGCGCAAGTTCAGTCACGGGGGGAACCCGCAGATGATTCCGCGGACCGTCATCTTCGATCCGGCGCCGAGCGTACACACGCCGCTATGGGTGTGGCTCTCGACCGGCGTACGCGCGATCGATCATGCGACCGAGGGCTTGTGCTCGCCGCTATCCAATCCGATCAGCGACGGCATGTATCAGCATGCGTTGAAGCTGTTGGGGTCGTCGCTGCTCAAGACGAAGCGCAATCCCGCCGATCTGGATTCCCGGCTCGAAAGTTTCTACGGCATCTGGCTCGCGATTGCGGGGCGCCACGGCGGAGTGGAAATGGGCGCGAGCCACGCGATCGGTCACGCGCTCGGCGGCTCTTGCGGCGTCCCGCATGGCTACACCTCGTGCGTGATGCTGCCGCACGTGCTGCGCTACAACCGCGCTGCCAACGCCGGGCGCCAGCAGTTGGTGTCCGAAGCGCTCGGGCATCCCGGCGAAGACGCGGCCGACGTGCTGGAAAACTTCATCGCCGGGCTCGGGCTCCCGGTCCGCCTGTCGGAAGTAGGCATAGCCCCGGAACAGTTCTCGTCGATCGCGACCACCGCCATGCACGACAGGGCGCTGCACGCGAATCCGGTCAGGATCACTTCGCCCGAGCAGGTACTGAAGATCCTGGAAGCGGCAGCGTGAGCGCTCGCGCATTGCTTGCGATCCTCCTCTGCGTGCTCGCGACGGTGTCGTGGTCGCAGAGCTATCCCAACCGGCCAATCCGGTTGCTAGTCGGATTCACAGCCGGCGGCAATTCCGACATTACGGCGCGGGTTATTGCGGCGAAGCTCACTCAGTCGCTCGGCACCACTATCGTGGTCGAGAACCGCACCGGCGCGGCTGGCAGCATCGCCGCTCACACCGTCGCGCGGGCCCCTGCTGACGGCTATACGCTGATGCTGGCGAGCCCCGGCGCGCTTGCCGTGAATCGCATCCTGGAGAGGAACCTGCCTTACAACCCCGATACCGCGTTCGAGCTGATCGGCCAGATAGCGACCTTCGGAAACGCGTTGGTCACGCGCCAGGACTCGACGATTTCCTCGGTCTCCCAGTTGATCGCACTCGCGAAAGAGAAACCGGGGCAGCTCAATATCGGTTCGCAAGGCGTCGGCTCTGCGGGATTCCTGTCGGGGCAACTCATGCAGCAGATGGCGGGCATCAAGTTGACGCACGTGCCCTACAAGGGCGGCGCCGACGCCACGACGGCGGTGCTGAGCGGCGAGCTGAACTTGACCTTCGCCAGCACGGCTCTCGCGCTTTCCCTGCGCAATCGGTTGAAGGTCCTCGCCGTTACCAGCCCGGCACGCGATCCAATTCTGCCCGACGTGCCGACCTTGGATGAATCGGGTCTGAAAGGCTACGACGCGACTTTCTGGTTCGGCTTCGCGGCGCCCGCAGGGACGCCGCAGGCCATCGTCACGCGCTTGAACGCGTTGCTCCGCACCGCAGTTTCCGATCCCGAGGTCGTGAAGACCCTGCAGAGCCAGGGTGTCAACCCGGCGCCGTCCTCACCGCAGGAGCTCGCCGCGCGGCTGCGTGCCGACTACGCAAAGTGGAAGCGCGTAATCGAGGGAAGCTGAAGAGCCGTCAGGCGTGAAACCGCCTGCGCGGCTGGCCGGGTCCTGTCGGACGCCTCGCCTGCCCGATCCTCCCGGTACCCGGCTGCTCGATTCTTCGACGCGCTTGTGGTCAATTGATTTGACCGTCGCGTAATCTGGGGATTTACCAGTACTGGGAGAACCGGATCAGTCTTCGGCCGTCCGCCAGCCGGCCGCCGCTCGGGAAGCGTTGCACTGCGTTTGCGATAGCAGCACTTTGTTGAGTGGACCCACGTTCCGCCCCCGGCCACCCGCCCCGGTAGTGCCGTGCGACCTTGCGGGGACCTGCTCTCGCCACAGCACACCTCCGAGCTGTTAGCGCGAAGTGCCAACTAATTTGGGGGAAGCCTGGCGTCCAAGTGGGGCGATTGGTTAGGCCACAGCTTGCAAACGATGCTCATTGTGCCGGGTTCCGGGGCCCCTCGGCCTTCGGTGAATATGCAGAGACAAGTGCGTAGAGCAGCCCGAAGGTTATGGGCAGCCAGAGTAAATATTGAAGCCAAGCATGGCCACATAGCGAGGGGAGATCGCGGCTTAAACGTATCCATGCTTCACATACACCCATCGGAGGAAGTCATCCCAGAACTAAGGTACCGACAATCAGAGCTATGGCGCGCACGGAGGATGTGGCCTAACGACCCAAGCTCAGCGACCCGGCCCGCGGGACGCGTGGATTGCAACTGGAGCGCGATGGCCAAATCACACACCAGATGCTCGGAAAGAACCGGGCTGCCAGTATCGGTAGCGTTTCAAGATAACGCGATGGTCAAATCAATTGCCTGATGCAGCTGGTGAGAATCGGAGCGTCTCTGTGCCGGGAGAATCGGGCAGGCGAGGCGGCCGACAGGACCCGGCCAGCTGCTCGGCGGCCAGAACAGGCCCGCCCAGCGGCTGAGCAGTAAGGTCGGCGTAACGAGCGCCTACTTTTGAAGCGCAGCGACGCCTGCCTTGGCGATTTCCTCGTCCTCCTCCGCCTTGGCGCCGCTCACGCCGATCGCGCCGAGGACACGGCCGTCGCGCAGCACCGGCACGGCGCCCTGCGCGGGCACCATCTCTCCAGGCACGGACGCCATGAACGCCTGCATCACCGGCGAGCTCGCCCGCGCGGTGAGGTCGGCGCTCGGCACGCCGAAATTGGCCGAGGCGTAGGCCTTGCCCTTCGAAATGCCGGCGGTTCGCCAGGATATGCCGTCGAGCCGCACCATGGTCAGCAAGTCCCCCCGCCCGTCCACGACGGAGATCGACACTTTCACGCCCATCTGCTGCGCCTTGGCCTGCGCAGCCTGCAGCATCTTCTGTGCTTCGCTCGTGGTGAGATACATAACAGGCTCCTTTGTCGGGATTGCTTCGATTGATAGTGGCAGGGATGGTCTGCGCGGACCTCCGTGCCGCACTCTGCGGTCACGCGCAACCGGGATGCTAACACCCGGCGGTCGTCTTAAAGGTAGAACTTCCTGCCGCGGTTGGGGGTCCGACACCATAGAGCTGGAAGCCGGCCTTATCAGGAGGTGCATCATGAAATGGGCAGGAATGTATTTTGTCGGATTCGTCCTACTGATCGCCGGCGCTGCCGCGGCGCTCTGGAAGCTGGGCATACTGCAGAACATCGAGACCACCTGGATCGTGATTGGCGTCGTGGTCCTGGCTGGCGTGGGGATCATGGTCTCGGTTGCCAACAGCGGCACGAAAGAAAACATCCAGATCGACCGGAAGTAAGGGGGGCAGACCGCGGCACGAGGCGCGCACCCCGCGTCCCCCGTGCCGATACCGGACCGTCAGCAGGCCGATCCCCACTCCATTGATCGAGCCGCCCGTCCCCTCGACCTTTTCTCCCTTGGCCGTGGCCATCCGGCCATGCCGCAGCACGCGCCGGATGCGGTAGCGCGCCCGCCCACAATCAAATAGAACTATCAGGGTGGGATGGCATTGCTTCGTGCGGTTTATCCGGCATACGATGATGCCCGGGCGCGCGCCCGAGGAGACCGCGGGACCTGCTCGAAATACACTGAATCCAGGGGGGAAAACCATGGCTACCGAAGTCCTCGACGTAGTCAACAGCATGACGGACTTCATCCTGAAGTACGCGCTGGCGCTTGCCGCAACCAGCGCGCTGGCGATGGCGTTGCTCGAGGCCTGGAAAAGTATCGTGAAGAGCCGCGAGCGCTTTCACATGCGGTGTCTGTACGACTGGATCAGCGCAGCCCCGCTGCCCGCGCCCGATGTCGTCCAACCGGCCCCGAATTTTCACGACCGGGTATATCGCCAGCTGATCCTGCTTACGACGGGTGAGAAGCTGGACGAGCGTTACGGCCTGAAGGACATAGAACGCGCCAGTTTCGAGCTGTCGCCATCGAGCGCGCTATTTGCGCTGACCGAGGAACGGATGCTGGGCCAGATACAGGAGGCAGCCGATCTGGTCCTCTCGAATCCCTCCGTCTATCCGGAGTTCTATGCGTTTCTGACCGAGGGCGCGAGCAAGGACGATATCGTCATGTGGCAGCGGGAATCGACGCAGGTCCCCGGCGAAGGCGCAGACCCCCAGAAAATGAAGGCGCGTGTGGACGCGTTCAGCCGGTTGACCAAATTCGTCAAACGCCGGCTCGACAGCCTGCAGATCGCGATGAGCTACGAGTGGGCCAGCTGGAACCAATGGTGCTCCATCGTGGTCGGCGCCACGTTGTTGTTCGTGAGCCTGGTGTACCTCCAGTGGAGCGATTCGTCGAGCGTTGCCGACAGCGGTACCTGGTTCCGGATCGTGCTGGCGTCCCTTGCCGGCGGCATGGTTGCGCCGGTCGCGAAGGACCTGGTAACCGCCCTGAGGAAAGTCCGCAGCGGTGGCTAGGTATTTCGCTCCACCGGCGGACTACCGTCCGGGACTCGTATATCAGCTGCGCTACAGTCTCGAGGGCGGCGACCTGCGGCCCACCGTGCTGCAGCTGCCGAATCCCGATGCGTCCGGGCGGCGCGAGGCGGTGGTGCTGGTTCACGGGTTCAACAATCACTACGGAGAGGCGGCCAGGGCGTACCAGGGGTTTCGCAATCAGCAGTACCGCCGCTACGGCGATGACCTTCGGGCGCCTGCCCTCGAAGCATTGCTCGCCGATACTCATTGGCCGGGTGACGCAGCATGGGGGGTAGCGGATCTCGCCGATTTTCTTGTCTATCCTGTAGCCGTTGGCACCGCGCGCCAGGCGGGTCCCATCCTTGCCGCCTACCTGTCCGGGCTGCCTAACCTGGAGATCGTGCATTTCCTGGGCCATTCCCTCGGCTGCCGGGTCGTCCTGGAGACCGTGCGGCACCTGAGTGAACGGCCGCGGGTCGGAAAGGTATGCCTGATGGCCGCGGCAGTGCCGGTATCCAAGGTGGAGTGGGGTGGAGAGCTGGAATCCGCGATGACGCGCGCGCAAAGCGTGCTCGTGCTGTATTCGGGCAGTGATCTGGTGCTGACTGCCGCTTTTCCGCCGGGACAGACTCTGGCTTCCGGCTCCGAAGGTTTTTTTCCCACGGCACTGGGCCACGAGCGCCCGCCGCCAACGGTGGCCGGGGCCGTCGAGGCGATCGACGTTCCGGGAGCGGCGCACGGGCATTACTGGGGGCACGAGGACAACGCCGCTTCGCGCAGCGCTACACGCCATGCCGGTGACTTCCTGGGACTCATGCAGGCGCCGCGATCAATCGAAGGTCGCGCCGCCGGCGCGGCAGCCGGCGAAATACCCCAGCGCGAGATGCCCGCCGCGCGGCAGATCGGATAGCGCCTTTCGCCGCCGCAGCAAACCGCACCGCCCGCTCAAAGCCGCAATACGGCTTGCCAATAGCGCCGCGTGAGCAGCATTGCGAGCACCCCCTGCGCCGCGAGCGCCACGGTCGCGGTGCGCGGCGTGAACATCTCGGCGAGAAAGCCGAGGTAGAGAAACCCGATCATCGCCGTTCCGATGCACACTGACACCAGTCCGAGCAGGCGCGCGCGCATCTCGACCGGCGCGGCGCGATAGACGAGCGTCGCCTGCATGACGCCGAATCCGGCATTGAACAACCCGCCCAGGAACAGCGAGACCGCGGCCACCGGGACGTCCGGCGCGGCGGCAAAGAACATCACCATCACGAGATAGAGCGCCACCGCGCTCACGAAGATGCGCCCGTACCACGCGGTGCGCGCGAGGGCTGCAATGAGCAGTGCGCCGAGTAGGCCGCCCACGCCGTCGCAACTGGCGAGGAGCCCCACGCCTTTCGGGCCGAGTCCCAGGTGGTCCGTGCCGATGACCGGCACCATGCTGGTCGCGGGCCAGCCGAAGACGTTGAAGATGACGGTCATCACGAGGACGCCGATCAGGCGCCGGTCGCGATGGAGCCACGCGAGACCTTCGCGGATGCTGGTGATGAACGAGGCGTGCCTCGCAATCGTAGTCTGGCCGCGCATGCCGATGCGGAGCGCCGCCACGAGGGCCGGCGTGTAGAGCGCGAGGCTGAACCAGAACACGCTCGTGATGCCGTACTCCGCCAGCAGCAGCCCGCTCAGCATGGGGCCGAGCACTCGCGTTCCGTTGTTGGTGGCGGAGTCGATCGACAACGCGGTCCCTATGCGCTCGACCCCGACGGCATCGCCGATCATCATCCGCCGCACGGGGTGATCGGCCGCCCAGCCGGCGCCGTTCACGAAGCTCGCGACGGCGAGATGCCAGACCTCGATCGCGCCGAGGCTCGCGAGGACCGCCAGCGCGAGCGTGACGACTATCGACGTCGAAACCACCAGAACGAGCACGCGCCGGCGGTCGAGCCGCTCCGCGGCCGCACCGATAAATGCGCCGAAGAGTCCCATCGGCAGCATTCGCAGCATGGTGAGCATCGCCACGACGAAGGCCGATCCGGTGAGCTGATACGCGAAGAGCGCGAGCGCCAGCATCTCCAGCCAGCGCACGATGGAGATCACTAGCCCCACGAACCAGAGGCGGCGAAAATCCGCGAGGAAAAGCAGTCGCAATGCCGGTGCCGCGGGATCGGGCCGACCGTCAGCCCGGCGCGTTCAGCTCGCCCGTGCGATTCAAGTCCCTTGCGACGCGATCCAGCACGCGCACGGTCTGGATGGTCGTGGGCATGCCGCAGTACGCCGACGACTGGAGGATGACCTCCAGCACCTCGCGCGGCGTGGCGCCCAGCAGCATGGCGCCCTTGAAATGATTCTCCATCTGCACCGGCTCGTTCAACGCGAGACAGACGCCCACCATCATGAGGAGGCGCGTGCGATCGTCGATGATGCCGCGCGGGTACAGCTCACCGTAGATGAAGTCGAACCAGAGCCCGAGATAGTGCGGGTCGACGCGGTCGTAGATGTTGATGGCCTCGTTGCTCTGGTGGTTCTGCGTGCGGAAACGGGTGCTGACGCCCTTCCAGCCGTATTTCTCGACGATGCGCTCGCGCCACGCGGTCTCCTCGGCCGACTTCGCTGCCGGCCACTTCTTCCGCTCCTCGGCGAGCGAACGCTCCGGCATGCGGCCGTCCAGGGGGAGCTGCGTCTTCGTGATTTCGTCGAGGCGGTTGAGCCGCTCCAGGACCTTCACGCAAACGCGCGCGCCTTTGGATGCCCTGATATAGCCGATGTAGACCGTTACCTGGAGAATCATCTCGAGCACTTCGCGCGGCGTGGCGCCGGCCGCGAGCGCGCCCGGAATCTGGCGCTCGAGCTCCTCCAGCTCGCCCATGGCGACGAACTGGGCGATCGAAACGAGCAGGCGGGTTTTCTCGTCCAGGCCCTTCCGCGCGAACAACCCGCCATAGGTAAACTCGAGCCACGAGCGGGTGTAATGCTGGTCGATCCGGTCGCGCCACTCGACTTCATCGAGAAAGTCGTCCGGTCGCAGCCGCATACCGTTGTCTATGGCCTTGGCGTCGTACTTCCGCTTGAACCGCTCGATACGTTCCGCGTTCTTATCTGCTGTCATGACTCCTCGCTTCGTTGGTTACCGATATCCTCTATGCGCCTTCGGGTACCTCGATGTCCAGCAGAGGCGCGTATTGCTGCGAGCCGAAGATATCAGGATCGCCCGCGCTGCCGCTGGGCTGCGGCCGATATATGGTGAACTTGATCGCATTGGCCGGATCGAATTCGACGAAGTCCGAAATGCGGCTGTCGGGAATGCCATAGAGGCTCGCGACGGTCTCCCGCGTCAGGACGCGGGCGCGTTTCACCCGCTCGTAGCTCGACCGGTCGGAGAAGATGATGTCGAACGTGATCTTGTCGACGCCGGCGTTCTTGCTGCGTACGGTCTTCGCGATCTCCGAGAGCTTCTGCGTTTTCATTTCACGCCTGCAACCGTCATGTGCGTGGGGAAAAGCTCGAGCGGGTCATCACAGCGCAAGGTGTGGTTGAGCGTCCACCGATAGGCGGGACTCGCGCGCAGTACCTCGTCCAGCGCGAACGCAACGGACCCGGCCGATCCTTTGACTTCCGGCAAACGCGCGTAAAACATCTGGCGCGTGCCGATCATGCAGAGCTCTTCGGCCATTTCCGCGCTCGGCGCGACAGCCTGCACGAGCACGCACACTTCGTGTGCCGGATGCCGTTTCAGCGGTTCGAGCTCGCCCATCACGCCGTTGCGGCCGTAGACGGTGTAGTGCAGCTCGTAACCGGTGTCGCCGAAGCGCTCGCGCGCCTGGGCGCGCGCCCAGCCGATGACGTCGTCGATGTGTGCGATGGTGTACGGGTCGCGTATGCCGACCATGCCAACGTAGCGCTCGCCGGTCTTCCCCGCGCCCTCCAGCTTGACGCGAAAATCCCAGGGCTGGAACCGCGCGCCGGTGATGCGCGTCGTCCTGGCATCCACCTGCTCGTATTGGCACTGCGACATGTCGAGCGTGCCGCTCGCCACGTGCTCGTAATACGGGTTCGAGCGTTCGTACATTGCGTGCCCCGCGACCGAAGCCACGGTGCAGCGTTGCGCCGGGCTCATGGCCGTAACCCGCACGTCGTCCGCCGAAACCTCCCCCAGCACCGTTTCCTTGCCGCCATATGGCTCGGCGCAGAACGATGCGCATTCCAGGACCTTGCCCAGATAGTAGGCCTGCTCCGCGGGAAACTCGTGATAGATCGCCGGAGCTGCGAATACGGCGCTGTCGGAGCTGCGGCCGCCGATGATCACGTCCGCGCCTCGACGCAGAAGGTCGACGAATGGATGGACGTCGGCCATGGCTACGATGCGCTCGGTCGCGTCGAGCTCGGCTCCGGTAAGCGGCGGGCGCCCGTCCAGTCCCTCGACTATCTCGCCGTTCAGCATGCGGGACCGAAGGTCGTCCTTGCTCACGTCCGAGTAGAAATACCCGAGCTTGAACGCCGGGAGCCCATGCCTGGCGGCGAGATCCTTGATGATGCTCACGAAGAGATCGACGCGGCTGTTGGAGCCCGTGTCTCCGGCCGAGCCTATGATCATCGGCACGCCGAGCGAGCGCGAGGCGAGCAGCATTTGCTCCAGATCGTGCGTCTGCCACGCGAGGGGGCTGGTCGAGACGTCGCTGCCCAGCGGCACGGGCCCCACGTCGTCGCTGCCGGAGTCGGCTGCAATGTAATCAGGACGCGCCGCGACGCCGATCCTGAAACTTTCGGTGCGTATCGGTGCGAAACCGAGATGCCCGTTGGGGCAGATTATCTTGAGCGATCGCATGGAGAACCCAGGTTCTTAGTCGGTCTTGATGCCGCGCTCCGTGGCGATGCGTTTCCAGAGCGCCAGGTCTTCCTTGATGCGCGCGGCCAACGCGCCGGGGGTCATTGATACCGGCGCCGCGCCCTCCGGGTCGAGAAAGATGCGAAGCTCGGGCGTCCTGGCGATCTCGTTGATTTCCCGGTTGAGACGCTCGATCCGCTGAGGGGGCGTGCCCGCGGGCGCGAACACGCTTACCCAGATCTCGACGGCGTAGCCGGGCGCTACCTGCGACAGCGGCGGCAAATCCGGGAAGGCGGGACTGGCGCGCTCCGACGTTACGGCGAGCGCACGCACCTTGCCTCCCTTGATCTGCGAGACCAGCGAGCTGTAGTTCGAGACCATCACGCCGATCTGGCCGGAAGCCAGATCGATCAAGGCGAGAGCCGCGCCCTTGTAGGGTATATGGACCATGCGGATCTTCGTGATGCTGCTCAAAAGCTCCGTCGACATATGCCCGATGGAGCCGACGCCCGCGGAGCCATAGTTCAGCACGCCAGGATGCCGGCGCGCCCCGGCGATCAGATCGGCGGGCGTCTTGAAGGGCGCCAGCGCCGGCACGGCCAGTAACATCGGCCCCTGCGCGATCATCGCCACCGGCGTGAATGCGCTGACCGGGTCGTACGGAACCGTGGATTGCGTCGCCGCCGTCGTCAGGAAGGTCGACGAAGTCAGCAGAAGCGTGGATGCATCGGCGGGCGCCCGGGCTACCGTATCGGAGCCGATGATCCCTGCGGCGCCGGCCCGGTTATCCACGATCACGCTGCTGCCCAACCGTTTGCCGAGGAGCGGTGCGGCCGCGCGGGCGATCACGTCGTTGCTGCCCCCTGGCGGGAATGGAACAACGAGACGCACCAACGCCGGAGATGGGGTGGCGGGCTGAGCCGCGACCATAGGGGCGATCAGCAGGCCTGCGAGGCCGGCCAACAGCGCGGCTCTACGCAAGATGTTCTCCATCTTCCGGCAGGAGCAACGCGGACGTCACTATTGCCAGGTCCCTTGCTCCTGCAGCAGAACCGTGCTGCCCTGCTTGACGGAGGGGGTGCCGTTCTCCCACACGCGGATCATGGTCCTTTACTTGCCGGTGCCGGAGGGTTCGAAAGTTTGCTCGCGTCCCCCGTTTCGATCGCGTTGGAAATGCCGGTCATCCTGGAGGTGATCGCATCGACTGCCTTCCCCTGGCTCTCGATCAGCTTCCTCGCCTGTTCCGGATCGACCGGTTGCCCACCTATCGTGACGTTGCCCCCGGCAATGATCGGGCTGCCGGAAACGTTGCCGCCCACGGTGACGCCGCCCGGCGTGGCGGCCGTGGGCGCCGGTTGAGCGGGAGCGCGGGTGTCCGCGAAATGCACGTAGAGCTGCCATCCGGCCGCCGCAACGGCGGCGATGCCGCCGCCGATGAATGCCAGAGTCTTCTGGTTATCGGGATTCGAAAGCCAGGACCAGGGTCCGGTGCGCGTAGCCATCGTTCCTCCTTCGAATCGCCGCTAGGGTCTCGCGAAAATGCTACACCAATTGCCGGGCTTGCGTGCAGGCCCGGAATCTCGGTCGTCCGCCAGGGTCAAAGTCGTATGGCAACGAATCTGTCCCGTTTGACGCGCACCGCGCTGCAGCTCGCGTTCATGCTCGCCTGCGGGACGGCAGTCGCGGCGGATCCGCCGGGAAAGGCCGGCGCGGCTGCGGCGACCGTGCTGCCGCCGGTGCAAGTCGCTGCGCCGCGCGATCCGGTCGAAAAGTCGTATCGCAAGATCGTCAGAGGCATGGATCTCTTCGAGCAGAGACGCAGCCTCGCCCCCAGCGCGCCGCTGCGCTTCAAGCTCCTGCCCCGGAGTCGCGATGCGAACATGCAGGGCATCACGGTTTCCATCGTCGGCGACAGCGTCACGATCCCGGTGCCGGTGGCGCCCGACAATACGTTTACCCTGGGGCGCTCTCAGAAAGCGCTGGCTGAGGATGCCCTGGTGATGACGAATCGCAAGGTACGCAGCATGACGTGGCGCGCGGACATCCGCACTCCGGGGTTGCCGCCCGACACCCGGCGGCTCGGCGACCTGCGCCTGGAATGCCTGGTCGGCATGGAGGCGGACCTGGTGTCGAACGTGCGGCCCTTCTTCGGCGATATCGCCAACTTCCTGCTGAGGGCACAGGGCTATTGCGAGCGCGGCGAAGTCTACTACCTGTTTTTCGCGGAGCGTCCGTTGTTCAGCGTCACCCTCGTCGCCGGGAACCGCAGGGAGACACTGTCCGTCGAGAAGTTGTATGGAGGCATCAGCCACGATCCGGGGATGGCGAACGAGCTGGACTACTGCGACTGCCAGGTGCTGCTCGATCGCACCTACTATGCACCGCTCGCCGACCGGACCTGGCCGGACGATACGCTGATCGTGCTGGAGTACATGGACAGCGACGGTGTTCCCGCCAGCGCAAGCGCCGCGCCGGCTGCGGCGCCGAACGGGCGGCCTCAATGACGATGCTCATTCGCATCGTCGTCGCTCTGGCATGGTCCGCGTGCATCGCCGGATGCGCGACCCCCGTTTCGCCTACGGCCCCGTCCGCCGTTGTGACGCCGCTCCGAACCAAGGTGATCCCGGCGGACCGCGCCAGGGACGCCGTCGCCATCGGCAAGAGCACCCGGGCCGACGTCATCGCCGTTCTTGGAGAGACCCTGGTCATCAGCTTCGATAGCGGTTTCGAAGTCTGGGTCTACCGGCTCGCGGGTGAAATGTCCGGAAAGGGGAGGCAGGGCGCGCGGAGCGACCGGGAAAGAGGAGATGAAACCCGCGCAGGCGAATTTGTCGTCCTCTTTGCGCCGTCCGGGGTCGTCGTCAAGACCCGCATTCGTCTGCCGTTGCCGAATGAGATGAACGCAGTTGGGCGCCCATGAAGCGCGGGGCGGTGACCACTCTGGATCTATCTGACCCGCGCTATCGCAAACATGCGCGCTTCAAAAGCACGGCGCGCGCTACCGGGATCACACGCCGTCGCACGAGCCAGAAAAACACACCAGCCCTGTAGGATGGGTTGAGGGACGATACCCATCGCTTGCCGTCCCGTTTGATTGATCGCTTGCCTATCGCGCGCCATCGGGAGCAGACTACCCGCGATGAATATCTTCAAGACCATGGCGGTGAGGAGCGTCGAAGAGGCGACGCGGGCGATCCCGGTGATCGACTTCGGGCCCGCTTTCCGGGGGGAGGACGGAGGGCTCGATGCCGCTGCAGCGAAGGTCCGGCATGCCTGCGAGCAGGTCGGCTTCTTCTACATGGCCGGTCACGGCGTGCCGCAGACGGTTATCGACGCCGCCTTCGAGGCCTCGCGCGAATTCCACGCGATCCCGCTCGAAGACAAGATGCGGCTCAAGCTCAATGAAAACAACATCGGCTACCTGCCGGTGAATCAGAGCATGCAGCGCGCTTCGACGGTCCACAAGGCCACCCGGCCCAATTACAACGAGAGCTTCTTCATCAGCCACGACAGGGGCGCCGATCACCCGGACATCGTGGCCGGCGCACCGCTGCGGGGGCGCAACCAGTGGCCGGACGGCCACGAGCGGATGCGCGCCGCGATGCTCCGCTACTTCAAGACCCTCGAGCGCGTGGGCGAGCGGATGCTGCCCGTGCTCGCGCGGTCTCTCGACATGCCGGCTGGCCACTTCGCGCCTTTCTTCGACAACGAGGCGCACGTCAACCTGCGCTTCCTTCACTATCCGCCGCAGGACACGGCGGACGACGAGCAATTCGGCCAGGGACCCCACACCGACAACTCGTTCATCACGATGCTCGCGCGGGAGGACGTGCCGGGCCTGGCCGTGCGGCTGCCGAGCGGCGAGTGGCTCGCCCCGCCGGTCATCCCGGGGACGCTGCTCGTCAACCTGGGCAATATCATGAAGCGCTGGTCCAACGACCGCTACCTCTCCACGCCCCACGGCGTGCTCAACGATTCGGGCGCCGACCGCTACTCGATCGCCTTTTTCTACAGCCCGAACGTGGCGTCCGTGATCGAGTGCCTGCCGAGCTGCACGGGCCCCGGCGCCCCGCCGCGATACCCGCCGGCGGTCTACCGCGATCTCGTCCTCGCCTTCTATAACGCGAATTACTTCCACCAGAAGAAATACGCGGAGAGAAGCTCGTGACCAGTGACCGGTGACCGGTTCGGGATTCCGGACTCGGCTCCCAAGGCGAAAGTCGGAAGGCGGAAGTGACTCTCACCACCCCGTCTGCTTCGCATCCACCCGATTCCATTCTTGATCTTCTTGGCGGCCTGGCCCGCGGAGGGCGGAGCAGTGCCTGCGCCCGTGGGCGTAGGTGCGACCCCGGAGCGTGCCGAGCGCGCCGGGATCACTCCGCGTGCCTCATGCGCGCCTCTGCGGTCGCATCCCCGGAAACCGGGGCCCCTGCTCCACGCTCCGGCGCGCCGTCTCGGAGGTTCAGTTCTTGATCTTATAGACCTTCGCGGCGGTGTCATGGAGCATTGCGGCGCGTTCGCTTGCTGAATAGCCCTTCGAAAAACGCTTGAACGCGTTGTACATGACGTTGTAGGAAAACGATACCTTGTCGACCGGGAAGTTGCTCTCGAACATGCAGCGCGCGGGCGTGAATTGCTCGATGCAGTAGCTCAGGAACGGCGCCATCGAGGCTGCCAGCTCTTCCGAGCCGATGGGCTTCGCGCGGGTATGCCAGTCGAAGCCGCAGCGCGTCATACCCAGGCCGCCGAGTTTCATCACGACGTTGGGGCACGCAGCCACGGCAGCGATACCCTTCTTCCAGTTCGCCATGACGTCCTCGTTGCGATCGGCGTAGGGCCCGGTGCGCAGCAGCCCGCCGACGTGGTTCAGGACGATGGTGAGCTC
>DASRJL010000215.1:0-53627 GCA_035649495.1 Burkholderiales bacterium | reverse complement strand
GATCCTGCCGTTCGCGCGATCCAGCCAGCGGTACGACCCGGCGAACGTGCTGCCCAGGATGCTCTCCTGGATCCAGCGCGCACCCTCGGCGAGCTTGCCGTCGGCGGCGAGGCAGGCGAGCTTGGCGCTCGTGCCCGTGCCGCAGGGCGAGCGGTCGTAGGCGCCGCCGGGGCACAACACGAAGTTGCGCGAGCCCGCGCCGGCGGTGGCGGGCGGCCCGAACAACTCGACGTGGTCCACGTCGGGAAATCCCTGCGCGTTGACCGCCCGGCGAACGCGCCAGGAGAACTCGGCGAGCGCTTCTGCCTTCGCGAGAGCGACATCCTGCCCGTGCTGCTCGACGAGAAAAAACCAGTTGCCGCCCCACGCGATGTCGCCCGTCACCGGGCCGTGGCCGGGCACATCCACGGTAACGCCCTTGCGCTCCCGCCAGCTCGCGACGTTTTCCACGGTGACTTCACCGTTTTCGTGCAGCGTCGCGGTGACGATGCCCACGGGGGTCTCGATGCGGTGCGCGCCCGGCCGGATGCGCCCCAGGTGCGACAGCGTGGCGACCAGTCCTATCGTCCCGTGCCCGCACATGCCGATGTAGCCGATGTTGTTGAAGAAGATGACGCCCGCCGCGCAGGCGCTGTCCACGGGCTCGACGAGCAGCGCGCCGACGATCACCTCGGAGCCGCGCGGCTCGTTCACGACGGCCGAGCGATAGTGGTCGAACTCGCGCTGGAAACGCTCGCGGCGCGCGGCGAGCGTCCCCGTACCCAGGTCGGGACCGCCGGCGACGATCACCCTGGTAGGTTCTCCTCCGGTGTGCGAATCGATAATGGTCAGCCGCTGCATGATTATTCTGGCTTGATGCCGATTTCCCGCGCGAGCTTGGTCCAGCGGTCGATGTCGGCACGGATCACTTCGGCGAACTGCTGCGGCGTGTTGCCTACCGGCTGGAGCGCGTTGGCGGCAAGGCGCTCCTTCACATCCGGCAGCGCGAGCGCTTTCACGGTCTCGGCGTGCAGACGCTGCACGATCTCGGCGCCGGTGCCGCGCGGCGCGAGCACCCCCAGCCACTGTATGGAGTCGAATCCGGGGTAGCCCGAGTCGTGCAGCGTCGGAATCTCGGGCATGGCGAGGAAGCGCTCCTTGGAAGTGAAGGCAATAATGCGGATGCGTCCCGATTTGTGGTGCGGAATGAGCGGAGTGGAGCCGAGGACGCATACCGGAACGTGGCCGCTGACGAGATCCAGCACCGCCTGGCCGCCGCCCTTGTACGGGACACCGACCATGTCGAACTTCGCCACCTTCTTCAGGAGCTCGCCGGTCATGTGCTGGCCGCCGCCGACACCCGAATGCGCGTAGGAAAGCTCGCCGGGACGCGCCTTGGCGAGGGCGACGAACTCGCGGACGTTCTTCGCCGGCAGCGACGTGTGCACAGCGATCGCCATCGGCTGCGTCGTGGCCTGGGTCACCGGCACGAAATCGCGGGTCATGTCGTACGGGATGTTCTTCACGACCAGGTGCATGGTCGAGACCTGGTTGGCGGCGAACAATATGGTCTGGCCATCCGGCGCCGCGCGCGCCACCTCGCTGGTGCCGATGACGCCGCCCCCGCCTGCGCGGTTGTCCACGATGACCTGCTGGCCGAGGGCGCGCGACAGCTTGTCGGCGAGCGCCCGCGCCGCAACGTCGGTGGAGCCGCCCGGCGGGAAAGGCACGACGAAGCGTACCTGGCGCGCCGGCCAGCTCTGTGCCTGGGCGAGCCCGGTGACCAGCGCGAAGAACGTCACAGCAATGCGTAGCATGACCATGAGATCTCTCCCTCTCCACATTGTGAATGCATGGCCGCCGTGTCGCAATGGTGGAAGGAACAAGCGCGTTCGATTGATATATAGTGAAGACGGAATCCGACCGGAGCCGCCGATGTACGTTTCCGCCGTGCCCGAGAATGCCGAATTCGATTTCATCGTGGTCGGGGCCGGCTCGGCCGGCTGCGTGCTCGCGAACCGCCTGACGGAGAACGGACGCCACGCGGTGCTGCTGATCGAGGCCGGCGGCCCGGCCGACAGCGTCAATCTCAAGATCCCGCTCATGGTCGCGAAGATACTCAACGACGAGCGGTATACCTGGCAGTACCAGACCGTCCCGCAGGCCCATCTCAACAACAAGCCGCAGCGCTGGGTGCGCGGCCGTGTCATCGGCGGCTCGGGCTCGATCAACGGCAATCTCTTCGTGCGCGGCGATCCGCGGGAGTACGACCGCTGGCGCGAGGAGGGATGCGCCGGCTGGGGATACTCGGACCTGATGCCTTATTTCAAGCGGCTCGAGGACTACCCGCAGGGCGATCCCGCAGTGCGCGGGACCGGCGGCCCCATCCATTGCACCAATCTCGACCAGTTCGACCCGCTTTCGGGTGCATTCGTCGCGGCGTGCAAGGAGGCGGGCTACGAGCAGCTCGCCGACTACAACGATGGCAGCTATGAAGGCGCCTACTATCTCCAGTACTCCACGCGCAAGGGGTGGCGCAGCAGCTCGGCGGCGGAATACCTGAAGCCCGCGCGCGACAGGGCCAACCTCACGGTGCTGACGGGTGCGCCGGTCACGCGCGTCCTGATGGAAGACCGGCGGGCGACCGGTGTCGAGTTCCGCCTGGGGAACGAGAATCGTAAGGTGCGTGTGCGCCGGGAGGTCGTGTTGGCGGCGGGCCCCCTGGTATCGCCCCAGTTGCTGGAGCTCTCGGGGATAGGCGCGAGCGACATACTGCGCAGGCACGGCGTGGAGGTGCTGCACCACCTGCCGGGCGTGGGCGAAAATCTCCGTGACCATCCCAGCGCGCGGGTCACTTTCGAGTGCTCGCAGCCGATCACCGTCAACGACGTGCTGCGCAGCCCGTGGCTCAAGATGAAGGAAGGGTTGCGCTGGTTTTTCAAGAGCGAGGGGCTGCTCACGATCTGCTCCGCGACGGCGCAGGTTGCATGGCGCGGCGATCCCCAGTCGCGGCAGGCGGACCTGGCGATGCTGCTGCTGCCGTTGTCGGGCCGGGACCGCTATGCCCGCACGCCGCAGTACGGCCTCGATCCGTACCCGGGCTTTACTTTCGCGTTCAAGGTGCTGCAGCCGCGCTCGGTCGGAACGCTGCACATCCAGTCCCGCGAGCCGCTGCAGCAGGCGGCGATGGACCCGAAGTACCTGTCGCACGAGGCCGACGCGCAGCTCTTCGTCGAAGGCATACGCTTCGCGCGGCGGATCGCGGAGATGCCGGCGTTGAAGCCGCTGGTCGTGCGCGAAACGCGGCCCGGACCGGATATCCGGGACGATGCCGCGCTCCTCGACTACATGCGCGAGACGATACAGACGAGCTGGCACATGGTCGGCACCTGCAAGATGGGCGTGGACGCGCAAGCAGTGGTCGATCCCGAGCTGAGAGTGCGCGGCTTGAGCGGATTGCGAGTGATCGACTCCTCGGTGTTTCCGACCATACCGTCGTCGAACACGAACATCCCGACGATAGCGACCGGCGAGAAGGGGGCGGAGATGCTGCTCGCGGCTGCTGCCAGCTCGTAGATGAGGAATAATTTGGCCACGGAACCACACGGAAGGGCACGGAAAGTTGAAAACGTGTTTTCTGCGTTATCTGTTCTTGAATTTGTCCGTGTGTTTCCGTGTGATTCCGTGGCTAATGTTTTTTGGACTGGGTGACGCATGAAGAATCCATTTCCGCTCGTAAACGACGCGACCGCGTGGAAGGGCGCCGACTACGCCAACGACAGGTCCTGGACTTACACGCTTTCGGCGCCCGAGGTGGAAGAGCTGGCTGCGGCCGCCCGACGGTGCGTGAGCCGCGGCGTGGAGGTGACGGACATCCAGGCCCGCGACTTCCCGCTCGGGAGCCTGGCGCCCACCATCAGGGGCTGGGCCGAGGAGATCAACGACGGCCGCGGCTTTCTGCTCGTGAAGGGTCTGCCGAGAGAGCGTTTCAGCGACGCGGAGGTTCGCACGATGTTCTGGGGCATAGGGCGCTATCTCGGCGTGCCGGTGTCGCAGAACTCGTACGGCGACATGCTGGGCGACGTCTACGATGAGGGGGTGAAGCTGGGCGCCCGGGTCAGAGGCTATCGCACCAACCAGCTACTCAGGTTCCACAGCGATCGCTGCGACATGGTGGGCCTGCTCTGCGTGCGCCAGGCGCGCGAAGGGGGACTCTCCAGCCTCGTCAGCAGCACCCGCGTGTGGAACGAGATCGTGACACACCGCCCCGAGTACATAGCCCCGCTCATGAACGGCTATTTCTACGTGAGCGTGGAAGAAGGCGGGGATGTCGTGCCGCGACGCGTTCCCGTCTACAGCATGGAGAATGGGGTGGTGAGCTGCAGAATTCTCCGCAATACGATCGAGACTGCCCGGAAGATGGGGCACGCGAATTACAGCGAGCTCGAAGAGGCCGCGCTCGAGTACATGGACGAGCTCGTCAATCGGGACGACCTGCGGCTCGACATGATGCTCGGGCCCGGCGACATGCAGTTCATCAACAACTACACGACGCTGCACGCACGAACGGAATTCGAGGATTATCCCGAGCCCGAGCGCAAGCGTTGGATGGTGCGGCTGTGGCTGCACTCATTCGGACTGCGACGACCGCGCCGGGCGGAAATCTTCAAGGACTACGAAGGCGTCGAGAAGACCCTGAGCCGCGAGCTACGAGCCGCCGGCCACCAGCCACCAGCTGCCAGCTAAGAGTCCGGGGCTGGAAGCTCGGAGCTGGGAGCTCGTAGCTCCTCAGCGCCGAGGCTCCGCCTTCAGCAAGAGGCGCGCGAAGTGCCGGCCGCCGAATTCCTGTCCGGCCGTGAGCGGCAAACGGTCCTCGCCCAGGCTGGGATCGAAGAGATTCTCGGGTGCGTCCAGCTCGAACAGATTCATGTAGTTGCCCACCGGGTCCCGGCCGATCTGGGCGGCATGCGGGGCGTGCTGCAGCTGCCACGCGCGGTGGACACCGGGCAATTCCAGCACGCGTTTCAGGTGTTGCGCGCTCTCGAGCTGAAACCGCGTTTGTTCCTCCGCCGTCCCGCGGAACAGGCTTTCGCAGCGCGCCCAGCAGCGGCCGCTGCGGCTATCCTTTTCGATCGAGGACAGCACACGGTAGAAGACGCGGCCCCAATTTCCAAGATCGCGGCGCCACGGTTCGCTTTCCATCACGGGCGGCGGTGGATTCTGCGGGAAGGACTTGAACAGCGCCGGATCGTTGATGGCGTAGATCTGCTGGTATTCCTGCTCCAGGACGCCTTCGCTATCGTTATATGGGCCGCCGCGCAGCTCCCGCGTGCGCCACGCCGTGGAATAGCCCGGCCGGTCCGCGAGCTCCTGGATATGGTCGTCGAAGTGGACGTTGAACTGGCGGTCGAACTCCTTGTTCGTGAGGTCGAACCTGACGAAGCACAGGTACGGATACGCCTTGATGTCCACCACGTGATACTCCTTTGCCCGACACCCGGCAGTTTACCTAACCGTCGCGTAACAGGTAGTCTTGTCTCTCGATGAACTTTGCCGGTCGGAGAGAAGGAATGGTGAGCGCGCTCTGTTCCGCATTGCAGGCGCCGTGCGCGGCGTTGTTGCTGCTGGCCTGGTCCATGACGGCGCTTGCCCAACCCACGTACCCGACGCGGCCTATACGGCTCATCGTGCCGTTTCCGCCGGGCGGCAGCACCACCATCATGTCGCGCCTGATCGGCCAGAAGCTGACCGACAGCTGGGGGCAGCAGGTCGTCGTAGACAACCGTGGCGGCGGCAATACCATCATCGGCTCGCAGGCGCTGGTCAAGGCGCGGCCCGACGGCTACACCATCCTGTACGTGACAAGCACACACGCCATCAATCCCAGCCTGCTCGCCACGCCGTACGACGCGATCAAGGACTTTGCCCCGGTCGCGACGACGATTGCGACCGAGACCCTGATGATAGTGAACGCGGCGCTGCCAGCGGCCAACCTGAAGGAGCTTATCGCGCTGGCGAAAGCGAAGCCGGGCCAGCTCAACTTCGCCTCGTCGGGCAGCGGAACTGCGAATCATCTTGCGGCGGAGCTTTTCTGCATCATGGCTGGCATAAAAATGCAGCACATTCCGCACAAGGGCGCGGGACCGGCAACGACCGACCTGATGGGCGGCCAGGTGCAGATGTTCATGAACAATGCGCTGCCGCTGATTCCTATCGTCAAGGGCGGAAGAGCCCGCGGCATCGCGATTTCGGGCGGCAAGCGCCTGGTGGCGCTGCCGGATGTCCCGACCTTCACCGAGGCCGGCTTGCCGGGTTATGAGGTAAAGTCGTGGCAGGGAATCCTGGCGCCTGCCGGAACGCCGAAAGTCATTATCGACAAGCTCTCGCAGGAAATCACCAGGATCCTGAACACGCCCGAGATGAGCGAGCAACTGATGACGATGGGAGCCGACCCGCTTCCCGGCGGTCCGCAGCAGCTTGCCGCGTTGATCAAGACAGATCTGGTGAGGTATGCGAAGCTGATCCGGCAGGCCAACATAAAGCTCGAGTAGGATAGCCAATGAACCCGAGACGCTCCTGGATGATCGTTCCCGCGCACGACGCGGACGCGGAAGCGCGTTGCAATGCATTCAAGCCCGACGTGGTGGTGCTCGACCTCGAATATACGGTCCCGCCGAAGCACAAGGAGCTTGCGCGTTCCGGCCTGGCGGGGCTCGTCCGAAAGATCGGGAATGACGCGGAGGTCTTCGTCCGCGTCGACCGGGATACGCGGTGGGCCGACGTGAGGGCGGCAGTGCACCGTGGCATCAAGGGGATCGTGCTGCCCGGCCCGGAAGAGCCGGAGGAAGTGAGCGAGCTGGGAGAGCTTATCGCGGCGATGGAAAGGGAGCACGGCGTCGATCCCGGAACGACCGAGCTCGCCCTGATCCTGGAATCGGCGAAAGGCTTCTGGAACGCAGCTTCGCTGGCGACGGCAAGTCCGCGGGTTACCGCTCTGGGCGTGGGACGGATCGACCTGACCATGCGGCTGGGGCCGGTGCCGCAGGGTGAATTCCGGCTCTACCGCTTCCTCATGACGCGCGCGCTCGTCGCCGCGCGAATGCTCGCTATGCAGCCGCTCGGAGCTTTCTGGCGCCCCGGCTCGCGCGGCGGCGTCGCGTCGAAGGAGGGCACCGCGAAAGCGGCGAGAGAGGGCAGGATCCTGGGCTTCACGGGATGCGTGTGCGCGACGCCGGAACAAGTGGCGCCGGTGAACGAAGGATTCGAGGTGCGCTCATGAGCGAACGAACGACGGGAGAGAGACCGCTGCCGAAGTACATACGGCGCTCGCTGCTTTCCCTGTCTGCGGAGGATCCGAAACTCGGCGAGAAGGCTTATGCCTCCTGGGCCGATGCGATCATCCTCGATGTCGCGCGGCGGCCAGGGAGGGACTGGCAGGAGGATCTGAAATCCCGGATACCTGCGGCGATACACGAGGCGGCAAGGGGCGGCGCCGAAGTTTTCGTCAGGATCGGAAGCGGAGCCGCGGCAGCCGAGCTGGAGGCGACGGTATTTCCAGGGATCGCCGGCGTCGTGCTGAAGGGAGTGAACGAAGCGGGGGACATCGAGAAAGCGAGCCTGCGCCTGGATGCGCTCGAGGAGAGCCGGGGAATCGACGCCGGATCGCTCGAAGTAGACGCCGAAGTCACTACTGCCGCCGGCGTCTGGAACGCGCTGGAGATCGCCCGCGCGAGTCCGCGGTTCGGCACCTTCACGATAAACGAAAGCGAGCTATGCCGGGACCTCGGGATGTCTGCCGCGGCGGGACTGGAATTCGAGCCGCTCGAGTACATCAAGTCCCAGATCATCACGGTTGCCACCTCCGTCGGCGGGCAGGCGCAGGGTATGAGCTACCCCTTGAGTCTCACGCATGCCAACGTCGCGGACGCGGAGTTGAGGAAGTCGGTCCGGCGGGCGAGAGATACGGGCTTCAAGGGCGCGGTCTGCCCTCACGAGTCGTGGATCAGGGCCTGCAACGAGGGCTTCGGTCCGAGTCCCGAAGAGACCGCTTACTACGTGAAGGTACGGGAGATTTTCGCCGAAGGGTTGAAGCGCGGCATGGCTTCGGTTCCCATCGACGGCAAGATGATCGACGTGCCGGTCGATCTGCGCGCGAAGCTCTACCTGGAGTGGGCGTCGCGGGCGAAGGCGCGCGATGAGGAAAAAGCGCGGGCCCATGAGAAACAGACTGCACGAGGTTGAACCATGAACAACAGGGTTGCACGCGTCTCGATGTTCGTTACGCCCACGAATCCCCGCTTCATCGACAAGGCGTGGACGCGGGGCGGCGATGTCTACATCCTCGACATCGAGGACTCCATCGCCCCGGCCGAGAAGGCGAGGTGCCGCTCGCTGATCCCGGAGTCGATAGTCAAGGCGAGCAAGGGCGGGGCTTCCATCTACGTCAGGATCAACAAGCCTTTCGTCGATGCGGACCTTCCTGCTGCCGTCTGGCCGGGTGTGGACAGAATCATGCTGCCCAAGACGGAGTCGGCGGCGGAAATGCAGCATGCCCACGAAGTCATGTCGAGGCTCGAGAAGGAGCGGGGCGTCCCGGTGGGAGAGATCGAGCTCTCGCCCATGATCGAGTCCGCGCTGGGCGCGGTGAACATATACGAGATCCTGACCGCCGTTCCGAGGAAGCTGTGGTCACACAGCGGCGGCGGAGGCTACGACATGGCGATGAATCTCGGGATCGAGATGTTCGCCGATTTCGACCAGTACGCCTTTCCGACCGCGTACGTCGCTTTGGCCACGATGGCGCTGGGAATCGAGAGCACCGGCGGCGGCGTGTTCGTCGCGAACCCGTCGGGCCGCGTCGACCAGGCCGATCAGGCGACCGCGCAGGCTGCGGCGCTCCACGCGGCCGGGGTGCGCCACGCCGGGGCGCTCCATCCGAATTTCATCGAGCCGCTGGTGTCAGGCCTTTCGCCGACCGCGGATGAGATCGCATGGGCCGGCAAGGTCATCGAGGAGTGCGACAAGCTCGCGGACGCCGGTGAATCGGTCGGGATGTTCGAGGGCAAGGTCATCGACAGGTACGAGTACGAGGCCGCGAAAGAGACCCTGGATTGGGCGGAGGCTTGCGCCGCCAAGGATCGCTACAAGGCGCGGGCGCTCAGCCGGGCGCAGGCCGACGAAAAATAGGGACGCACACAATTTCCACAGCACACCTGTGAACGCGCGCATCGTCTCGAAAATCGTGTGCGTCCCCCTCCGTCGACTGAGCAGACCAGGGTCAAGCTCGAGTAGCGGCTGCTCCCACTAGTCGGCGCGGAATCCCGAGGCCTTCACGACCGGCGCCCACTTTGCGGTATCTGCGGCCACGCGCCGCGCCAGCTCGTCCGGAGTGCTGCCCACAGGCTCCAGGCCCATGACGAGCAGCCGCTCGCTCACTTCAGGGGCCTTGATCGCTGCAGCGATCTTCACGGAAAGGAGGTCCACCGTGGGGCGGGGCGTCCGAGCGGTGGTGTGAAACGCCTGCCAGCCCATACCCTCCATTTCCGCCAGGCCCAGTTCCTTGAACGTCGGCACGTCCGGCGTTGCCGGCGAGCGCTGCGCCCCCGAGCTGCCGAGGATGCGCGCCTTGCCTGCTTCGTGATGCTTGATCACCTCGGAAAGAACGGTGATTGCCGCGGGGACCTGACTGCCTATCAGGTCCGTCACCAGCGGCGCTCCACCCTTGTACGGCACGTACGAGAGGTCCACCCCGGTCGCGCGGGCGAGCATCAAGCCGAAAAAATGGGGCGGGCCGCCTATCGTGGGCGTGCCGTAGATCGCTTTCGTCGGATCGGCGCGGACCCACGCGACGTAGTCCCGCAGCGTCCTCGCTGGCGAGCTTGCCCCGACGGCAAGCACGAGCTGAAAGTTTGCGGCGAGCGAGACGGGCAAGAAATCCTTGACCGGGTCGTACCTGAGCTTCGTGTGCGTGAGAGGCGCAAAGACGGTCACGGTGATCGGCGAGATCATGAGCGTTCTGCCGTCCGGCGTGGCGTTCTTCAGCGCTTCCGCCGCGAGGATCCCGTCGGCGCCCGGCTTGTTTTCCACTATGACGGGTGAACCAAGCGACGACCGCAGGCGCTCCGAGACAAGCCGGGCGATTACGTCGGACGTTCCGCCCGGCGAGAATCCGACGAGGATACGGACTGGTTGATCCTGTGCGCCTGCGGAGACCGCAAGCGCCATGCCCATAGCTGCAAGCGAGATGCGTAGCGAGTGGATTTTCATGTGTTCCTCCCGGACGTCAAGCCGCATGCCGCGGCAACATCAAGCTACGCGCCGCCCGGGGGCCGTTCAAGAGAACAAATTCGGCGATCGAGAGAGAACTATTTCCCTACCAGTGCCTGGGCGGCTTGCGCAGGATCGTCATCCTCCCCCGCTCCGTCCTGATGTAGCCGCCGCGGCTGAGATCCCGCAGCACCCGTCCGACCATTTCACGCGTTGCGCCGACCCGCTGACCGATATCGGCATGGGTCATGGGCTCGGTAACGAGCTTGCCGTCGGCCTCCACGGCGCGCGCCTCCAGCAGCCATACCACGCGGCCATACACGTCCTCCATCGTCAACGCCTTGGTCTCCTTCAGGAGCCGGCGGTGGCGGGCCACGACGTCCAGCAGCAGCACCAGACCCGCTTGCGGATGTCGCAGGAGCAGCTGCTTGAACTCGGCGATGGGGATCGAGGCGACGCGCAGATTCTCGATAGCGATCACCGATATGAGCACCGGCTCACCACCCAGAGTAGCGTCCACGAAATGTCCCCCGGGGCCGTCAACGCCGAGCTTCAGCTCGCGTCCGCCTTCGTCACACCAGAAGAACTGGATTCTTCCCGAGAGGATAATGTTGAAAAGTTCTGCCCGGTCGCCCTCGGTCGCGACGATCGCATTCTTCGGATAAGTGCGAATAGTGAAGAGGCGCGCTGCCTCCCGTAATTCGGCGGGCGCGAGTGATGCCAGCAGTGGTATTGCTTCGAGGTCAGCCCGGCTCGGTGCGCTCATCGTGGCATGGTACGACATGGGCGGTGAAGTGAGCGCGTGGGATGTTTACGCGCGACGCTCTCGCGAGCATGCGAGGCGCGCTCTCCCTTATATCGGCTCGATCTTCGCCAGCCGCACCAGCTCGCCCCACCGCTTGAGATCGTTCTGGAAGTTCTTCTGGAACACCGCCGGCGGATCGGCCGTGGGCTCGTAGCCTCCCGCGATCAGGTACTCGCGTACCGAGGGAACTTGCAGCGACTTGACGATCGCACCGTGAACCCGCGCGACGATGTGGCCGGGCAGGCCCGCGGGCCCGAACCAGGCATGCCAGCCGGTGTCCTGCGAGTAGCCGGGCAGGCCGGCTTCGCCTATGGTCGGAACGTCCGCTATCGCCGGCAGCCGCTTCGCGCCGCTGTACCCCAGCGGTCGCAGGCGCCCGGTCTTGAGATGGGGCATGGCGATCACCACCGGAACGACCATGACCTGCACCTCGCCTCCCAGCAGCGCGGTGAGGGCGGGGCCCGCTCCCTTGTAGGGTACGTGCAGCATGTCGATCCCGGCGCGCGACATGAATCCCGCCGCGATGAGGTGTAGCACGTTGCCCACGCCCGGCGAGCCGAACGAGAGCTTCTGTTTCTTCGCGAGCGCGATCAGCTCGGACACCGATTTCGCCGGCACCGAGGGATTCACCGCGAGGAGCGAGCCCTGTCCCACGATCGGGTTCGTGATCGGCGTGAAATCCCGGCTCGTATCGAATGGCAGCTTCCTGTAGGTGCTCGGATTGATCGCGAAGGCGACCGAGATGTGCATCAGCGTGTAGCCATCCGGGGCGGATTTCGCCAGGGACTCGCAACCGATGATGGAATTCGCGCCGCCGCGGTTGTCGATCACGAGCGGCTGGCCGAGCACGCTTTCCATCTCTTTCGCGAGCACCCGCGCGTTGGCGTCCGTTGCGCCGCCGGGCGGGAAGGGCACGATCAGGCGGATGGGGCGCGTGGGCCAGGCGGTCGATGCCCCGGTTGCTGCCGTCTGCGCGCCGACGTCGGAAGCGAAAACGACAGCGCTGCACGCAAGCGCAGGTATCAAACGTCTCAATACCGCATGGGGCATTGTTTACGTTGTTTCCGTGTGATTCCGTGGCTGGTGTTTCTACGGTTTCAAGCCGCGAGCTCGTTGAGAATATACGGCATGATCCCGCCGCGCCGGACGTAGTCGATTTCCGCGGGCGTGTCGAGGCGCAGGACGAGCGGCACGCTCTCCTGCGTGCCGTCCTTGCGGCGGATGACCAGCGTTACCGCCTGCCGCGGTCTTGCGTTCCCGTCCAGCCCCAGGAGATCGAACTCCTCGTCGCCTTTCAATTTCAGCGTCGCTGCGGTCACGCCCGCCGGCAACTGGCAGGGCAGGACGCCCATGCCGACGAGGTTGCTCCGATGGATACGCTCGAAGCTGCCGGCGACGACCGCCCGCACGCCGAGGAGCCGCGTTCCTTTGGCCGCCCAGTCGCGCGCGCTGCCGGTGCCGTATTCCTCTCCGGCGATGACGAAGAGCGGCACCTTCTCCTTCGCGTAGCGCATCGCGGCTTCGTAGATGCTCGTCTCGCCGCCGTCAGGCTGATGGATCGTCACGCCGCCTTCCACGCCCGGCACCATCAGATTGCGCAGGCGCACGTTCGCGAACGTGCCGCGCACCATGACCTCGTGATTCATGCGGCGCGCGCCGTAGTTGTTGAAATCCACCGGCTCGACGCCCAGGCCCTGGAGATAGAGCCCGGCAGGGGAGGTCGTCTTGATGCTCCCGATAGGGCTGATGTGATCGGTCGTGATCGAGTTGCCGAGGATGGCGAGCGCCCGCGCGCCCTTGAATTCGCGCAATCCCGATTCGGTGAGATCCGGCGCCAGAAACGGCGGCTCCTGGATGTAGGTCGATTCCGCGCTCCACGGGTAGCTCATCCCGGTGGGCTGCGGTATCGCGCTCCAGTGCGGATTCGCCGCCGCGTGGTCCATGCCGTAAACCGAGCGGAACTGCTCCGCGGTGACGCTGCCCAGCAGCGCAGTCAGCTCGGCCGGCGCCGGCCAGATGTCCTCGAGATAAACGGGCTTCCCGTCGGCGCTGCTACCCAGCGGTTCCCGGCCGAGATCGATATCGACCCGGCCGGCGAGCGCGAACGCCACGACCAGGGGCGGGCTCGCCAGGAATGCGCCGCGCACCGACGGATGGATGCGCGCCTCGAAGTTGCGGTTGCCGGAGAGCACCGCACATGCCACGACGTCGTTGTCGTTGATGGCTTTTTCCAGGTCTGCGTCGATCGGGCCCGACGCGCCCATGCAGGTCGTGCAGCTGTAGCCGGCGAGCATGAAGCCCAGGTCGTCGAGGGAGCGCTGCAAGCCAGTCGCGTTCAGGTACTCGGTCACGACGCGCGAACCCGGTGCGAGCGAGGTCTTCACCCACGGCTTCACCTTGAGCCCGTGCTCGACCGCTTTTTTCGCGACGAGGCCGGCTGCCAGCATGACGCCCGGGTTGGAGGTGTTGGTGCAGGAGGTGATGGCCGCGATCACGACGTCGCCATCGCCCGGCACATGCTTCCCGCCTCCATCTGTCCGTCTACCGCTTTCCTTCTTCCCGTAGCCTCCATCCGCGACGGGCTTCGTCAGCAGCGACTCGAATTGTCCCTTGAGATCCGCGAGCGCTATCCGGTCCTGAGGACGCTTCGGTCCGGCGACGTTGGGCGCGATCGTCGAGAGGTCCAGCGTCAGCACCTGGCTGTAGTCCACATCGCCGGCGCGGACCGGCCCGAACATGCCCTGCTGCCGGTAATAGGCCTCGGTTGACGTAATCTGCTCTTCGCTGCGGCCGGTCTGGCGCAGGTAGGCGAGCGTCTGCGCGTCGACCGGGAAGAACCCGACCGTCGCGCCGTACTCGGGTGCCATGTTGGCGAGCGTCGCGCGGTCCGGGACGGTGAGCTTCGACAGCGCCTCGCCGAAGAACTCGACGAATTTTCCGACCACCTTCGCCTTGCGCAGCATCTCAGTCGCGTGCAGCACGAGGTCGGTCGCGGTGACGCCCGCCGGCAGTTCTCCCGTCACGTGCACGCCGACGACGTCGGGCGTCAGCATGTACACGGGCTGGCCCAGTACCGCGGCCTGCGCCTCGATGCCGCCGACACCCCAGCCGACCGTGCCGAGTCCGGCGATCATGCCCGTGTGCGAATCGGTGCCGACCAGGGTGTCGGGAAAACGGGCGCCGTCCCGGGAGAGCAGTCCGGGAGCGAAGAACTCCAGATTGTTCTGGTGCAGGATGCCGAAGCCGGGCGGTAACAGACGTATGCCCTTATAGGCCTGCATGGCCCACTTTACGAAGATGAAGCGCTCGTGGTTGCGCTCGGCCTCGAGCCGCATGTTCTTCTCGAGCGCATCCGGCGTTCCGTGGAAATCGACCATGAGTGCATGATCGAGAGTCATGTCCACCGGTACTTTGGGTTCCACGGCGGCGGGCGAGCGGCCCTGGCGCGTGACCGCGCCGCGCATCGCAGTCAGGTCGCCGAGCAGGGGGATGCCGGCGACGCAGTTCAGTACCACGCGGCCGACGACGAACGGGATTTCGGTCGTGCGCGGCGCATTGGGCTGCCAGCGCGCCAGGTCCAGAACGTGCTCGTCGGTCACGGTGCGCCCGTCGCTGTTCCGCAGCAACGACTCGAGCACCACGCGTATGGAGATCGGCAGGCGCGAGATGCGGGCGCCGGTCTGCTTCTCCAGGGCGGCGAGGGAGTAGACGTGTTCTTTCCGGGCGGGACCGGGATCGGCTTCGCTGCGACAGACGTCGCGGAGTGATGCTTTCATGAATGATGGATCAGACCTTCAGCCGCTACCATGTCGGGGGCTTGGGGTTGTCGCGCGAGGCTTCCAGGCTCTCGAGCCGCGGCCCGGGCGCCATCGGACGCGAGCGCTGGCCCGGCGCGAGCTGGTCCATGTCGGTGAAGAGTTCCACGTGGTAGCCGTCCGGGTCTGAAAACTCGACGCTGGTGTGCCCGCCCAGCCGCCGGCGTCCCTGGAACACGAGCGGTATGCCGCGCTCCTGCAGCCACGCGCGGATCTCGAACAATTCATCGAGGCTGCCCACCTGCAGCGCGAAGTGGTTGAGCCGCACCGCGCCTTCGGCAGGCTTTGCGGCGTCGGGCTCGGTCGCACGGAACAGGCCGATGGTATGGTGATCGCCCACACCGGTGAGAAAGGCACCGCCGGTTTCCTGGCGGTCGGACACCCGGAAGTTCAGCACCTCGGTGTAGAACTTGATGGAGCGCTCAACGTCGCTCACCTGAAGGACGATATGCCCCAGCTTCTTCACGCGGACCGGGCTCGGTCGCGTGGCGAGGCTGACTTTGTCTTCGACCTGATCCATAGGTAGCTCCTCAGTGTGGTGCGGCTGCCCGCCGCTTGCTGGCGCCTAGCGTAGCGCCCGCCGGTGTCTCTCGCAAGTTACAAGCGATAGACCAGTCTCCAGTCCCTGGTCTCTGGGTCTCAGTCGTAGGCCTTGCTGCCCAGCAATGCCTCGCGAAAGCGGTTCTTGATTGCCGGGCCGTCCTTGAGCCGCGGCAGCACCATGGCCAGCTTCTCGTCCTTCACCTTGATCGATGCGAAGAGCGGGCCGGGCTGGCGGTAGAAGCGCGGGATCCACGTCTTGAGCTGGGATGCGTTGTAGATCGTGGTCGCACCGCGGAATCCCGCAGCCTTTGCCATGCCGGCCAGGTCCACGCCGTGCCGCGTGTGCGTCGCCTGCATGCCGGTCTCGCCGAACGCCTCGTTGTCGAGCACGATCACGACGAGGTTGCGTGGTTTCTGCACTGCTATCGTCGCAAGCGAGCCCAGTCCCATCAGCATGTCACCGTCGCCCGTGATGACCAGCACGCGCCGGCGCGGCTGCGCAAGCGCGACGCCCAGCCCGACCATAGTCGCGCCGCCCATCCCGCCCCAATTGGCGAAGTCGAGCTCATGCTCTCCGGCGGCCGCCGTGTCCCAGGTCGGCGCACCCAGTCCGGTCACAAGCAGCGTGTCACCGCGGCGGCTGAGGATGTCCGCCACCGCCTGCCGTCTGTCGAGTATCGGTTTTCTCTGTTTTGCCATAAAAAATTAGCCGCCAAGACGCCAAGACTGCCAAGAAGAACGAGGTGAACTCATGCAATCAGGTAGGTTCGCGGTCACTGGTCACTTAAACTGCTTGGCGCCTACGATCCGCTGCGAGATCAGCACCGCCACGCTCCGGCCGGTATTGAACGCCAGCCTTCCTGCTGCATCCACCGTTTCCGCCACCCTGTCCGCCTCGTCTACCTGGTGCACAAGGACCCCCATCGCCGTGAGCGCGGGCGCGGTCGCCTGCGACATGGGCACCTGCCAGGGGTTGAACTCGCCCCAGTGGCCGCGCATCGTGACCAGCATGAGCAGCGGGAACCGGCATTCGGCTGACAGCCCCAGCATGTTGATGCAGTTGCCCGTTCCCGAGGATTGCATCAGCAGGACGCCGCGCTCGCCGCCCAGCCACGCCCCCGCCAGCATCGCGATGCCTTCCTCCTCGGTCGTGAGCACGACGGTCTTCAGCTCGCGATCGGCGTGGCAGGTCCGGATCAGCTCGCTGTGTCCGGAGTCGGGCACATAGGCGACCTGCCTGACTCCCAGCTCCTTGAGGACGCGGAACGTGTCCTGCGGCCAGCGTGAGGAAGGCTTGCCGTTCCCGCGCACGCGGGAACCCGGGCCGCCCGGTTCATTACTGGATCCCTGCCTGCGCGGGGATGAGGCCCGGGAGGACATGACGGATTCTCTCGTGGATTTCATGTTGCGCCTTGCGGTGGCTCGTGGCTTGGGACTCGCTCGCAGCTCAGGGCGATTTCTTGAGCCCGACCTGTTCCATGATGCGGGCGAGGTACGCGTCCTCGAAGGTGATGAGCTTGCCGAACTGTGCTGCCGGCAGGAAGCCCGGCCGCGCGTAGAGCTTGCCGGCGGTTGCCGTGAACTCGGGGTTCTCCACCGCCTCCCGTATCGCTTTTTCGAGCACAGCTACAACGCCTTGGGGCGTGCCTTTCGGTACCGCGATGCCGCGCCACGCATCGAGCGCGATATCGAGGCCCAGTTCCCGCGCCGTCGGCACGTCCGGGAACGCCGGATCGCGTTGCGCCGTGAGCGTCGCGAGCAGACGCAGCCGGCCGCTCTGGACGCTCGCTGCGAGTGCCGCCGGGAACTGCACGGCCGCGATCACGTGACCGCCCACGAGGTTGGGCACGATCTGCGCCGCAGCATACGGCACATCGGTCACCTTCACGTTCGCCGCCTTGAACAGCGCCACCGAGGAGATGTGCGTGTGGCTGCCGACGCCGGAGTTCGCGACCGTGACCTCCTCCGGATGCGCTCTTGCGTCCGCGATGAGCGCCTTCAGCGTCTTCCACTTACCGTCGCTGCGGACTGCCACTACCACGGATTCGAGCAGCACGCGCGCCACGGGATCGAACGTCTTGTAGTCGAACGGGAGCTGGCCGGAATGGTAGGCGGTGGAAATCGAGTTTGAGTTCCACACCAGCGAGTAGCCATCGGGCTTCTGGCTGGCGACGTACTTGTAGCCGATGGCGCCGCCGGCCCCCGGGCGGTTCACCGCGATCACATTGGCGCCGAGCGTCTTCACCATGCCCTGGACGAGCACGCGCGCAGTGACGTCGGCCGAGGTGCCTGCCGGGAACAGCACTGTAACCTCCACGGGGCCGCGCTTCGGAAAGGGCACATCCTGGGCATATGCCGCTACGACGGCGAACGCTGCCATGCCCACGGCCGTGCGCATCGTGCTGCGAATCATGAGACGTGCTCCTCGCATCGTCCGATCATGCGTCATTCAGAATCTCCGCGACCGTCACCCGCCTGCCTTCCTCCGCCGACTTGATCCCGGCGAGCAGCACCGCCAGCGAGGCCGTTGCCCGCTCGCCGTCCATCTCGGGCTCTCCCTCACCCTGCACGGCAGCGGCGAACTCCTCCAGCTCCTCGACGATGGTGTCGTTCTGCGCGCAGGGCACGAGGTTCACGTACTTTGCTCCGCGCTTCTGCAGCCGCAGACCCAGGTGAGACTCGTAGTACGCCGTCGCTTCCTTGCCATAGATGTTCATGAGGTAGTACTCGCCGGCGGAGGCGTAGCTGGCATTCAGCGTCGAGCGCGCGCCGTTCTCGTGCTCGAGCACCATGCTCGCGACGTCGGGGTTCTCTCCTGGCAGCACGAGCTGGGCTACGCTGGCCGAGACCGCCTCGATGGGGCCGAGGAGGTACTCGAGCACGTCAGTGTAGTGGATGCCGATCTGCAGCATGACGCCGCCCGGCATGCCTTCGGCTGAATAGCGCCAGTGTCCCTCTTCGAACTGACCCAGGCGGTCCCGGCTGATGTTGGATTCGCCGTTCACGAGCTTGCCGAACTCGCCGTTGTCGATTCGCTCCCGGATCCAGCGGAAGTGGCTTTCCCTGCGCCGCTGGTAGCCCAGGGCCAGCACGACCTTGCGCTTGCGGCACGCTTCCGTGAGCGCCCGCGCGTCGGCGATCGTGGTGGCGATCGGCTTGTCGAGAAACACGTGCTTGCCGGCTTTCGCCGCGGCAGTGGTCGTGTCCAGATGTATGTTGTTGGGCGTCGTATTGATGATCGCCTCGATGCTGCGATCCTCCAGCATCGCCGTATAGCTCGCCGCGGCGGCGCAGCCGTACTTCTGCGCGAACGCCTGGCGCTTGTCGTGCGAGCGTGAATAGCAGGAAACGATCTCGAGCTTGCCCGAGCGCTTTATCGCGTCCGCCAGCACGTCGGACCACCAGCCCATGCCGATGCAGGCGACGCGGAGGGGGGCAGTGGTCATAACGGGAGGATACGAACGGGTGATGAAAAGTGGTGATGAGCAAGTGGTGATGGAAAATGGTGATGAAAACCTCTTTGTGGGGAACTCATCACCAGTATCTCATCACCAGTACCCATCACTTCTTCTTCATCACCATTTGGTCCCTTGCTACCGTGCATCGATCTTCCAGCCTGCCCCAATTGCCTCCACCGCCTCCCGCGCGAGCCGATCGTCGAGCTCCCAGTTGGCACCCGAGACGCCGATGCCGCCCACGCATACGCCGTCGAAGATGATCGGGTAGCCGCCTTCCATCGCCGTCCAGCGCTCCGGCCCCGCGGCGAGCGCGAGCCCGAGGGCGTGCATCGTGTCGAGCGGCTGCGCGGCTGCCCCCTTGGCCGTCGTGGGCCGCATGTTCGACGCGGCGCACACCGCCTTGGTCGTCGAGGAGTGAACCGTGTGGAAGCGGCCGCCGTCCATGCGCTGGATCAGGACGGGGTGACCCCCGGCGTCCACGATCGCAACGGCGACGGTGAAGCCGGCCTTCTGCGCCTCGGCCGTGGCCATATCCATCATCTTCCTCGCGCCCGCGAGAGTGAGTCGCTTGCTGTCGGCAACGTACATCGGGTTACCCATTCAGTATAATCGAGGCTATTTTCCAGCATTCGCGCGGTGCGTCAATGAAAACTCCTTCCGTCGATGCCTCACACACCGAGCTGCGCGACGCCGTGCGCGATCTGTGCCGCAAGTTCGGCGGCGAGTACTGGCGCAAGGTGGACGAGGAGCGCGCCTACCCGGACGCTTTCGCAAAGGCTCTGACAGAAGCGGGCTGGCTCGCCGCCTTGATTCCTGAGCAGTATGGGGGCTCGGGTCTCTCCGTCACCGAGGCATCCATCATCCTCGAGGAAATCTGCCGTTCGGGCGGGTTTGCGGGCGCTGTGCACGGGCAGATGTACGTGATGGGCTGCGTCCTGCGGCACGCGTCGGAGGAGCAGAAGCGGCGCTATCTGCCCGGGATTGCGACCGGCGAGCTGCGGATGCAGTCGATGGCCGTCACCGAGCCCACGGCGGGGACCGACACGACGAAGTTGCGGACGGTCGCGGTCAGGAAAGGCGACCGCTACATCGTCAACGGGCAGAAGGTGTTCATCTCCCGCGTCAGACATTCCGACCTGCTGCTCCTCCTCGCGCGCACCACGCCGGTCGCCGAGGTGAAGCGGAGATCGGAAGGGCTTTCGGTCTTCATCGTGGATCTGCGGCAGGCCGTGGGCAAGGGGCTCACGGTCAAGCCGATTCGCAACATGGCGAACCAGGAGACGAACGAGCTGTTCTTCGAGAACCTGGAGGTGCCCGCCGAAAATCTCATCGGCGACGAGGGCAGGGGCCTCAAGTACATCCTCGACGGACTCAACGCCGAGCGCACGCTCATCGCCGGGGAATGCATCGGCGACGGCTACTGGTTCATCGACAAGGCCACCGCCTATGCCAAGGAGCGGGTGGTATTCGACCGTCCCATCGGCCAGAACCAGGGCATACAGTTTCCGATCGCGCGCGCCTACGCCAACCTGCAGGCGGCGGACCTCATGCGCTACAAGGCGGCGGCGTTGTTCGACGCGGGCAAACCTTGCGGGGCGGAAGCAAACATGGCGCTCTTCCTCGGCTCCAACGCGTCGTGGGAGGCCGGAAACGCGTGCATCCAGACCCACGGGGGTTACGGCTTCGCAGCCGAATACGACGTCGAGCGGAAATTCCGCGAAACGAGGCTCTACCAGATCGCGCCGATCTCCACCAATCTGATCCTGTCGTACATCGGAGAGCACGTGCTGGGCATGCCGCGCTCTTTCTAGACCAAAGGCGTGATTCGTGATTGGTGAATGGTGATTGGACCCGAGGTCCCTGAATGCCTGCAGCCCATCCCCAATCGCTGATCACGAATCGCCAATCACGCCTTTCGTGCGCCTTGGCATTGCTGCTCGCGGTCGCGGGGACTTCCGGGACCACGGTCGGCGCCGAGAGCGAACCCGAGGGCACGTTTTCCATCATCGCGCGCGATTCCGCGCCCGGCGAGCTGGGCATGGCGGTGCATTCGAAGGCGCATGCGGTCGGCAGCCGGACCATCTCCGCCAAGGGTGGCGTCGCCGTTATTGCGCACCAGGCGACGTCGAACCCGATGTACGGCCAGGTCGGCCTCGAGCTGCTGCAACGGGGCATGACGCCGCAGCAGGCGCTCGACTACATGGTGCGCGCCGACGAAGGCCGCGATAACCGGCAGGTTTCCATACTCGACATGCAGGGACGCTCGGCGTCGTGGACCGGCAGCCGTCCCCAGGACTGGAAAGGCCACCGCTGCACGCCGGACTACTGCGTGCAGGGCAATATCCTCGCCGGCCCGCAGGTGCTGGATGGGATGGCGCGGAACTTCGAAGCGGCAGCGGGACAGCCGCTTGCCGAGAGGCTGCTTGCGGCGCTCGACGGCGGGCAGGCCGCGGGCGGCGACCGGCGGGGCATGCAATCGGCGGCGCTGACGATCGTCAAGCCGCTCGCCGGCGCGGCCGGCTTCAGCGATCGCATCATGGAGTTCCGCGTCGACGATCATCGCTCGCCGATAGTCGAGTTGCGCCGCGTGCTCAACGTGTTCCGCGGCAACCAGTTGATCGCGGAGGCCAACCGGCACCTCCAGGGCAACCGGCAGGACGAGGCGCTGCGCACGGCCATCGCGGCGCGCGACCTTGCGCCCGACAGCGACAACGCGTGGGTAGGGCTCGCGAACGTCTATCTCAAGCTCGGGCAGAAATCCGAGAGCCTGGCCGCGCTCCGCCGGGCGATCGAGCTGAATCCGGCGCACCGGAGTGAGCTGCCGAAGAACGCAAACTTCGAATCGATCCGGAGCGATCCGGAGTTTCGGAAGATGACGGATTGAGGCGTCGGGATGGACGACGCAGAGGGATAGGAGTAACTTTTCAGGCGAAAGCCGCTGTCGTGGAACCAGCGTTCCTGCGACCGGACAAAGGGAGCGTCAAATGACAATCAAAACACTTGCTGTAACGGCGTTGGCCATGGCTGTCATCGGCCTTGCCGATGACGCGAGCGCGCAATCGGGCGCGAGGCTCTTCTTCGAGGGAGACATGGTGCGTGGGGACCAGCAGGGCGCACCGGGTCCCTTTTGCGTGCTCACCAACCAGTTCAAGCGCCTTGAAAAAGTCGTCTGGCGCATCCGCGTTCTCGACCAGACGGGGAAGGAAGTCGATAGCAAGGGGCTGAAGACCCTCGTCGTCCAGTTGCCCGATGGCCAGGCGCTGGCCGGCAGATTCGGCCCGCACCCACCTGCGCGCGTCGGGCCGGCCGAGGACCATTTCTGGACTGCCGCCTGGACTATTCCTGCCGGTTATCCGAGCGGCACGTTTGTCTACAAGGTCGTCGCGACGGACGTGGACGGCAAGGCGCACACCTGGGAGCCCTTCAAGCGGAGCGTCTCCCAGCTGCAGGTGATCCCGGGCGAGATCGAGATCAAGAAACCCGAGGGCAAGTAATCACCCCGACGGGCTTCGCGCGCCCCCCTCCTTGAAGGAGGGGAAAAATAATTTGTTCGGGAGGTCGTGATGAAACCGCGTATCCAACGGGGGCGTCCGGTCGCGCTTGCCTGCGCGTTCGCCGCCTTTCTCCTCATGGTCGCCGTCAATCCGACCGCGGCGAAGCGGCCAGCCGAGCTGGGTCCGGAAGTGCCGTTGACGCAGCCGTCCGGCGGCTACGTAGGACAGTTGACGGTCTCGCCTCAGCGCGGGCCGGCGGGCACGCCGATCACCGTGACCGGCGAGGGATTTCCGGCCGTGCAGGAATTCGAGTTGGTCTGGCGTACCGTGAAAGGGTCGTGGAAGGTCGCGAACGGTGAATATCACGGCCGCGAGTACACACCCGTCGCCTACCGGGTCACGACGGTGAAAAGCGACGCTGCCGGCCGCATCGCGCACGGCTTCGCAGCGCCGGAAGACTTCGGCTTTCTCCACGACATCGTGCTGCAGCGGGGCGGGCGCCTGCTGACCCAGACCGCTTTCCATCTCGACATGACGGCAAAGTTCACCGGCGCACGGAGCGGACCGATCGGCACGCCGATCGCGATCGAGGTGCAGGGCATCGGCTGGCGCGAGCTGGAGGGAAGCTGGGTTGTGCTCTACGACAACAAGTTCACGGGTTTCATATCGGCGGTGACGACCGGGGGGGCCGCGCGGTTCACCATTCCGGCCACCGGGCACGCCGGCCGGCATATCGTGGAGATCCAGCATTCGGATTTCGGCTCGCCGTACCGGAATACCCAGCAGTCACCGGTGCCGGACCGGCCGAACTTCAGGCTCGATTTCACGATCACGCCGGGCGCGCCGGTGCTGCCCCCGCCACCCGAGCGGCAAGCGCAGAAGGCGGTCCGCGCGCTCCCGCCCCAGGGCGACCTGGTGGCGACGGCGGCTTTCTCCGGGATCGGTCAGCCTGCGGTGGTCAGGGGCTCAGGCTTCGAGGCCGGCGGGACCTATCGGCTCAACTGGAACACCATCGTCGGCAACCGCATGACCGCCGGCGCCTGGGAGGAGCGCACGCAGGTCATCGCCGAGAGCAAGGCGGACGCGGCGGGCGGCGTGGAATTCCGTTTCAAGGTGCCGGACGATCTCGGCGGCGCGCACCAGCTCTGGGTGGACACAGGCGCGACGAAGAAGCTGGGGTCCTATTGGATCGCACCCACGGCGCTGCCTCTCGACGTCGCCCGCGGGCCGGTAGGGACCACCTTCCGCGTTCGCTTGAAGGGCGTCGGCTGGAGCGAGACCGCCAACATCTACACCGTGGTCTACGACAACGCGACGAGCGGCTATGCCTGCGCCTTCAACAGCCAGGGCGATATCGAGATCATCATGCAGGCGACCGGGGAGCCGGGCTGGCACTTCATCGATCTCTACCCGGGGATCTACAAGGGCAGGGAAACCCGGCCGAACAACTACCGGCTGCCCCAGCTCACGTACGCGGACGATCACCCGGGCGAGGACCTGCCGCGTTTCCGCTTTGCGTTCGAGGTAACCCCTTGAAACAAGGTCCAAGCTCCAAGCATCAACTCACAAACAAGCACCAAATTCCGAGCACCGAATTCAAGACGGCAGCAGAACTCAAGCCAATTCCAACACGTCTGTGATTTGGGGATTTGGTGCTTGGTGCTTCACTTGGCCATGGCGCCGGCGGGCTCCCTCTTCGCCGCGCGCGCCCGCTCCTGCGCGGGCACCATCGCACGTGAGAATTCGGCGACGTTGCCGAGGGCAGCCATGCCGATGGCCATGTCGAGCACGCGTCTTGCACCGGCGCCACCGAGCAGGCGACCGGCGCAATCCAGGAATTTCTCGTCGCGCTCCCCCGCGCTGACCGGCCATGCCGGCGACCCCGGCGCCCGGTCCTCGCGCGCCTTGAATTCGCCGCGCGAGGTGCGCACCAGCACGTCGTTAAAGCCGGTCGCGCCCGAGTACATCCTGTCGCCCTCGATGCGGTAGCGGCGCACCTTCTTGAGCAGCGCGCGGGCCTCCGGCCGGTTCACCATCACGTCGGTATAGCTGTCCATGCCGACCTTGCCGTCGAGCACGGTCGCCGCGGCCGAGTACTCGATGCTGAATTTTGCCTCGAGGCCGGTCTGTGGGTTGGTGTGGATCAACGCGGTATCCGTGCCCGGTGGGAACCCGACCTCGATCGCCTCCACCTCGGCGGCGCGGATATCGTGCTTCTTGAGCATCGCGAGGAGCGCGCCGATCGGCCGATGGTTGCAGTAGCAGCACGGCCAGCGCTTGAAGCTGATGCCCGGGCTCACGGCCTCCCACGGTTTTCCGAGCTTCTCGATCAGCGGCTCGAGCGGCTGCGCGTCCTTCTCGCCGTAGGTGCGGAGAAAGCCGTCCGTGCCGTCGAAGATCGAGATGTCGGCGGTAAATCCCGCCCGCGCGAGCAGGGCGGATTGCACGCCGCAGCGCGCGGCATGGCCGGCATGGAACGGCTTGGTCATGGTGCCGAAGTTGCGCAGCAGTCCGGATGCCTGCGAAGCCGCGAGACCGAGCGCGTTTCTCAGTTGAGCGACGTTGAGACCGAGCAGGCGCGCCACCGCGGCGGCCGTGGCGAATACCCCCGTGGTCGCGGTGCTGTGCCAGCCGCGCTGGTAGTGTCCGTTGCCGAACGCGGTCCCGAGCTTGCCGCCTACTTCGAGGCCCACGGCATAGGCCGCGAGAACATCCTTGCCGGAAGCGCCCACCGCTTCGCCTGCGGCGATGACCGCCGGGACCAGGGTCGTGCTCGGGTGGCCGTGCACGCTCGCGTGCACGTCGTCGAAATCGAGCGCGTGGCCGGAGACGCCGTTGGCGAAAGCCGCCTCGGCCATCGAGGTCTGGACCGAGGTGCCCCAGATGGTGGCCTCCCGGCGCGCCCCCAGGTCGGACACGTAGCGCAGCGTGATCTCGCCGACCTCATCGAGCGAGCCGACCAGCGCGACTCCCACGGTATCGATCAGCGCGTCGCGTGAAGCGTCCAGCACTTCGGTGGGGATGTCGGACGTGCGTGTGTTGATGACGAATTCCGCAAGGCGTTGGGTGAGCATGGGTAATCTCCCTTCAGTTGGATGGGCTAGGGCTCCCGGCCGATCGTTCCGATGATACACCCCGGCTGCGCGGCCCGACCGCCCGTGAACGGTGATCGTTCCGGCATCGAATTGCCCGCTTGCCGGCCCGCATTGTGGGAGTAGAATTTCCGAAAGACGGGAAACTGCGAACTGGGGGAGGAAATATGCCGAGAACTTTGCAGCCAGTCGTACGGACCCTGGTCTCGGGTCTCGTTGCGATCATCGTCGCGCTGGGATCGACGGCGGCGAATGCGGGTCTGATTGCGACGATCAACAAGGACACGGCGCTCGAGGTCGACGTGAGCTGGACCTGGAATCCCGAAGCCGAGGATTCCAGCTCGCCCGTGCTCACCAACTGGAGGGTCGATCTCTCCCTGAGCCGTCCCGGTGGAGTGGGGTTGTGGACATTCATCCTGGACGCGCTGCACCTGACCAACCCTCATCCAGCCGTTGACGTCGTGGCCGATATCGCAAACTACCTGATCATGTTCGACAACGCGACGGACTTCGGGGTGCTCCTCGATCAAACCAAAACGGTCCGCCATCGCACCGGAACTCACGTCGACGAGTATCACGTTAAATTCGATCGAAACAAGAAAGCGGCCGACACCACGATCCAGCTGGCCGGAATCCACGTACCCGAGCCCGCGATATTGCTGCTCTTCGCCACCGGAGCGGCCGCAGCGGCGGGTATGCGGCTGCGGCCCTGGCGCTCGGGAAGTCAGATGAAGATCACATAGACGGGCCTCGGCTGGTTCTCATCCTGTAAATCCTGTCTATTCGGTTTTCTTGGTGGTCTTGGCGTCTTGGCGGTTAATATCCGCCTTGGGACGGAGGAGGGACCGTGAACGATTCCTACGACTACATCATCGTTGGCGCGGGCTCGGCCGGCTGCGTGCTCGCCAATCGCCTGACCGAGTCCGGCGCGCACCGCGTGCTGCTGCTCGAAGCCGGCGGGCGCGACAGCAATCCCTGGATCCACGTTCCGATCGGCTTCGGCAAGGTCATGTTCAACCGCGAGGTCAACTGGATGTTCGAGACGGAGCCCGAGCCGCGCATGCGCAACCGCAACATCAAGATTCCGCGCGGGCGGGTGCTGGGAGGCTCGAGCTCGATCAACGGGTTGATCTACATCCGCGGCCAGCGCGAGGACTTCGACGACTGGCGCGACCTCGGCAATCCCGGCTGGGGCTACGCCGACTGCCTGCCGTACTTTCGCAAGGCCGAAGACCAGTCGCGCGGCGCGGACGAGTGGCACGGTACGGGCGGTCCGCTCACGGTATCGGACGCCAGGGACCGGCATCCGCTCGCGGATGCGTTCCTCGCCGCCGGCGAGTCGGTCGGCATCGCGCGCAACGACGACTTCAACGGCGCGCGGCAGGAGGGCCTGGGCTACTACCAGGGCACCGCGCGGCGCGGGCTGCGCTGCAGCGCGGCGGTGGCGTACCTGCACCCGGCCATGAAGCGGCCCAACCTCGTCGTGGCGACACACGCGCTCACCACGCGCGTGCTGACTGAGGGTCTGCGCGCGACCGGCGTGGAGTACCGCCAGGACGGCGCGGTTCGGCGCGCGTTCGCGACGCGCGAAGTGCTGATCGCCGCCGGCGCGATCCAGTCGCCCCAGCTCATGCAGCTTTCCGGCATCGGGCCGGGCGAGTTGCTGCAGCGCCACGGCATCCCGGTCGTGAAGAACATGACCGGGGTAGGGCGCAACCTGCACGATCACCTGCAGGCGCGCTTCATCTGGAAGTGCACCGAGCCCATCACCGTCAACGACGACCTGATGAGCCCGTGGCGCAAGCTTGGGGTAGGCGCGCGCTATCTCCTCGGGCGCACGGGCCCGCTGTCGTGGTTCGCGGGCCTCGCCGGCGGCTTCGCGCGCACGCGCCCCGAGCTGACGCGTCCGGACGTGCAGTTCTTTGTTTTCCCCTACAGCACCGACCGCACCGACCCGAGCCTGCACCGTTTTTCGGGATTCACGATGTCGGTGTGCAAGCTGCGACCCGAATCGCGCGGCACGCTGGAGATCAAATCCCCCGACCCGTCCGCTGCGCCCGCAATCCAGCCCAACTTCCTCGAGCGCGAGTCCGATGTCAGGACCATGCTGGACGGCATGAAGCTGATACGGCGGGTGGCGGCAGCTCCTGCGCTGTCGCGCTGGATCAAGACCGAGCACGATCCGGGACCCGCCTGCGCTTCCGATGACGACCTCGTGGACTTCCTGCGCAACAAGGGCTTCACGGTCTATCACCCGGCGGGCACCTGCCGGATGGGGCGCGATCCGGAAGCGGTGGTCGACCACGAGCTGCGTGTGCACGGCGTGGAGAACCTGCGGGTCGTGGACGCTTCGGTCATGCCGGTCGTGACCTCGGGCAACACCAATGCGCCCGTGATCATGATCGCCGAGAAGACGGCGGACGCGATCCTTGGCAGGCGAGCTGTATGAGCCGGTAAGCCGCCATGAGACGTTCGAGCTGGCTCAATACGCTTGCCGGGGAAACCCTCGATCTGCCGGCGGCCACGCTCGAGGAGCTGGCCCGGCTCGACGACAAGCTGTTCGAGATCTGGAACCTCGGTGAGAACGTCCTGCTGGGCTGGACCCATTCCTCCGGCGCGCTTCTCATCCTGTCCGTTCGGCACCACGTCATTCCCGAATCCATCCACGCCGGGATCGACGACAGCGACTGGACGCGCGATGCGCAGCGCTTCATCAACACGCTGCTGTCGGACCAGAAGTACCTGACGCCGGAGGAGTTCCACCGCGCCCGCCACGCCTTCACGTGCCGGGTAACCGTGGTACGCATCGAGTTCCGGATCGAGAACGAGCGTCTCGCCGCGCTGGTGAGCAACATGGTCCGCCGCTACAGCGTGACGCTCGTGAGCAACCATGCCGTCATGCTGCTCGACGCCGTGGAGTTCTCGCTGCAGCCGCCGCTCGACCAGATGGCGATGCTGAACAGCCTGGCGTACTCGATCAATTCCGCCTACAGCCAGCTTGCGTCGAAGAACATCAGGGTCGATTTCGCCCGCACGACCACCGGTGACGGCTTCTATATCTGGAATCGCGCGGCGACCGCCGAGGCGAATACCGAGCTCTACAAGCTGATGCTCGTGATCCTGGCGGACAACGCGGTTGCGCAGACCAAGGCGCGCACCCCGTGGGTGCCGCGGCTGCGCGCCGCCTTTCACGTCGGCGATCACTACGAGTTTCACCAGGTCGATGGCTTGAACCCGACCACCTTCAGCTACATCGTCGGCAAGGTCACGGTGGACCTGGCGCGCATGCTGGAAAGCGCGCGGCCGGGGCAGATACTGCTCGGCGACTTCGTCACTCACGTGGAGGGAGCGGCCGGCCGCCCGGTGCGCTGCGACACGCTCGGCTTCGTCGAGAATACCGCGGCGACGCTTGACCAGTTGAACGGGCTGGACCTCTCCGGGGGGCGCATCGGGAGCATACGCTCCTATCTCACCGGCCCCGGCCGCGGCGGCGGGCGATACATGGTCAACCGCTACTACCTGCGCGACAAGCACGGCACCACGCGCGTCGCCTACAACGCCAAGATCGACATCCATCGCGACGCCGCGGAACCGATTTTTCTGGGCATGCAGCACCACGCGCTGCAGGACTTCAATGCCGCGAAGGTGGAGGCGCTGAACCCGGATCGGGCCATCTCCGGGTCGATGCTCGTCAGGCGTTAATACCGGAGTCAGAATCCGATGCGCTGTTTCTTCGGCGCACGGGGCCCCTCGATATCATCCACCTGGATTTCGTCCCGGTGCGCAAGCTTGGCGCTGCCGAAGGCGTTCATGATCGCGCGGCGCATTTCGCGAGGCCCCATCTCTGCAAGCCGGTCGAGCGCCAGCGGCGCCGGTGCTTCCGAAAATGACTTTCCCCAGGCGTGGCTACTGCGGATCTCCGCATAGATCGCCTGCGCGACCCTGCGCGACCCATCGCGGTCCGGGGCCTGGATCGAGTAAGTATTCATCCGATTGAGGATCGGCTCCGGGATGCGCGACTCCTCGTTTGCCGTGGCGATCCAGACCACACTGGAGGCGTCGACCGGGACTTCGACGAATTCGTCGACAAACTCGCGCGCCGTGTCGCGCTCGAGCAGGGAATACAGCGCGCCCAGGGGATCGTGCTGGGTCTCACCGCCCGCCTTGTCGATTTCGTCAACGACGATAACAGGGTTGGCATAGCTGCCGTGAAGGAGCGTGTCGAAAACCTTGCCCGGCTTGGCGTTCCTCCATTGCGACGACGCGCCGGAAAGGACCCAGCCCGCGGTCATGGAGCTCATCGATGCGAGCCCATAGCCGGTCGTAAGCAAGCGGGCGATACGCCGGCAAAAGTGGGTCTTGCCGATGCCCGGCTCACCCAGCAAGAGCATCGGCGGCAATTCCATGGGGTCGTTCGACGACGAGCACAGCGCGATGTGCTTCCTGATGTCGTCGAGAACCTCGGCGAAGTTGGGTAGTTCGTCGTACAGCTCATCCAACACGGGCACGCCCGATGGCTTGACCGATAAACGTGTCCCACCTGCTACGAGCATCTTCTCGTAGGTGGATTTCAAAGCTTCGCTTGCGCCGGGCGACAGGTCGCTCAACGCCCGGTCTACCACCGAGACATCGTACACGTCCTTGAACGCCGCGATCGGAATGCTCGCCGAAGTTGTCATGTCATCACCTTTCGCTACGGGATAAAGTGTAGGATCGGGTGAACGGCGGGTAAGTGCGCAAACGCACGTGAATACACAGGCGAATGCCCTCGATTCGTGAATTTCTTGGCGGTCCTGGCGTCTTGGCGGTTAATATCGGCTTTGCATGCGCCCTTTAGACGGAATCACGGTTGTCTCGCTGGAGCAGGCCGTCGCCGCGCCCTTCGCCTCGCGCCAGCTTGCGGACCTCGGCGCGCGCGTGATCAAGATCGAGCGCCCCGGCGGGGGTGATTTCGCGCGCGATTACGACAAGACGGTCAAGGGCCTGTGCTCGCACTTCGTGTGGTTGAACCGCTCCAAGGAGAGCCTCACGCTCGACGTGAAGCAGCCGAAAGCGCAGGAAATCCTCGGGAAGCTCATCGCCCGTGCGGACGTCTTCATCCAGAATCTTGCGCCGGGCGCCGCAAAACGGCTGGCGCTGGGCGCCGAGGTGCTGACCACGAAGCACCCGCGCCTCGTGGTCTGCGACATCTCGGGCTACGGTGATTCCGGACCGTATGCGCACAAGAAAGCTTATGACCTGCTCGTGCAGAGCGAGACGGGTGTCCTGTCGGTCACCGGCACGCCCGATGCGCCGAGCAAGGTCGGGATCTCGATCGCCGACATCGCGACCGGCATGTACGCGTACTCCGGGATACTCACGGCGCTCTTCCAGCGCGAGAAATCGGGCACAGGCGGGCGCGTCGAGGTGACGATGTTCGAGGCGCTCGGCGAGTGGATGACCTATCCGCTCTACTACACGCATTTCGGCGGGACCGCGCCGCCGCGGGCGGGACCCGACCACGCAACCATCGTGCCCTACGGCGGCCACCGGGCGGGCGACGGCGGCAACGTCATGCTTGGGCTGCAGAACGAGCGCGAATGGGCGATCTTCTGCGACAAGGTGCTGGGTCAGCGGGAGCTTGCGGCCGACCCGCGCTACGACTCCAACTCCCGGCGCCTCGAGCGCCGCGCGGAGGTCACGGCGCTCGTCGAGAAGGCATTTTCCGGTATGACGGCCGCGGAGGTCGTCGCGAAACTCGACGCCGCGGGCATCGCCAACGCGCGCATCAACACGCCGGATGAGGTGTGGGACCATCCGCAGCACAAGGCGCGCAATCGCTGGCGCGAATTCGGATCGCCGGTGGGACCGTTGCCGGCGCCGCTGCCTCCCGCGACGATATCGGGTTTCGAGGCGCGCATGGACCCGCTGCCGCGCGTCGGCGAGCATAGCGAGAGCATACTCAGGGAACTCGGCTACAGCACTGTGGATATCGATGCGCTTCGAGGAGTGGGGGCAATCTAACTGCGTGACCAGGCGCGTCGAGGGGCGGAGCAGGGGCCCCGGTTTCCGGGGATGCGACCCCCGGTGACGCGCGGGGCGGCCGATATGATTTGTATGGATCTTGCGTTACCGTGGCAGAGGCCGCCGTCCAGTAACCAGTGATGGAGTGATGGGTGAACTGATGCAGACCATGCAGGAGAGGTGCATCGAAATCGTGCCGACCGGCAAGGCCCTGGGCGCGGAGATTCGCAGCGTCGATCTCGCGCGGGACATGGATGACGCGACATTCCGGCAGATCGACGCGGCGTTCAACGAGCACGGCGTGATCTTTTTTCGCGGCCAGACGATCACGGAAGCGCAGCAGATTGCGTTCGCACGGCGCTTCGGCGAGCTCGAGATCAACGTCAACACCGAATATTGCCTCAAGGGCTACCCGGAGATGCTTCTCCTGACGAATGCCGTCGAGAACGGCCGCCACGTCGGCCTCGCCGACGCCGGCATCACGTGGCATACGGACATGTCGGCTTACGCGCGCCCGCCGCGCTGCTCGCTGCTGTACGCGAAGGAAATTCCGGTCGATGCGAAGGGCGCGGCGCTCGGCGACACGATCTTCACCAGCTCGGCCGCCGCGTACGACGCGCTGCCCCGGGAGTTGCAGGACCGGCTTGCCGGCCGCAGGGCGACGCACAGCTATCTCGCCAAGATGAACGCGCGGAAGAAGGCGGTTGGCCTGACGCGCACCGTCAAGCAGGAGCACCTCGACAAGACGCCGCCCGTCGCGCATCCCGTGTTCCGCACGCACCCGGTGACGGGGCGGAAGTGCCTGTACGTGACGGAGGGCGAGTGCGTCGCGATCGAGGGATACCCGGAAGGGGAGGCCCTCGCGCTGATCGGCGAGCTGCACGCCCATCTCATCCGGCCGGAATTCCAGTACCGGCACAGATGGCAGGTCGGTGATCTCCTGATGTGGGACAACTGCACCTGCCAGCACCTGGCGGTGCAGGACTACAAGCTGCCGCAGCGGCGGCTGATGCATCGCGTGACGGTGAACGGCTCGGTGCCGTTCTGAAGACGTCAGGGGTCAGGCGTCATGCGTCAGGCGTGACGGTTGGTGACTGACGAGCAACGAGAAACGAGGGACGAGCCACCCATGAAAGTCAAAAGTATCGAAACCCTGCGCTGCGACGCCGGCTGGCGGATGTTCTCGTTTCTCAAGGTCACGACCGACGAAGGGCTCGTCGGCTGGTCGGAATACAACGAGAGCTTCGGCAGCGGCGGCCTCTCGCAGGTCATCGAAGCGCTGTCGCCGGTGGTGATCGGCAAGGATCCGCGCGACATCGAGTTGATCAACTGCCATCTCCGGACCGTGACTGTGCAGTCCCGCGGCGGCATCAACCGGCAGGCTGTCGCAGCCATCGAGAACGCGCTGCTCGATATCAAGGGCAAGGCGCTCGGCGTGCCCGTATACGATCTCTTCGGCGGCGCGGTGAGGAGGCGCATCCCCGTCTACTGGTCGCACTGCGGCAGCTACCGCGCGCGCTATCCCGAGTTGCTGCGCGTGCCGCGCGTCAACAGCTACGACGATCTCTCGCGCCTCGCCGAGGAGGTCAAGGGCCGCGGCTTCTCGGCGCTCAAGACCAACGTGATGCTGAGCGATGGCAAGACGCTGTCGTCGTACCGGCCGGGCTTCGGCTACAGCAAGGGGTTTCCCGAGTTGAACTGGAGCCACGAGGTTGTCACCGCGGCCTTCAATACGGTGAACGCTTTTCGCGTGGGCGGCGGGCCATCGCTCGGGATCATGATGGACCTCAACTTCAACTACAAGACCGAAGGGTTCATGCGAATCGCGGACGCGGTGGCGCCGGTGGGGCTCAACTGGCTCGAAATCGACACGCACGACGCGGCTTCGCTCGCGCTGATCCGCAAGAGCGCGCCGTGCCCCATCGCCTCGTGCGAGACGCTGTGCGAGCGGCGCGACTTCAAGCCTTTCTTCGAAGCCTATGCCATGGACGTCGCCATCATCGACGTGATCTGGAACGGCTACATGGAATCGTTGAAGATCGCCGCGATGGCCGATGTGTACGAGATGAACGTCGCGCCGCACAACTTCTATGGTCATCTCTCGAGCGTGATCTCCGCCCATTTCTGCGCAGCCGTTCCCAACCTGCGCATCATGGAGACGGACATCGATGCGGTCCCCTGGCGCGACGAGCTGGTGGATCACCCGCCGGTGATCGAGAACGGCGAGTTCGTACTCCCGACGCGGCCGGGCTGGGGCGTCGAGGTGAACGAGGCGGCGGTGCGGGCGCATCCGCCGAAACGACAGTGACCGGTGACCAGTGACCAGTGAACGGTGACCCCTGGCGCTTGACCCCTGACCCCTGACGAAGAACAAATCATGACCCGCGAATCCGCCATCTCGCGCGCGACGCGCCATTTCGACGAGGGTGAGTTCATAAAGGATCTCGCGCGCCGCGTGGCGATACGCACCGAGAGCCAGGTGCCGGAGAGCCGGCCGTATATGGACGTCTATCTCGAGGAGGAGATTGCGCCGGCTTTCGCTCGCATGGGTTTCAAGGTCGAGATCCTGCCCAATCCGGCGGCCTCGACCGGAGTGGGGCCCATACTGCTCGCCGAGCGCATCGAGGATCCGAAGCTTCCGACCGTGCTGTCCTACGGGCACGGCGATGTGATCCGCGGCCTCGAGGGCCAGTGGCGCGAGGGCCTGTCGCCGTGGACGCTCAAGCAGGAAGGGGAGCGCTACTACGGGCGGGGCTCCGCCGACAACAAGGCTCAGCACTCGATCAACATGGCGGCGCTCGAAACCGTCATCGCCGAGCGCGGGCGGCTGGGCTTCAACGCCAAGTTCATGCTCGAGACGGGCGAGGAGCTATCCTCTCCGGGCCTGCACGAGTTCTGCGAGCAGAACCGCGAGCGGCTGAGGGCGGACGTCCTGATCGCCTCCGACGGCCCGCGGCTCGCGGCAAAGCACCCGACCTTGTACCTGGGCTCGCGCGGCTCGATGAACTTCAACTTCACCGTGGAACTGCGCCACGGCGCGCATCACTCCGGCAACTGGGGCGGGCTGCTCGCCAACCCGGGCATCATCCTCGCCCATGCGTTGGCGGGCATCGTCACGCGCGAAGGCAAGGTTCTCGTGCGCGAGCTGCTCCCCGAAAGCATTCCGGATTCCGTGCGCAAGGCGCTCGTGGACTGCACGCCGCGGCCCGAGCCCGGCGAGCCGGCGATCGATCCGTGGTGGGGCGAGCCGGGCCTCACTGCCGCGGAAAAAGTCTATGCCTGGAACACGTTCGAGATACTGGCGTTTCGCACCGGCAATCCCGACAACCCGGTGAATGCGATACCCGGCAGAGCGACGGCGACCTGCCAGATCCGCTTCGTCGTCGGTGCCGATCCCGAGACCTTTCTGCCGATACTGCGCCGCCATCTCGACGCGAACGGCTACGGGATGGTCAAAATCGACATGGCGCGCAAGAGCTACATGCGGGCGACGCGGCTCGATCCCGATCACCCGTGGGCGCGGTGGGCGGCGGAGTCGCTACAGCGCACGACCGGGACCAAGCCCGCGATCCTGCCCAACGTGGGCGGTTCGCTTCCGAACGATTGTTTTTCCGAAGTGCTGGGTTTGCCGACGGTCTGGGTGCCGCACTCCTACGGCGGCTGCTCGCAGCACGCGCCGGACGAGCACGTCCTCGCCCCGATCCTGCGCGAGGGGCTGCAGATCATGACCGGGCTGTTCTGGGATCTGGCCGAGCGGGGAGTGCCGGCAAGATAGGAATCGTCATTTCCGCGAAGGCGGAAATCCCAGGCGAGCTCAGTTCGTTTTCTGGATCCCCGCCTCCGCGGGGATGACCTGCTTGGCTCCCTGCTTCGTCGTGAGCTCGCGGCTCAACGCGATGGAAGGCGTAGATGGAGCGCACCGGGACTCGCCGTCCGCGTGCACATACGGTGCGAGCTGCGGCGCCATGTTCTTCAGGATCTGCACGGGCAGGGCGCTGGTGAAGCTGTAGTTATCGGCCACCGCGCCGGGCACGTAGGCGGTTAGCACGCCGTAGTGGCGCTCTCCCAGAAAGAATGCGAACGTCGCCGTGCGATTGACGGCGCGCGACTCGCGCACCGAGCCGTCGGAGCCGTAGATCTCGTGGCGATTGTCGCCGGTCCCGGTCTTGCCGCCGACCACGACCGGGGCGGCTTTCTTGCCCGGACGCGAGAATGCGCCCTTCAACCGGCGCGCCGTGCCGTCCTCCACCACGCTCGTCAGGGCCTTCCTCAGCGTCGCGGCGACTTCGGGCTTCATGACTCGCTCGCTCGCTTCCGGCAGGCGCGCGAGACGCGTCTCGTACGGCGTGGCGGCCGCAAAATGAAGCTCTTCCAGGCGCACGGTCGGCTGGCGCACGCCGTCGTTCAATATGATGCCGATCAGCTCGGCAAGCGCCGCCGGACGGTCGCCGGAAACACCGATCGCCGTTGCGTACGACGGCACGAGCGCTTCGAAGGGATAGGCCAGGCGCTTCCAGTGGCGGTGTATCTCCTGGAACGCCTCCTGCTCCAGGAGCGTGCGGATGCGGACGTCCTGGGCATTTCGCTGGTGCGTCTTGTAGAGCCACCCGTAGACGTCCTGGCGCTCCGCGGCGCTCGCTTCGAGGGTCTGCGTGATCCCGGCGCCCGGGTGCTGCCGCAGGTACGCGACGACCCACAGCTCGAGCGGGTGTACCCGCGCGAGGTAGCCGCGGTCTCCCAGTGAATAGCGCTCTACGGCGTAGCGCTCGTAGAGTCTTGCAGGCTCCTTATCTCCAAGCCGTGATGCGGGCAGGCGTGTGCGCAGGAAGCTCGCCATTGCGTCGACTCCGGCAGTCGGCTCCACGGTTCGGAATATGACTGCAAGCCGCAGCGGGGTGGGCCGCACGCTCTGGAGCAGCGTATCGAGCGCTTCGTCGGGCTTCATCCCGCGGTACTTGCGATAGAAGCGCCGGACGAATTCCTTGCCCTCGTGATCCGCGAACCGTCTCAGGTACGCCGCGCGCCCGGGGTGGTGAGCGTCCTCGAGCACACGCGCGGGGGATTCCGGCGCCCGATGGTTGTAGTGATCCACGATGTCCCGCATCACGCGTATGAAAGGCAGGTTGACCGAGTCGCGGATAGCCTCGCGCACGCTCGGCGTTCTCCCGTTTTCCTCGCGCTTGAAATTGGAGAACGTGTGGAGCCCGCCGCCGGTGAAGAACGCTTCCTTCGGATTGGCCGAATAGCGGCGCTCCATCGCCGCCTCCAGCATGGCTTCCAGCCCCTTGTCCTGCGCGCTCGAGAGGTAGTCGATCGCCCAGCGCGTCAGCCGGTCCTTGCGGCCGATCTCGACGGCGCGCAGCTCCTTTGAATCGAGCGCCGCGTAGCGCTCGTGCAGGGATTCGATCAGCGCCAGATAGGTCGCCAGCGTGCGCAGCTTGGCCGTGGAGCCCAGCTCGAGCTTGGCGCCCTCGTTGATGTCGAAGGGCTGATTGGAGCTGTCGGTCTGCACCCGCACCAGGTTCTTGCCCGGCGTGCGTTCGTAGAGTGCGAAGCTGTACGTCACGGCGGATGGATCGCCGGACGCCAGCAGCCGGGCCTCGCGCAGGTGCGCGGTTTTTGCGAACGCGGGATCACCGGAGCGCTGAAGCATCCCGGTCACGGCGCCCATCAACTCCGAGTCGAGCGTGCTCGCGACGGTCAGGTCCAGCCGATCGACGTCGTAGAGGCGCGGTGTCTCCAGCAGGGAAAGCAGGCGGGTCCGGACGGCGTTCGCCCCCTTCCACGACTTTACCTGAATGCCGATGGCGGCGGCGCTGTCTTCCCGGAACTGGGCGCGGGCTTTGAGGGCCGCATCGCGCAGCGCGGGCGTAACGATACCGGTCTCCGCCAGCACGCGCAGATAGCTGTCGGTGAGATCGGCGAGATGGTAGCGCCCGGTAACCAGGAAGTAGGACGGACGGCGCTGGGCGATCAGCAGGCTCAATACCTGCCGGTACGCAAGCCCCTGATCCTTCAGTTCCGTACCGGCATCCGCCGTCGAAAGGGAAAGAAGCATGTTCACCGCGTGGAAGTCGGCCCCGTACCACGCCCACAGGCCGTCACCCAGTCCGTTCACCTCGCCGTAACCGCTCGCCGCTGCAAGCGGCACCGTGTTCAGATAGTCGAGAGCGGTCTGGCGCCGTCGCTCGAGCGTGTCCTCGCCCAGCATGTAGGCGCGGAGCGAAGCGGACATCATCTGGCGGAATTTCTCCTCGATCGAGAGGGTTATGCCCCCCGGAGAGTGGCGGTACTTCTCGATCTGGGTCGCCAGCGTGCTGCCGCCCGGCGCGTCGTAATCCGGATCGAAGACCTTGATGCCGCGCTCGACCACCGCCTTGCTCAACCGGCCCCATTCCACCGCCGGATTGCGCCGCGGGTGCTCGTTCTCCAGCAACTCGCGGTTCTCGATGAAGAGCAGCGTGTTGAGCACGAGCGTCGGAACCGCATTGAAATTGGCGTAGACGCGCGCCGGGTGGCTGGACCTGAAGAGCAGCTCGCCGCTGCAGTCGAAGACGGAGAGTCCCGCCTGGCTCTTCTCGGGATACGGGGGGAAATAGCCCGCATCCATCAGCCCGACCAGCTCCGGGGAAGCTCTCGCCTGCGCCTGGATGCCGTATCCCCTGGCCCTCAGCCGGCCGAGAAACGCGGGCATCTCGCTGTAGCCGAGGCGCAGATCGTAAGGACCGCTCCCCGGAAAGCGGATCGAAGGGTTGGCGCCGGGCTCCATCCGGAATCCGGCGCCGGCCGTCAGGCCGGAAAAGTAACGCGCCTGCCAGTGGGAGGTCCGCGCTTCGTCGATGACGAGGACGAGCGCCGCCAGTATGAGCACGACGAGCACTGCTCCCAGCGCGAGGAGTGGATGGCGCCGCCAAGGCGAGGGGCGAATCGGGGTGTCGGACATGACCTTCTGGAAGTTTGGAATCTATCTCAACCCCGGGCGCGTGATGCGTTGCGGCCAGGACGGACCGAGGGTTGAGACAGGTTCCCAAGTTTAGCCGGACCGAAATCTCTCTGCAAAAAAATCGGGCGAAAATCCGTCCAATGACGCTCGATCGCGAGCGGGTGTTGCGGTTGTTGCTACAATCGGGCGATGACAATCGTCGAGCAACTTGCGGCGTACGCGGCCGGCCTGCGCTACGAGGATCTCCCTGCCGAGGTCGTGCGGCAGGCGAAGCGGCTCATCGTGGATACGGTGGGCTGTGCGCTGGGTGGATACGGAGCCGAGCCCGCGGCCATCGCCCACGATCTGGCCGCTACGGTCACCAGCACCCGGCCCGCGACGATCATGGTGAGCGGCCAGCGCACCAGTCCCGACCTGGCTGCGTTCGCCAACGGGGCGATGATCCGTTTCCTGGATTTCAACGACGGCTATACGAGCACCGGCGAGTCCGGCCACCCGAGCGACAGCATTGCGGCAGCACTGACCGCCGCGGAGATCGCTGGCAGAAGCGGCAAGGACCTGATCGTCGCGACCGTGCTTGCCTATGAGGTCTTCTGCCGGATCTGCGACGAAACGGATCTGAAGCCCCTGGGGTGGGACCACGTGACCGTGGGCGGCATCGCCAGCCTTGCGGCTGCGGCAAAGCTCCTGGGACTCGAAGGCCGGAAGCTTACCGAGGCGTTCAATCTTGGCGTCGCCCCCAACATCGCGCTCTATCAAACGCGGATCGGCACCGTTTCGATGTGGAAGGGCTGCGCCTACGCCAATGCGAGTCGGAACGCCTTGTTTGCCGCCATGCTCGCGGAGCGCGGCATGACCGGGCCGTCGCCGATCTTCGAGGGCGTAGGAGGATATTTCAAGGCGGTGACGCACGCGCCGTTCAGGCTCGCCGCGCTCGGCGGGCGCGATCACCCGTACAAGATCCTGGAATGCAGCATCAAGCGCTTCCCGCTCGGCCAGTACTCGCAGACCGTCGTCCAGGCGGCCCTCGAAGCGCGGGAGAAGATCCGCTCTCCGGACGAGATCGCGGAAGTGCGCATAGCTACCGGCGCGACGGCCGTGCGGCTCATGGCGGGCGACCCGGACAAGTGGGAGCCGGCGACGCGCGAGACGGCCGACCACAGCATGCCCTACACCGTGGCCGTGGCGCTCATCCACGGGACCGTAGCCGACCACCATTTCGGGAGCGACTACCTTCACCACCCGGACATCCGCGCGCTCACGCGGCTCGTGAAAGTGGAGGTTTCAGAGGAGGCGAACCGGCGCATGCCCGAGGCGATGCTCTGCACGCTCACGATCGTGACCAGGTCAGGCGTCAAGCACTCCGCCACGGTGGAGTATCACAAGGGGCACTGGAAGAATCCGATGTCCGACACGGAGGTAGAGGCCAAGTTCCGCCCGCTTTCGGGCAAGGTGCTGGCCGGCGACCGCTGCGAACGGCTGCTGGAAGCCCTGTGGAAGCTGGAGGACCTGCCGCTTGCCGGCGAGATCATCCGGCTGACCGCGGCCTCCGGTTGACAGTAGCATCCACCCTTCCTACAGTCACCGGCAACCTGCGGGCGGCAGGATCTCGCGGTGTGAATCTCAACGAACCTTCAACCCGGCAACGGCTCGCGGAGTTCGTGGCACGCGCCGCAGGCGCGCGCAGCGTTGCGATTGTGGCGCTCGAGCGCATGAGCGGGGGCGCGGTGCAGGAGAACTGGGCGCTCGACGTCGAGGTGGACGGCGAGGCGCGGGGTTGGGTGTTGCGCACGGACGCGCAAGCCACCGTACGCGAGAGCGTGACCCGCGCGCAGGAGTTCGCGGTCCTGAAGGCCGTGCACGCCGCTGACGTGCTGGCCCCGGAGCCCCTGTACCTGTGCGAGGATCCTGCCGTTTCGGGTCGGACATTCTTCATCATGCAGCGGCTTCCCGGCGTTACGGCGGGGCACAAGATCACGCGAGATACCGCATTGGTTCCCGATCCCCGGCGGCTGGCGCGGGAAGTCGCCGCAAATCTCGCGCGGCTCCACCGGATCGAGCCGCCGCACGCCGGGCTCGGTTTCCTGAAGACCATGCTGGCCCGCGACTGCATTGCGCACTACCGCCGCTACCTCGACACGCTGTCTCATCCGTACCCGGTGCTCGAATGGGGCCTGCGCTGGTGCGAGTTGAACGTCCCCCAACGCGAGGAGACGACCTTCATCCACCGCGACTATCGAACCGGCAACTACCTCGTTCACGAGGGGCATCTCGCGGGAATCCTCGACTGGGAATTTTCCGCCTTCGGCAACCCGCTCGAGGACGTCGCCTGGATCTGCGTGCGCTACTGGCGCTTCGCGCGGCCCGATCTCGTCGTCGGCGGAATCGCCGGCGTCGACGATTTCGTTCCCGAGTACGAGCGCGTTTCCGGGCGCAGCGTCGCGCCGCATGACCTCAATTACTGGAAGGTCATGGGAAATCTGCGCTGGGCGATCGTCGCGCTGCAGCAGCTCGAACGGCATCTGTCGGGGCCTGAACCGCTGCTCGAGCAGGCGCTGACCGGCCACGTCGTCGGCGAGATAGAGCAGGAGATCCTCGCTCTAACGGAGACAGAGACACCATGAACGACCGTCCCGATGCGCGAAACCTGCTGCAAACGGCCCGCAACGTCTTCATCGCCGAGATCCTGCCGGCGCTCCCCGCGTCCTCGCGTTACACCGCCCTCATGATCGCCAATGCCATGGCGATCGCGCAGCGGGAAATCGCGGCGGGCGATGCGCCGCTCGCCGCGGAATGCGAGCGTCTCGGCACGCTCCTGTCGGAACCCGCCGCAGCACCTGCCGGGGAAGCCCTGCGTGGCGTGTTGGCGGGCTATAATCGCCGCCTGGCCGGGGAGATCCGCGCCGGACGCTTCGACGGGAAGGAACGCGCCGCGCTGCTCGAGCACCTGCGCCGCACGACCGGGGAAAAACTGGCGGTCTCGAATCCCAAGATGCTGAAATGACCGCGAGCGCGTCCTTCGAGCCTCTCACACCGACGTCCTTCCTCCTGCGGTCGGGAAGGATTTACGCGGACCGCCGCGCGGTGATCGACGACGATCACCACTGCACCTACGCCGAGCTGCTCGAGCGCTGCCTGCGGCTCGCCGGGGCGCTGCGCAACATGGGCGTGCCGGAGGGCGGGCGGGTCGCGGTGCTCTCGCCCAATACCCACCTGCTGCTGGAATCCCATTACGGCGTGCCTTTTGCAGGCGCCGTGCTGGTTGCGCTCAATACACGACTCACGGCCGCCGACCTCTCCACCATCGTCGTGCACAGCGGCGCGCAGGTGCTGATCTTCGACTACGAGCTCGAAGCCATCGCGCAGGACGTGGCGGCCCGGGCGGGCGGCGGGCTGCGGCTGGTGCGCGGCGGGCGTCCCGACGACCAGTACGAGCGCCTGTTGTCCAGCGCCGCGCCGTGGCACCGCGCGGTGACCGACGAGCGCGGGCTCCTCTCGATCAACTACACCAGCGGCACCACCGGCAGGCCGAAAGGCGTCATGTATCACCATCGGGGCGCTTATCTGCAGGCGCTCGCGATGGCGATGGAGACGCGGCTCGTCTGCGACAGCACCTTTCTCTGGACGCTGCCGATGTTTCACTGCAACGGCTGGTGTTTCCCGTGGGCCGTCACCGCAGCGGGAGCCGTGCACTACTGTCTGCGCCGGTTCGATCCAGCGCTGGTGTGGCGGCGCATGCGCGAATCCGGCGTCACGCACTTCAACGGCGCGCCCACGGTGCTCGTCATGCTGGCGTGGCATCCGGATGCGGCGCCGTTGCCTCGCCCCGTGCGCGTGGCGATCGGCGGCTCGCCGCCGACTCCCGCGATACTGGAGCGGATGGCGGAGCTGGGCATGGACGTCACCCACCTCTACGGCCTGACTGAAACGTTCGGCCCCGCTGTCATCTGCGAGTGGCGAGGAGAGTGGGGCGGACTCGCGATCGCGGAGCAGGCGCGGTTGAAGGCGCGCCAGGGAGTGGGCAACGTCGTCTCGTGCGAGCTGCGCGTGGTCGACGCCAACGGCAAGGACGTGCCGGCCGACGGTACCGCGCTCGGCGAGATCGCATTGCGCGGGAACAACGTCATGCTCGGCTACTACCAGGACGAGATCGCCACCCGGAAGGCGATCCCCGACGGCTGGTTCAGGACCGGCGACCTGGGCGTGATGCACTCCGACGGCTACGTCGAGATCAGGGACCGTGCCAAGGACATCATCGTCTCGGGCGGCGAGAACATCGCTTCGATAGAGATCGAGCGCGCGCTCGCCGCCCACCCCGCGGTAATGGAAGCCGCGGTGGTGGCGGGCCCCGATGCCAAGTGGGGGGAAGTGCCGGTCGCGTTCGTCACGCTGAAGGACGGCTCGGCGGCGACCGAGAGCGAGTTGATCGGCTACGCGCGCGAGCGCCTGGCGCACTTCAAGGCGCCGAAGCGGATCGAGTTCGGCGAGCTGCCGAAGAACGCGACGGGCAAGATCCAGAAGTTCGTGCTGCGCGACCGCGCGCGGGAGATGATGAAATGAGCTGGAAGCTGGTAGCTGGAAGCTGGTAGCCCGGAGCCGGTCACATGGATTTCTCCCTCCCGCCGCACATCGACGACTACCGCAAGCGCTACCGCGCCTTCGTCGCGGAGCATCTGCTGCCGCTCGAGCTGGATCCGGACGCGTACGACGACCACGAGAATATCCGTCTCGACGTGCTGGAGAAGCTGCGCGTGAGAGCGAAGGCGGCGGGCCTGTGGGCGCCGCAGATGCCGAAGGAGCGCGGGGGACAGGGTCTGAACATCGTCGGCATGGCGGCGTGCTACGAGGAAATGAACTACTCGATCTTCGGCCCGGTCACCTTCAACTGCGCCGCGCCCGACGACGGCAACATGGTCGTGCTGAACAAGGTCGGGACCGAGGAGCAGAAGGCGCGCTGGCTGCAGCCCATCGTGGACGGCAGGGTGCGCTCTTCGATCGTCATGACCGAGCCTGCGCCGGGAGCCGGCTCCGATCCGACCATGATGCTCACGAAGGCCGAGCCGAAGGGCGACCGGTGGGTGGTTCACGGCCGCAAGTGGTTCATCACCGGCGCGGGCGTTGCCCAGCATTTCCTGCTGCTCGCGAAGACCTCGGACGACAAGCGCAAGGGGTTGACCGCGTTTCTGTTCGACCGCGACCAGCCGGGCTGGCGTATCGTGCGCCGCATCCCGGTCATGGGCCCGGAAGAGCACGGCGGCCACTGCGAGCTGGAGTTCGACGGTCTCGAGATTCCCGACGACTGCCGGCTGATGAACGTCGGCGACGGCCTCAAGGTGACCCAGATCCGGCTCGGTACCGCGCGGCTCACGCACTGCATGCGCTGGCTGGGCCTCGCGCGGCGCTCCATGGACATCGCGGCGGAGTACGTGTCGCGGCGCGACATCCAGGGCGGCAAGCTGGCTGACCGCGAAAGCGTTCAGGGCATGCTGGGCGAAGTCGCGATGCAGATCGAGATCGGGCGGATTCTCGTGATGCGCGCGGCCACGAAGCTCGACCAGGGCGATTTCGCACGCAAGGAAATCTCGATCGCGAAGGTCGCCGTCGCGGACGTCCTGCACAAGGCGGTCGACACGGCGATCCAGCTGAACGGCGCGCGCGGCTACTCGAAGGATACCGTCCTCGAATGGATCTACCGCTACGCGCGGCAGGCGCGGCTGGTCGACGGCGCCTCCGAGGTGCACCGCATGGTGCTCGCGCGCTTCTACATGGAGGAGCGTAACGATTTCTGGTCGTGGGGGTAGCCGGAAGGTGAAAGGCGGAAGAAGGGAGGAGCTATGTACCTGCTTGAATCGATAGCGGTGACTCACGATGAGCTGACACGCTGGCGCCGCGACATCCACGCGCACCCGGAACTCGGGTTCGAGGAAAGCCGCACGGCCGCTATCGTCGCGGAGAAGCTGCGACAGTTCGGCTGCGAAGTGCATACCGGCATCGGGCGCACAGGCGTGGTCGGTGTGCTGCGGGCCGGCAACGGATCACGGAAGATCGGACTGCGCGCAGATATGGATGCGCTGCCGATACACGAGGCCAACGGTTTCGAGCATCGTTCGCAGCACGCGGGCAAAATGCATGCCTGTGGCCACGATGGCCACACCACGATGTTGCTCGCAGCCGCGCGCTACCTGGCGGAGACGCGGCGCTTCGACGGAACGGTGCATTTCATTTTCCAGCCCGCCGAGGAAGGGCAGGGCGGCGCGCAGGCCATGATTGCGGACGGTCTCTTCGAGCGTTTTCCCTGCGACGCCGTGTTCGGAATGCACAACCGGCCCGGACTGGGGCTGGGAAGATTCGCGGTGCGCTCCGGCCCGATGATGGCCGGAGGTGCCTTCTTCGACATCGACATCACCGGCAAGGGCGCGCATGGTGCGCGGCCGGAGACCGGGGTGGATTCCGTACTGGTCGCCGCCCATCTCACGACTGCGCTGCAGGCGATCGTCGCGCGCAATGTCCCGCCGGTTCAGACCGCCGTGGTGTCCGTGACGATGATCCACGCCGGCGATGCCTACAACGTGATTCCGCAGACCGCGCGCCTGTCGGGCACGGTGCGCGCGTTTTCGCGCGAGGTCATGTCGACCGTGGAACAATCGATGAAGCGTATCGCGGAAGGCGTCACGAAGGCGTTCGGCGCCCGGTGCGAGGTGGATTTCCGGGTGATTTACTCCCCGACCGTGAACAACGCCGAGGCGGCGGATTTCGCCGCGAAAATCTGCGCGGAAGTCGTGGGGGTGGAAAATGTCGACCGCAACCCGCCGCTGATCATGGCCTCGGAGGATTTTTCCTTCATGCTGGAAAAAGTCCCGGGCTGCTATTTCAACATCGGCAACGGCGCCGGAGAAGGTTCGTGCGAGGTGCACAATCCCGGCTACGATTTCAACGACGAAGCCTTGCCGCTCGGCGCAACGGTATTCGCGCGTATCGTCGAGACGCGGCTCGGCCGATAACACCGACAGGGAGAATCACGTGGCCAAAGACTTCGATGCGCTGGAGGACAGCAACCGCTCGGCCAACCCGAGCATTCACGAGGTATCCGACCCGCGCCGCCGCGTCGTGATCCGGGGCGGCCTCGCCGCGCTGGTCGGCGGCGCGCTCTCGCCGCTGCTGTCGAGCTGCGCGACGCCCGGCGGCGGCGCGAGCGGCCCGCTGCTCGGGTTCAAGCCGGTGCCGGTGACCGGCGACGACACGCTGGTCGTGCCCGAGGGCTACGTCGCGGAGCCGCTCGCGCCCTGGGGCGAGCCGGTCGGCGTGGCGGGCGCGCTGCCCGCGTGGAAACCCGATGCGTCGAACACGGCGGCCGAGCAGGCGCTGCAGATGGGCATGCACCACGATGGTATCCACTACTACCCCCTCGACGGCCACCGCCGTGGCCTGCTGGCGATGAACCACGAATACGTCGACGACGGTTTGCTCCACCCCGGCGGCATGAATCCCTGGACCGCGGAGAAGGTGCGCAAGTCACAGGCCGCGCACGGCGTGGCGGTCATCGAGGTCGAGGCGGGGAGCGCAGGCCGCTGGCAGGTGGTGCGCCCGTCGCGCTATGCGCGCCGCTTTACCGCGACGACGCCGTTCGCGGTCGGCGGACCCGCCGCGGGACACGCGCTCATGCGGACCGCGGCGGATCCGGCGGGGCGCACCGTGCTCGGCACCTTCAACAACTGCGCCAGCGGCCAGACGCCCTGGGGCACTTATTTGTCGGGCGAGGAGAACTTCGCCAATTACTTCGCCGCCGGCGACAAGCTCGACGCACACCAGAGGCGCTGGGGATTGCGCCGGGATGCGTTCTACCGCTGGAACGAGCATGACGAGCGGTTCGATGCGACGCGGCATCCGAACGAGCCTAACCGCTTCGGCTGGGTGGTCGAGATCGATCCGCTCGACCCCGTGTCCATGCCCGTCAAGCGCACGGCACTCGGCCGCGCAGCGCACGAAGGCGCCTGGATAGGCGTTACCCGCGACGGCCGCGCCGTGGCCTACTCGGGGGAGGATGCGCGCTTCGAGTACATCTACAAGTTCGTGAGCCGCGACCGCATTGCGCCGGGCGGCGCCAGGGCCAACCGCGAGCTGCTCGACCATGGCACGCTGTACGCAGCACGCTTCGACGCCGACGGTACCGGCCGCTGGCTGCCGCTTGTGCACGGACAGGGACCCCTCACGCCGGCCAACGGCTTCGCCGACCAGGGCGAGGTCGTCGTCAAGGCGCGGCAGGCGAGCGATGCTCTCGGTGCCACCCGGATGGACCGGCCCGAATGGCTCGCGATCGATCAGAAGTCCGGCGAGGTCTACTGCACGCTCACCAACAACTCGTCGCGCGGACAAAAGGGTTTCCCCGGTACCGACGCCGTGAATCCGCGCGCCAACAATACGCATGGCGGGGTGATCCGCTGGAAGGAAGACGGCGATTTCGACGGGGTGTCCTTCCGCTGGAGCCATTTCGTGCTCGCCGGGGATCTGGCCAACGAGCGCGCCGAGGCCAGGGGCGATATCAAGGGCGACATCTTCGCCTGCCCCGACGGGCTGATGATCGATGCGCGCGGCGTGCTGTGGATCCAGACCGACGCGCATGCCTCGCAGATGTACAAGGGCGAGTTCAGGAACATCGGCAACAACCAGATGCTCGCCTGCGACCGCGGCACGGGCGAGATCCGCCGCTTTCTCACCGGCCCGACGAACAGCGAGATCACCGGCGCGACGATGACGCCCGACGGACGCACGCTGTTCATCAACATCCAGCACCCCGGCGAGACCCCGAGCGACCGCAGCGACCCGGCAGACCCGGGCAGGTTCTCGCGCTGGCCGGATTATGCGAGCGGCGGCCGGCCGCGCTCGGCGACAGTGGTGATTCGCAAGCGCGACGGTGGGTTGATCGGCACCTGAACGATCGAACTTCATGATCATAGTGGTGATGGGCGTAGCGGGCTGCGGAAAAACGACCATCGGGAAAAAACTCGCGGCGGCGCTTGGATGGGGCTTCAGTGACGCTGACGAGTTTCACAGCGCTGCCAGCATCGAGAAGATGAAATCCGGCGTTGCGCTGACTGATGCGGACCGCGAGCCGTGGCTACGCGCGATAAAAGCGGCTATCGATGAAAACAAGCGCAAGGGTACGGGCCATGTGTTCGCGTGCTCTGCCTTGAAGGCGCGTTATCGCGAGGTGCTCGGGGCGGGCGACCCGCAGGTCAGGTTCGTCTATCTCAGGGGCGATGCCAGCCTGATCCTGCAGCGCTTGAATCAGCGCGTGGGTCACTTCTTCGATCCTGCGTTGCTGTCGAGCCAGTTCGAAGCCCTGGAGGAGCCGCACGATGCGCTGACGGTGGATATCGCGCAAACTCCCGATGCGATCGTCAGCCGCATCATCGCAGCGCCCACGGAGGGCAAATGATCGTGCGACCGTTTGAAGGCGTACGCGTGCTGGATTTTACGCGCGTGGTGTCGGGCCCCTACTGCACCCAGCTCCTGGGCCTGCTCGGCGCGGAAATCATCAAGGTTGAGGATCGCGACGGCGGCGATAGCGTGCGTCACGGCCCGGGCGATCCGGAGCTGAAGGGTGGCGGCCTTGCAGCCACTTTCGTCATGTTCAATGCCGGCAAGAAATCACTGACCCTCGACCTCAAGAAGCCCGAGGCGAAGGCCGTCGTCATGCGGCTCGCGCGCTCGTGCGACGTCGCCGTGGAGAACTTCCGTGCCGGAGTCATCGATCGCCTGGGATTTGGCTACCTGGCGCTCAGTGCGGAGAATCCCCGGATCATCTTCTGCTCGATCTCCGGGTTCGGTCAGACCGGGCCCGACTGCCAGGCGCCGGCCTTCGACGGCAATATCCAGGCCATGAGCGGGATGATGGCGATCTCCGGAGAGCCCGACGGCGATCCGATGCGCGCCGGCTACAGCGTTGCCGATACGGGTACGGGGCTGCAGGCAGCCCTCGCGATCTCCGCGGCGCTGTACCAGCGCAACCAGACCGGCCAGGGGCAACACATCGATGTCGCCATGCTGGATTCGGCGATTTCGCTGCTCTCGCAAAGCGCGGGGGCGTGGCTGAACGCGGGCATCGTGCAAAAGCGCCGCGCCAACATGTCGATCAGCCGCGAGCCCACCTCCGACACGTTCAGGACCGCGGATGGCACGGTGATGCTCGCGGTCATGCGCGACGACCACTTCGCGAAGCTCGCTCGAGCGCTGGGCCTGGGTCATCTGGCGGAGGACCCGCGCTGTGCCACTCGGGAGGGCCGTGTCGCGAACACGGAGCTCATCAAGCCGCTGGTGCAGGATGCGCTCCTGAACGCCGGCACGGCAGAATGGAAACGCCGGCTCGACGAGGCGGGCGTGCCTTGCTCGCCGGTTCTGGAACTCGCCGCGGCGCTTTCCCAACCCCAGGTCGAGCACCGTCGCCTGGTGGTGGAGACCAGGGACGAGAAAACCGGCCGCACCATGCGCAGCTTCAACACCGCCTTTCAGTACGCGCACGGGAGCCCGGGCCCGGCCTTTCCGCCCCAGCGCCTGGGGGCGCAGAATGAGGAAGTGCTGACGGCGCTCGGTTATAGTCCGGAAGAGATCGCGGAGTTAGCGCGCCGCGAGGTGATCTAGCGACGGAGATACCGAGGTGGGCAGAGATGAATGAAACTACCAGCGAGCAATGGATCGAGCCCTATCCGGGCTACCAGTTCGAGCGCCGGCAGATGACCGTCGATGCGGCGGAACAGGTCCGCTTGATCGAGCTGTGCGGTATCGATCCGACCATATTCGGCGACTGCGTGGACCCGGCGGGTTTCATCAGTATTGCCATTCGGGAAGGGGTGCGGAACCGTATCCACGCCAATGGCACTGTCAACATGGTCAACTCGCTCGCCCAGTCCCGGCAGCTGCGCCTGGGTGAACCACTCACCGTCAGCGGCGAAGTCGTGGAGGTCAAGGAAGTGCCGCGCGGCCGGGTCGCTACCACCGAGGTGTGGTTTTGCGGCAGCGATGGCAAGCGCGCCGTGACCTCTCTGCGCGATTCACTGCGTCCGGATCCCTCGAAGGCCGGAACGCGCGGCGCCGGCGAGAGACCCGCGGCCGTCATCGAAGACCTGGCGTGCCTCAAGGCCGTGGCAACGTTTACCTTGAAGCCCGAGCAGGTAAAGGCCTATGGCGGACCGCACAATCCCATCCACGTCGACCCGGCCGCGGCGCAACGCGCCGGCTTTCGCGCGCCGATCATCGGCGGCGGGCAGGGCGTGCGCTTCATCACCGCTGAGATCTGGAAGCGCTTCCGTCCGCAGGCGCTGGAGCTCGACTGCTATTTCCGCCGGCCCATTTACTGGGACGACACGCTCACCGTCATGGTCGACGAGCAGGCGGGCGAGTGGCGGGCGATCTGCCTTGCGAAGGACGGCAAAGTCGCGACCGAGGCAAGAATCAACCGTATCGGGTAGCCGCTTGACGGGCTCACATGCCGGACCGCTGTCAGGCGCGATCGCCTTTCTTGCATGCGCCGCGTCGTCGGCGGCTGCACTCGCCCAGGAAACGGCGAGCGCCTGGCCTTCCAGGCCTGTGACTATTGTCGTTCCGCTGTCGCCGGGGGCCGCGGTCGATATCGAAACGCGTCTGTACGCGCAGAAGCTCGCGCAGAACATCGGGCGCAGCTTCGTCGTAGACTACAAGCCCGGCGCCGGCACCACGATCGGACTGGGCCACGTGGCGAAATCCGCGCCCGACGGGCACACGCTCGCAGCGATCACGGCCTCTGCCACGGTCGCCAGGCTCGCCTATCCCAATCTCCCCTTCGATCCCTATACCGACCTCGCGCTGGTCTGCCTCATGACGTACCGACCGACGCTGCTTCTCGCGAACCCCACGACGCCGTTCAGATCCGTGAAGGACCTCATCGGCTACGCCAGAGCCCACCAGGGCAAGCTGAACGCCGGCACCTCGGGCGCGGGCAGCCTCGGCGAGCTGAGCTGGAGCCTGTTCAGCCGCCTCGCGGGCGCCAGGCTCACGCTCGTCCACTACAAGGGCGGCGCGCCGGCAAACATCGCGCTGGTGAGCGGCGAGGTGGACCTGATCTGGGGCGGATTCGCTTCGTCGATGCCGTACATCAAGTCGGGCAAGGCGCGTGTCCTCGGCATCTCTACCGCGGAGCGATCGCGTTTCCTGCCGGACGTGCCCACGGTGGCGGAGCAGGGGGTGCCGGGATTCACGTATCTGCAGTGGATAGGCGTAGCCGTCCCGGCCGCGACGCCGGCAGCCATCGTCGCACGCCTGAATGAGGAACTCGTCAAGGTGGCGAGGGATCCTGAAATCCTCAGGCGGTTGCACGACGACGGTACGGTCGCCGTCGCCAGCACTCCCGAGCGCTTCCGGGAGCAGTTCAGGGAGGAATCCATGCGCTGGCGCAAGGTGGCGGCGGAGACCGGCGTGCGGTTCACGCAGTAGCGGCGCCGGGCGCTTTCGAACCATACTTGCCCTTTTTCCAGCCAGGGGAACGGCATGCCACTCCTCAACTCCGCCACGCACTACGGCGCGATCACCCGCTTCTTCCACTGGGCGGTATTCCTGCTGTTCGCGTACCAGTACCTGGGCGCCAACATCATGACCCGCATCGCGCAGGGCAAAACCGTGTTCTGGCTGACCCAGGATGATTATTACAACTGGCACAAGTCCATCGGACTCGTCCTGTTCGCGCTCGTGGTGCTGCGCATCGCCTGGCGCAAGCTGACTCCGCTCCCCGACTGGGCACCGACTCTCACCCCGGCCGAACGCTCGATGTCTCACTGGAACGAGACGCTGCTCTATACGTGCATGTTCCTGATGCCGGTGAGCGGCTATCTCTTCGTGATGGCCGGCGATTACGGGATCAAGCTGTTCGGACGGTTCGATCTGCCCAATCCCATCGGCAAAACGGAATGGCTCGCTGCCATCGCCCGCGTCGTTCACATCGTCACCGCCTACGCGCTCGTTATCATCGCGGGCTCGCACGTGGGCCTGGGTCTCAAGCACCACCTGTTCGAGCGCGACGGCTTCCTCAGGCGGATGTTGCCCTTCGTTCGACCCTGAGCTTCGCGGTGATGAGCTTCACGGTGATGAGCTTCGCGGTGACGACGCTATCGCTGGTGACGACAAACCAGCCACCGGTCACTGGTCACGCTTTCAGAGCAGCGTAAACGTCTCCCGAATTGGCTTCGTGCTCGAGCGCGGCGAGATGGCGCTCCATTTCATTCGCGGTCAACCAGTCCTCGAAAGTCAGGGCATGGGTCTCGCCCAACGAGACGTTGAACCGATAGTCTCCGAGCGCTGCGAGACGGGAGAGACAGCGCGCGGCAACGTCGCGTTGTATGGTCGTAAACTCGAACGACAGGGCGGGCAGGGGCGTGCCCAGGCCGAGGAGGACGTCGTGCTCGAATCCCTCGACGTCGATTTTGACGAAGGCCGGAACCTCGTGCACCGATATCAGGGCATCGAGAGTCGTGGCGGCGACCTCGATCTGGCAATCCCAGAATTGCCCCTCCCACCCCCTGGCGCCCCGGGCCGCGCGCACGAACGCGGACGATGCCGTGGTCACGGTCGGATTGGCTGAATTGACCTGTAGCGTCAGCAAGCCCTCACGCGCGCCGCAGGCCCCCTCGATCAACGTCACTTGCGGATCGGCTTCGTGGATCGCGCGGATCACGCGCGCGCAGTCCGGCTGGGGCTCGAGAGCGACGACGCGCGCGGCCAGCCGGCGAAAGGATGCGATGCGGTCGCCGACGTGCGAGCCGATATCGATGGCGAGATCGCCGGGCCGGATGAAGCGGCCATACAATCTGTCCATGGCGGCGTCGCGGACAGGGTCGCCATAGTAGACGTCCAGCGAGTGCCTGAGCGCCGCCAGGCCCGGATCCGCCTTCAGGGCCGCGATAATACTGTCCCGCTTTTCTCTGTGCATGGCCGACCTCGCGCCGGCATCGCTGCACTCGCGAAAGACCGACGAGCAGGTAGACTATATCGAATGGCAAGCACGGTCATCCCGCACCTCCTGCTCGGCGTCGCGCTGGCGTCTACCGCCGCTTCGTACGCGGCGGAAGTGAAATATCCCACCAGGCCCATACGCCTGCTCGTGCCGACCTCCCCCGGAGGAGGCACGGACGCGCTTGCCCGCATACTCGCGCCGAGGCTGGGCGAGGTGCTGGGCCAGCAGTGGGTGGTGGACAATCGCGCGGGCGCCGCCGGCAACATCGCGGTGGAGCTGGTTGCAAAGGCGGTGCCGGACGGCTACACCGCGCTCGTGGGGCTCAACCACGTTACGACGGTCAACCCGAGCCTTTACAAGCTCCCGTACAACGTCGAGCGCGACCTGCAACCGGTCACCTCTCTCGCCGGCGCGCAGTACCTGCTCGTGATCCATCCTTCCGTCCAGGCAAACACGCTCAGGGAATTCATTGCGCTCGCAAAGCAGAAGCCCGGCTCGCTCAACGTCGCTTCGGCCGGTGTCGGCACGCCGGTGCATCTGGCTTCCGAGCTTTTCAAGAAGCGGGTTGGCGTCAACATGGTGCACGTCGCCTACAAGGGCGGCGGACCGGCCGCGACGGCGGTGCTCGGCGGCGAGGCCCAGGTCATCTTCGGGAGCGTCGCATCGTCGATGCCGCACGTAAAAGCAGGACGCCTGAAGGCGCTGGCCACGACCGGCATCCGGCGCTCGAAGGTGGTGCCCGAGCTGCCGACCATCGCGGAATCCGGTTATCCCGGTTTCGACGTGCGCTCGTGGTATGCGATGCTCGTTACCGCCGGGACGCCTGCGGCCATCGTGAGCCGCATCCACGACGCGGTAATAAAGGCGATTGCCTTGCCGGACACGCAGGAGGCGATGGGGCGACAGGGGCTGGAACCCGAGACCAGCACGCCGCAGGCGCTCGCCGCCCGCATCAAGGCCGAGACCGCGGTGTGGGCCGGCGTGATCAGAGATGCGGGGATTAAAGCGGAGTGAATGGCCCCGGGTTTCCCTGCTCCTCCCCTCGACGCGGCCTCCGACCAGCCATCGGTCATTCCTTCACCATCTTTTCAGCAATCGGTGCGCGTCACCGGGGGTGCCGCTGCGACTCGGTGTGCGCAGCAGGGTGCGGGAGCAGCGAGCAGGCCCGGCAAGTGGAAGCATATGCGACGCAGCGGCTCCGCGTCCCGTCCCGCACCACCGTTCCGGAGACCGAGGCCGGGCCGCATCCCC
>DASRJL010000214.1:0-8436 GCA_035649495.1 Burkholderiales bacterium | reverse complement strand
GGGCGCGCAACTGCACCTCGCCAATCTGAGAAAGCGCGCGGAGGATTTCGAGCCGCTGATTCAGGACCGCCTGCTCGCAGGCGCGCTGATGCCCACCGCCTGGTATCTGCAGGCGCAGCGCGTTCGCCGGTGGTACTACCGCAAGGTGATGCCTCTCTTCGACAGCGTGGACGCGATTCTTGCACCGGCGACGCCGCGGCCGGCGCAGAAGATCGGTCAGGAAACCTTCACGGTGCGGGGACGAACGATGCTGGCGCGGCCGAACGCCGGGCTGCTGACGCAGCCCATCTCCTGCATCGGCTTGCCGGTGGTCGCAGCCCCGGTAGGAGCCGTTGCCGACCCGGATGATAGCGGCGCTTCGCTGCCGGTCGGGATGCAGATCATCGCCGCGCCGTGGCGCGAGGACGTCTGCTTTCGCGTCGCGCACGCGCTGGAGCGCTGCGGGGCAGCACGGTTCACGGCGGCGAAACACATCCATTAACCGCCAAGACGCCAAGAAGAACAAATACAGGAATGAATCCTTCGGTACAACGATGTTCAAGCTGACCGTCACGCGCCTGATCGGCGCGCTGCCCAACGTCATCGGGGTCGTGATCGTCACGTTCCTGCTGACGCGCGCCCTGCCCGGCGATCCGGCCGCCTATTTCGCCGGCCCGGCCGCCACCCAGGAAGCGATCGATCAGATCCGCGCGCACCTGGGCCTCGACAAGAGCCTCGCTCACCAGTTCGCCTGGTACCTGAAGGACCTCGCCCGCGGCGATCTCGGCAACTCGCTCTCCACCGGCCAGCCCGTGCTCAAGGAACTCACCTCCCGGCTGCCGGCTTCCCTGGAGCTGACCCTGTGCGGGCTCGTCCTCGCGTGCAGCATCGCGATTCCGCTCGGCGTGCTCGCCGCCACCCGCCCGGGCTCCTGGGCGGATCACCTGTGCCGCATGCTGGCGACCGCGGGCGTTTCGCTGCCGACGTTCTTTACCGGCCTGCTGCTTGCCTACATCTTCTACTATCTCCTGGGATGGGCGCCTTCTCCCCTCGGCCGGCTCGACGTGTCGTTCTCCGCCCCGCCGCCGATCACCGGGCTGTATCTCGTCGACAGCCTGATCGCGCGCGATTTCGAGCTCTTCATGGCCTGCGCGAAGCAGCTCGTCCTGCCCTCGGTGACGCTGGGTCTCTTCGTCATGGCGCCGCTCATGCGCATGACGCGGGCGTCCATGCTGGGCGTGCTCTCGTCTGACTTCATCCGCACGGCGCGGGCGTCGGGGCTGTCGCGCGCGAAGGTGCTCTATGCGTACGCCTTCCGCAACGCGCTCCTGCCGGTCGTCACGACGCTCGGGATGGTCTTCTCCTTCCTGCTCGGCTCGAACGTGCTGGTGGAAAAAGTCTTCGCCTGGCCGGGAATAGGCTCCTACGTGATCGAAGCGCTCGTCGCCTCGGACTACGCGCCGGTACAGGGATTCGTGCTGACCATGGCGCTCCTCTACGTGCTGCTCAATCTCTCCATAGACATACTCTATGGCGTGATCGATCCACGGGTAAGCGTGGAAGCATAAATGGAGAAATGAGGCGTGGACACCACCGCAGCACTGCAAGGCGCCGCTCTCAAGACAGCGCCGGGACTTCGCGACACCCTGCGCCACGTCCGCTACGTGGCGACCGAAAACCCGGTGACGCTGGGGGCGTTCGTGCTGTTCTTCGCGTTCGTGGCGCTCGCCGTCTGCGGTCCCTGGCTGACCCCGTACGATCCGCTCGCGTCGGACACCGCGGCGGCGCTGCAGCCGCCCTCGCACGCGCACTGGTTCGGCACCGACGCGCTGGGACGCGACATACTCTCCCGCATCATGGTGGCCGCGCGGCTCGATTTCGGCATCGCCATCTCGGCCGTGTTCGCGTCGTTCTTCGTGGGCTCCGTCCTGGGTTCCATCGCCGGCTTCCACGGCGGCTGGTCGGACCGCGTCATCGGGCGCATCTCGGACACGATCATGGCGTTCCCGCTCTTCGTGCTCGCCATGGGCATCGTCGCGGCGCTGGGGAACACCGTGGCCAACATCGTGCTCGCCACCGCGATCATCAACCTGCCCTTCTACATCCGCGTCGCGCGGGCGGAGGTGAACGTTCGCCGCAACATGGGCTACGTCGAGGCGGCCCGGCTCGCCGGCAACTCCGATCTGCGCACGCTCGCGGTACACGTGTTTCCCAACGTGCTGCCGCCGATGATGGTGCAGATATCGCTCAACATGGGCTGGGCCATACTCAATGCCGCGGGGCTCTCCTTCATCGGGCTGGGCGTGCGTCCGCCCGACGCCGAATGGGGCGTGATGGTCGCGGAAGGCGCGACCTATATCATCTCGGGCGAATGGTGGGTGGCGCTTTTCCCCGGTGCGGTACTGATGCTGGCGGTCTTCTGCTTCAACCTGCTCGGCGATGGGCTCCGCGACATGTTGGACCCGAGGATGAGGACATGATGAAAGCGGGCGCCTTCGATACTGGATGCCAATTCCTCCCATCAGGGAACGAGGGGGATGGGCCCCTTCCGGCAGAATCGCTCGGGGCCTTCCCATCCCCCTCGTGCTCCCCGGTCGCGACCGCACGCGCCATCGTGAATCCAACCGGGAACCTGTAGCCGAACATGAATTTCAGACGCTCCAGAACCGCCAGCCGGATCCGCCACGACGCGACGAAACCGCTCCTGTCCGTAGAGGACCTGTCGCTGGAGTTCCGCACGCGCTCGGGCACGGTCCGGGCGCTGGAGAACGTGTCGCTCGAAGTCGGGAAAGGCGAGACCGTCGGCATCGTCGGAGAATCGGGCTCGGGCAAATCGGTGCTCGCCTACGCCATCCTGCGCATCCTCGATCCCGCGGCGCGCATCACCAGCGGGTCGGTAAGCTTCGGCGGGCTCGACGTGCTGGCGGCGAGCGAGGCCACCCTGCAGGAGGTGCGCGGGCGCGAGGCCGCGATGATCTTCCAGAGCGCGCGCACCGCGTTGAATCCCATCCGCCGCGTCGGCGCCCAGATCGAGGACGTGCTCATCGCGCACACGACCACGCTGCAGGCGGAGTTGAGGAAGAAAGCCGTCGAATGCCTCGCGCAGGTCCGGATCCCCGACCCGGAGCGGCGCAGCGACGCCTATCCGTTCGAGCTTTCGGGCGGCCAGTGCCAGCGCGTGATGATCGCGCTCGCGCTCGCCTGCAATCCGCAGCTGCTCATCGCCGACGAGCCGACTACCGGGCTCGACGTGACCACGCAGGCCGCGATCATGGATCTCGTGCGCGAGCTTGCGCGCGAGCGGCAGATGGCGACGATTTTCATCACTCACGACCTCGCGCTCGCCTCCGAGTACTGCGACCGGATCGTCGTGATGCACGCGGGGCACGTGGTCGAAGTCGCCCCGACGCGCGAGTTGTTCAGCCGGCCCTGTCATCCCTACACCGCCCGCCTCATCGCCTCGACGCCGACGCGCGAGGGCTCCATCGCGAGCCTCTCCACCATCCCGGGCAATCTTCCCGACCTGCGGCGCGCTGATCTGCCGAAATGCCGCTTCCACGCGCGCTGCGAGCGCGCCACCGAGGAGTGCGTGCGGGACGCGGCGCCGGCGGTAACGCTCGGCGGTGGCCATAGCGCTTATTGCTTCCACCCATTGGGAGTCTCATGAACCTCCTCGACTGCGTGGACCTGAGAAAGCACTTTCCCGTCGGGGGCGGCTCGTGGCTCGCTTCCGCGGGCGGCCGGCGCAGGGCCATGCTGCACGCAGTGGACGACGTCACGTTCTCCATCGGCAAGGGCGAGAGCGTCGGGCTCGTGGGCGAGTCCGGCTGCGGCAAGTCCACCCTCGTCCGGCTCATCACGCGCATGCTCGACCTCACCGCGGGTGACATCGTCTTCGACGGCCGCAACATCGGCTACATACCGGCGCGCCTGTTTCCGCAGTCGCCGTTCCGGCCGAAGATCCAGATGGTGTTCCAGGATCCGACCGACAGCCTGAATCCCCGCCACACCGCGTTCGACACCATCGCCGAGCCGCTGAAGCGCCTCGCGCGCGTCACCGAGCGGGAAGAGCTCGCGCGCCGGGTCATGGACGCCGCGGACAAGGTCGGCCTGCCGCCGGAGCTGCTGCCGCGCTACCCGCACCAGCTCTCGGGCGGGCAGAAAGCGCGCGTCGGCATCGCCCGCGCGGTGTCCATGTCGCCGGCGCTGCTGGTCCTGGACGAGCCGACCGCGGCGCTCGACGTCTCGGTGCAGGCGACGATACTGAAGCTCCTCGCCGACCTGAAGAGCCGGCTCGGCATGAGCTATCTCTTCGTGTCGCACGATCTCAACGTCGTTCGCATGCTGTGCGACCGGGTGATCGTGATGTATCTCGGCCGCATCGTCGAGCAGGGCCCCACCGAGACGCTCTTCCGCAGTCCCGCGCACCCGTATACGCAGGCGCTGGTGAAATCCATCCCGGTGATCTGCGGACACCCCGACGAGCGCGAGGTGCTCGCGGGAGAGCCGCAGAGTCCCATCAACCCCGACCCCAAGGTGTGCCGGTTTTTCGGGCGCTGCCCGCGCCAGCGCGACCGCTGCCGCACGGAGGAGCCGGGGCTGCGCGAGATCAGGCCGGGGCACGAGGCGGCGTGCCATTTCGCCTGACACCCCATGACGCTTCCCTACAGTCTCGACATAGCCAGCCTCGCGCGCGATTACGCGGGCGGTACGCTGACGCCGGCACGGGTGGTGAGCGATGTCTACGCCGCTATCGCCGCTGCAGACGCGGGCCCCGTATGGATACACGTCGTGGAGGAAAGAGAAGTGCGGGCCGGCGCCGCGGCGCTGGAGCGCGCGCGGGATACCGGCGTAGCGCTGCCGCTCTACGGTATTCCGTTTGCGGTGAAGGACAACATCGACGTCGCCGGCATCCCGACGACCGCCGCGTGTCCCCGGTTCGCCCGCGTCCCCCGGGCAACGGCGCATTGCGTGCGCCGCCTGCAGGATGCCGGCGCGCTCCTGATCGGCAAGACCAACCTCGACCAGTTCGCGACCGGCCTGACCGGCACGCGCTCGCCCTACGGTGCGTGCGTCAATCCCTTCGATCCGCGCTACATCGCGGGGGGCTCGAGCTCCGGCTCCGCGGTGGCCGTCGCCACCGGCCAGGTGAGCTTCGCGCTCGGCACGGATACCGCCGGCTCGGGCCGCGTCCCCGCCGCCTTCACCAACACCGTGGGCTTGAAGCCGACGCGCGGTCTCATCAGCGCTTCGGGAGTGGTGCCCGCGTGCCGTTCCCTCGATTGCGTATCCATCCTCGCTCTCACGTGTGATGACGCCCGCACGGTTTTCGAAGCGGTGCGCGGCTACGACACGGACGATCCCTGGTCGCGCACCGCTTCTGCCGCCGCGACGCCGCAGACCGGCCTGGGCCCGGGTTTCGGGCGGGCGGTATCGAATCCGCGCTTCGGCATGCCGGGAGATCTCGAGTTCTTCGGCGATGCGGCGGCCCGCGAGCACTTCGAGCGTGCGCTGGAGATGCTCGCACGCATCGGGGCGGTCGCCGTGCCGATCGACTACGCCCCGTTCGCGGAAGCAGCGCGCATGCTGTACGAGGGCCCGTGGGTAGCTGAGCGCCTCGCCGCCATCAAGGCGTTCATAGGCGAACATCCGGATGCGCTGCTGCCGGTGACCCGCGGGATCATAGAGCACGGCTCGCAGTTCAGCGCCGTCGACGCATTCGAAGCTGCCTACCGGCTTCAGGCGCTGAAGCGCCGGTGCGACGCCGCGCTCGCCGGCATCGACGCCCTGCTGCTCCCCACTGCGCCAACGATCTACACGCTGGCAGAGATCGCCGCTTCACCTCTGGAGTTGAACAGAAAATTGGGCTATTACACGAATTTCGTGAATCTTCTCGACTACTGCGCGGTTGCAGTGCCTGCGGGGCTGCGCCGCGACGGGCTTCCAGCCGGCGTTACGCTCGTCGCGCCGCCGTTCGGTGAGGGCACGCTGCTCGAATACGCGGACCGCATCCAGCGCGCCGCCGGTGCGCAACTCGGCGCGACGCGTCATCCGCTGCCGGCTGCGCGCATCTCCGAGTCCGCCGCGCCCGAGGGTATCGTGCTCGCCGTGGTGGGCGCACACCTCTCCGGGCTGCCGCTCAACCACCAGCTGACCGCGCGCGGCGCGCGCCTGATCGGTCCGGCGCTCACCGCACCTGCCTACCGGCTCTACGAGCTGCCGGGAGCGAACCCGCGCAAGCCCGGGCTCGTGCGCACCGGCAACGGCAAAGACGGCGGCCACGGCGCGGCGATCGAAGTGGAGCTATGGACCTTGCCGCCCGGCGAGTTCGGGGCCTTCGTCGCCGCCATCCCGGCGCCGCTGGGGATAGGCTCGATCGCCCTCGCCGACGGCCGGCAGGTCAAGGGCTTCGTCTGCGAGCAGTATGCCGTCGCCGGCGCACGCGATATTTCGGCGTTCGGGGGCTGGAGAAAATTCCTGTCAGCCGGGGGGAAACCGCAATGAAGCTCATCTCGCGCAGCAACCTCTCTGCTTTTGTCTACGAGCAGTTGAAGGGCGACATCTTCGACTTCCGGCTCCTGCCCGGGGACCGCTTTACGGAAACGGAGGTGGCCGTGCGGGCGGGCGTCTCGCGCACCCCGGTACGGGAAGCCCTCTACAAGCTGGAGCGCGAAGGCTACATACAGGTCTCCTCGCGCAACGGCTGGAGCGTCAATCCCTTCGACTTCGAGTTCTTCGAGAACCTCTACGACGTGCGCGTGATCATGGAGCTTGCGGCAAGCCAGAAGGTATGCGAAATGGCGGACCGGACCGATTTCGAGGAGCTGAAAGGCATCTGGCTCGTGCCGCCGGAGAAGCGCGAGCGCGATCCGCAGCAGGCCTGCGAGCTCGACGAGCGCTTTCACACGGCGCTCGTCGCAGCGGCGGGCAATCCCCAGCTCGCGCGCATCCACCACGAGGTCACCGAGCGCATCCGCATCATCCGCCGTCTCGACTTCACGCAGCCCGACCGCATCGACTCGACCTACGAGGAGCACGCGCAAATCCTGCGCGCCGTGATGCGCCGCCAGCTCGCGCAGTCGCAGCTCATCCTGAAGGCCCACATCGAGGCCAGCAAGGCGGTCGTGCGCCGCATCACGCTTCACCGGCTGCACAGCGCACGCACCCTGCCCGAGGCCCGGCGCACGCGGTCTGCTTAGGAACGGCCGAGTCAGTCATCCCCGCGAAGGCGGGGATCCATCTGCGGCAGGCTGTGCTATGTTTCCGCTATGGCTGACATCTACCACCCCTCCCGCGCCGAGCTCTACCCGGAGATAGAGCCGTACGGCTCCGGCATGCTCAGGCTGGACGGCGTGCACCGCATGTACTGGGAGCAGTCGGGCAATCCGCACGGCATGCCGGTCCTGTTCCTGCACGGCGGACCCGGGGCGGGCGCCGCGCCGGCGCACCGCCGCTTTTTCGATCCCGCGCGCTACCGCATAATAATTTTCGATCAGCGCGGGGCCGGCCGCTCCACGCCGCTCGGGGAGCTGAAGGAGAACACGACCCCGCACCTCGTCGCCGATATCGAGCGGCTGCGGCAGCACCTCAAGATCGACCGCTGGCTCGTGTTCGGCGGCTCTTGGGGCAGCACCCTCGCGCTCGCCTACGGCGAAGCGCACGCGGCGCGCTGCGCGGGTTTCATCCTGCGGGGCGTCTTCCTGTGCCGCCGCAGCGAGATCGACTGGTTCATCCACGGCCTGCGCAATTTCTTCCCGGAAGCGTGGCGCCGGTTCGTGGACGCGATCCCCGAAGCCGAGCGCGGCGATCTGCTGCGCGCCTACTACCGGCGCCTGGTCGACCCGGACGCCGCGGTGCACATGACGGCGGCGCGCGCCTGGTCGAGTTACGAGGGCGCGTGCTCGACGCTCTTGCCGAGCCCGGACACGGTCGCCTACTTCGCCGGGGATACGGTGGCGCTGGGGCTTGCGCGCATCGAAGCGCATTACTTCACGCACGACATCTTCCTGCCGCAGAACGCGCTGCTCGCGAACGTGGGGCGTATACGCCACCTCCCGTGCACGATCGTGCAGGGCCGCTACGATGCCGTCTGCCCTATCGTCACGGCCGACGATCTCCACAACGCGTGGCCCGAAGCCGAGTACATCGTCGTCCCGGCCGCCGGTCACTCGGCGTGGGAGCCCGGGATCAGCGCGGAGCTGGTGAAGGCGACGGAGCGCTTCAAGAGCCGCCGTTGAAGCCGCGCGCATTGCCGTCGTTATTTCTCCTTCGGGAATTGCCGTCCTAAGACTTCTTTCTGTCATCAGTCGCGAGACTCGTTCCCGAAGCTCCCGCGAGGTTCGCATGCAAACGCGATTCGGAAAGTACGAGTTGAAGCGGCCCCTCGGGTCGGGCGCTTCGGGCACCGTGTACTGCGCGTTCGACACCTACGCCCGCAAGGAGGTGGCGCTCAAGGTC
>DASRJL010000213.1:0-8683 GCA_035649495.1 Burkholderiales bacterium | reverse complement strand
TGCTCGCGCCGCCGAGGATGTAGATGATGGGCGCGCGGATCGCTTCGACGTAGCGCCAGATCTCGGTCGGGATGAATCCCTTCTGGATCGCCGGGTCGCGCTTCCAGACGACGCGTCCGTCGGGGCGTTTCTTCGAGCCCGCTTCGGCGAAATCTCTGAGGAGAGGCTCGGCCGTGCGAGGGTAGTCGGCCTGGAGCTTCAGCACCAGCTCGTCGACCGACGCCCATCCGTTTTCTTCCTGCGCCATGCGGTCGCCCCGCCTTGCGGAAATGGCTGGCGGGCGCTCGGGCCCGACGTCCTCCACGATGACCGCCGCTATCCGCTCCGGGCGGGAACCGGCAATCACCTGGGCGACGCGCCCCCCGGTAGAGGCCCCCCACAGGGCGACGTTCCTCAGCCCGAGCTGTTCGATCAGGGCTTCGACGTCCCTCGCGTAATCCTCGACCAGGTATGCCGCTTGCGGGTCCCAATCGGAGTCGCCGTGCCCGCGCATATCGATCGCGATCACGTGGTGCCTGTCGCTGAAATGAGGGGCAGCGTGGTCGAAGGTGCGCGCCACGCGCGCGATGCCGTGCAGCAGGACCAGCGGCCTCAAACCGCGGGCGCCCCATTCCCGATAATGAATGGCGAGGCCGTTGACGGTGGCGTAGCGGTCGGCGGGCGCTGCTCCCGCGGGGGAACTCATGGCTGACAGATCCTCCATTTCGATGGGCGTGCTGAGGGACGTAGCGACAATTATCGCCCAGCATGGCATAAACTGGCGCGAGGCGGTCCGGAGCCTGAGCGTGAAAACCCAGTTCGGCAAGTACGAAGTGAAGCGGCCGCTCGGCTCAGGGGCCTCGGGCACCGTGTACTGCGCGCTCGACACGTTCGCCGGGAAGGAAGTCGCGCTCAAGGTGTTCGAGAGCGGCGTATTGAAGGAGGAGCAGACGCGCAGGCAGTTCAGGAACGAGGCCGCGCTGGCGGGACGACTCTCCCATCCGCATATCGTCGAGATTTACGAAGCGGTGCTGCAGGAGGACTCCGGCTACGTCGCCATGGAGTACGTGCCCGGCGGCAACCTCCTCAACGTCACGCGGCCGGACGCGCTGCTGCCCGTGGACGACGTGATCCAGCTCGGCTTCAAGTCGTGCAGCGCGCTCGACTACGCGTTTCGCCAGGGCATCATCCATCGCGACATCAAGCCCGCCAACATCCTCGTGACGCAGGGCACCAACATCAAGCTGGCCGACTTCGGGTCGGCACTGCTCAAGTCGACCGGCACGCTGCCGCAGCTGATCGTCGGCACGCCGAGCTACATGTCGCCGGAGCAGCTGAGGGGAGGCGCGCTCACCCTTCACAGCGACATGTACGCGATGGGAGTCGTCCTGTACGAGCTCCTGATCGGCCGGCGGCCGTTCGCTGCCGCCACGATGGACGAGCTGTTTGACAAGATCGAGAACGTCGTCCCGACGGCGCCGCGCACCGTGCGGCCCGAGGTGCCGCAACGGCTCGACGAGATCGTGCTCAAGATGATGAGCAAGCAGCCCGAGGAGCGTTACCCGACCTGGGCGGAGCTCGCGCTCGAGCTGGCGCAGGTGGGCAAGCTCTCCGTCTACCAGCGCGATATCGCGGATTCCGAGAAATTCGGCATCCTCCGGAAAAGCGGGCTCTTCGGGCAGCTCAACGACGCACAGCTATGGGAGATGGTTCACACCAGCCAGTGGCGCCGCCTGCCGCCGCGCAGCCCGATACTGCGCGAGGATGAAGCGGGGCACAGCATGTTCATACTCGGTGCGGGCCAGGTGAAGGTGACCAAGCGCGGCCGCCTGCTCAACCTGCTCAAGGCCGGGGAGTGCTTCGGGGAGATGGCCTACATCCAGGGTGCGGCGGCGACCCGCTACGCGAGCGTCGAAGCCATGACGGACGTGCTGATCGCCGAGTTCGACCCTGCCGGCATGGCGCGCCTGAGCGATGGCTGCCGGCTGCAGATCGCGCACGGCATGCTGCTCACGCTGGTGGAGCGCCTCGATCTCGCCAACGCCCGCATTTCGCAGTCGGCATAACTTCGGTGACCGGCGAACGGTGACCGGTGAACGTGCGCGTCTAGAAACCCTTCTGATATTTGTCCCACTCGGCGTAGTTGCGCGTGCCGTTGCGGTCGGGGAACTGCGGCGCCTGGGTTTCTATCCACCGGAAGGGCTCGTCGCCGGTCTGGGCGAAGGCGTGGCACGCGCCGACCCCGGTCCAGGCGAAGTCGCCCGCGCGCAGGTGAAAGCGCCGGCCTTCGATGTCCATGAAGGACTCGCCGCTCAGGGCGAAATAGAACTCCTCGATGGGATGGTCGTGGGAGTTGCGCATGCCGCCCACCGCCAGCTCGCCGCGCATCATGAAGAAGTTGTGAGCGCCGAACTCCCGCTGCATGAAGCGGTACACTGAAAGACCCTTGCGTTCCGTGCCGCCGCCCGCGAGAGGCCCGAGCGGCTTGAAGCGGCCCACGAGCTTCGTATCGGGGCTGTCGAAGTCCGGTGTGCTGATTTCAGCCGGCCATTCACCACCGCTGCCGAAGTACGTGTCCTGCCAGCCGCCGGGCGGTTTCGGCTGCGGCGCCGCCATCTCGAACCAGCGCGCGGCGTCCGTGCCCGGATTTCTGATCGCGTGCGGCACGCCGCAGGGAACCAGCGCGTAGTCATCCTTCGACAGTCGGGAGGCGGCTGCGCCGCGCATCAACTCCAGCTCTCCTTCGAGGAGATAAATGCCCTTCTCGTAGGCGTGCAGGCAGCGTGCGATGCCGCCGCCCGGTTGCAGCCGGCAGATGCCGGCGCCCATGTGGACGGATCCCGCGCCGCGATCCATCAGGGACGCACGCTCGTAACCCCGGGCATGCTCGGTGTAGCCGTGCGGAACGACGAACGGGAGATCTTCCAGCTTTCCAACGTGATATTGCATGCTTGTCACCGGTCACCGGTGTTCAGTCCACGCGCGCGCCGGAGATCTTGACGATTTTCCCCCAGGCGGCGACCTGCTCCCGCAGGAAGACGTCGCACTCGCCCGGCTTGTTGCCCACGATCTCGACGTCCGCGGCCGCGAGCCGGGTGCGCACGTCGGGCACCTGCAACGTCTTGACGATGTCGGCGCTCAACTTGTTGAGCACCGCGGCCGGCGTTCCCGCGCGCGTGACTATGGCCCAGAATCCGTTTCCGCTCTGGTAGGCGGGCAGCGTTTCACCCACGGTGGGGACATCGGGAAGCGATGGCGCGCGCTTCGGGTTGGTCGTGGCGATGACGCGCAGCCTGCCGCTCTGTATGTAGGGAAGGGCTTCCACGAGGATAGTGGCGAGCAGCGGCACGCGCCCGGGCAGCACATCGTGCACTGCCAGGCTGGTTCCCTTGTACGGCACGTGTACGATGTTGATACCGGCGGCCGCGCGCAGCGCTTCGGCGGTGATATGGTTCATGGTTCCCGAGCCGCCGGTGGCGTAGGCGATCTCACCCGGCCGCGCTTTGGCCAGCTTGACCAGCTCCGCCACGCTCTTCACCGGAAACGAAGGGTGCGCGAGCAGCACGCCGTAGATGTTGCCGATCTGGGTGATGCAGGCGAAGTCCTTCAGCGTGTCGTACGAGAGTTTCGGGTAGAGCGTCGGATTGATTCCGAACGGCGTAATGGCGTGCATGAATACGTAGCCGTCCGGCGGTGCCTTCGCGGCGATCTCGGTGGCGATGGTGGTGCCGCCGCCGGGACGGTTTTCCACCACGACCGGCTGGCTCCAGGCATCGGAAAGGTGTTTGGCCAGTACCCGGCCGAAGATATCGGTCTCGCCTCCGGGCGGCAGCGGCATGATGTAGCGCACGGCGCGGGTGGGAAACGCCTGCGCGCTCGCGCCGTTTGCGATGGCGAGGCTCGCCGCCAGGCCGGCAGCGGCGCAGGCGGCGAGACGGCGCAGCCGCATCGTCAGCCGCCGTTCACCTTGAACCCGTAGAGCTTCGCCGCGTTCGTGCAGGTCATCTTGTACTGATCCGCTTCGGAGACGCCCGCGAAATCGTGGGCGATGCTTTCCCGCGATTTCGGCCACGTGGAGTCGGTATGTGGGTAGTCGGACGACCACATGAGTTTGTCCACGCCCATGAATTCCCGCGTGTAGACGCCAACGCGGTCCATGATGAAGGCCGCGTGCACGTTGCGGTGAAAGTACTCGCTCGGCTTCAGCTTGAGATGGATGTTGTTCTGCCCACCGTAGCGAAGCTGCCCGCGGTCGAGGCGTTCGAGCAGCCACGGCAACCAGCCGGTGTCGGCCTCCGCCAGCACGAGCTTCAGGCGCGGGTGCCGGTCGAGGAGGGTGCTCGTGAGGATTTCACCGATCGTGAGCATGACCTCCATCGGGCTTTCCGGGTAGCGCGCCGCGCCGCGCTTTTCCCGCGTGAAGCGGTAGTTGCCCTTGCGCATGCTGGTGAGGGTATGAATGCTGATCGGCGTGCCGATCTCCTCGGCGACCGCCCAGAATGGCTCGTACATCGGATCGCTGTACTCGCTGCCCTCCGGCGGGACGGCGGCGATCATCGCGCCGCGCAGCCCGCGCTTCGTCCAGCGTTCGAGCTCCTTCGCCGCGTGCTCGACGTTGTGCATCGAGATCAGCGCGAGGCCCACCAGCCGGTCGGGCGCCTGGCTGCACATCTCTACCAGCCATTCGTTGTAGGCGTTGAACGAGGCCTCCTGAAGTTCGCCGTCGGGCATCGCATAGAGGTTCATGGCGTAGGTGCAATAGAGTACCTCTGCCGACACGCCGTCGATGTCCTGGTCCTTCAGCCGCTCGACCGGGTCCCAGCCGCCCGGCCGCAGGTCGTTGTAGCGGACGTTCTTGAACTTGACGAGGTCTTCCTTGGCGACGCCCACGGCCGCGATGCTGTCGATCTGCCGCGGGTTGATGCCGTCGGCGACGAACCAGGTGCCCGGCTTGCCCTGGTATTCGGGAACGAAGCGTGGTCCCCGTTCGCGGAATTTCCTGTCCAGCCGCGTATCCCACAGATTTACGGGTTCGAAAACGTGCGAGTCCGCTGAAATAATGGTGCTTTGAGTCATGGCCTCTCCCGATGGTTGGGTGACCGGGACATTGTAGACCCAAGAAAAGCGGTTCAGATAGAGCGGTGCAGATAGGGCGGTACAGATGAACCGGGTTCCGGACCGCAGTACCCGAACCGCAGTATCCGAACCGCAGTATCCGGACCGCAGTATGATGCGAAGCATGCCTCTCCCCCGCATCCGCCTGCTCCTCGGCCCCGGCACGCTGCACAGCCGCGGGGCGGACCGGATGGATTTCACCCGCTACAGCCGCAGCGGGAATCCGCGGATGACGGGGGATGAGTTGCTCGCCACGCTGCCGGAGATCGAGCGCATTGCCCGCGTGGAGGTGGACGAGGGCAATCCGCATGCCGTGGCTACCCTGGACGACTTGCGCCGGCTGTCCGCGCACGCCAACGCGCTGCTGCAGCGTCCTGAATTGGATGGCCTGATCCTGATCCAGGGCACGAACGGGCTGGAGGAGACGGCCTACTTTCTCGGCCTGACCGTGAGGAGCGCCAAGCCGATCGTAATCACCGGAGCGCAACGGCCCTACACGGCCTTGAGCGCTGACGGCCCGGTCAACCTGCTCGATGCGGTCAGGGTCGCCGCCACGCCCGAGTCGCGCGGGAAGGGCGCTGTGGTCGTAACGAACGGGGAGATCAACGCCGCCCGCGAAGTCACGAAGACCAGCACCTATCGCCTGCACACGTTTCGCAGCCGCGACATGGGATTGCTCGGATACGCGGATGCCGATGCTGTCGCGTACTACCGCGCCCCGCTCCGCCGGCACACGGTGGACAGCGAGTTCGACGTCGGCGCCATAACCGCCATGCCGCCGGTCGACGTGCTGTACATCCACACGGGCTGCCAGCCCGGGCTGGCGGAAGCGGCCCTGCAGCTCGGCGCAAAAGGACTGGTCGCCGCGGGCTCGGGCGCCGGCTCGACGGGCAACCTGGCGAACGAGCTGGCCGATATCGCCGCCGGCCGCCGCGCAGTGGTCGTGCAAAGCTCCCGCGTCGGCGAAGGACGGGTCGTTCGCAACAACAACTGGAGCGAACCCGGAATGGTCGTCGCCGACAATCTGAATCCGCACAAATCGGCGCTGCTGCTATCGCTCGCCCTGACGAAGACTTCCGATCCCGAGGAAGTGCAGCGCCTGTTCGACGAGTACTGACCATGAGCCCTCGCAAGATCGACATCTTCAATCACGTGATGCCGGCCAGCTACCTGGAGCTGGTGAAGACCCATTCGAAAGAGCCCGGCATGGTGCGGCGCATGTCGAGTCTCCGCATGCTCTGGGACATCGAGGCGCGCGTGGCCATGCTGCGCGAGAGTTTCAGCGACGTGCGGCAGGTGCTGACGCTGTCGCTGCCGCCGCCGGAGCTTCTCGGCGGCCCGGACCTGTCGCCCGAGTTCGCCCGGGTCGCGAACGACGGCATGGCCGAGATGTGCGCGAAATGGCCCGCCGAATTCCCGGCGTTCATCGCCTCGCTCCCGATGAACAACGTGCCCGCGGCGCTCGACGAGATGGACCGCGCGATAACGAAGCTTGGGGCGCGCGGCATCCAGCTCTGCACCAGCGTCGCGGGGCGGCCGCTCGACGACCCCGAATTCCTGCCGGTGCTGGAGCGCGTGACGAACCTGCACGACCTGCCGGTCTGGATGCACCCGGCGCGTCCGGCGTCCCGCGCCGACTATCCCCACGAGCCCAGGTCCAAGTACGAGATATGGCAGGTGCTGGGATGGCCGTTCGAAAGCAGCGTGGCGATGGCGCGCATGGTCTTCTCGGGACTGTTCGACCGGCTGCCGCGGTTGCGCGTCATCACGCATCACTGCGGCGGCATGATTCCCTATTTCGCCGGGCGCGCGGAAACCTTATGGGCGCAACTGGGCTCGCGCAGCGCGGATGGGGAGGAGGCGGAGGTCCTCAAGCGGCTGAAGAAAGCGCCGATCGAATACTTCAGGATGTTCTACGGCGACACGGTGCTCGGCGGGGCAGCGGCGCCGCTCGCGTGCGGGCTGGCGTTCTTCGGAGCGGACCACGTCGTGTTCGCGAGCGACTGCCCGTTCGATCCCGAGGGCGGACCGATGTTCATCCGGGAGGGCATACGCTCCGTCGAGGATCTCGCGCTGTCGGAGGAAGACAGGCGGAAGATCTACTTCGAGAACGCGCTGAAGCTGATGCGCCTGAAAAGCGGTGACCAGTGACCGGGCGCGTACGCCAGTGACCGGTTGCTTTGTGCCTGGGTTGGGGTTGAGCGCATGCGCTCGCCCTGAGCCGGCGCTGCTGATTGCGCGGTGAACTCCCAGAGTGCCAGTTGTCCGTCACTGGTCACTGGTCACTGGTCACTGGTCACTGGTCACTGGTCACTGGTCACTGGTCACGCCGTTATGCCTTGAGGCGCGGGATAAGCCTCAAGGCATTCTCCCGGTTTATCGCGCGCATATCCGCCGCGCTGAATCCCTGGGCGCCCAGACCGGCGTTCTCCTCTGCGCCGTCCCGGAACGGGAAATCCGTGCCGTACAGGATCTGTGAAATCGGCGCGAGCTTCGTGAGCGCCGCCAGCGCGCCCGGGTGGTTACCCTGGGCGGTGTCGTAGTAGAACTTCCGCAGCTCGAGCAGCGGCCCGTTGGGCGCCTTTTCCTTCGCGTCCTTGCCGTCGATCATGTGCCGCTCGAAGCGCGACAGCAGGAACGGCGTCACGCCGCCGCTGTGCGAGAAGATCCAGCGGACGTCCGGGTAGCGCGCGGCGCCGCCCTGGAATACCAGGCTGATCATGGTGCGAGTCGTGTCAACCGGCCCCTCGATCGCGTTGATCGAGATCCACGGCATGATGCCCGCGCAGCAGGCCGGGGTGGCGGGGTGCGTGTAGACGACGGCCTTGCGGCGGTTCAGCTCCTCCAGTATCGGGAAGAACGCCGGGTCGCCCAGCAGCTTGCCGCCGTAGCTCGTCCACAGATAGATGCCGTCGGCCTTGAGCGTATCCATCGCGTACTCGATCTCCCGCATGCAGCCTTCGATGTCCGGGAACGGGATGGCGGCGAACGAGCCGAAGCGGCCGGGATGATCGCGGGCGAGCCGCGCCGCGTATTCGTTCGAGTCGCGCGAGATCTTGCGCGCTCCCGCCACATCGGTCGGCCAGGCCTGCAGACCCGGGTTGATGAGCGACGTGATCGAGGTCGCGATGCCGCTCTTGTCCATGTCCTCCAGCGATTTCTCGACCGACCACGCGGCATGGCTGCGCATCATGGCCTTGAGCGCCGCGGAGTAGGCGGGCGGCGCGATGTGATGGTGGACGTCTATGCGCCGCGCCGCGGCGCCGGTCTCCACGGACGCGCATCCCGGGAAAAGCGCGCCTGCGCCGAGCGCGGCGATGCTCCCGAGAAACACGCGCCGCTCAAGGCTCGTGGCCTGTCGGGTTCCCGATCCGAATTCTGTGTCGATGGCCTTCATTTTTCTCCTCCTGTTTTCGAATCGCTCGCGATGGTCGGGTGACTGGTCACCGGTCACCGGTCACTGGTCACGCCGTATCAGGCTTTGAGCCGCGGCATGAGTTTCACTGCATTCTCCCGGTTGATCGCGCGCATATCCGCCGCGCTGAAACCGTAAGCGGCCAGACCGCCGTTTATCTCCGCGCCGTCGCGG